>ONUF01000004.1 GCA_900321005.1 uncultured Bacteroidales bacterium | reverse complement strand
GCGTTCATCCTGAGCCAGGATCAAACTCTTCGTTGTAAAAGAAATTATAAGATAGCTCAGAATAATCGATTTATCAAGTGTAGAATTTTTTCGGGAACCTATTTCAGTTCTTGTACTACATCTTGTTATAATAGACAATCTTTCAAAGATCATTTTTACCCCCGTCCAATTTTTGGGCGAAAGCGGATGCAAAAGTACTACAAATTTTTGAACTGACCAAATATTTTTGCAAAAAAATGCAAGAAAAAATGCACTTTCTTTGTAAGTGCCTGATTATCAGCACTTTTAATTTTTGCGTTTTTTTGAACATTTTGGGCGATTTGCTAAAAAAAAGCCCCTTTCGCGAAGAAAGAGGCATTTTTACGTACGCATACACGCTATTATAAGGAACGTGCGCGTGCGCGCCTATACGCGTGTAAGCTTATTCAGCTTTCGGCTTTTTAGCACGCGGAGCTTTGGGTTTCGGAGCTTCCTCGGCTTTCGGAGCTTCAGGAGCGGGAGCAGGTGCCGGAGCCGGAGCAGCGGGTTCTTCCTCTGCGCCAAGGATCTCACCGGAAGTGAGCTGACGGTAGATAGAAGCGTCCACACCGAAGATAGCGGGAACGATGAAGATCACGAGGATCACGTTGATGATCGTACCGATAGCCTCGAGCCAGCCTATATTACCGATGCCGAAGATACCACCGATGATAGCGACAACGATACCCAGCGCGAAAGCAATCAGGAACTCCGCACCGAAGATACGCCATTTGTTACCATAGGTGATACGGTTGGACTCGCGCAGCGCGTCGAGGGCAGACATATTCTTGTCCACAAAGAGCACAGTCGCATAGTTCCAAGCGATAGAGATCACGAGGCCCGGGATACCCATGAACATGAAGCCGACACTGATAGCACCGGTCATGAGGGCCATGAGGATAAAGAACTCACCCATGTTACGGCGATACTTCGACTCGAAGATAAAGAGCGGGTTGATCATGTTGCCCTTTGCCAACTCTGCGGGCAGAGAAGACATAGCGATCGTGGTACCTACGTTCAGATACGGGATCCAGATCGTAACGAGGTACAGCAGCGTAACGAGAATAAGGCTGAGGAAATTCAAGCCTGCGATAGCTACACCGTCCTTGAGGGTAGCCATGATGTTGATTTTCTTGTTCATAAGCGTTATTATTTAAAGAGTTAAAGAATTAACGAGTTAAAGAGTTAAAGACCTTTGCGACTGCAAAGGTACAACATTTTTTTGACATATGCAAATAAAAATACGAAAAAAACTAATTTTATTGCACAAAGGGGTGCGCTTGTTTATAATCGTGAATGAGTGAATTATATTTCCACGAACGGACAGTGGTGTAGGTCTTACCGTTAGAGGCGATGTGGTTCGCAGCTTCGAAGTCGGCAGCCAGTTGCGCCTTGGCTTCCGGAGAGGTTAGGAGTTTGAGTTGGGAATTGGCATATTTAAAGGCAGCAGAGTTCCATTTCTGGCGCGGAGACTGATTCTTTTGATAGTCTTCGTCACGCTCGCGATAGAATTGTTTGCCATTTCGCATGTAAAAATAGCCCCTACTACGGCCATCGGTTTTGCCGCGGATTTCATCAATGCCTGATGATGTTTTGATTTCTGACATAAAAAAGATGATTTTTAAATGTATTATATATATAATATAGTATTGTATATAAATTTGGGCTCGTTTGGGGTTAGACAGAGGTCTTACCTTGGCTTTGACTGTCGCTCGACTGTCGCTTAACCGTCGTTTGACCGTCGTTCCGCCCCAACAAAAACGGTGCAAAGGTACAACAAAAATCCCACATATGCAAATATTGGAGGAAGAAAATGGAAGAAAAATAAAAACGCCCGAGGGGTTGGCTCGGGCGCATACAGATGTTCAACATCACAACCCTTTTAAATGTAGGTATTTGGTGTCGGAATGCTTGATTCCAAGCCAATCTTCCCAAGATATATGCAACTGTACATCCATGTCACAACCACAATAGGCGTACATTAATTCATGCTCCGTATGATTTCTTGGCTCAAGGTAGGAAATGATTAAGACTTGTCTATCCGAATTGCCAGGGTTCTCCCACCAGCAATCATCAGGCAAATCCATAATTCGAATGGCCACATTTTTAACCAGATGGCCACTAAAGTTAAAAATCTCAATGTGATTAAGATTGTTCCATTGACCACGATTTTGAACACATACAGGTGAATGAACGGACTCTGCCGTCTTACAAACTTTACTAAGCACTTCAAGTGCGTCACTTAATTTCAAAATAGTACTCATTGTCATAAAATTTTAGTTTTTGTGGCAAAATTACTGCCTTTCAACTATCCGTACAAGTATGAAATAAAAAAAATGCGAAAAACTTTTTCGTCAAAAAATAAGAATAAAAAACAAGTAACCACTTGATTTAGTGGCTACTCGCTATCATTATTATAGAATAATTATCGAATTGGTATTCCTAAAGCATTGAAGACAAATCCGTCTCTCTCGATTAGTAATTTTCCGTCACGGACGAACTTGATGACCTTGGAATTATCTTGCGAAACATCATCAATACCTGTGCCGGAATTAGGGATTGGTTGGATGTCAAAAAAGTCCTCCCACCATAGCGTATTGGAATATACCTCAACGCTTTCCTGCGGCACATATAACGTGCATATTGCGGGATTTATTCCGCACCCAATTCCTCCCGAAGCAGGATCAACCGCTTTCACAGTCAGTTGAGTGACCGTATTGGGGAAACAAGAACTCCCAAGTGTTGCAATGCTACTCCCAATAGAAACTGTGTACAAATGAGTGCCCGAAAAAGCATAATCACCAATGCTTGTCACACTATCTGGAATAGAGATAGAATGCAGTTGAGACATTCCATAACATAGAGAACCAGGAACATGCTCAACTTTATCCCCAAAAATAAAAGAAGTAACAGCAGTTTTATCACCGCCAAATTGAGGGTACGTATACTGTGCGTTTGCAGCATGTTTAGCATTCCATGTTATAGATACTATATTCTTACAATCCTTAAAAGCCGTACTAGAAATAGAGTATACTTTCTCCGGAATTACGATCGAGGTCAAATTCTTACAATTATAGAAAGCATAATCATACAAATAAAGAATATTCTCTCCTAACGTCACGTCAGCCAAATCAGAGCATCCTGCAAATGCATTACTTCCAATGCTCCTCGCACTATTAGGAATGACTATACTTATCAAGCTTCTGCAACTCGTGAATAAAGCTTCCGGCACATCTAAAATGGTATTAGGAAGAGTCGCGGATGTCAAATTGGTACACATAGCAAAAGCAGCAGAACCAAGATTTGTAACGTTGTTCGGAATAACTATAGACGTGAGACCTGTGCACTCATAAAAAGCATTGCTTCCGATATTGATTAGGCCATCTGGTAGCTCAATTCCTGTGAGACTAGTGCACTTATTAAAGGCATAGTCTGCAATGCCTGTGACTCCAGACATGTCAATGGTAGTTAACTTTGTACATTCCGAAAAAGCGTAACTACCAATACCCTTAATATAATTTGAATTTGTTAAATTAACTAATTCTACACACTTATCAAAAGCATGTGATCCTATAGACCCAAAGCTAGTACCAAAAGAAACACTGGTCAATTTAGAACACCCCTTGAAGGATTCACTTCCTATAGAGACTAGACTATTCGGGAATGAAACGGACTTCAAATTTCTGCAAGCAAAGAAAGCACGGCTACCTATTTTTGTTAGACCTTCAGGCAATGATAAGTATGCAATATAAGAATAATAATAGTCCCAAGGCGACTTCTTATATGAATAATAGTCATCCATAGCACCCGCGCCAGATATTGTAAGAGTACTATCTTGTGTGTCGAGTGACCATGTGAGACCAGTACCACATTCTCCTTCAACTACGGCCGCATTAACCACTAAAATGCTGGCCAATAAAACTATTAGTGAAAAAATCTTCTTCATAAATCAAACAATTTTGCGTTGCAAAATTACAAAGAATTTTTGATATATGCAAATAAAAATGAAAAAACGGCCGCAAAAATGCGACCGAAATGCACAAGAAGGCGCCGAATAGTATTCGGCAAAATGAACAAAGCCCGAATAAAATTGCGGGAAAAGGACGAAGGCGGGGATAACATCCCCTACTAATAGACAAAATGGAAGCAGCACCGAAGGTAAACAGCCCTTCCCGCGCCGCAGGGGCTACACCCGCATTGAGCACATTCCGGGCAGGCCTCTGACGTTTGTGGCCTCGTGAAACGTGACACAAAGACAGAGGACGGAATGTAGCGAATAACCGTCCGCACGCAGAGGGCGGACAGCGAAGGGCTAATCTGCCTATGCCCGAGCCCAGACAAGAAGAAAAAAAGACGAGAGCGGGCGATAATATCGCCCTGAAAGAAACGAAATAAAGCGGCATACAATGCCGGAAAAATGGACGGAGAGAAAAAGAAAAATCCCCCACTCTACGGGAGAGAGGGGGAATTCTATCTCGGGTCTGACGCCCCGAGCACCTAACAAAGGTTATTTCACCTCTTCGAAGTCTACGTCTTCGGCGCCGGGGTTGTTATTGCCGTTGTCAGCACCCGGTTGCGGGCCTTGCGGGCCGGCTTGTGCGCCTTGTTGAGCCTGTTGCTGGGCAGCGTACATCTCTGCGGAAGCGGCCTGGAAAGCGGACATCAACTCGTTATTGTACTTCTCGCACTCGTCGGCGTCGCGTTTCTCGTACGCCTCTTTGAGTTTCTTGAGCGCTTCCTCGATCGGGGCTTTCTTGTCAGCAGGGATCTTATCGCCCAGTTCAGCGAGTTGTTTCTCGGTCTGGAAGATCGTAGCGTCGGCCTTGTTGAGTTTGTCAGCTTGCTCTTTGGCCTTCTTATCAGCCTCAGCGTTTGCCTCTGCCTCGGCTTTCATACGCTTGATCTCGTCGTCCGACAGACCACTCGAAGCCTCGATACGGATCTTCGCATCCTTGCCGGTAGCTTTATCCTTAGCGGTGACATTCAAGATACCGTTTGCGTCGATATCGAAGGTTACCTCGATCTGCGGTTCGCCACGACGGGCAGGCATGATGCCGTCCAAGTGGAAGCGGCCGAGCAGTTTGTTCTGAGCAGCCATAGGACGCTCGCCCTGATAGATGACGATCTCTACAGACGGTTGGTTATCCACCGCGGTGGTGAAGGTCTCGGTTTTCTTCGTCGGGATAGTGGTGTTGGCCTCGATCATCTTGGTCATCACACCGCCCATGGTCTCGATACCGAGGGTCAGCGGCGTTACATCGAGCAGGAGGACATCCTTCACATCGCCGGTGAGTACACCACCCTGGATGGCAGCACCTACAGCTACTACCTCGTCCGGGTTAACGCCCTTCGACGGAGCTTTGCCGAAGAATTTCTGTACGGCATCCTGGATCGCCGGGATACGGGTCGAACCACCTACGAGGATGATCTCGTCGATATCGGAAGTCGTGAGGCCTGCGTTCTGCAGCGCAGTCTTACACGGCGCAATCGTACGCTGGATCAGGTCGTCAATCAGTTGCTCGAATTTCGCACGGGTCAGGGTCTTTACGAGGTGAGCCGGAACGCCGTTTACCGGCATGATATACGGGAGGTTGATCTCCGTGGTTGTTGCAGACGAGAGCTCGATCTTAGCCTTTTCTGCTGCCTCTTTCAGACGCTGCATAGCCATCGGGTCTTTGCTCAGGTCGGCGCCGCCGTTCTCAGCCTTGAACTCCGCTACGAGCCAGTCGATGATACGATGATCGAAATCATCACCGCCGAGGTGGGTATCACCGTCGGTTGCTTTTACTTCGAAGACACCGTCGCCGAGTTCGAGGACGCTGACATCGTGGGTACCACCACCGCAGTCGAAGACCACAATCTTCATATCCTTATTGCTCTTGTCGAGGCCGTAAGCCAGGGCAGCAGCAGTAGGCTCGTTGACGATACGACGTACGTTGAGACCTGCGATCTCGCCGGCTTCCTTGGTAGCCTGACGCTGCGAGTCGTTGAAGTATGCCGGAACGGTGATGACAGCTTCGGTCACTTCCTGTCCGAGGTAGTCCTCCGCGGTCTTCTTCATCTTCTGAAGGATGATGGCGCTGATCTCCTGCGGGGTATAGAGACGTCCGTCGATGTCCACACGCGGGGTGTTGTTGTCGCCCTTGGTTACTTTATACGGAACGCGGGCGATCTCAGACTGCAAGCGATCGTAGGTCTCACCCATGAAACGCTTGATAGAATAGATAGTTTTGGTCGGGTTTGTGATTGCTTGACGCTTAGCAGGGTCACCTACTTTACGCTCACCGCCATCGATGAATCCGACTACAGAAGGAGTCGTACGTTTACCTTCAGCGTTTGCGATAACGATCGGTTCGTTACCCTCCATTACGGCTACACACGAATTCGTGGTACCGAGGTCAATTCCAATAATCTTAGACATAGTATTTTCCTTTCTTTAATTAATTTTCTAATTTCAGTTTACTAGTCTACTAGTTTTCTAGACGACTAGTCACCCTAACAATGACAAAGATTGTGCCATACAAAAAAGTCTGCCATTTTGTCAGTTTTGGCAGACTTCTTATGTGTAATGTTTAATGTGTAATGTGTACGTTTATGTCAGGTCATAGCCGTAATGCTTGAGGCGGCCGGTGTTGGAGCGCCAGTCGCGGTCCACTTTGACAAAGAGTTGGAGGAAGACCTGCTTCTGGAGGAAGTCCTCGATATCCTTGCGGGCCTGACTCCCTACCCGCTTCAAAGCCGCGCCGGCTTTGCCGATGAGGATGCCTTTCTGGCTGTCGCGTTCGCAATAGATGACAGCGGAAATCTCAACGAGATTTCTATTGGTCATTGGTGATTTGTCATTTGTCATTTTTTCTTCCGAATGATCGATAAAAGACTCCACCTCAACCTCTACCGAGTACGGGATCTCTTTGTCATAATTCAGGAGAATCTTCTCGCGGATGATCTCGTTGACAAAGAAGCGCTCGGACTTGTCAGTCAGTTGGTCCTTCGGGAAGAAAGGCGGACATTCGGGCAGTGCGTTCTTTATGGCTTCGAAGAGTTGATCGACTCCAAAGCGCTCCTGCGCGGAGATGGGGAAGATCTCGGCTTCCGGCAGTTGGTTATGCCAGAAAGAGACGAGGGACTCAAGGGTCTCCTGGGTCGTGAGGTCAATCTTATTGATTATAAGGAACACGCGTGTGCCCGCGGAAGCCATCTTCTTCACTTTCTCGAGGAAGTCGGCATTGCGGTCAGCGGAGTCCGTCACGTCGGTGACATAGAGCAGCACATCCGCGTCCACGAGGGCCGAACGGGAGAACTCGAGCATCTGGCGCTGGAGCTGGTAGTTCGGACTGAGGACACCCGGCGTGTCGGAATAGACCATCTGGAAATCCTCGCCGTTGACGATGCCCATGATGCGATGGCGGGTAGTCTGCGCCTTCGACGTGATGATCGAGAGGCGCTCCCCCACCAACGCATTCATGAGTGTCGATTTACCGACATTCGGGTTTCCGACAATATTGACGAATCCTGAACGATGCATTAGAAGTCGAGATCCAGCGGAGCAAACAGTTTACCTTTGGACATCTTCTGGATCTTACCGAACCGCGCTGCGAGGCGCTTCTGGTCGATCTTCTTCGGGTCACCCATGACGATGATGGTCAGCGGTTTGCCCTGTACATTCGCTTTATAGAAGTCCATGAATTGCTCCCAAGTGAGTTGTTTGATTTGCTCTACCTCTTTGCGAGCGGGGTCTTCATTGTAACCCATCTCACGCCAGTAGTCATAGACGCGGCTCTTTGCGCGGAAGCCCGGTTTGGAGATCTGCTCGTTCTGCAGCAACGCGGTCTTGAGGACCTCGAGACGCTCCGGATATTGCGGCATCGAATCAACGAGGTTGACGAAGGTCTCGATAGCGTCTGCCACCTTGTCAGACTGGGTACCGATATAGCCCATGAAGTAGCTGTTACGGCCCGGACGTTGTCCTTCGCGGAGCATACCCGTAGCGGTGTACGCCATCGAGCGCTTGGTACGGATCTCATCCAGCACGATACCCGTGAAGCCGCCCGAGAAATACTGGTCGAACGCATTGAAGAGCACAGCCTGCTCGGTCGAGTACGGCACACCTTCGAAATAGAAATAGATCGTAGCCTGCTGTACGTTGCTGTTCGGCAGGAAGAAGATCTGGGTCTTGTCGTATTTTTGACGATCGCGGAACTCGGGCGAAGTAGAAGCGTGCACACCTTCCTGGAGCGGCAGGTTAGCCGCCAAGAGTTCTTTCACCTTCGCAGCGGGCAGTGCACCGCAGTAGTGAATATCGAGGGCGTACTTGGTAGCCGCCAGGAACTCCGACTTGAGTTGTACCTCATCCATGCGGTAGATATCCATGAACGGCACTACGTCGATATACTGCGATTTCTTGCCGTAGATGATGAACTCGCGGAGCGCTTCCGCCTGTACGCCGTCCACCTTACCGAGCATGAAACGCTGCGAGAGTTGGTTACCCTTCATCGCGTCGAACTGCTTGGTACTGAATTTCGGGAAGAGCATCTGGCGCTGTACGAGACGGCAGATAGGCTCGAGGTTGGCCTCGTCGCCGACGATGGTAACCGTGAAATAGCTGTCATCCACGCGGTATTGTACACGACCACCGAGCTCACTCAGTTCGCGACGGAAATCCTGCGGTTCGGTGGAAGGCATGATACCGGAGACGTTCATCAGGCTGGTGACGTACTCGAGCATCGGCTTCTTCTCCGTACCGATACCGTAACGGAGGGTGAGGCTGAAGATGTTATTCTTCTTGTTCGGCGCATAGTGCAGTTTGATCTTGTCACCCATCGACATGACGGTTACGTCCGCGAAATCGAGGAAGGTCTGTTTTACCTCACCTTGCGGCAGTTTTTTAAACTCCTTCGCATACTCGGTCTCGGTATTCTTCGGCATGTCCAGCGGTTTGATCTTCGGCTTGTCAAGTTTGTTCACTTTCTTCTCGCCTTCCTCGAACGCCACGGTCATATGCGGCGCGTTGAAGAATTTCTTTGCTACACGCTGGATATCCTCCTTGGTCAGCGCCTGAACGCGTGCGTTCTCCGTGAAGATACGGTCTGTCGGGATGCCGTAGATGAAGCACTGCACGAGCGTCATCGTCTTCTGGTCGCTCTCCTCGAACTGCATCGCGATATCCTGCGCATACTCGGCCTTGACGGACTGAATCAACCAATCGGGTATGTCGCCGCTTTTGAGTTTGTCAATCTCGCGCAGCACGATCTTCTCCGTAGCAGAGTTGGACTCGTAGGTCTTCTGGTTGGCATCGTAGTACGGAATAGCCATTACGATGACGCGACCCATGTCACGACGCGCGTCAATCTGACAAGCAGCGCCCGAGACATCACCGTCCATCGTCAGTTTATCCAACAGACCGGTCTCCATGCTGTTGCTCAGCAAACTACCAACGAACTCAAGAGCGGTCAACTCTTCGTCCGAAGCCTTGGCGCCGTCAAACGCCCATACAATCTCGGGATAGTAACCGCGTTTGAAGGAGAATTTCTTGTTGGCTTGGAAAGGTGCGTTGTATTTCTTGCGCGCCGGCAACTCTTTGGGTTGCATCTTACCGAAGGTCTGCTCGATAAGCGGTTTGGCAGCCTCTGCATCGAAGTCACCGACGATGACAAGCGCCATGTTGTTGGACACATACCAGGTGTTGTAGAACTCAATCAGTTTGGACAGTTGCGGGCTCTTGAGGTGCTCCGGCAGACCGATGACGTTGCGCTCGTACGGGTGACCTTTGTACAGTTCGCCCATGAGGAGGTTGCTAACCTGCGTCTGCACGTTGTCCTCGTACATGTTGTACTCCTCGAACACGTTCTCGAGCTCAGCCTGGAAAGTACGGAAGACAGGCTTGTCCAGACGATCGGAGAAGATGGTCAACCATTTGAGCATCTGGTTAGCGGGGAAATGGTTGTGGTAGCAAGTCATGTCATACGAGGTGAAGGCATTCACATCCGTAGCACCGATACCGTCGAGGAGGGTAAAGAAATCCTCGGTGGTCGAGTACTTCGCTGCCTCGAGGCTGGCGCGGTTGATACGGGCGATGAGCGTGTCGCGCTCAACGGGGTCAGTGGTCTTCGCGTGCTCGTCATAGAGACGGATGATCTCCTCGTAGAACGGTTTCTCTTTCTCCCAATCCAGCGCACCGATACGCTGCGTACCCTTGAAGAGCATGTGCTCCAGGTAGTGCGCGAGACCGGTACACTCGGCCGGTTCGTCGATAGCTCCGGCGCGAACGGCTACGTAACCCTCTACGTCCGGTTGGTCATGGTCTTCCCATAACATAACAGTCAGACCATTTGCCAGTTTGTACTCCGTCAGTCCTTCGCGGGACTGAGCAAAAAGCGTCGCGGTGCCACAGATGAGCAGCATCGCCATAAACAGACATTTTCTCATTGTTTTGTTCATTGTTATTGTTTGATTTATTTAGTTTTCGGTATAACGGTATATCGGTATTCCGATTTTTTACCACTCTAACAGCACTTTACCGCACTGGCCGCTGACCATGACGTCGAAGCCTTTCTGGAAGTCACGGAAATTATAGCGGTGAGTAATGACAGGACTGAGGTCGAGTCCGCCGACCAGCATCTGCTCCATCTGATACCAGGTCTCCCACATACGGCGACCGGTGATACCCTTGATGGTCAGGGCGTTGAAGATGACATCGGACCAGTTGACTTGGGTGTTGGAGGGCAGGATACCGAGTTGGGCGATGTTCGCGCCTTTGTACATATGCTCGATCATGTCGTTGAAGGCCGCCGGCGCACCGGACATCTCCAGTCCCACATCGAAGCCGCGGATACCGAGTTGGAACATCGCATCGGCAATCGTCTCGCCTTTGGAACCGTCCACGGTGATGGTTGCTCCCATCTTCTTCGCTATCTCGAGCCGCAGCGGATTGATATCCGTCACGACGATGTTCTTCGCTCCCGCAAAACGGCATATACCTGCTGCCATCGTGCCGATAAGACCCGCACCGGTGATGAGCACATCTTCGCCAAGCAACGGAAAAGCAAGGGCGGTATGGGTCGCGTTGCCGAAAGGATCCATGATGGCAGCGAAGTCATCGGGAATCTTCGGGTGCACTTTGACCACATTCGATTCCGGCACGGAGACGAACTCTGCGAAACAGCCGTCGCGCCCCATGATACCGAGGGATACCGTGTTCTCGCACACATGTCCCATGCCTCGGCGGCAGTTGCGGCAATGTCCGCAGGTGATATGTCCTTCGGCCGTGACGCGGTCACCGATCTTGAAATTACGCACACCGGGTCCGCAGTCGGCCACAATACCCACAAACTCATGTCCCATGGTATAGGGCGGTTTGCAGTGGGCTTGCGACCATTCGTCCCACTTGTACATATGCAGGTCCGTGCCGCAGATGGCGGCCTTGGTGACCTTGATGATCACATCGTTGACTCCCATCTCGGGTGTCGGGACATCTTCCATCCAGATACCCGGTTCGGCATATTTCTTAACTAACGCTTTCATTTCAGTACTCCTAATTGGTGACCAACCTTAATGAAGGCTGCAATACCTTTGTCGAGTTGCTCGCGGGTATGGGCGGCCGAAACCTGCACGCGGATACGCGCCTGACCTTTCGGTACGACGGGGTAATAGAAGCCCGTGACATAGATACCTTCTTCCTGCAGCGCGGCCGCGAAGACCTGACTGAGTTTGGCGTCATACAGCATGACGGCGCAGATAGCCGACTCCGTCGGTTTGATATCGAAGCCAGCCGCTTTCATACGCTCGATGAAGTATGCTGTGTTCTCGTGCAGACGATCTTGTAACTCGTTGCTGCGCGTGAGGATCTCGAAAGTTTTGATACCTGCCGCTGCAATCATCGGCGGAATGGAGTTCGAGAAGAGGTACGGACGGCTACGCTGACGCAGCAAGTCGATGATCTCTTTCTTACCCGTCGTGAAACCACCTACCGAACCGCCGAAAGCTTTACCGAGCGTGCCGGTGATGATCTCAATCTTTCCGCGCAGGTTATAGCGCTCGGTGACACCGTGACCGGTCTTACCTACTACACCGGCGGAGTGCGACTCATCGACCATCACGAGCGCGTTGTATTTCTGCGCCAGTTCGTAAATCTTATCGAGCGGACATACGTTGCCGTCCATCGAGAATACACCGTCGGTAGCGATGATGCGGAAACGCTGTGCCTGAGCTTCTTTGAGTTTAGCCTCGAGATCCGCCATATCGCCGTTCGCATAACGATAGCGCACCGCCTTGCAGAGACGCACGCCGTCTATGATTGATGCATGGTTGAGCGCATCGGAGATAATCGCGTCCTCCTCCGTCAACAGCGGTTCAAACAGACCACCGTTCGCATCAAAACATGCCGCGTAGAGGATTGTATCTTCCGTGCCGAAGAAATCGGATATGACACGTTCGAGTTCTTTGTGGGTGTCTTGCGTACCGCAGATGAAGCGCACCGACGCCATACCGTAACCACGCGCATCCATGCGGTCCTTTGCCGCCTGAATGAGTTCCGCGTTATCGGCCAAACCGAGGTAGTTGTTCGCGCAGAAGTTAATCACATCCTTGTTGCCCTCGACCTTGATGCCCGAAGACTGCGGCGTGATGATCACGCGTTCGTTCTTATAGAGACCTGCCTCGCGAATCTCATTCAGCGTCGCTTGCAGGTGTTTTTGAAAATCGGTATACATAGTTTAAATTATTCCTTGCTCCAACATTGCTTGTGCTACTTTCATAAAGCCGGCGATGTTCGCGCCTTTCACATAGTCGATATGTCCGTCGGCTTGGCGACCGAACTTGACGCATTGCTCGTGGATGGACTGCATGATATGATGCAAGCGGTCGTCCACTTCTTCGGCTTTCCAGCTCAGGTGCTCTGCGTTCTGGGTCATCTCCAGACCCGAGGTAGCCACACCACCGGCGTTCACTGCCTTGCCCGGAGCAAAAAGTATGCCATTGGACTGGAAGAAATGGATAGCGCCCGGCTGGCATCCCATGTTACTTACCTCGCAGCAACACCAGCAACCGTTTGCCTTCAGTTCCTTCGCATCGTCTTCGCTCAACTCGTTCTGGAAGGCACACGGCAACGCGATGTCGCACGGCACGGACCATGCTTTCTTCTCGGCCGTAAAGACGCAGTCTTTCGGGAACTTATCCGCCATGTCTTGTACTTTATTACGGTTCGACGCACGCATGACAAGCATGTAGTCGATCATCTCCGGTGTAATGCCATTCTTAATGGCTACGACACCGTCCGGTCCGCTGATAGCGACCACCTTAGCGCCGAGTTCGATGGCTTTCTTCGCCGCGCCCCAGGCTACGTTTCCAAAACCGGAGATAGCGACGGTTTTGCCCTTGATATCTTTGCCTGCCTCATGCAGCAAGTGTTGCGTGAAATAGAGCGCTCCGTAACCCGTAGCCTCGGGACGAAGGATCGAACCACCCCATGTCATGCCCTTGCCGGTCAATACGCCGGTATGGTACTCACGCGCGAGCTTCTGGTACATGCCGTTGAGGAAACCGATCTCGCGGCCACCTACGCCTACGTCACCTGCCGGGATATCCTGATCCGGACCGATGCAACGCCAGAGTTCCAGCATGAAGGCCTGGCAGAAACGCATGATCTCTGCGTCCGACTTGCCTACGGGGTCGAAATCCGAACCGCCTTTCGCTCCACCCATCGGAAGGGTTGTCAGCGCATTCTTAAAGGTCTGCTCGAAACCCAGGAACTTCAGCATCGACGGCGTCACGGCGCGGTGGAAACGAAGGCCACCCTTGTACGGACCGATAGCGCTGTTGAACTGCACGCGGTAACCGAGGTTGGTCTGCACCTTACCCTCGTCGTCAATCCATGTCACGCGGAAAGTGAAGATACGATCGGGCTCGACCATGCGCTCCACGATCTTCGCCTCTTCGAACTCGGGGTGCTGATTATACACCTCTTCGATAGACTCCAGCACTTCCTGAACGGCCTGCAGATACTCGGCCTCTCCCGGATGTTTCGCAGCCAACTGCTGCATGATAGTTTGTACTTTCATTGTGTTTGTGTTTTATAGGTATGTGTTAAATGATTGTGTGTTTCACCTTTGCGACTGCAAAGGTACTATAAAAAAATGACATACACAATAGATACGTCATTTTTTATAATTTTTTACACCTTTTTATTATTTCCCGGTGCTTACACCGCCTCCGCCACCGAGACGGTTGAGTTCGTCGAGATCGCCGACTTTGCGGTTCTTGTGCTGCTGGTACTGGCCGAACATCCAAGTGAGGGAGAACATCACTTTCTGCGAACGGACGGTATTGCGGTACCAACTGGATTGACCTTCCGCCAGACCTTCGTTGATGGTCGAGAACGACATCGAACGAGCCAAGTCCTGTACATTCAGGTTGAGAATCAGACCATGCTTCATGATCATCTTGCGGACACCGAAGTTCAGGTAGTACATACTGCCCTCGCGGTCGTAACCGGAGACCATCGGAGATGACCAGTTGCCGTCGAGCGTCAGCGTCCAGTCTTTGGGCAGATAGGCCGACAGCGTACCGCCGATATAGCCGTAATGGTCACGGTTCTCGTACTCGGGCGTACCGTCCGCTTTCTTCGCGTACGACCTGTTGATATGGTGGTACCAACCGGCATTGACCGTCAAGGCGAGCCATGCGCCCTGCATCATCTTCGTGCTGTCCGGCAAGGTCATGTACTTCGGCACAAGGGGTAACTCGGTCAGCGAGATACTACCACCGTGGGTGGTACAGGTTCCGAAATTGGTCCACTGCGTATAGCCCATGCCGTCGGGCAGCAAGGTTACGCGCTGAGAGAACTCATCCTGCGTATGGGCGAAGTTGAAAGTCATGTTCAGGTACTGGGTCCACGAGAAATTGAGTTCCACATCGTTATTGAACTCCGGCGTGAGAGCGGTGTTACCCATCTGATAGGAATACGCGTCCACATAGGTAATGAACGGGTTCAGCATCCAGTAGTTCGGTCGCTTGATACGCCGCGTATAGCTGGCGCTCACCATGATCGGTTGGCCGATCTTACCCAGCGGTTTCGTCGTATATCCTACATACGCCGTGGGGAAAGGACTGAAATACGAGCGGTTGGTGATCGAGTCTCCTGCCGGCAGTTTCCAGTCGCCATGACTGAAGGTATATTCGCCGCGCAGACCGAGTTTGACCGACCAGTGCTCGCCGAACTGCTTACCAACGGATATATAAGCCGCAGCGACATGTTCCTGGTAGAGGAAATCGTTGTGGGTGGTGGACAAACGGACATCATTCAATACCGAGTCGGTAGCCATATTATTGTCCGTCGAAGACAATACATATTTCACACCGCACTCGATCATACCGGTATTCCAGAACTTGGTCTGAAAATCCAACTTGCCGCTGTAGATATTTACCGCCTGACGGGTATTGATATCCAAGCCGAGTTTCTTCACACCGATATAATCCGTTTCTTGAAAGTTATTCGACTTCGTGCCATAGCGGTTGTAATCGAGGTTGACCGTCAGTTCGCGCTCCAGCGCCTCGTTGAAAGTATGAGTAAAGTTGAGGTTGGCCGTATGTTGCGGTGCACTCGTGCGGGAACGACTGTTCGTCTTGCTAAATGTGGTATCGGCGCCGTGAATAGTGTACGCATAGTTGCGCCCGTCCACAATGCCCTGCTTCGCATTCATATACGGCACCTGAAGGATGAATCCGAGAGTATTGAGCGAATCGATATACCAGTCGTTGCCGACCTTCAGCATGTAGTACTGAAAGCCGATATCGTAGCCTGAGATCGAGTTCGTCTTGGTGGCCGGCGTCGTTGCTGTAGCGGGAAGTGTACGTCCCGTCTCAAAATCCACATCATTCTGCGCATAGACCTGGGTCAACTGGCCGAAGGTATAGGTCTTGGCACTACGATAATTGAGGTTGAGCGACACGAAATCCATCTGTAGATAGCGGTTCACATCGCCGAAATACATACCTCCGTACGCCGCCGACAGTGTTCCGTTGAGTCCGCGCATCATATTGCGTTTGGTCTTGATATTGATGATACCGCCCTGACCGGAAGCGTCGTATTTGGCGGAGGGATTAGAGATGATCTCGATCTTCTCGATCGTGTTGCCGTCTGTACCGTCGAGCATGGCCTTCAGTTGCTGGCCGCTGAGGTACGAAGGTTTACCGTCTATCCAAATCTCGACGGACTTACCGTTCACGGTGATGTTTCCGTCCTTGTCAATACGCACACCCGGCGCACGGCGAAGGATATCGTTTCCGTTCGAACCCGCGGCAAGAGGCGACGCACTCACGTTCACCACGAGCTTGTCCATCTGACGCTCTACGAGCGGTTTCTTGGCTTTTACCTCTAATTCCGCCAAGCGCTCCGTCTCTTCGCGCAACACGAAGTCCGGTCCGCCAAACGTCGTCTGATAGCCGACGTACGAAGCCTGGATGATATACTTGGGGTTATTGACTTCTATCTCATATTTCCCATCGTCATCGGTGATGGCACCGGTAATAAGCGTCGAGTCCGGCGCCAGCACAGAGATCGTCACGAACGGCATGGCTTTACCTTGCGCGTCTATCACCCCACCCTTAATCGTCTCGGCAGCCACTCCGACCGCCATACAGAGCATAATACCTAAGAGAAACTTTTTCATATTGCTTTTATCTTTTCTACTTTCTATTCTTATGATACGCGATTAGATAAAAGGTTACAGTCGAATCTATTTTTTCCGAAGATAAATAAAGAAGGTCGTGCCTTTGTCAGAGGTAGCGAAGGTGATACGGCCGGCGGAACCCTCGACGATATGTTTCGAGATGGCAAGACCCAGGCCGTTGCCGTTGCTCTTTGTCGTGAAGTTCGGCCGGAAGATTTTCTCCTGTATCTCCGCCGGAATACCCGGACCGTTATCGGAAATGGTGATTTCCATCTCGCGCTCCGAATAGAGCGGGTTGAGCGTCACGATGATATCGCCGTTTTTCTGTCCTTCGAGCGCTTGGATGGCATTGCGGATGATGTTGACGAACACCTGCGATATCTGCTCTTTGTCCGCCAGACCCATTACGCCCGAGTCCGCGCCTACATACCGAACCGGTATCTGGGCATCGTTCTCACGCTGCAGTGTGATGACGGTGGAAAGTTTCTGCGCGATGTCCACTTCTGTCGTCACCACTTCGGGTTGTTTGGCGAAGGCCGAGAAGGACTGCGCGATATGCGCAAGGTTGTCGATCTCCGCAATCAGCATCTGCGTCGTCTTCTCGAAATACGCGTCAAACTGGTCCGTGCCGCGCTTGAGTTGCAGTTTCTGCACACTCAGTTTCATCGGCGTGAGCGGGTTGTTGATCTCGTGCGCTATCTGCCGCGCCATCGTGCGCCATGCGCTCTCGCGCTCCGCCTTCGCCAACTGCTCCGCACTCTCCTCTACCCGATCGATCAGCAGGTTATAGCGCTCTACCAGCGCACCGAGTTCGTCGTGATACGGATAGTCAATATGTTTGTTTTGATTGCCGCCGATCCTAAACCCTTTCATCTTCTCTGCCAGCAGCGAGATAGGCGCCGACATCGACTTCGCCGCCGCAAAAGCGAAGAACAGCGCCAAGAGCACTACCACCAGGTACGGCGGCAAGAGGTGCGACAGTAGTTTGTCCACTTCTGCGTTACGCGTCTGCTCGCTCAGGAAAGAAGGCACGGCTATATAGCCGATCGTGACGAACGAACCGTTATGGAACGGCACATACGACACAAGATACGGATGGTTCGCCAACTGCTCGTAGCATATCACCGAGTGCTCTTCGGTAAACAGCGCTTCGGGCGCCATACGACGCGAGAGCAAACCACTGTTGAACAGCGCCGGACTCGACGAAGCAATCAACTCACCGTTCAGACCATAGACGTGGATGTCCTGGTTCATGTCGTAGCCCAAGTCATGCAGGTCGATTGCCAGACCCGGAGCTTGCGAACCGGTCAAGGCCTGGTCCCAATAATAGAGGTTGCGCAAATACGACTGCACGTACTCCGAACGCATCTGCAAGTCATGCCGCTGATGCTCCTCCTGGTTGGCGTGCACATAGCGGATGGACATGAAGAAGATATAGATGAACACCGCCATCACAGGGATCATCACAATATACATAATACGCGTGCTCAGGCGCATATTACGCGTGCCGCGATAGTGAATCAGGATGATGATGCCGATCAAGATGATCAGTCCAAACAGCACATGGCAGAGGATAAAGTACGGCCGTGAAGAAGCGTAGGGTTTGTCTTCGTACTCTAATAGTTGCCGGAAAGAGAAAGTCTGCGCCGCAACGGTGTATATCTCCGTGTAGTCCTGGAGCTCTGTGTACGAGATAGGAATAACCGTCAGCACGTTATACATCCCCGCGCGGGTCCAACGCACTTTGGTCTTCGCGTTCGCGAAATCCTTGTCCCGCCAAGTGTCGTACGAATGGAGGAACACATCGCCGGAAGCCAGGCGGTTGGACGACCAATAGACCATCTGGTGGGCATCAAAGACATAGAAGAATATCTCATTCTTCTCGTCCTTGGCCTTCCGCCCTTGGCCGTTAAACGGCTCCGTGATGGCACGTATCGTGTCGATGGACGCACCGCGTTCGAGGGCTTCGCACAGCACGGCTGTCTGCCGTTCTGCAAACGCCTGCTTCTCCGCGATTCTACGGTTCTGTTTCGACTCCGAACGGCATGCCGTCATCCCGATCACCACCGCCAGAATCACCAGTCCCGCGAGTATCCAACCTAAATATGCCTTCAGTTTCTGCATGTTCTTGAACTTTTGCGAGTGCAAAAGTACTCAAAAATTTTGATATATGCAAAAAAAAGTGTAACTTTGCGGCCGATTTTGTGAAAAGGAATATTTATGGTACAGGTATTTACCGCATTTTTATTGGGATTGCTGACGATATTGGACCCGTGTACGCTGATGACGAGCATCACGGCGATCGGGTACATCGATAAGGAAATCAACAACAAACGCCTCGTTCTGACGAACGGGTTGATGTTCGTGCTGGGTAAACTCGCGACGTACGTGTTGCTGAGTATCCCGTTTCTGATGGGCGCACAGACCGAAGGCATCCAACATGTGTTAGGACATTACGGCGAACCGATTCTCGCCGGTTTTATGCTGATCTGCGGCATTGTGTTGCTCTTCAGCGGACATCACCACCACGAACATGACCACGGCATCAGCAAATGGCTCAAAGAGACGGATAGCAAGGAGAGTTGGCTCTGGTCCTTCATCCTCGGTATCTTCTTCGCGATCGCCTTCTGTCCTCACCGCTTGGTTTATTTCCTGACAATGATCGATATCACGCTGACGCTGCCGAGCACGTGGAACTGGGTGATGCCGATTATCTTCGGTCTGGGCACCGGTCTGCCGATCATGCTCATCGCGTGGTTGGTAAGCTACAGCGCCGTAAGCATTGGTAAACTGACGCAGAAAATGCAGAGTTTCGAGAAATGGTTTAGGCATATCTGCGCCGCACTTTTCCTCATTCTCGGCGTGTACCTGACCATTCACTGCATCATCGAATACCACGAGCACGAGCATGATGGTTGCTGCCATCACGAGCACTATGAGCTTTCGCTTTAAACAGTTTTTTATCGAGGATTCGAAGTGCGCCATGAAGGTAGGAACCGATGGTGTACTGCTTGGCGCGTGGGCTCCAATCACCAATAACCAATCACCAATAACCAATACACCCTTTAGGGTGTTGGATATCGGCACAGGCAGCGGACTGATTGCACGAATGTTGATGCAGCGCTGTCCGGAAGCAGAAGTGGAAGGCATCGACATCGATAAGGCGGCGGTAGAACAGGCCTGCGAAAATGGCGTATGTGCCTTTCAGGCACAATTGCAAAATTGGAAATTGGAGATTGGAAATTATTACGATCTCATCGTTAGTAACCCTCCTTATTTTCAGAATAGCCTCAAGAATCCCGACGCAGGACGCATGACCGCGCGGCACACAGATACACTCAGTTACAAGGACCTGATGCATCATTGCACAAGGCTGCTGCAAGAAAACGGCCAACTCGCTCTTATTCTGCCCGCCGATGCGGAGACAGAAGTGCGCGGACTCGCGGCCGCAGAGAAGCTATCCCTCACACACGTCACACGCGTATATTCTAAGGAAGGGAAGGCTCCGAAACGGGTTTTATTAGCCTTCAGCCATCAGTTATCAGCAATCAGTTTTACCGAAGATATTCTCGTCTTAGAAGACGAAAAAGGCGGCCGTTCAGCCGCCTATTCGGAACTAACAAAGGACTTCTACCTGTGAGGCAGAAGTCCTTTTTATTTGTCATTTGTGATTTGACATTTGTTATTTGGCGACGTTTACGGCACGAACCTCGCGGATGACGGTGACGCGGATCTGGCCCGGATAGGTCATCTCGTCCTGAATACGTTTAGCAAGGTCGAACGAGAGGAGTTCGGTATCCTTATCGGAAATCTTATCCGCTCCTACGATCACGCGCAGTTCGCGACCGGCCTGAAGAGCGTACGTCTTGACTACTCCCGGGAAGGACATCGCCATATTCTCGAGGTCATTCAGACGCTTCACATAACTCTCCACAATCTCGCGGCGAGCACCCGGACGGGCACCGGAGATAGCATCACAGGCTTGCACGATCGGCGCAATAAGACTCGTCATCTCGCATTCGTCGTGGTGCGCACCTACGGCATTGCATATATCGGGTTTCTCTCCGTATTTCTCGCATAGTTTCATACCGAGTTCTGCGTGCGGCAGTTCGACATCATCATCGGCCACTTTTCCGATATCGTGGAGCAAACCTGCACGGCGCGCAGCCTTGACGTTCAGACCCAGTTCCCCGGCCATAGCCGCACAGAGGTTAGCCGTCTCGCGGGCGTGCTGCAGCAGGTTCTGACCGTACGACGAGCGATATTTCATCTTTCCGACAAGACGAACGAGTTCAGGATGGAGACCATGTACACCAAGGTCAATCGTCGTACGCTTACCGATCTCGATGATCTCTTCCTCGACTTGCTTGGTCACTTTCGCCACCACCTCTTCGATACGCGCGGGATGAATACGACCGTCCTGTACCAACTGGTGTAACGACAGACGCGCTATCTCGCGACGTACGGGATCGAAGGCGGAGAGGGTGATGGCTTCCGGGGTATCGTCCACTACGATCTCAACACCGGTAGCCGCTTCGAGTGCGCGGATATTTCGTCCCTCACGACCGATAATACGACCTTTGACTTCGTCATTCTCAATATGGAAGACGGAGACGGTGTTCTCTGCCGCGGTCTCAGACGACACGCGTTGAATGGTCTGGATGATAATCTTCTTCGCCTCTTTATTTGCCTCCAGACGAGCGTTATCCATGATCTCGTTAATATACGACATCGCGGCCGTCTTCGCTTCGTCTTTGAGGGCCTCGACGAGTTGTTTCTTTGCCTCCTCGGCGGACATTCCACTCAATTGCTCGAGTTGTTTCTCTGCCTCGTGATGCATTTTCTCCACTTCCTGCTGTTTGTAGTCCAGCGCCTGTTGGCGTTGCTCTACGGTTTGCAGTTTCTGGTTCACTTCGTTGAGGCTGCGCTGTACATCGCCCTGACGCTGGTTGAGCTGTTGCTCGCGTTGCTGCAAGCGCTGCTCCTGTTGCTGTATGCGTCTGTCCTGTTCGCGCACGGCATTGTCGTGCTCTAACTTCAGGGCGATAAATTTCTCCTTAGCCTCAACAATCTTGTTCTTCTTCACCACTTCCGCTTCCTCCTCTGCTTTCTTGAGCAGACTGGCAGCTGCGATGCGGGAGATGAGGTAGTAGACACCGGCTCCGAGAAGGAGACCGCCTACTGCCGCAAGGATTAAATAGATTGCTGTCATTGATTTATCGTTTTTAAAATTAGTTGGTTCAATTCTTTTAGTTCTTTCTCGACGGGCACAAGACTCTTCTCGCGCACATCGGATTGGAGGGCCACAGCCACCTCGAGGGCCGTGTACATCCATAATTGCTCCGCCGAAGCGTTGGGCCGCAGTTTGAGGTAATACTGATAGCGCTTATTCAACAGTTCCGCCGCCGCGCGATAGTTGGGTTCCTGCTCCCGCGGCACATCGAGTCCCACCATGTGGGCATCGAGACGAAGGTTGATATGTTGCTTGTCAGAATTCAGCATTCAGCTATCAGTTTTCAGTTATTTTTTCAGCGCTGCTATTGCACGGTCCACTTGGGCGATGAGGGCATTGAGTCGTTTGGTAGCCTCTTCTGCTCCTTCGGCCGAGGTAAGCGCATTCGCTGTGGCTATACGGCGGTTTTTCTGCTGTAAGTCAAGCAGTTCGCTATGGGTACGGATCAGTTCCTGGCGCTGTTTCTCGATATCCAGTCGCAACTGCGCGTTCTCCTGCCGCAACGCCTGATAACGCTGCAGTAGCAGTTGCACATTTTGCGAAAGGTCATCAAGAATCTGCATAGTTAATTGGCTCCGGAGCCTCTCCGGTTAGAACGAATAGCCTACGCCGATACCGATAACACCTTTGAACTGGCAGCGCTCTGCCAATACGCCTTCATGATCTGCCACCAGCGTACCCGGATAGTACTTGAGGCTGGTCTGAAGTGTTACCTGCAGACATTTGAGGAACTGGTAACTCAATGCCACATCCCAGTCCACATCGAACATACCGATGAAACGGTTCTTGTTCGACCACTCGAAGTATCGTTCTGCAGCAGGGAGCGCATCCCACGAACCTGCTCCGTGAGTCGTTTCGTAAGCCTCTTTGACATTGAATCCCTTGCCCTGATACGGGGTAAAGAGCGCCAAGGTCGTACTGAGTTTGAGGTCCTTGTAGGTATAAGCGATGCCGCCCTTGAGGCTAAAACCGAACTCAGCGCGGAGGTTACGATATACCGGATTACCCTGCTCGTCATAGGTACAGGTACCTACGGTCTGCTGGAGGATAGAACGCAGATCCTGGTGGTTGTTGATCAAGCCCTGATATACCGTCTCATTCCAGTTGGCAGGGTCATTACCTTCCGCCACCCAAGCCTCTTTGGTATAGCGCTCGTTCCATACGTTTCCGGTGTACGCCGTAGAGATACGTCCGGCGATCGGAGAGATATAGACGGAGAAGTCCGCTCCGTTATAACTCTTCTTCCAGTCAATACCGACGGAGATGTCGGTATAGGAAGGCGCGAGCCATTTAGAGATGATGTTGTTATACCCGTCTTTGTAGTTACGTCCCAAGGCGTACTGGCTCTGGAACGAACCGAGCACGGTGAGATACCAGTTCTGCTTGAACTCCCATCCGAATTTGGTAGCGAGTTTGATATTATCGCTGGATTTCTGGAAGGGGTCTTCTTTCTGCTGAATCCAAGTCAATCCGAAATCCGTATCGAAATTGGTCTCCCAAGCGATAGCATTTTTATGATACAAGAGGTGGAGTTTGGCATACGCGATGCCGTTGACATTGTTCTTACCACCAGCAGCCCAGTTCACCAACCCGGTAGCGGCGGCATTGAGTCCGACGGTACCGTCAAATTTCCATGCTTTCTCAGCCTGCTCCAACTTCTGAAGGTCGGCACCTGCTTTCGCAGCAGCATCGGCATTACCGGTCACCTTCGCTTTGTCCACTTCCTGAGCAGTCATAGTAAGCGCGGCCGTCAAGGCCAACGCAAGAGTAAAAATTTTCTTCTGCATACTATTCAAAAAAGATTATTTGTTATACGTTTGTTTGTTCGGTTTTCTCAAAAAACCGCACAAAGGTACAAAAAAAATCTCATACATGCAAATAAATAAAGTACGCGCGCGTAGTTTTCGGACAAATACGTCAATTTTTCCACATTTTTTTTGAATATATGCACACGCGTTTGCTAAAAATGTAGTAATTTTGCAGCGTGATTTAATATCCGGTAATGCGGACATACAAAAACGAATAAAAACACATACAAATATGAGAAACATTTTTAAGTTTAAGAAGAGTGCGTTCTTTGTAATGTTCTGCTTGATAGCAGGTAGTCTTTGGGCGGAAACCGCCGTTTTTGAAGGAGACAATCTTAATGTCTCAGGAGGGGCTAAATCCGTTGGTTCAATTCAGCTATCAGTTCCTGCTTCGAATGGAATGACTTGGAGCAACAACAGCTTGTACGCCGGTGGATCAGGTAAATTCTTCCATTTGGAGGGAACCGAAGGAGCTTCGATATCGAAGGTGCTTATTACAATGAACACTACCAGTAATCGTTATCAGGCATCGAATATTACAGGTTGTACATCGTGTACCAAAGACGGAAGTGTATATACGTGCGAATTCTCCACGCCACAAACATCTATTGATTTTAAGAACAACGGAGGTGGCGTTGGTATAACCAAGTTAGAAGTAACGTATTCTACCGGCTCCGGCGGTGGTGATACTCCTGGTGGTGGTGACACTCCTGGTGGTGGTGACACTCCTGGCGGCGGTGATACTCCTGGTGGTGGTGACACTCCTGGCGGCGGTGATACTCCGGGCGGAGGAGATGATCCGACTCCACAACCGAGCGGAAATGTGTATGCACATTGGCGTTTTTCCGGAACGGATGTGCCCGCTATAGGTAGCAGCGAAAGCGGCACCAAGATGACCGTAGAGTTTTTGGCGAAAGATGATTCAAAAACATACGGCACAGAAAGTGCAGGGTACAATGCCGCTGTTCCGGATGACATGAAATCGCAAGGTTCCAAGGGCATCAAGATGGGAGGAAATGTTTTGTACCTGAAGGTAACTGTTGACGGCGGTTTCAAGGCCAATGATGTTATCACCATATGCGGTTATAACCCTTGGAAAGTAAGCAGCACAGACGAGCACAGCGGCGATATCAAGGCCTCTGTAGCGACTGGAACAAGCAAGACGGACTATAATGTAGGTTCGTTTACACTCTCCGCTGACGCCGATGTAATTTATATGATGCGAGCCGAAGGTACCAGCACTTGTATCTGCGCTATCAAAGTAACTCGTGGCGGTGACACGCCTCCTGAGCCGGAGAAATCGCATGATGCGACCTTGAAGAGCCTGGTATATGACGGCGAGACGTCTGTGCCGGGTTTCTCTCCAAACACGTTTAGTTACTCGGTGGTTTTACCCTCCGATTATATAGGAGTGCCCTCTATTATAGCAGAGGCGAACGACGAGAACGCAAAGGTCAATTTCACGCAGGCCACTTCTCTCCCGGGTACGGCAAAGGCGGTAGTTACTGCCGAAGACGGCACGACAGAGAAGACCTACACCGTAGCATTCAGTAAAGAAGGCGAAGAACCGGCTACCATAGCAGTAACGGGCGTCACTTTAGATAAGACTTCCCTAACGCTGAAAGTTGGTCAGACATATTCCTTAATTGCCCAGATTATTCCATCGGACGCTACCAACCAGAATGTATCCTGGAGTAGTAACTCCACGGCCGCGACAGTTTCTGCCGGCGTAGTATCGGCTAAGGCGGAAGGCACAGCTACGATTACCGTCAAGACTGAAGATGGCGGTTTTGAAGCCACCTGCGAAGTAACGGTTCAAAAAGATGACACGCCAACTCCTCCGGTTCCTTCGACTGGTTTGACGCTACATGAACCGGGTCTCTATGAGGAAGCTGGAGCAAAGGGAGGATATGAGACACCGCTGTCTGTTTTCGGCGAGCGAGAATATGAAGTATTCTATGCCGGACGGTGGGACAATGGTGGAACGAAATTAACCATTCACGTGAATCCCGTTGACAAGTCCCAAGGTATTACCAAAAATGAAACCAATTCTTCATACGAAGCTATTGACGGATGGTTCAAAGGTTCGGGAAGTGATAAAGGAACAGGCTTTGCGGCAAAAGATGAGTTCAAAAAAGCTACTGAGCGTTGTCACACAGTAACAAGTTCCAACTCCATTGAGATGCACGTCAACGGTTACGATCAGTTCTCTCTGTATGCAGCGGATAAGAAATGGGAGCCTTCTAAACCGGCCAACTGCAAGTATTTCAAAGTGATCATTGACGACGCAGAGCAGACCATGGAACAATCTACAAATCAAACAATTCGTCGTTTTGACATTGATCCCACAAGGCATCACGTGATTAAGATTACGCTTGTAGGCGACGGAAACTTGTTCGGTGGTTTCTCGCTGCGCGTAGCACAGATACCGATGGTGAAATACATCAAGGGTAATGACTCCACACAGGTTGTGCTGCAAACGGAGAAACTGCCGCGCGATATCGTTTACTTCACAAAATACAATAATAAGGGTGAGACCAAAGTGGTTTGGGAAAACGGAGAGGCCAGAGGTATTGACTTGGTTCGCAAGAGTTCCACCGATATAGGTGACACGCTCTTGCTGACCGGTGTAGCCAACTGTCCGGTAGGTGTTTATCCGTTCCATATATCGTCGTTCGACAGCAATGGAAACGAGACCAAGCGTCTGCCGAGCGGAAAGATCACCGTCAAGTCGGACATTCACGCAATAGGCGACACGGTAGTAGAGGTATATGCCGGCGAGGCAATGGAAGAGATGACCTTCAGTTACCATGCCTTAGATGCCGCGACTGATATCCATATTGCCTGGAAGGACAACAACAAACCGGACGGTATCAGTGGTCATGGCGAGGACGGCACATACTACATCAGCGGTACACCGACTCAACAAGGAGAATACTCCTTCACCATCAGTGTCACTGGAGGCAACAGCGTCCATGGTATCATTAAAGTCTTACCTCCGATTGTGGGAGATAATCTGGTGTTATACCTGTACTCCAACGGGGACAAAGAGACCATACTTGCCAAGGACGGTATAGCGGCTTTACTTTCTTCGCAGTTTACCATTATTCCTCGCAAGGCGCAAAAAACCGGTTTGCGTCCTGCAACGGATTACCAAAAATACCAATGGGCGTTAATTTCGGAGGATGCGAATGCCGACAATGCCGAAGTGCTGGAGCTGACAAAAGCAAGCGCTACCCTGCCTGTGCTGAACATGAAAAGCTTTGCATACGCCGATGAGCGTCTGAGTTGGGGTGATCCGAATAACGGTAGTCTGACCGAGAACGGACAGTATATCACCGTGCAACGCGAAGATCACCCGATCTTCAAGACGCTAAGCCAAATCATCAACATCAGCAAAGGTAGCAAGATTAAAGTGCTCAAAAAGAAAGCAGAAAAAATGTTGATGCCAATCGACATCAACCTGCCTGGTACACACTGTTTGGCTACCTCTTTGGCCCGCAATAGAGATAACTACGAAGGCGATGGCGAGGTATTCACTTTCCTGCACGAAGTGCCGGCCGGCATGCGTGGCGGAAAGAAATACATCTGTATGCCGATAGCGATGAGCAGCAGTCAAAACCTCACGACGGAGGGCCAGTATTTGTTAGCATCCGTAGTGAACTACCTGCTGAATGACGAGCCGAGCATCCAAAGGCCGGACTTGCAGATCAACAGTTTCATCATTGACGGTATCTCCGGAAATATCGACCAGAGCACGAACAAGATTACCTTTGAGATTGACCTCACGAATCACGATGTGGACAAGCACGCTATCAAGCCGGAGATCACCTTGGCAGATGCAGTGTACACGCATGTATCTACCAAATTCGAGAAAGAAGACGGATATGTTGACTTCTCGGAGAGTTTGAGTTTTCCTGTAACGTATGAAGTAAGCGATTATATCAACCGCCGCGTCTATGAGGTAGCCATCCGATTCTTCAATTCCGAAGGCATCGAGGATGTCTATGCTGCAGGCGATTGGGTAAATATCTACGATATCTTCGGTCGCAAAGTAAGTACGACGAACGAAGACATCTACCATATGGTATTGCCGCGCGGCGTGTATGTCATCGTAACGGAGACCGGTCAGACATTCAAGATCATGCGATAATCCTGTGCGGCTCAAGCCGCCAGGATAATCCATGTAGCGGCAGTATGCGCTGCTGAACCCAGGATGATGAACACATGCCAGATTGCGTGATAGAATGCATGCTCTTCATCCTTATGAAAGAAATAGGAACCGAGGGTATAACAAATGCCCTCGGTTATTATATACCAGAAGGCCTCGTGCGGCATGTTTCGCCACATCGGCACTATTACCAGTAACGCCACCCACCCCATCATCAGATACAGAAGTAGCGACAGCCGCGGGTACTTGCCCAGCGCGATAGACTTGCC
Source organism: uncultured Bacteroidales bacterium (assembly GCA_900321005.1). GTDB lineage: Bacteria > Bacteroidota > Bacteroidia > Bacteroidales > Paludibacteraceae > Colicola. The sequence goes on along the minus strand of ONUF01000004.1, from coordinate 88,651 downwards.
GATAATACCGGCAATGACGCACGCCCAGAGAAAAACAAACAGCGTCCATCCTACCCATCCGCCAATGACGGAGAGGCAGATAAGCGAGTACGAACCCGCTATCATGACATAAATCGATATATGATCGAACACCCGCAAGCGGCGCTTATGCTCCGGAGCCGACACGGCATGGTACAGCGTAGAAGAACCATACATCAGAAACATGCCGAGCAGGAACAGGGCTGTTCCTACTATTTCAAAATTATGATTTATGATTTGTGATTGGTAGGCTAAATGAAGAAGTGGCCACGCTATGAGAAGCGTAGCCACAAAAGCAATCAGATGTGTCCAAGTATTGGCTTTCTCTTCTGCGGTCATTACGGAAGAATTTCTGTCAATTTCTCGGCAATCTCGTCCATGTACTTGTTACCTGTCTCGGGATTGATAGGCAGCGCGCCGAAATCAATCGTTACGAAAGGATGCATACTATTGCTGGTCACAAGTTTCAGGTCCTTGCGTCCCTGACGAATCTCCATAATCTCCTTGAACGGCAGGATAACACCCTGGGCATACAAGAGTTCCAACTCTCTATTGGCGAGCACATTACGTCCCACGAGGATATCATGGTTATACCACACCTCGTAGTTGTCGCCTAAGTTTTCCTTAATAAACGCTAAGGCCTGCGGGTTCAGATCCGGCGCCTGACGTCTCCATTCATCACGCACACGCTCGCGCTCAGCCGCCGCCTCACGCACGTGCTCCTCATTCTCATTAATACATTCGTCAATCGAGCGCAGATACATCTTCGCGCGAGCTCGCAAGCCAAAGAGCATCAGCAGCGTCGCTACAATCACTACGCCCGGATAAGCCAAACTGCTATAATAGTCCTCCAGCGCGAACGGAATCGGAATATACGCGAGGGCGAGTACCAAAAGCGTATATAACAAGGCACGGCACTTGTTATGACTGCGACGAATCGCACGAATCGTCTCATCACGCGTGATCTCACGAACCACTTTCAAGCGGTCGCGCGCATCAAACCACGTCCATACTAAGAATAGCGAAACCAACATCAATCCGATAAGGATGAAGAGGAGCGAATAGAGTAAAATTTCCAAATTATTCATGGCCATAAAATTTAGAAGTTTCAAATTGTGCTGCAAAGTTACAACTTTTTTCCGAAAGTTGCAACAGTTTGCGCATGTTTTTTTTAAGAAAAGTGCATTTTTCTTGCATATGTGCATTTTTTTTCGTATCTTTGCACACAAATTATGCAATAAAATATCTCTTACTATGACTACTCAAGAAATGAATCAGGCTTTTGAGCAAGCCTACGGCCGCAAGGCAGAGAAAATCTTTTTTGCCCCCGGGCGCGTCAATCTGATCGGTGAACACACGGACTATAACGGCGGATGTGTTTTTCCCTGCGCTTTGAGTTTCGGCGCATGGTTGTTAATCGCTCCGAATGCCGATAAAGTGCTGCGGTTCAAATCACTGAATATGCCGCAAGAATATAGCATTCAGTTGTCAGCTATCAGCCCTCAGCCGGATCGCGCATGGTGTAATTACGCCTTAGGATGCATCGACATCATCACTCGCCGCCATCCCGAAGCGAAGTTACAGAGCGGATATGACCTGCTCTATTTCGGTAATGTACCTGCCGGCGCTGGTCTGAGTAGTAGTGCCGCAATGGAAGTGGTTACGGCAAGAGCTTTCACCGAGGAAATGGGCTGGACGCTTGCAGACGACAAGAAATACCGCACGGAGTTGGCGCTTATCGGTCAGGCGTGCGAGCATGAGTATGCGGGCGTGATGTGCGGTGTGATGGACCAGTTTGCGAGTGCGCAAGGCAAGAAAGACCATGCTATTTACCTCAATTGCGACACGCTCGAGTTTGAGCATGTGCCGGTGAAGTTAGATGGCATCAAAGTGGTGATTACCAACACCCATAGTCCCCACCACCTGGATAGCGGGGCGTACAACGACCGCGTGCGTCAATGCCATACTGCCGTAGAGCAAATCAGCAAGGTGAAACCGATTAAGTTCCTCGCCGAACTGACGCCGGAAGATTGGGAACAAGTAGAAGGCGCTATCACCGATCCGATTGCCAAGAAACGCGCGCGCCACGTGGTAGGCGAAGTAGCACGTACGGCACAAGCAGTGGAGGCGCTCAAGCAAGGCAAGATCGAACTGTTCGGCGAACTGATGACCGCGAGTCATGTCTCGCTGCGCGACGATTATGAGGTGACGGGCAAAGAGTTGGACACGCTCGCCGAAGCCGCATGGCAGGTAGAAGGCGTGCTCGGCAGCCGAATGACCGGTGGTGGTTTTGGCGGATGTACCGTGAGCCTCGTGCGCGACGAAGCGATTGAGACTTTCAAAGCTTTTGTAGGCAAAGAATACGAAGAGAAGACGGGGCTGAAGGCCGACTTCTATGTTGCCGAAATAGGCGACGGCGTTATGCGCCTCGAGTAATCCGAATAATCAGAGTATTCCGATGAAAAATATACAATTCTATAAAATTAAAAGTAGCGGCGGGCTGAAGGTGGAGATTTCCAATCTCGGCGCGAAGATTACGAAGCTGCTGGTTGCTAACCGCAAAGGCGAGGTAAAGGACATTGTGCTCGGCTTCAAGACAGCCGAAGAATGGCGCACGAAAGAGACCTATTTCAATGCGATTTGCGGACGCGTAGCGAACCGCATCAAGGGAGGAGAATTCAGTCTTCAGAATTCAGTATTCAGATTGCCCATCAACAACGGTCCCAACAGTTTGCACGGCGGTATCGAGGGGTTCAATGCGAAGATCTGGGACGTCACAGCGCAATGCGCACACGAGATCACACTTCATTACCGCGCGAAGGATGGCGAAGAAGGCTATCCCGGTAATCTGGATGTATGGGTGACCTATACGGCAACCAAAGACAACCGACTCGTCATTCACTATGAGGCGAAGACTGACGCGCCGACGATTGTCGCGATGACGAACCATGCGTACTTCAACCTCGCGGGCGAAGGCAGCGGACGCATCGATGACCATGTGCTGCAAATCAATGCCGATCAATTTACGCCTTTCGACGAGTTCACCTGTCCCACCGGAGAGATCAAAAATGTAGAGGGCACTCCGATGGATTTCCGAAAACCGACACGTATCGGCGACCGTATCAACGACCCGTTCTTCGCTACTTGGCGCGGACTCGATAATAACTGGTGTCTCTGCGCCGGCGATGCTCCGAAAGAGTTACGCCATGCCTGCACTTTGGAGGCGGACGGTCGCACGATGGAGTGCTGGACGACGATGAAGGGTCTGCAGGTCTATACCGGCAACTGGATTGAGCGCAACGAAGGCAAGAGTGGCACGATGTACGATGAGCAACATGCCGTGTGTCTGGAGGCGCAGAACTGGCCCGACAGTATTCACCACGATGATTTCCCGAACATCATCCTGCTCCCGAATGAGCGATTAGACGAAACAACTGAATACCGCTTCTTATGAAAAAACTTCTCTATTCCCTGTTGGCGCTGAGTATGCTGCTTGGCGCCTGCTCGACGAGACAACCCGTTCGCACGGACACTTTGCTGCGTCAGTGGCAGTTCACCCAAGACACCACAGAAAATCCCGTATGGCAAGACATCACCGTGCCGCACGATTGGGCCATCAGCGGTCCGTTTGACCGCGCGAACGATTTGCAGGAAGTGATTGTCGTGCAGAACGGCGAGAGTGAACCGACTTGGAAAACCGGTCGCAGCGGTGGTTTGCCTTGGATGGGTAAAGGGCATTACCGCACGCGCGTGAAAGTAAACAAAGATAAGTTCTATACCCTTGTTTTTGACGGTGCGATGAGTCATGCGGATGTGTATGTGAACGGCGAAGAGATGGTCTATTGGCCGTACGGCTACAACACCTTCGACTGCTATATATTGCCGCAACTTATTACCGGCGACAGTGTCGATATTGATGTGTTCTTGGAGAACAAACCGCAGCAGAGCCGATGGTATCCGGGCGCAGGATTGTACCGCAATGTGCACTTGGTAGAGACCGACCCTATTCATATTCCGACATTCGGAGTGCTGATTCGTACGCCGAAAGTGAGCAAAGAATTCGCGCAAGTGACCATCGACGTGGAGTTGCAGAACGGCGTGGACGAGTTTGGAATACAGAATACAGATTACAGAGTACAGACCGATATACTTTACAAGGGTAAGGTTGTAGCGACGGCAGAGGGACAGCAGAGTGTAGCGGAGGTGAAAAATCCTCAGTTATGGAGTCCTGAGACACCGCATCTTTATACTGCGCGTACGCGAGTCTATAAGCACTCAGAAGTCAGTGATCAGCAGTCAGTTCTGCTGGACGAAGTGGAGAACCGCTTTGGCATTCGCGCTATTTCGTATACGCCGGAACATGGATTCCAGTTGAACGGCGAGACGCGTAAGTTCAAAGGTGTGTGCAATCACCATGACTTAGGTCCGCTCGGCGCGGCAATTCATAAGGACGCATTGCGTCACCAAATAGCGATGCTGAAGGAGATGGGTTGCGACGCCATCCGCACGAGTCATAACATGCCCGCACCGGAACTGGTGGAGCTATGCGATGAAATGGGAATGATGATGATGATTGAGCCGTTCGATGTATGGAACTGGGGCAAGACGGAGAATGATTATAATAAGGAGTTTAATGACTGGTGGAAATGGGACATCACAAATATGGTGAAGCACTACCGCAACAACGCCTGTGTGATGCTTTGGTCAAGCGGTAATGAGGTGTGGAACCAAGTATTGCCGGACGGCATTGAGATCGTGACGAAACTGCAAGAACTCTTTCACCAGCTCGACCCGACCCGACCTGTGACGAACGGCATGGACCAAGCGATGCACGTGATTCACAACGGTTTTGGCGCAGCGGTAGAGTTGCCGGGTTTCAATTATCGCACGAGCAGGTATGAAGAGGGATATGAGCACTTGCCGCAGAAGATGATTCTTGGTTCGGAGACGGCTTCGACCGTTTCGAGTCGCGGCGTCTATAAGATTCCTGCGGTCATTCAGCCGGACGCAAAGTATCCGGACAACCAGTCCTCCGGATATGACGTAGAATACTGCGCATGGTCAGGGCTGCCGGAACAGGATTTTCAGCTGCAGGACGATTATACTTGGACCTTAGGTCAATTTGTATGGACAGGCTTTGACTATTTGGGCGAACCCTCGCCATACGACACGGACGCTTGGCCGAGTCACAGCAGCTATTTCGGTATCATCGACTTAGCTTCGCTGCCGAAAGACCGTTTCTGGCTCTATCGGAGTCAATGGAACAAAGAGGACGCGACTTTGCACGTATTGCCGCACTGGAACTGGAGCGAAGGCGATATAGTACCGGTGTTCTGCTATACGAGTTATCCGAGTGCGGAGTTGTTCGTCAACGGCAAGAGCTACGGCAAACTGCGCTTTGCGACGCCCGAAGAGACAGAACGCTTGGCGAAGGGCGAAAGGTTAGAGGCTAACGAAGAAGGCTTAGAGGCAAATATCAGTCAGATGCCGAAGGTGGGTGATTTCGTGCCTCCTGTATGGGGCAGCGCGCCGCGTCCGGAGTTATTGCCGCGCTACCGACTGATGTGGTTCGACATTCCGTTTGAAGCTGGAGAGATCACCGTGGTAGCGTACGACGAGAAGGGCCAAGAGGCAGCACGCGAGACAGTGAAGACCGCCGGAGAACCGGATCATTTAGAAGTTGTTTGGGCCAATGAGAAGGAGAATCCCGAGGAACTGTGCTACATGACCGTGCGAGTTGTAGATAAAGACGGCAACCTCTGCCCGAAAGCCGACAACCTCATTCGCTACGAAGGAACAGGCTTCATTGCTACAGCAAACGGCGACGCGGCTTGTCTGGACGCGTTCGTAGAACCGCAGATGCACGCTTTCGCCGGACAATGCACGTTTATCCTCCGAAAAGGATGGAAGGGTAAATTCAAAATCACGGAATAATATACGTAGTATATTATAAGGTAGTGCAGGATACGATATACCCCCGATAAGACCCCGAGATTACCAGCAAACGCACAGCAAAACAACAGGCAAACGCATACAAAAATAGCCCGAGCAGATGCCCGGGCTATTTGTTTGATCAGCCAGGAATGGCTGATGCATAGACGCTACTTATTAGCGAACTTGTGCACCTTGGAGGTTGAACAGTTTGTTGTCACGAACGATGTAGAGCACACCGTCAACAACAACCTTGTGAGCATCCTCGGTCAACTTGATTTGCTCGATGCCTTGTGCAGGAGATTTCCAACGCCACTCGGAAGCATCGCTGAGGTCAAGGATAATAACCTTCTTGCCACCTTCATCTTCCCACTCTTCGCCAACTTTGAAGTTGCCGGCAACTCCCCACTCAGCACCATCAAACTGCTCGAGTTGGTTATCCCAATTGCCTTTCTCACGGAACTTGAACTCAGCCGCCTCGTTTGCCTTGATGGTAGCTTTGTAATCACCGGTCTCAGCGTCAATCTCCATGAGCAGGCCTTCGCCGTCCCATACACCGCCGTCGAAGGAACCCATCAACTCAACACCGATTTCAGGAGCACCTGCCGGAAGGGTAGCCGTGATTTCTACCTCGACAGAAACAAGACCACACAACGGATAACGGAAGTTTTCTGTATTCGAATAGTCAAATACTAAGGTAGTGTCCTGGGTTGCAACGGGCAGCGGACGATTATCAAATTTCTTCCAAGAGGAACCATCGAAGTACTCTAATTGGTTGTCCCAACCGAGCGTTTTCTCTTTGAACTTGTATGCGTTACCTTCCTCGGTTTCGATCACCAGAATCCAAGCGAAGTCACCCTCATAGGTACCCTCGTTCATATCAATACCATCCCAGTTGAAGTCACCTGCAACCTGCGGAACGAACTCAGGGTTCTCTTCGCAGTACGGATCTTTCAGCACAAAGGTATATTTGTGCTTCGGAACATAAACGCACGGCGTGTTGTGCTCTTTCCAATACTTGAGCTCATAGATGTAAGCACCTGCACTTCCATAAGCAACTTTAGACTCAGTGCCGTTCTCTTTTTCAATGGTTGCCTCATTACCACCCAGGGGATTCCATGCGTCCGGATCTCCAGATTGGAATTTCCAGTCAAAAGAACCATCGGACTTAGCCTGAATAGGCTTACCCATAATACCCTCAGTGTAAGCAGCAGAAGCAAAGAACCAGCCATCAAAACCATCCAGCTTCTCAAACTTCGGACATCCCGTAAAATCAGCATTCCATCCAGTGAACGAACCTACGAAATAAACGTCGTTACAGGTGGAGCCATCATCCGGCAAATAGAGGCAGAGCACTACATCGTTTTCCAGATCAGCAACAGCTGCCAAGTCAGCGACTGTAGGAACTGAAGCAGGAGAAGCAAACAGACTTGCACTCATGAGTGCAGCTGCCAAAAATGCATAAATCTTCTTCATAAATTTAAAGATTTTAATTGTTAATAATGTTAATTTGTTTTGTTATATTCATCAATTTTGATGTTGATGTTCTTAGTTAGTCCGCATAGGTGTAACCGTCACCGCCAGGAAGTGCATCAGGTTTGCTCTCCACTTGCAGTTTGAAGTTCGGGTTCGTCTTCTTATCATCCGAAGGCACAGGGAACCAATTGTATTTCTCTGCAGCCTTACCCGGACGACCTTCCCACGTATAGCCGGAAGCATCCGCTTCAGCACCGGCAAAACGATTGAAGCGAACAAGGTCCGTACGACGACGTCCTTCGCCCCAGAACTCACGGCTCCACTCATCGAGCATGATGTCTTCGTCCAAGGATGTCAGCGGTTTCGCATGCGCACGACTACGGATCTTATCATTGATAAGCTGCATAGCGCCGCCATTATCTCCGAGACGGAGCATAGCCTCTGCTTTCGTCATGTAGGCCTCTGCGATACGAATCAAAGGTACATCGGTATCCGGCCATTGCGAATGCGAGTTACGCACTTGTTTCAAACTATCAGAAGTCGAATATACCGCCGTGAATTTCGGGCATGACCAAGAGGCATAGAGGCTGGACGCTTTACCGCCCTCGAGTTTCCATGACTTTTCGGACTCTGCTACATAGGAGCAAAGGATTGCGCGGTCATCACCGAGCACGATCGGCATATGATACTCGTCCGCTTTGATTTTCTTCATGCTATCGGTCGTTATATCCTCGGGCTTGAATTTATATACAAACTCCGGCGAGGTACGGATACAGTTCCAACTCTCGGTTACACCCCAAGGAATCATACCTGCGTCACGAACGGAAGCAATCACGAACATCGATCCACCCCAACAACGGCAGTAGTTACCATCCTGATAAACCAACAGGACTGCTTCTCTTGCAGGACCGGGATTATTGTTGAGCGTATTCTCTCGATCGTTATCACCCATGAAGAGTTGCTGATACGGGGAATAAACGATACCGTCCTTATTGGTCACGCTCTCCTCAAACAATTGATAATAGCTATTGGAGAGGGCATTGTCCGCCGCTGTTTTGGCTTCTTGCCATTTCTCCTCGCCAATATACACTTTCGCATTGAGGTACATACGCCCCAAAAGAATCCAAGCCGCTGTTTGATCTACACGGTATTTACCGAGGCGCTGTGCCGGCAGGATGACCGTGAGTTCTTTTAATTCCTTCTCCAGCCACTCGAATAACTCAGCGCGCGTCAAATAATCCGGATAGTTCTTCGGATCCGTACTCTCTTTCGCAGAGAAAGGTATGAACTTGAACATATCCAACAGATACCAATAGTTGAGGGCACGGATGAAACGTACTTCTGCGCATTGCTCTGCACCCTTAGCAGAGGTTGATTCTGCATTTGCGAGGAAGTGGTTGCAATACTTAATATCCGTTACATAACGATAGTACAGACCTTTTACGAGGTAGTTATCGCCGAGCCATTCCATGGTACGCACTTCGGCTACTCCCGGATCTTCCCATATCCACCAACCTTCATCGGAAGGGAACTCATTGAGCTCCCACATCATACGATAGAAAGCGGATGTACCCTCATCAATACCGGTAATATCACCTGACTCATCAACCTTACTATCTACATTCTGACCTGTAGTAGCCAAGGTAGCATAAATCTTAGTAAAGATAGCGTCCTGGTTGAAACCCGTTTCAGATTTCTCATCGATAGGAATTGTGTTGAGGTCTTGCACACAAGAAGCACATACAAAAGCCACGCACGCCATCAATGCATATTTCAATAACTTATTCATAGTATATGTTATTTAATGTGTTTACAAATATTAGAATTGCAGGTTAACACCCAAAATGGTGGTCATGGAACGCGGGTAAATACTGCTGTCTATACCGCCAAAGATTTCCGGGTCAAGACCTGAGTATTTCGAGATCACGAACGGGTTGCTAACCGTAGCATATACACGTCCGGAGATCTTCGGGCGCTGGAACGACCAACCGAGGGTGATGTTATCACAACGGAGGAAGGAAGCGTTCTCTACGAAGTAATCCGCGAAGTACCATTCCGAAGAAGTGGTTCCTGTACCGGCCTCATTCATATATACCTTATTCGGTCCCATATTATCGGCATTATATGCATAGAAGCTGTTCGCCAAGATACCACGGAAGTATTTGCCTTGATTGAACATACTACCCGGAACGAACTGGAGGTTCGAAGCCTTCACGTTGTTATACACATAGTTGCCGATGGAAGCACGGAAGGACATACCCAAGTCGAAATCATAGAATTGGAACTTCATCTGGAATCCCATGGTGAACGGTGCTGCAGCACTATGATAGTAGTACTTATCGTTTTCATCCACAACACCATCTCCCGTTCTATCCACGAAGTACCAATATTTCTCACCATTCTGGCGTACAGCCTGTTTGGTCTCGTACACGTAGAAGGAAGAAATCGGATATCCTACCGCGTGACGCTGTACATTGTTATCCATACCTACGCCGATACCTCCGGTAGGTATAGGAGTTTGATCCTTACCAGTATTCAGGCTGGTGATTTTATTCTCATTCCATGTGAAGTTATATCCCAGATCCCATTTGAATTTCTTTCCGTAGTCGAGCACAACTGCATTGATAGAGAACTCAACACCTTGGTTCGTCAAGGTTCCTACGTTCTGTACCACTTTATTACGGAAGTTCGTACCGGCGGCTACCGGAACTTCATTCAACAAGTCTTTGGTAAGACGATAGTAGTAGTCAATCGCACCGGAGATACGGTTGTTCAAGAAAGAGTAATCGATACCTGCGTTATAGGTAGTTGTTTTCTCCCATGTCAAATCATAGTTGTAAGCCTTCGGGCGGAAAGAGTAATAGAGTTCGTTACCATTCTGGTCGGTTACATGCTCTACGTTATTGAGGTCCATATCAGTAGTAGCATAGTTATTCTCACCACCTACAGGATAGTATATCTCATAGTTGCCACTCTTCACATATGATGCCATATACGCATAATCCGCAATACCTTCCTGCTGACCGGTGATACCATAACCGAGACGGAGCTTGAGGTCATTGAGCCAGTGCACATCCTTCATGAAGGTCTCTTTGATCTTCCATCCGAGTGCCACAGAGGGGAAGTAGCCCCAGCGGTTATTCGGTGCAAAACGAGACGAACCATCCGCACGGAAGGTAGCCGTGATCATGAGTTGGTTCCATCCAATGTAGTTCACACGTCCGAAGAACGACACGAGGTAACTTTCGGTCTTACCGGACGAGGTAGAGAAGTTCGCTATTTTACCAGCCATCGGATTACCTTTCGAATCCGTCTTAGTGCTGGTAGGCTGATACCAACCATTACCGATATAATAGCTGTCGTTATAGAAGTGCTGCCACTCATAACCGGCCATGATGTCGAAATGTTGGTTCTCATTAAAGTCCTTATAATACTGCGCGTACGCGTTGAACTGCAGGTTATATTTATGTTTCTTATCATACGCCACCTTACCGTAGTAGAAGTCAGCTATACCCGTAGGCAGATTGCGGTAATCCTGCTTACCATACGAGTAGTCCGCACCAAAGTTGGCGTGAAGGCGCAGGTCTTCAAAACCGTGAATCTTATAATCTACTTCCGCATTTCCAATAAAGGCACCGGAATTAGCGATAGACGATTGCTGATTGAGGGCCGAAACCGGGTTGTAGTTTGCCTGCGGACGCGGGATACGCGGCCATGCAGGATCGCTGTATGCATCACTCAACTCCGTCGGTTGGAAGAAATAGCCGAAGTTCTTCGCATCCTCATAGGAGAGGAGCATATCGCCGTATATACCGCGTACACCATCTTCGCCTACAGTTACTGGTTGGGTCGGGTCCATAGAGAGCGCCATACCTGCTACGCCGGGTTCGTAACTATTGTAGATGTACATTCCCTTCAAGTTGAAATTGAAGTTGAGGTGGTTATCCAAGAAGGACGGGCTGAGGTTTACCGCAGCCGTTACACGCTGCATCTGCGAAGTCTTGATAATACCGTTGTTGAGGGTATAACCAATGGAAGCACGATACGGCATATTGACAATCTTATCTTTCACGCCGCCGGTGATGGACACGTTATGGTCCGTAGAAACAGCGGTGCGATAGATCTGGTCTTGCCAATCGGTATTTGCCGTTCCAAGATAACTCATATCTTCGCGACCATAGCCAAGCGACGTTGCATAAGCGCGTGTCTCATCGCCGGTCAACACCTGCATTCTATCCAAGAGCGTACCGAAAGAAACGTTACCATCATAGGTTACTTTCATCTTTTGACCTGCAGCACCTTTCTTGGTGGTGATGATGATGACACCATTGGAAGCACGCGAACCGTAGATAGCTGTTGCGGAAGCATCCTTGAGGACGGTGAAAGTCTCGATATCGGACGGGTTGACCATTGAGAGTCCGCTGGCAGCGCCCGGGATACCATTGTTATCCATTGCAAGTCCATCAATGACGATCAACGGGTCGTTCGAAGCACGGAGGGACGAACCACCACGAATACGGATCGTAGCGCCTCCACCAGGAGTACCACCGCCGTTGGTTACCTGAACACCGGCAATCTTACCGGAGATCATATCAGTAGCCGTCGTCGTGAGACCTTTATTCATCTCATCCGGTTTGATAGCCGTTACAGAACCGGTCGCATCGTTTTTCTTAACAACACCATAACCGACAACAACGACTTCGTCCAAAAGCTCGGAGTCTTCGCCGAGTTTGACAGACATCACCGGTTGTGCTGCGAGTTCTTGGGTCTTATAACCCATGTAGGAAATTGCGAGTTTAGCGCCCGGCTGTACTGTCAAATTAAAGTTACCGTCAAAATCGGTAATCGTACCATTGGTCGTACCTATCTCAAGGATGGACGCTCCAATAATCGGTTCACCATTCGCCGCATCAATAACCGTACCTGTGACGGGTGCTTGCGCGTACGCCGCCATACCGAGTACAAGGAATAGCGACATTAGCGCTGTGCGGAATGAAAAGAGATCGTTTTTCATTGTATTGTAATTTTATTATTGCAACTTATATTTCAAACCAGCTTGTGTAGCTTCACCTTTCTTCTTGCTATAGCCGGAAATATTGAGAGTTTGATATACATCATTCTTCTCCTCATGCGTGTTGATAACTTCAGTTCCACCCTCTGTTACTTTCTCAGAGAGTTCCGTTTGGCCGAACAGCAAGACATCAAACTTCAAAGAGTTCGTGTATTCCGTAATCATCCAAGCGGATGCGTTCATCGAATAGACGGAGTCATGCGCGATAGCCTCCGGACTTGTAGGATCCGTATAGTATTTCTCTGACCATGCATGCACCTCATACGTGTAAAGGGCTGTATTCACATCTCCTACACGTTTGAATGCCATAATACTCGAAATGACACTCTCCGGGCGGTCGTTCACTTGCTCTTCGCGCGTTTTTTGCTCCGATACCAAATAGGTGATTGAGTGCTTGCCTGCGGAGTTCGGAACCGGATCCACATATACGATATTTATCGGTTCGTACGTTGTATCCATATCATTAATAACGGTATCCAAATATACGAAACCAATGGTATGCGTAGAAACCTGGGTACGCAAGAACCAAACGATGGTATCCTTATACGGCTCCAAGTCAGCGCGATATTTTGCGGCCTTCGCAGCCGTATCAGCCGGCAGATAGGACGTTCTGTCCACTTTTGTTTTCCATGACAGATAAGGAACATCCACCATGTGTTTATGGAATGTCTTCTGCTCAGCCTTATACTCTGTGTTCTCCAGATCAGTGATGATGCCTAACTCTACATCTACATCCGACAGACCGGTTACACTCTTGCTGTATTCATCTTCGCCATCATCGAGAATGCCGTTTTCCCACTTAAACTCTTTCTTAGAACCATCTTCGAAGGTTACGACAATTGTTTTAAACAGGAGACTCGGATCCATAACCGATACCCAAGTGAATGGTTTGGGGTCATCCACGAGAGCACCTTGCCCCGCCCTACATGTACGGTAATAGCCGACATGAGATCCTGTTGAATCTTCTTTGAAGATACATTCTTTCTTAAAGGTTGTCATTGTTGCCGAATCAAGCACTGTATGGAAATAACATCCTTGCAGCGTTTTGTTCGAGACATTTTCCGTGATACCAATCACGTTCACTTTCTCGCGACAACTGACCAAACCGACAACTACAACCAATAGAGCCGTTAGTTTGAATAAATTGTTTTTCATAAATAGATATTTTAGTTTGTTAATTACTCTTTCTCTTTAATAAGGAATACGGATGCGGCGCCGAGGATTAGGAGCACACCGGCTACGACCAGCATACCAGCCTGTACGTGCGCGCATATATATTTAAGGAGTAAACCACCGCAGAGGGCTGCGACAATTTGCGGCACGCAGATCGTACAGTTGAACAAGCCGAGGTAGTATCCCATGTTTCCGCCCTTGATAGCATTCGTCACGATGGTGAACGGCAAAGCCAACATCGCTGCCCAAGCTGCGCCAATCAAGGCATAACTGAGCCAGAGGACGTATGCATTCGTTACAAAATAGACGGAGATGAAGCCTACTGCGCCGACGAGCAACGAGATCGCGTACGCGCCCTTGTTGCCAAACCAGTGCTCGAGTTTCGGCAGGAAAGCCGCCCAGAGGAGCGAACCTACCGCTTGTACGCAGAAGACCACACCAACCCAGTTGCCGGCGTTCTGGAAAGCTGCGTCAGCGGCGTTGATGCCGTCCCAGCCGTAGCAGTTAGCGGCAATAGCGCCATTCGAATAGGTCCACATATACATGAAGGCCGCCCAGCAGAAGAACTGAACCAGACCTACGGTCCAGAAAGCCGACGGCGCCTTGCGCAGCAAGGTTACGAAACCGTCCTCCGATTGCTGATTGCTGATTGATGATTGATGATTTTCTTCCTTGATACCATGGAACTCGGCGTACTCCTCCGGGTTCAGCTCCTTCACCGTGCCGAAGGTATAGAGCGAGCAGAGGATGAGAATCGCCGCGCCCGCGTAGAAGGACCATTTCACCGAATCAGGAATGACACCCTCCGGGGCCTCATTGGCGATGCCGATCCAGGTAAAGAAAATCGGGAAGAGGTAACCTACTACCGATCCGGCGTTACAGAGCGCGGACTGAATAGCGTAAGCCGTACCCTTCTGCTCTTCGTTGACCATATCGCCCACCATCATCTTGAAGGGCTGCATGGCGATGTTAATACTCGTATCAAGGAACATGAGGCTGAACAAGCCGAACCACATCGCGGCGTTCAAGCCCAAGAAGACCGATTGCGTGAATGTGAAGTCTCCGGCATTCGGGAGCAGCAACATTACCGCGACCGCGATGAGCGCGCCCACAAGCAAGTAGGGTTTACGGCGACCGAGACGATTCCAGGTCTTGTCGCTATACTTACCAACCAGCGGCTGCACGATCATACCCATCAACGGCGGGAGTATCCAGAAGAAACTCAGCGTGTGAGGATCTGCGCCCAGGGTTGCAAAAATACGGGAGATATTAGCGCTCTGCAGCGCATAAGCAATCTGTACACCGAAAAATCCAAAACTCAGATTGAAGAGTTGCGTAAAGGATAAATTTCGTTTCTGCATGTTATTTATGGTATTTTGTCAAGTATACTTTACAAATCGGGCACAAAATTACAACATTTTTTTAATATACGCAATAGGTGTATGCATTTTTTTGTAAAAAATGTTACTTTTTTCTTATTGAACGGCTATTTTGAGCGTCCTCGCATGGATGTTGCCCCGGGGAGCAGCGGTCCCCGAAAGGACCCCGAGAAGACCCTGAGCGAAGCTCGAAAACCTCGCACTTACCGCGTACTTATCTCGCACTTATCTCGCACTTATCACGCACTAAATTTTGCACGCTAAACGCTTCGGTATTATATACTATGTAGATTGTTGAAAATCCCGCAAATGCTTGTGTATCAAGCGGTTATGAGTGCATAGATTTTGCCTCGTGAAACAATAGATAATCAAAATAGTTTTCCAATCTGTTTCGATTGCGGGTGCAAAGGTACAACTTTTTTTTGATATGAGCAAGAAAAATGCCCGTTATGTGATAAATTTTTCTCACATAGCGAGCATTTCACCCTATTATGTTATGCCAGTGTTAGGCTCTACCCTGCTGCTGGTAGCGTTTCTCTTGAAGCGCGTAGCCGAGTAATAGCCATACCTGATTCTCCAGACGTTTCAAGCAGATTTCTGCGCCGATTTCCTCGTTGTAGTTGCGCGGGTCAACGCAGGTGGTGCTCTCCCGGAGTGTGAAGCCATTCTTCATACGGATGGTGACGTAGGTGGTTGGCTTGCCGAAGTCGATAATCGTGCGGACAACAACATCCTTCATGTTTTCCTTGACCTCTTCCTTGGTTACGGTGCTCGGGATGTTAGCCTGTGCCATAGATTCGGCATTGAGGTCAATACCCTCCATCTTGGCACGCGCTTCGAGCACGGTCAGATAGGTGTTCATCGCCCCGAGTTGCAGCTGATAGGTTGAAAGCGGACATGTCGGTTCGAATGTCAAGATGCCTTTACTCCAGTCTGCAACCAACTTTTTCAGTTTGGTGTAACGGATAAGGAGTTGGAAATACTCTGCGCGGAAGCGCTCTTTGTAATCGATGCTGCACATGAGGGCAGCGGTTTCAATCAGTTCTTTCATTTTACAAACAGTTTATGATTTGAATTTTGCAACGAAATCATCTACATCCATGTAGCGGATTCCTGCGTTTTCTGCTGTCTTTTTGTCGGAGTCAGAGAATTGTCCTGGCTTGCCGCTTGCGTCTCCAATCATCATTGCCTGATACTTGAAGAACAAAAATTTATCCTTAAATGACTCTATCATTCCAGCATTCGGCTTACGCATAGGGTCATTCTTATCATTAGATATGCAGTACTCGTAGTCGATGTGTAGGACATCCGGCAAAGCAAACTCCATGTCGCTTACGATATGCTCTATCTTATGCTCGAAATCAGACTCCAGTATGAATCCTTTTTCTATACCTCCCTGATTGGTTACGATAAAGATGCAGTCAGGCATATAGTTGTCGATTGCCTCTATCACATCTTGCCGAAGTTCCCAGTCGAACTTATCTATTGGAAAGGTTTTGCCGCTCTTTGTACGGATGAGCGTTCCATCAAGGTCACAGAATAGTACTCTGTGGTAACCTAATAAGTACTTGAACAGTTCTTTCATTGTGTGAATGATTTAGTTGTTATTCTTCAAAGTTGGTGTCCGCCGTGGCGGGAAGACCATTGTGGATGGCTTCTGCGGCAGCGGCACGCTTGCTTTCATCTTTACGGTTCTTGGCCGTGAGCGGGTCTAATACTCTCTCGTTCGGTGCTTTGGAGTACGCAAAGAGGAGAAGTTTGGTATAGTATGCACACTTGTCTACCGCTTTGAGTGTTTCCCAGTTCGCCCAAAACTTATCCATGCGGTCCATGAGTTGCTGCCGGATGAGTTCGCGAAACTCATCTTGCTCAACTACTTTTCCTTTCGGCTTCGGTCCGGGTTTCTTCGGTGTCTCTTCCGTGGCAAGGAAAGCATTCGGACAAAAGTCTATGACATTATCCCTCACGTTATAGGCAATCTCTTTCGTACCGAACGAGTTTGGTACGGACATAGGAATGTCCTCCTCGTGCCATTTGATTTCATCCGGCACGATGTCTTTCGGCTTTACCTTATCCCTGCGGACTACTTTGCCGAGGGATGTGATGACCCAATCTTGTTTGGTTTTATTCATTTGACAGCTTCGAGTTTGCCGAACAGGCGGTTCATACGAATACGCTCCATATATTTCAGCCATCCTTTGCGACGCTCCATGCGCTCCTTGGGAGAAAGACCATCGGAGTTATTGAGAGAAGACGGCGTATAGTAGAGGCAATTCTTCATCACGTCCAGATGCGACGTGTGCTTCGGGAGCATGGTAATTTTGTACGTTACCAACTTTCCATTGACGAGTTTGCGTACACGTCTCGGTTTTTTCATCGCCGCAATGTCTTCATTGCAGACCCATACGAGTTTTCCTTGTGCGTTCTCGATGACATAGAAGCGTTTGTTACGCGCCTTCTGCAAGGCATTGCACATGAAGACTGCGAGTGACAGTCTGAGTCCGTCCATTTTCAGTTTGAAAAAGACTTGGAGTAAGAGCCAGTGTTCATAGACGGCTCTACGAAATTCTTGTTTTGTCATAATGGTGTTGTTTATATTGTTGTCATTCCTATTACCTTAGTCATTGCTTTGGCCCTTGCGGAGCGCGGTACAACTTTTCGAGGCGTGTTGAGGTAGTCGTAGCATACCCATATACCGATAGCGCGTGTTATATGCCGGTCGTCGTGCTGTCCTTCGACTGCACCGATAGAACCATTCTTCTTAATTTCCATCCAGTCGTGCTCGTCCACCGCATCAGAACATGTCTCTATATACATATTCTCACGCAGCGCCTTCTTCTGGTGGTCGCATACCATGCGCTTTGTGGACTTGTTGGTGTGGAATCCCCACTTGGGTTCAAATCCCATTTCGATTTTTTCGGCATCCACACGGCAGTACAGATTGTCGTAGTGGTATGCTATTTCGTCCAGTACGTATTCAAAGTGGTCTCCTTCTGTCTGCTCTGTCTCCAGAGTGTTAGACTCAATAACGAGGAGTGCGTTGTTATATATGGTCGCAATCTGTACGGCTTTCCATGCGAGGAGGTAGTGGTCAATATGACCGCACCACTCTGCAACGACTATCGGTACACCTCCGTGTGTCATGTCATAGCGGTCGATGACGCAGATGACTGAGCGGTCAGAGTGGTCTGATGTTCCACCTATATCGACGATAACAACATATCTGTCGTTGCATTGCCTGTCTGGCCGATGGTCCGGCTCGAACCAAATCTTCAGATTTCCTCCTGGTTCAGAGCGGTACTTGATATTGACAAGCGATTCCGGTCCGTAGGTTTTGTCTCCGTATATCTCTCCGATAATTTTCGGCTCGATACATCCGCGACGCAGACGCATCACGTCATCTTGCGGATAGAGTCTGCGTCCTGTTGATTGGAACGCTTCGACATCGGTTGTCGGCTGCTCTGATTTCCAACGCCATTTGTCCTTCTGACCTTTAGATGCTTTGCGATACCAGTTGATACCTTCGAGTGTAGCGCCTTGGTCGAACATCCATCGCTCGTAGTCGGTCATGGAAGCGATGAAGGCATAGTAGTCGTCGATAGGCAGCACGTCATCATCTTTATCAAACCAAGGCGAGAAGAATGCTTCGCAGTCAGATTCGCCTTTCTTGGCCCGCAAGTATTCGGTATGGAAGAAGTTTCCTACGCCACGTGCGGTTGACTCATAGAAGATATATGTGTTCGGCGCATAAGATATACCACCTTGGATGGTCTGGATAAGTTGTTCCGGCTTATTGTTTGCCGTTGACTTGAACAGACCTACCTCGGAGAAGTGTACCATTGATACGTCATCACCGGCAAGGTTATCAGGTTTCTCTGATGAACCAACGGATATACGACATCCAATCTCCTTGATGATTTGCGTCTTGGTTGCTTTCTCGTATGGTGACAGTTTGAGTTTGGTGTCATCCGGCAGATTAAGAAGCCATGCAGGTAGTCGCTTAATCATGTTGGAATACATACCTCGGATGATACGCGCTTGGTTCTCAACGTGCGCAACAACTTGCGAGCAAGCCATGTTGAGCACGAAGAGTTGCTTCCATGCCATGTACAGTTGCACGAGAGTAGAGAATCCTACCTGACGACGCTTACATATGATGATGCGGACAGGGAGTCCTGCTTTGTCATACTTGTATATGAGTTTGAGCAGTCGCCGCTGGCCACGATTCAGCCTAAACAATATCGGTTTGAGGTTGAGCGGATTCTTGTCCTTGATATAAAAGAAAGAAGCCGCAGCATACTCAAAGTCATGTTTGCATCGCGCCCTGATTATTTCACGCTTTACTTCTTCGAGATTGACGCGAGTATATCGGAGGCCGAGACGATGCAGGTATGTTCTGATAGAGAATCCACATTCGTAGAGGTCTTGGAAGATTTTTTCCTCGTAGCAGTCTTTCGGTACTTGATAGTCATACCACCCCAGTTCGAGTGCAGAAAATGACATACGCTCACACGAGTCACAACCCTCACCTGTGATGGGGTCGTACTTGCGGCGTCGCTCTTTGTTGCGTTCGTCGTTAATCCTTATAAACTCTTCCGGGGTTAACATACTGGTAAATAAATTCTCTTACGCATACGAAAAGGCATCCTTCCACGAAGGCGAAGATATGTAGTGCCACGTTGGATTTTCCGAAATACCATTGGACGATGAGTGTTGCTACTATCCACAGATAGTTGAGTGCTTGCCTCTTTGTGGGGTTGAGCATGAGCAACAGGCCAAGGAGAAAGAAGACGCATCCGCTCATGCCGACAGTCGGAAGTTCGACAGCGCATACGAGTCCTGCAATCAGCGCTGCAAAATATGTAGCATAGTGCAGGATATGCGCTTCGGTATTGTAACGCATGACGTACAGTCGCCGAACAGGAAACCATAGGATAAGCATGGAAAGCACGTTGATGAATAGGTGTAACCATGATGCGTGCATGAGCATATAACAATAGGAATTGCACATACACGCGCTCGATACGCCATATTCGAGCATTGCTTGCTGCGGCATGACGAGGAACAGGAGGACGGATAATATGAGAATGGCGTATATCATTTGCGAGACTGTTTGGATAGTTTTCGTTTGTACGCCATAGCGCGATAGTAGAACGCGATAGCAGCGGTAGGGCTGATAAAAAAAGACGGTGCTTCACTTTCGAGTACATCCTGCATGATGGAGTACTTAAAGTCAGTACCGTTTCCCGATGCCACTGCTGCATCGTATTTGTTAAATATACACATATACATCCTACTTGTAATAGTGGATGCAACATCTACCTTGCCAGTTCGTTTGAACTCGCCGTATTTCTCTAAGGCTTGTTTGGGAGTTATGTAGAACTGCGGTGCGGCTGATTCAGCGGCGACAGCACAGAGTTTTTTTAGGTTCGGGTGCGAAGAAGACGTCTTCTTCCATAGTTTATCCACCGCTTCGATAAAATGCAACTGCCGAAGATGGTGGTTATAGATACGTTCGGATTTTACAGGGCGTTAAATGGTTTTGAAAAACGGTGCAAAGGTACAAAAAATTCCCGAATAAAACAAATCTAATTCACACCTACCGCCATATTAGTTACATTTGCCGCACTTTTTGGTCACATTTACCGCAAATAGTGCGCGAAAATAGTAGTAATTTTGCGGCAGATTTCGAATCATAAAAATTTTTTCGTTATGACTGAAGAAGAGAAAAGAGCACAGGAAGAAGCCGCAGCGCAAGCAGCCGCAGAAGCAGCAGCCGCAGGCGGTGAAGCCGGTGGTGAAGCCGGTGGTCAGGGTGCAGGCAATGACGGTGGCGCAGCCGGAGGTGAAGGCGGAAATGCCGGAGGCGAAGGTGGTGAAGGTGGTGAAGGAGGCGCAGCAGCAGCTGCCGCAGCCGCATCAGAGCGTATGCCGAAAGATGTACTCTTCGAGCGTATTCGTACGAAAGCGCCGGATGGCAAGTACGATGAAGATGAGCAAGAGTATTACCGTCAAGCGCTGGCGCTTATTGACAAATTAGAAGAGGTGGATGGTCGTTTCAACGGTCTGGCCGACAAGATGTTACGTCGTTTCAAGAGCAGCCCGGAAGAGGCAGCGGCTTGGTTGGACTACATCGAAGGTAAGCCGCTTGTTGCTGCTATCCGCGAGTATATGGGCGACGAAGCCCTGACGATAAAAGAAGGCGATGAGGGTTGGGATGCCTACCAACAGGCAGGTGCGGACCGCAACAAACGTGCGCAGGAGCAGCAGGAGTTGATTCGCGTACAAATTGAGAACGCAAATGCCAGCGCAGCCGCTTTCGAAGAGTTCGTAAAGGATGAGAAACTGAGCGAGGAAGAGTCCAAACAACTTGCCGACCTGCTCTTGTCCGACTCGAACAATATCACGATGGGCAAGCACGACAAGGAATTGCTGAAACGCTATCTTCGTTTCCTTCGCATCGAAGACGAGGTGAAGGGTGCGTACGAGCAAGGCAAGGCCGATGCAAAGAATGAAGCCATTGAGGCCGAGCAGGCTAATATGAATGGCAGCGGACTTCCCGGAATGAGCGCAGGTAGCGTAAAGGAAAAGGAAGAGACCGAAGAAGGCAAAGAGAATCCGACAGCGGAATGGTTGAAAGGATTCCGGCACAAATAACAATTATTAACTAAACAACAAACGACATGAAAAAGTTTCTGAAAAACTTTAGCTTGGTTGGCTTTTTGATGCTTACCTTGTGTGTGGTACTCGGCGTTGGTGATATGTCGGGTGCAGTGATGAGTGCCGATGGTGCAGCCGCCGCTGCGGAGCAACCCGGTGCTCAAACGGAGACGACTGTCACGACCATTCCTCATGGTGATGGCGGTGCTCTGGAGACCTTAGATATTCGAGCCTTGCGCCCGGATATGATTGATGACCCTGTTGACCAGAATCTTGTAAAGATTCGTCCGGGTCTGAACCGAATGGACACCATTCTGCGTTACTTCAAGCCTGTTCCGACGAACAACTTCGAGTATGATTTCTACTCGATTGCAACTCAGAGTCTGGCTAATGCGCTGAATGCGGCTGCTACTCTTCACGGCGACACCGATGTTACCGGCGTTTATGGTAGTGCAGTTCTCAAAGGTGGTATTAGTTCTGTAGGCGAAGGTGACTGCTTCTTCGTTCCGTCTGTAGCAGGTGCTGATGGTGGTGCGCTGATGCTCTACGTCTATGAGAAAGACCTTGACAATAACGCGATTAAGTTCACGATTGCCGAGGACCAGATGACGAAGACCACTGCGAACAACACGACTACGTATGCTATTCCGGCGCTCGCCAAAGACACCGAAATCTACCTGCTTTCGCGTGCCGCTGATGAGTTGGCTGTTAAGACCGACGCAGCATCCGTCCTCCCGAAACCGACTCATGGCTTCTGCCAGTATCATATTGCGCAGATTGCACAGTCCACTTTCGAGAAGTTGATGGATAAGAAATTCAAGTGGGATTTGTCCGAGGTTGAGGAACAGGTATTGTACGAATATCGCCGCAAACTGGAGGGTGCTATCCTGTTCAACAAGGGTGCTAAGATTTGGAACCGCAAGTTGAACAAGTACGTTTACACGATGCAGGGTATCACTCGTCAGATTAGCAAGTCGTTCGAACTTGACCTGTCTGATATGACCAAGGGTAATGAGGCTCTTGTCAGTCTGGAGAAGTACGCGTTCACCGGCAATAGTGGTTCGGAGACCCGCATCCTGCTTGGTGGTAGTGAGTTCATCGAGGCTGTATCTAAGATTAAGGCCGTACAGAAGCAGCAAGAGGCTGGCAATACCGAGGTTGTATTCGGTATGACTTGGAACAAGATTGTCAGCAACTTCGGTACTCTGTTGCTTGCTCACGCTGAAATCTTTGACGAGTACGGCTGGAGCGACAAGGGCTTGATTCTCGACCCGCTCTTCCTGCGCAAGTGGCAGCTGCAAGCCTTCAAGGCTACTCCGTATGACGGCGAGAAGCTGATGATTATGAAGGGCGAAATGAAGGTCTTCAGCGAGGTATTCGGTGTATCGGTTTACAACCCGGATGTACACTGCAAAGTAACCTTGCGGTTGACCGCGTAATCGAAGGCTCGGTAAATAGTAGGGGGCTTATGAGGACCTACAAGCCTCGTAAGTCCCCTATATTTTTTCAATCTACAATCTATTGACGAATATGAAAAAGACCTATAAGACTCTTGCGAGCAGTGGTGTCATCCAAGTATCTACCTCGCGTGGTGTACGCCAAATATATTTCCGTCCTGGTTTTGTTGACAGAGGTTCGCTTCGCGGCGGTGTCTATACTACGGAGGATGAGGAGATTCAGAAAGGCATCGAAAGCCACAAGCGTTTCAAATCCGGTTTCTATGATGAGATTTGGACGGACGATGTAGAGGCAAAAGCCAAAACTGGTGTCGAAGTGAAGAACGCTCCGAAGAAAGAGAAGACTCCTGTTGTGGGAGCAGAGAAAGAGACAGAGGCAAAGGTAGTCGAAAAGACCACCGAGCCTACTAACGAGGCCCGTAAAGAGTTCCCCGAAGTAACGAAGATGGCAGAGGTTCGTGCTATTCTGAAAGAGAATTACGGCAAGACTGCTACCGAAGTAAAGAGCAATGCTCAGGTATTGGCTCTGATTAACGAACTCGGTTTGGTATTCCATAATCTGAAATAATCATGCAAGGCAAGGACATACATAATCTGGTACTGGTTAAGCTGGACGAGTTTACTCCGTTCGGCCCTGACAGTGGTGCTACTTTGTTAGCAGGTGGCGATAATCTTGATGAGGTTAAGCCCATCTACCGTTATGTAAGCGAACACCTTGCCGAAGCAGCGAATGAAATGCTGATGGGGATTGCACTCCATCACTTGCGTTACAAGTCACCGAATGTAGATTGCGTTGCAGATGAGGACGACGGCTGTATCGGTTCTATCGTTATGCCGTCGGACTATCTGCGCCTGCATACGCTATGGCTCAAAGGTTGGGCGCATCCGGTGCATGAGACAATTAAGGCCGGACATCCGATGTACATCAAGCAGTTCAATCCTTGGTCTCGCGGCCATGCAGATAAACCTATTGTGACGGAGACAGGGCTTGATGCGAGTGGTAACACGTATCACAATACGTTGCATTACTACAGTATCAATGAGGGTATGGCGCACGAGGTGAGAGAGTTCAAGTACATCCCGAAGTTCAATGAAGATGAGGAGTATGAACAAAAAGTAGCAGAGGCTATTGCGCTGCATTGCGCACGCAAAGTATGTGAGGTATTCGGTTCGACCGAGCAGGTAGGCGTACTAACTAATGAGATTAACTCCGTGATGGAGAATATGCGTTTATGATAGACAAGACTGACAAACGATATAAATACCTGTTACGCGAGAGCGATGAGGAGGTAGCGAAGGTTGTTCCATTGAATGACCAGCCGCAGGCTGACGCTGCCGAGAACATTAAGCGCCTGATGCGTTATCGTGCGATGTACGATGCGATGCACTCGTTCCGTATTCGTCGCAAGCGTATCAAACGCTACGAGCGTGGACGGCAATGGGACGATATGATTGAGGTGGGCGGTAAGATGATTACCGAGGCTCAGCATATCATGGACCAAGGCAAAGTGCCATTGAAGAATAACGTCATCCTCCAGACGCAGAACAGCGTCGTGGGTGTTTTCCGTGGCAATTATACACATCCAGAAGCCATCGCCCGCGCCAGAGACAATCAGGGTGCTGGTGAAATGATGACTGCAATGCTCCAGTATGTAGGTCAAATAAACGACATCAAAGAGGTGGACGTTTCTGACTTTATGGAGGGCCTTCGAGGTGGTCTGGCAGCGCAGTATATCGACTATCAGTGGAACAACGAGACGCATACCAAGGAGGTGAATGTCATCAGTTGTAGCCCTAATTTCCTATTTATGAATGGAGGCGTACGTGACGTACGCGGACGTGACATCACGTGTATCGGTCTTCTGATGGATATGCCATTACATGAAGTTATCCAGCGTTTTGCTCATACAGCGCAGGACGAGGCTCGCATCAAAGACATCTACAGTCGCGTGAGTAAGAATCAGTTGACGCAGTATTACCGTACATTCATGGATAACGGCGACCGCATGTTGGATTTCTTCACGCCGGAGAATGATGACGTATGCCGTGTTATCCAAGCGTGGGAATTGGAGACAAAAGAATCGTGGCTGGTTCATGACCGCTACGAGAATACGCTGAAGATTTATCCGAAGAAAGACAAAGCGGCTATCGACGCGATGATTAAGGAGCGCAACGAGGACATCCGTCTTAATGGTCTTGACCCGAAGAAATGCGAAATCACCTGCAAGCGTCATAATGACGTGTACTGGTACGTTCGCTATATGAGTCCGCGCGGTGACATCTTATATGAAGGCCGCAGTCCGTTTGCTCATCGCAGTCACCCATTCGCTATCTATATGAGCCGTCTTGTGGACGGTGAGATTTATTCCTTCGAGGAGAGCATCATCGACCAGCAACGCTATATCAACCGCTTGATTACCCTGATTGACTTCATCATGGGTGCAAGTGCAAAAGGCGTGCTCATCTTCCCGGAGAATGCCATCCCTGCTGGAATGCAGAAGGAGGACATATTGGAGCAATGGGCAAGTTATCGTGGTGTTATCTTCGCCAACTTAAAGCCGGGTGTACCTCTGCCGACGCAGATTAGCACGAACGCAACCAATATCGGTGCGAACGAAATGCTCGCGTTGCAGTTGCAGTTGGTACGCGACATTAGCGGTGTGCATGGTGCAATGCTCGGCAAGGAAGCGAAGAGCGGAACATCAGGTAGTCTGTACGCGCAGGAGACCAATAATGCGCAGACGAACCTGCTTGATGTCATAGAAAGTTTCTCTGCTTTCCGCAAGCGCCGTGACTATAAGATTGCGAAGACTATCCCGCAGTGCTACGATTATGTGGACTATATTCCTGTAGCCGGACGCGAATACAGCGAGAAGGCGAAAGAATGGAATGCCGTTCTGGCATCCAAGTTCGACTATTATATCCTTATTTCGGAGACGAACAATAGCGAGTTGTATCAGAGTCAGCTGAACCAGTTGCTGATGGCTGCTTTGCAGCAACGTCTGATTGATTTCAAGACTGCGTTAGAGGCAGGACGCTTCCCCTTCAGCGACCAAGTGTTGCGATTGTTGGAGCGTAAAGAGGCAGAAATGGCACAACAGCAGGCGCAGCAGCAGGCTATGATGATGCAGGGCCAAGCAGCCGGTTTGCGTATGGCAGAGGGTGGCGCAAGTCAGGCAGAGATAGCACAGGCAGGCGCAGACATCGCGCAGCAGGCATTATCTCTGGGCAATGACGAGGCATTGCAGGCACAAGCAAGTCAGGCTAATCCGAATGCAATGCGATTGATACAGCAGGCGTTAAGTTAAACTCAATAGCAATATACGAAAATGACACCAGAAGAAGCGTTATATTGGAAAAATTACATCGACCGAGTTATCTCCGAAAAACTCTATCTTGACGAGGTATCGGAGAAGGATGCTCGTCGTATCAGTGAGTTTGCCAAGAAATATATGCAGACCATTACCGGCCAGCAATTTCTGCCACAGGGTATCTTCCGTGAGTTTCTTGAATTATTCTCCAGCATCCCACAGTTGCAGGAAGAGATTAAGCAGGCCCAAGATGAAATCAATGATACCATTAGCGGTTGTGACGATAAGGATATGGAGCAACTGTTAGATGGACTGATGTGGGACGAAGATTATATGTGGCTTCCGTCAATGGATATTGATGAGGAAGGTTTCGTCGCACTGAATATCGAGATTGATGAGGAAGGCTGGGCACATTTTGTAGATGAATAACAATTAAAACCATATTGACATGTCAGGAAATTTTAGATTATTCAGAGGTTTTATCAACCGCAAAGGTGAGAAGTGTGTTGTCAACGGCAGCGGCGATGGCACTGGTGCGCCTGATTTCAACAAGGCAGATAAGGTGCAGAATGCAACGAATGGTAATCTTGCTGCACTCAATGAGAATGGCAATCTGGAAGACAGCGGCAAGAAACCGAGTGATTTTGCCGAGGCCGAACATACGCATGAAGAGTATGTTGAGAAGCCAGAGAATGTATCGCCCGGTCATATTGCTTTCTTCGGCGCAGATGGCAAACTCGTTGACCAAGGCAAGCACGCAAACAGTTTTGCGTCGCAGTCGCATACGCATAGTATCGGAAGCATTAACGGTCTGCAAGAGATACTGAACTCTCTTACTGAACAGGTATTGGAGTTACGTGCGCAGCAAGTAACGTGGACGGACTTGGAACGCATTACCATTGGAGACACCGGAACAGGCGGTCAGAATAGATATGATGCTTACGGCCTAATGAATCTTATCAACTATGCGAATGTAGCAGTAGGTGATACTATTCGTATTGTAGGTATCTCAACCAGCAATGTATCGGTAGTTGGTGTAGTAGAGCAAAAGAGTGTATGTCCTAATCGAGTCTATACGTCTATAGACCTCAGTGCACTTGCACAAGGAAACTATATGTTACAAAAGGCATCCTAATCTTCATAGGTAATGAAAACGGTAGGGAAACGTAATTTAGGCTATTGGTGGCAGTTGGCATGGCGATGGATTGAGCAGCTTATTGACAAAAAGTTGCTCAACGTCGTTGCGCCTTCTTCTGCCGAGAAAGAAGTAATCAATGTGCTGTGTGCTTCCGATGAAGAGCCGGAGAATCCGCAAGATGGAGACCTGTATATCAATACGGAAGAGCAACTGCTGTACGAATATGATGAAGACGAGTGGGTATCTGTTGATGCGAATGGCAGTGTCGTCTATCTAACGAATAACACTGGGCATATCTATGTCTATGTTAATGGCGAGTTCAAAGACGCTACCAGTGAGCAGATTGACAATATCCTGTATGTCACCAACCTAACGACTGACCTTGCTGATGTAGTAAATAATGGCGTATATAGCGTGCTATGCACATCGCGATTTGGAAGTGAGGCTTATACATTGGCAGTTACTACGAAACGCGGAAGAGCATTGCTTGGACGACCTGCCTCTGTCACTATCACCCAGACGCTCCAGAACTATCAAGGTTATCAGATTCGCACCAAAAGGGATGACGAAGAGTGGTCTGAGTGGGCCGAATATCCGTATGCTTATGAGAACGAAATTCTCGAAATAGAGACAGCGGAAATAAATGCACTATTTGAATAACCCTATTAAAAACAAACAGTTATGTCAGCAAGAAAATTTTTAAGTTATCCTGGATTGCAGGCGTACGATGCAAAGATTAAGGCGTACATCGAGACGTTAGTTGCAGCCGCAGCCGCAGGTAAGATTACGATGCAGACCGTGAATGCCCTTCCGGCAGTCGGTGAAGCACAGACGAATGTCATTTACCTTGTACCGAACACGAAAGTGTCCGGCAGCAATGTGAAGGATGAGTATGTTCTTATCAACGGTGCATTTGAGTTGATTGGTACGACTCAGGTGGACGTTGATGGCAAGGCAAATAAGGTAGCAAATGCTACTAATGGCAATCTCGCGGCGCTGGATGCTAACGGTGACTTGACCGACAGCGGTAAAAAAGCGAGTGATTTCGCTACCGCTGCGCAGGGAGCGAAGGCGGACACTGCATTGCAGCCCGGAGATATGGTAGAGATTACCTATAGCGGCAATGACAATGAGATTGACGCTTTGTTTGAATCCGAGCAGCAATAATCTACGGTAGTGGCGATTGGGTTCGCCGCTACTGACTAAAACATTTATGACAATGGCAAGAAAATTTTTATCATACGCAGGTCTGCAAAAGTTCCTGAATAATCTGTTTGGCGAGTTCGCGCAGATTATTCACTATCATCAAGTGAGTGATATAATCGGTCTTGATGAGGCGCTTGGCGGTTCACATTTCTTCGTGATTGACTTTCAGGAAGCACGTGAAGTTGTGCAGATGCACACGTTTGATGCGATGAAGATAGGCAATATCAAGACCGCCAATGTATCTACGTTAAGATTATCCATTAACGGAACTGTGCAGACTATCACCTTGACTAATGGAGAGTGGACCGGCAGTGGTGCGAGTAGAATCAGTATTCCTGCTAATGCGTTATTGGTATGGCAGGTTGGTAGGACGACGGGCGGTTCTGTGGCCGAGATAAGTGTTCAATACGAATAATCTATTCATATATGGCAACTAATACAAATCATTGGCGGCAAGCACGAAATGCCGCAGGAAATCAAACTTTCTTTGTCGATTGGGACAACGGTAGCAATGGTCAGCAGGCAGATGGTACTCCTGAATATCCTTTCGCTACCATCAGTCACGGTTGGGCAACGAAGGTTGCAGCAGGCGTAACGCCTACAGGTTGTGTTGTTCGTGGTCACGGAAACGAAGCCTTCGTCGGTAATCACTCTTTCCAGATTATCGGTGACTACTGGGGCGCGGCAGTCTATGATGGCGGTGGTGTATCTCAAATCATCTACTGTACGATGCGCAACCTCATCTACCTTAATGGAGGTACGACTATTGATACAGACTATTCTGTATCACCTTATGGTAATAATATCCCTGCCGCCTTTGCGGGCTGTGGGCGGGCGAACGATGCGACCTATGCGTCCTTTGCGAACTCTGTCTTCGGCGTGGCTTCTTCGCCTATTCTGATTGGAAACAGCAAAATGTATCGAGGCTGCATTGGAGGAAACCAATCGACCGGCCTGAACATTTATGCCAAAATCAAATGCACTCCATATGTGGCGAACCAAAATACATGCGGAACGACATTCGGAGGATATGGTTTGTCAGCGACAGCACGCATCGGAAACTGCTCCGTTTACGACCTGCCGTTGCAGGTCCGTGCGACTGGCAAATCAGCGCAGACGAATGCAGGACATATGTATCGCTGGATTTTCGGCAAGGTGGATTTCATTTACGAGCACGCGGATTACTTCTATCAGTGTCTGTTCGCGAATGACTGCCGCATGTTCTATGTGGATAAAGCGTCCGGCCAAGAGTACACGAACAAGCGTTTGCTCATCATCCCTGTTGAGGGAGAGAATGCAGAGCCGACGTTTGTTTATGACAGCGCTGTGACTGAATTAGATTTCACAGGCACTCCAACTGGGGGAACGATGACCGTCACAGGAGTCGGCATCAAAAATTTCTACGATGCGTTGGTGGCTTTGTATGCCGCTGGCCATGTAACTCTGAATCCCGAAACGTATTTCAAGGAGAATTGCATTTTTGCAGAAGTACCATCAACCGGCATCTACAATGACCCGGAGAAATATGACTTCACGACCAAGCCGGATTCTCCTGCTCACATCAGCACGTATCACTATTTCGGGGCATTACCTCCTGCATTGAGCATCCCTATCATCGGTACTGGAAATTCCGGTTCTGATGGTGTTGCCGGATGCTGGGATAACCGTTCCATTGATGGCTGTCTGAAAGTAGAGAACGGCTATGTCAAACTCGACACAGCATCGCAGGAAACGTCAGGGCGCATCTTCTCCAAGATAGTGAAGATAGACCCGCTGTCGGTACAATACAACGGTGTCTTCGCATCGTTGGCAAAGAGAATCAAAGCAGGCTGGATAGCATCATCTATCAATCCGTATGACTCGCATGTTACTCCAGATGCCAATTTAGCAGCTACGTTGTCTGCCTCGACATTCTATATTGTCAAAGGTTCTCATGCCTTCTTCAATGATGAAACGTACAATATCAATGACGTGATATTCACTCGTGACATTGAGAACTTGGCAGTTACTTTTGAATCTGCATCCGGCTATCTGATTCCCATCAAGGATGCGAATATCCCGGATGTGTTGTATTGCCGTTGCCGCTCTATGGTTTACGCTCGCGCCGAACTTGGTGATACGTTAAAACCGCAGGTAACCTATCTGAATGATGGTAACAGTTATATCAAGTTCCATAATCGCATCATCGTGCCGAATGAATCTTTCATTTGCGATAACGCAGAACAGTTCTATGTATGCGATGCGCAAGGAAATGTTGATTCGGGGGCATCAGATTACGCCATCGCTGTCATCTTTGACGACAGGGAGACTATTCCTTCAGGAGAAGAGCGTATTGGTGGAGAGACAAAATGGATTCCGGCACAGTCTTTCGGAGAGTACTTTGCGATGAAAAATGCCGGTGCTATTACGGAGGAAGAAATCACTCCGTTTGGTAACGTACCGAAGGCATCCGGCAACTATAAGTGCTTTACCAAGAATGGTGGTGGAGGTATGGTTAATGGCTACAAGTCCATCTTGAACCAGAATTACATCCAGTTTGCACTCTTTGTAACTGTCGTTTCGACTATTGACGTAAATTCTTAAACGCGAATATATGACAGACGAAACAATCATATTAGGTGCTGTATCGTTGCGTCAATCGAGGGCGCTTCCTAACATGTCGGTAAACAACGACGTGTTAGGTTCGCTCTCGTTGCGTCAGTCAAAGGCGTTGCCAAATATGTCTATGAATAATGATGTGCTTGATGCGACAGCTTTGTCGGTAGCAGGCTATCAGCATACAGGAGGCAATTGGCTCGCTCCAGAGAACTTATCATACGTGATTATTCGCGTATGATAACGAACGTGAATCCGGTGAATCCATGCCGCCTTTGCGGGCTGTGGGCAGGCGAACAATGCGAACAATGCGAACAATGCGAACAATGTCAACGGCGTGGCTTCTTCAAAAATTCTTTAATCCAACAACAGTGCCGGGTTCTACGTCGCCTATAAAATGGCGGAACATATAGAATAATACTTTTATGAGTAGTGTAATGCGAAAATTGAACGGAATAGAATAGGCCATCCATGAAGCGTTATGGAAAGAGTGAGTGCCTATGGGAGCGGATATGCTCTGATGAAACCATCGAGCGTGCTATGCGACATTCGCTAATCAAGCATAAATATCCGCATATGCCTGTTGCGGATTACAACAAGGCGCAAAAATATATGATTGCACATTGGGAAGAGTGCAAAGAACTCGTCCTGCGAACATTGACATCCGAATCGTATCAGTTTAATGGTTTGCATCCATTTAAGGTGTATGAGCCAAAGGAGCGCACAATAAATTGTCCTGAACATTATCCAGACAAGATTATAATGATATGTGCGTACATGGTACTGCGCGACTATTTCTACTCGAAGTTTGTCCGCAACACCTATAACTGCGTCAAGGGTCGTGGAATCCACGATGCTAAACGTGCCATCGAGCGCATCATGCGCCAGCATCCTGATTGGTATTATGTGCAGACGGATATACAAAAGTTCTATCCATCCTTGCGACATGATATTATCAAGTCAGATTTGCGCACGGTATTCAAAGACGTACACGTGTTGAAACTGCTGGATGCTATCGTAGATGTTTTCCACGAGAGCGTTGACGCAGAAGGGCATGAGATAGGAATTGCCATTGGTATCAACCTATCACAGTTAATGGCCATCCTTGTCAATATGCCAATCATACGCGCGATAAATGAGCGGTGGAAATATCCTACAGTAAACTTCACGGATGATGAGTTTACCGCTGTTCCTACCAAAGCCAAAGCGCATGAGTTCGTAGAATGGTATATTGATATATGTGCAACGCGAGGGTTGCGTGTAAAACCCAATTACAGGATAGCACCGATGCGCGAACCTGTGCGAATGATAGGTTATAAGTTCTGTCTTGATAAGGATGGCCGTCAATATACACTATTGAGCAAGGACATCAAGATTCGCATGAAGCGTCGCGTGAAACAGTTGGCAAAGCAGAACCTATCTGATGACGATTGGAAACAACAGATGGCATCTTATTACGGCTGGTGCAAACATGCATGTTGTAAGAATCTGATGCGCAAAACATATGGTGATAAATACAATTTATTTGATAAAAATATGCAAACATTACAGGACATCAAAGAGGGCGAAGTTGGCGAGTTCGGCGTTTTGAAAAGAGACCGGCTGTCAGTAACTCTGCTAATCGGCAAGCCTATTTGTTTTGAGGATGCCAAGATTGTCGAAATCACGAACACCGATATGAAGACCGGTGAAAAGAAAGTAGAAAAGAAACTGGCTGCAAAATTCAGACATGTGGAAAATGGAGAGCCTGTTGGCGAAGCGAGTTACTTTATCTCCGGCTCGCCATCATTGCGCGACCGTGTGATGGATATGCAAGGAAACATGCCATTCATTGCATCCATTGTTATGCAAGGCTGTGGGAAAAGATATTATGCGATTAAATAACAATATAATTCGACAAAACGATGAAACTATTTCTGATGATAGCATCATTTTTTGCTAAATTGGCTGAGGTACTGTCCTCCATTTGGGGGTGGTTTATTACGGTTGCATTTGCAGCAGTTAATTTCTATGCAGGCTATAAGTTAGCCTTCGTCTCTGTTGGGGTGCTCATCATGATTGACATGGTGTTAGGTATATGGGCAGCCATCAAACAGGGTAAGTATGCACGTAGTGAGTTGATGCGCGATACCGTCAGCAAGGTTGTTATCTATGGTCTGGCATTGGTAGCGCTGATACATATCGAGCGTCTTTGCGGTGACACATATTTCGGCGTGAACATCTGCGCTGCGCTGATATGTGCAACAGAGTTCTGGAGTGTGAGCGGCAATGCGCTTATTATAAATCCCAATCTGCATTTCTTCAAGTTGATGCGTCCGGCCCTCATTGGCGAGATTGCTCGTAAGTTACACCGTTCGGAAGATGAGGTACGCGAGACATTGGAGAAAGGCGAACAACTGATTAAGTAATGGAACTGAATAAAGGACATATCTATTTCGGTGCGGCCTGCTTAATAGCGGGCATAGTGCTTGGTGCTGGATTCCGTTCTTGCGGCAGTAGCGCCAAGCCAGTCCCTGCTGAACCTGTGGTTAAACATGATACGGTTATTATCCACGATACCGCATATATAGCCGCCAAGACAAAGCCTGTCAAGCAACTTCCGCCTGACACTATTAAGACACCAGTTCCTAATGGAGTGCCTAATGTGGTGTCTAATAGTGCAACCTCCGACACTAATAATGCAAGTTCGGATAGCATTATAGTGCAAGTTCCGATGACCGCATATGAGTTCCGCGACACAATCACGACCGACACCAGCCGCATTGAGTTAGGCATCCAGTTCAGTGGCTATAAAGCAAAGATAGATGGCATCGACCTCAAAAGCCAATACACCGTGCAGCCTCGGACAATAGTGAAGAAGAAGGGATGGGGGCAGTTCATTGGAGTTGGTATTGGGGGCGGCTATGGAGTGTCTTTCACGAAGAACCCATACAGCGCCGGTACGGTTGTAAACGCTGCTCCGGAGATAGGTGTGCATTTTGTTTACGGATGGGGGTATCACTGGTAATTAAAACATAATTGATATGACGAAAGAAGAATTGATTGCGTCTGCCAAGGATGGCGACAAGTTGCTTGTGATTATTAAGCGAATGGTGTTCAGCACAAAGAGTACCATTAGTGAGTTATGGGTAAACGGTATTCTGTTCTGCCACATGCTGGAGGACTTTGACCGAGGACTTCATCAGTGGATGACGCTTGCAGAGATAGAGGCTATCAAGGTTCGCAAGCAGACTGCCATCCCTCGTGGTATGTATCATTGCAAAATGACCATGAGTCCGAGGTTCGGCAAGATGATGCCGGAAATTCTTGGAGTCAAAGGCTTCTCGGGTGGACGGATGCACGCAGGGAACGACGTGGATGATACTGAAGGATGTCCGTTGTTTGGCGACTATAATCCGAAAAAGCCCGACTGGGTATCTAACAGCACCAAACGCAAAGATGAGTTCTATGAATTGGTGAATAAGGTAGGTGGCGAGTTTGATTTAGTGATTTGTTGATATGGAAAGAGTGGTTATACGCGGCAAGATACCGAGCAAGGCTAACTGTTACAAGGTGATTACGATTGCCGGTCATGGTTCGCTTGGTAAAACGCAGGCGATAAAGGATTATGAGCGGGCATTTTATCTACAATGTCCGCTTCGTGATAAGATGATAAGCGGCTATTTCAAGTTGAGTGTGGATGTGTATTATCAGAACATGATGCCGGACTTGGATAACTGCTTCAAGGTACTGCTGGACTGTCTGCAACAATGCAGGGCCATCAAGAATGACAGGTACTGCGTTGAGGTACACGGACGCAAGTTGATTGACAAAGTTGACCCGCGTATCGAGTTCACCATCGAAGAGATAATTTAGCAGTTTTTAGCATTTACCGCAAGGAGATTGCGGAAATAGTAGTAATTTTGGGGCGTAATTTGAAAGTATATAGCAATGAAACATGTATTTGCATTTCCGATACCGTCTATACGCACGCTTGTAGAGAAGCGTACGACGATGCTTGGTGCTAATCGTAGCGCCGAAGGAGAGGTGCATCTGACAGAACGCCTTTCGATGACGAAGGGCGAAGGTTTTCTGTTTGATGATTTCCTGCAAGAAGCTGTCGCGGAGACCTATAATTGGATTCGTGCTTTCGGTCGTGGCATCAGTCAGGCTTATCAAATCTACCCCGATGGCGTATTGCATGTTATCAAGGCTAATCACGGTGCTCATCTGGAGGTGAATGGAGAAGACAAAGGTCTGCGCCATATTATTCCGCTGACCAGTTCGGACTATACTGTAAATTATAATCCGCAACTCTCCGAACCGGCAAACCGCATTATCGGCTTCTTCGTTGCTGTTAATATGCCTGCTTATTCGGGTAAGATTGGCGATGCAGATGAGATACGCGGCAAGGTTACTCTTCGTTATACCGTAGGTGTACAGGATGCACCGATTGAAGAGAAACAGGAGATTTCGACTACCTTTACTGCCAGCGAAGATTTCGATGATGCAGCAACGATAGTTCCGTTTCCTGTTCGTGTTGATGTAAGCAACTTCGATATGATTGTCAAATCGGTTGAAAGTGTGGAGATTGAGATTACGGAAGTAGTCAAGGACGTGACGCTTCACAAGGGCGACTATATCAAGTTGGAGTCCGGTCCTGTCGGAATGTATGGCATCTTAGGCGCTGACTACAATGGTGGTTCTGACATGCCCATCATTGCTGAGGTGTTAGATGGTGATGTGCGCAACTCGATTGTGATGCGTGTGGAGCTGCCAAATTGGAATGACAACAATATGCTCCCGGCTGTACAGAACCATTTGCAGGAGGCGATAGTAAATTACATCATATGGCGGTGGTTTGAGACGGTCAATCCTCGTGAGGCGAACCTCTATCATGAAAAATGGGAGGAGAAAGCCCACAAGGCGCAGCTGGGCCTGAATGCGGAGAAACGAATCTTACAACGCAAATCGACTTGGTTATAATCTATGCAGTTTGAGGGCGAACATAAACAGATAGTGTTGCGCGGTATCGAGCGTGCCGGGCAGGACACTATGATTACGGACGGCGCGATGAATGAGGTTATCGGGTTGGATATGCGTGACGGCAGTTACGTACCGTACGCACCGAGTTCGGAGGATGTGAGTCTGCCGAAAGACACTATCGTTGTACGCTGGCACCACACGAGCACAGGCAATAACCTGATAGCTGTGGATAACAACCTGAGTCTGTTTTTCAAGAAAGAGAATAACGAAGCATGGCAGTATGTATGCCAGTTACCCTCGTCGGAGATTGCTATTCTTGGTAATGCGATATGCACGACAGAAAGCGGGTTCTATCTGCTGTGGAAAGACAGTCAGTATGAGATAAAGCGCAAAGAGGCTTTTCCTCGTCTTTCTCTCCGTGCAATTGATATGAACGGAGTTGTGTTTACAGAGACGGACAGCAGCTATAATGATGACACCCGCTACCGTAAACTGGCTAACGATTGCAATGACGCGGGCTATCTTCATCAGATGCACCTGTGCCGATATGCTGTTCTTTTGGCAGACGGAAGCTATGCGTACATCAGCAATCCATTTCTTATTCCACATCCGCTTGCCAAAGAGAGTTATGAGGTTATCAAAAACGACCTCATGTCAAACAGTATGCACTCCTTTCTTACGGACACTTCTCTATATTGCAAGCAATTGCAGTATAAGATTGACGGCGAGATAGACGAAGAGAAAGTGATAGGTGTCAAGATATTCCTGACACAAGGTCGTAACCTTTATAATTTGAGTAAGATATTTGTTCAGACTGGAGGATATGAACCTCAGAATAGGAAGCACCCGGTTTATAACCAGGGAATCTATGATACATGCATTACGGATTTGCAGGAGGATGATATCTATTATAATGTCTATACCATCTATCCAAAAGATATAGTTACAGGTGAGTGGCATGGTATTTCTCTCGCAGGACACTTGGGAGACCATTTGCAAATGGGCGATATTCTTTCCTTGCAGCAGTTAGACAAGTATAACGCGGAGCGACTGTTTGTATATAACAGCCGTCTTCACATGATGAATGTCAAGAAAAGCAAGAACAAAGATATCCAGTTGAGTGATTTCTATTATCGCAACAGCGGCAGTAGCAAGGATTATGCAGATACTTTCATTGACGGATTACAGGAAATAGATTCCAATATCGTGTCTATTACGGTGCATCGTGCCACGCAGGATGCAGAGTTTGACATCGGGTATGTTTACAATAATCCGGAAGCGTTCAGCGGATTAGCATGTCGCATAACCATCCATTATAAAGACGGACATTCCGAGACTGTATATTGTGATAACAACCTGACAGATATTTTAATGGGAAAAGACAAGCCTGTTTCGGAAAACATATACCGTATTACCACATGGTACAAAAACACTAATGGGAGTTATGTCGTTGTTTCGGAAGGATATGTATTCGATACACTTCATTATCTGAACCCATACCTGTCTGTATGCTCACGCGATGCGACACGTATATTACTGGAGGTCAAGGTTAATGGGTCTTACTATAAGATTGACAAAAGTCTGAAAGCAAGTGAGACGCAAGATGTTGCTTACTTTTTTGATACAACACTAAACCCGATACGGTGGGAAGAAACAACAGGATTCGTTGATGGTATTACAGAGAGCAACAATAGTGCGATGAGTCATCTTGTAGTTAGTGCAACAGGCTTTCCCAATGTATTTGAGAATGATGAATATCACTTTGATGGTGTGAGTCGTGTGATAGACTGCTGCCATATGTCACTGGAATTAACCAATGACAACTTCGGTTATTTCCCGCTTGCTGTCTTCACGGATAATGGCATATATACTCTGAAAGTGAGTGATAGCGGCAAATATGCTTACGGACAGAAAGACAAGTTATCCGAGGAGGTTTGCACAAACCGTGGTATGATATGCAGGACAGACAAGGGAATTTTATTCAGCACCAAGCGCGGTTTATTTGTACTCGGAGAGCGCCCTAATGAAGCACTACGTTTCCTTATAGGTGAGCCGCGCCATATTGCCATGCCGGATGATACATACGGTCATGGTATGTATATCTACCATTGTGCTGTTAATGGCGAAAGCAACAGTAATAAGATTGCGGACATTGTGAAAGCATTAAGCCGTGAGGATGTAAGAGAACTGATACAGGATGAATGCTTTTTGGAGTACGATAAGAATTGCGGTAAATGTATTCTTTGGAGTCCAAAAGTCAAGTATTTATATGTAATAGATTTGCAGTATTTATCTGCGACCAAGTTAGAAAGCAATATCGAATTAAGCGATAAGGAAGGAGGCTACTATGAGTTTGGAGATTAAGAGCAGACATTTGGCTTTGCCGATGGTTGGCAATTCTTCTTTCTATTCGCAGGCTGACAAGATATCCTATTATTCGGACATCCAGTTTAATGACTATCTGCCAGCCGGTTCTTACTATTGGCAATTCTTCCGTGCCCGCACTTCAGGGGAATTTCTTGTAAACAACATCAGTTGGGAAGGTACGGCTATCCAGAGGGCTGATTACGGAAAGACTTATAGTGATGGCGAGTTAGACAGCCTGTTCCATAATGTTGCGAGCAATGAGGTACCCTTGCTTGATATACCATCCTACTATATTGTCAAGGGTGCTGTTATTGCCATACAGTATTATAAAGCCATTCCGTCTTCCTTCCGACTGCAAATAGTCGGATATTATCGTGCTAACGGAACAGAGATAACCGGAATTACTTATAACTACGCCAACCTGCGTAGTGCTGTTGCAGAGCGTAATGAGTTTGGTACACACGACATACTGGCATCCGAAGGTAATTTCTGCAATTATGCCTCCCAACAGGAGGGTGATTATATCCGGTATAAGTTGTCACCGGATGCCTATCCGTCTATTGAGATACGCAATAACTCGCGCCTAAACAACCCGGAACTACAGATAACATCCGAGTATGCTGCACGCACAGCATTCGGTATTAACTCTGAATTTTCCATAGATACCGCAGAGTATGACAGTTGGACATCCATCAGCAACGGACTCCGTGCTTTTGGCTTTTTCGTGAACGGTTATGATTTGTTCGAACTTAAAGACGAGGAGAGTTCAGAAGATGAGCAGGAGTTGCATGTAATCCGCGTCGATGGAAGCGGGAGCTATCGTTATGCTGGTGATTTTGTAAAATATGATGCAGGTACTACAAACACTATCTACTGGAGATACTACGAGGATAGGTTGTTATCCTATTGTAGCCAACGCATAACAGATGCGAATGCCAATGGTGCTCATTATAACTCTTTGGTTTTAATGGCAAGTAAAAGCAGTACGGTTGGTAATAGCGTGTGGAAGATTGTCATAAAGAGCAGTACATCCGGAGAGAATGATATCGTAATAAATAATATAGAATTTTCTACGCTACGATATTTATTTGAAGCGAGTAGTACGAATGACGATAGTATTATACGCAAAGGAAAGGGATTTAGTTACACTCACTCTACCAGCTATCTTTATAGCGGAACGTTCGATAGTGCCGCTTGGGGTGGAGGCAGTTTGCAAGCCGAGGTACGTGTAAAAAACGCCGCTACTGCTATTGAGAAATATGGCATTGGCGTATCATTTACTATAGAAACCGAGGATTACGCGGAATGGACGGAAATAGATAATGGCGGATTGGAGGTGCGCGGATTCTTCGTGAGGGATTATGACTGCTACATGCTGTTAGGTCCGTCCGAATGGATAGAGTATCCTGATTTGGGCATCAAGATAAAAGCAAGCCAAGCAGATACTAATTATATTGACACCTCCAAACTGGAAGTGGACTATGAAGGTATTATACCAAATTTAACTTCTTTTGCAAAAGAGGTCTATAATGGCAACCAACCATCCGGCACTTATACGAAGCGGTTCCAAGCTGCTGATTCATTCGATTTGGCTCATGGCAGTACGGCGACAAATGATTTCAGATGGTCTGGTTTCCCTGATGCCGGTAACTACACAGGCAGAGGTCAAGTATATAGCATCAACAGTTCTATCTCACAACTGATAACTAAAGGGACTATCCTTAGTTTTTCCTTTGCTTTGGAAAGAGGGAAGACATTTAATGTGCTCGGCAGAAGGAGTTGGCACTACTACAGGAATGGTGATGATATCAGTAGTGAAATCTATTTTGATGCAGAAACATTCTTTGCCAATTATCTCTATGCAAACAAAGGGTTATATACAATATACTGGGCAGTAACAGGATTCGGGTTGGGGTCTCTGGTTGGAAGGGGTCTGCCTTATGACTGGAGTGTGGAATATGGAGACTACATGGAGATAGATATAGACTACCGGTCTGCTCCTGTTATCGGTGTAACCTATGCAGAATCTTATTCCTATTATGCCGTCCGGCTTGGAGAGTTAGCATCCCGCGAAAGGATGTTCACAACGAAATACGGAGATGCCGGGTATTATCCTATTAAAGACCCAGCGTATTATCCAGAAGGCGGATATAGTGGAAACTCGAATACAAGCGGCTACCGGTATAGTTTCGATTATGCTTCTTTTATTGCGACACATAAGGACGATGCTGATTTCTTCCCATTGACTATTAAGCAACGGTCATTTGAAGAGATAGCGGAAGGAACCGGAACATACGAGGAGACATTAAGTACCCGTCGCGAATATGGCACTTTCACCGGAGAATTGGGTTCGCTATGCACGTTCACAGGAAACCGCCCTATCTATAAAGGAGACAAGATAGTAGTGACTATCTACCGTGATTATTTCTATGGAGCAAATATATTATTTCCATACTCATCCTATGTAGAAGAATTTACATCATGGAATAGAGATGGGATAAACTACTCAATAGAGGTCATTGGAGAGGTAGCAGGAGGTGTTGATGCGTGTCTGATTGCGCCACTCAATAGCGAGGAAGAGCCGGGTGGCGGCGATGACCCAGGCAATGAGGACATTCCAACCCCAGTCGATTACTGTACTGTTACATTTGATGCAGAGACTAATGGCGGCACATGCTATATCTATCAGTACAAGCGCAGGAAGGGAACAAAGATAGGTGCATTACCGGTTGCAACCAAGGTGGCGCACGTGATGACCGGATGGTTCAAGTCTCGTGTTGCCGGAGAAGAGATAACGCCTTCGTACATTGTCAATGGTGACATGACCGTGTATGCGCAGTTTTCGGAAAACTTTGCATTACAGGTAAGGCACAAACGGATGTTTCCTTATCACGGTAGCGGACTGACGCATGATGTGTTGATGCAGACGCGACCGAAGGAGTTAGACCCGGCGTTGGGTAATACGTTCCGCGTGGTGGTGCGGGGATATTTCCGCAATCCGCAAGAGAACGGAAGTGACAAGCACTTGGGGTTGTATGTGTTAGGCAGTTACGACTACAAGAACTGGCAGTTGTACGGATGGAAAGAGAAGCGGTTGAGCGATGCCGGATTCCACGACATCGGATGCGAGACATACCGCGCTTCCATGAAGTACATCATGGTCATACTGACCGGTCAGTTGGCAGATGGAAGCCATATTGACAAGATAGATATGACCGGAATAGGAAGATATAATAACAAACTAAAATAGGAGGACGCTCTGTAGCAACAGCAGGTTTAATTTTAGGAGCACTTGGTATAGCCGCAGGTATAGGTGGTTCCATTGCAGCATCCCATAAAGCAGGTGATGCTATTTCTGAGGTACGCAATCAAGAGAAAATCTTGAAGGAGAATTACAACGAGCAGAAACAACTGTTCGACAAGCAGTATTATACCAACATCATGGACCGTACGGATGTGCAGTACGCCTTGAAGCAATTGCGCGAGGAACAGGAGACCGAGCGCAAGCGTCAAGCTGCGCGTAATGCCATCAACGGTGCGACAGAAGGCGCACAGTTAGAAGGTCAGGACAGTCTGAACAAGAGTTATGCTGATAGCATGGCAAAGATAGCAAGCCAAGGCAATGTACTCAAAGACGGCTATATGTCTAATTGGCAGAACTATCTCCAGAACTTTTACGCACAACGCCTGGGATTGTCCGATAAGATTGCTGGCATCCATCAAGGCGTAAGCAATCAGTGGTCAACGATGGCCAGCGGCGCATTCAAGAGTGGCGGTTCGATGTTAGGTAACGGAATGGCACAACTTTTAAGTTAAGTTAGTTATGACAGAGGAAGAGAAAAGAGCACAGGAGGCAGCTGAGGCTGCTGCCGCACAGGAGACGCAACAGACTCCTGCCGAACAACTGGCCGCCGCCCAAGAGACGGCAAGGTCAGTCGTTAGTAGCGACCCTTTGCAAGGTCAGAAACTGACTATCAACGGTCAAGAGGTGGATGCTTCCGAGTATATCCGTAATCGCCTGTTGCAAGTTGGTGATGAAGAGCGAAAGAGACAGTATGAGTTGGAGCAGAAGAAACTGGAGCGTCGTCGCCTCGGAGAAGAGATTGGAGAGTTCAGCGCCGTTATCGGTGATATGATAAAAGCCAGCAACGGAGCGCTGGTTACGCCTCGCGATTTCAAGCAGACGTATGAATCTCTTGATGCACGTCAGCGTCAGTTGTTCGACCGCGAGTGGGCGCGTCGTGATGCAATGAAGATACGCGATGAGGATAATGCTCGTCGTGCAAAAGAACGTGATGAAGACCGAGCTTGGCAGTTGTTCCTGTTGCAACAGCGTCAGAAGAAGGAAGAGGAGCAGGCAGCGGCTAACCGTGCGCATCAGGAGAAACTGGCTCGCATCCGCAATTCCTATTATGGTTCAGGTCATCGCAAGCCGGATGATGAGTATTTCATTGACTTCGGTAACGGCGAATCAAAGGACTATAAGAACAACAGCAAGGAAGGCAAGAATGTCTATGCGGCTATCTGTCAGTATCTGTTGAACAACGGTTTTATTCCAGAGGATGCACTGATGGATAAGGACGGCAATGTAGTTCCTGTCAAGACGCAGGCACAGGCCGACCTGTTAGTTCGCATGTACTTACCTTCTGCGATGGAGGACCCGGCTGTCAAGTCTGCTGTATATAAGATGGTATTTGGGAGATACAAGGACTTCCGCGACCCACTTACACGTAGCATTGAGGAGCGTAGCGCATCGCGCCAAGCATCTGCTGCTACCCCATCGTGGCAACTCTTTCAACCGCATACAGGTTCGTTATGGCAACCTACTCCGGCAACGCAGCAAGGAGGTGGAAAGAAAACTACATCATCCGGCAGTCTCTATTAAGCAAGTATTATGAACGAGAATAATTTGCAGCGGTTACATAGTAACCTCCAACAGATAGACAGTAATTTCACGCGCACTTTTCCAGAGTTTGTAGAAGATATGCAAGACGAGGAAAAGCGCCGTCGTCTTCATGCCAACCTTGGCCTGATGGACGAAGAGTTTACTCGTACCTACGAGGAGTTTTCTGCCGATATGGGGCTTCCTGTTGCTACGCAGGAGCACATTCAAGCAGCAGAGGAGCAGTCTCAACAGGCAAAGAAGGAAACACCGAAAGTAGAAGATGTGCTTCGTCCGCAGGATTATGAGGGCGAAGATAGTTTCTATGGATTGAGTGACGATGACCTGCGCTCGCAGATTGAAGCATTCAATGCGGCTCGCAATGAGAAACGTGAGAAGAAGCGCAAGGAGATAAAAGAATCGAAGGGTTTCTTGGCTCGTCTTGGTGATGCTATGTATGAAGCGCAGACAGGGATGTCGAGCACCGAGCGCGACGAAATGGTTGTGAACGGTACTATGCTTGACCCGAAAGACGAGGAGCGCTATAACCGTCTTGTTCAAGAGCAGGTGTGGCGTCAGCGTCAGGCCGGTAGTGAGTACGAGCAGTTAGGTCAGTCGCTGGTAGATGCCAAGCAGCGGCTGGATTTCGTTCGTCAACGTGAGGGCAAGAGTCTTGATACCGGCGGCGCTGAAGCGTATTTGGAAAAGGCATTGGATTTGTACCAAGCACCATCCAAGTTCGGCAACAGCAATGGTATTAAGAACTGGGCAGCCGGTCTTGGAGACCAGTTGGCCGACTACGATACATGGACGGTAGGTGTTACGGAAATGGCTCGTGCCATCAATCTGAATGCACTCGTCAATAAGATGAACAAGGAGGAGGAACTGACGGCAAGTGAAGAGGCAGAACTCGAAGCATTCTTGCTGTACGGTCTGGTGCAGGACGCTCGTCAGAATGACCTATCTATGGGTTATACAATAGGCAAGGGCACTGCGGAGAGTATTCCGTTCATGGCGGAAATGTTTATTACTGCCGGTGTTGGTGCTGCGGCGAAGAAGGCTATCGTAAAGACACTTGTCAAATCTGGCAACAAAGCCGCTGCTACTCGTATGGCTCGTGCCTTTGGCGAAAAATGGGCGATAGAGGAAACGAAGAGAGGAGTGAAAGATGTCGTACTGCATAAAGCAGAGCAAGGTCTTGCGGAGCGTGTTAGTCGCCAGATAGGCG
This sequence comes from uncultured Bacteroidales bacterium, assembly GCA_900321005.1. Lineage (GTDB taxonomy): Bacteria > Bacteroidota > Bacteroidia > Bacteroidales > Paludibacteraceae > Colicola. Next base: position 43,794 of record ONUF01000004.1, on the reverse strand, counting down.
AAGACGTGCTGATGACTGCGTTTATGCCTACCACTTGGGCGGCTGTGAATGAAGATGCAGTCGAGGAGAAGTTAAGTGGTGACGGCAAATATGGCTTCATGGATTTCATGCGCACGTTCGCAGGTGCGACTATCGAAACAGGAACAGAGCACTGGGGTGGTAAGATTGTAGATAAGGCTCTCGGCAAAGTTATGCCACTCGATAAGATTTGGGGCAAGACGCGCTGGGGAAAACTACTGACGAATGACTTTATCCAAAGTCCTTTCGGAGAGACAGGCGAAGAATATGTCGGTGCTATTGCCAATTACCTGCGCAGTTACAACCCAGCTTATTCAGATGAGAGCAATGAGGAATTGCGTCGCGAGGCTCGTCAGATGTTCAGCATCGACGGCTTTATGCAAACTTTCCTGACTGTGCTGCCGATGTCTGTAGGTGGTGGTGCAGTCAATATGTCCGTTACCAAACATCATATCAATGCCTATACGAAGACTAAAGGCGAGTTGATTTCGCTCTTGAAAGATTATGGGGCTAATGATGAGCAGGCTGCAAATATCATGATACAGATTGAGGGTGCAGAAGACACGCAGTCATTCACGGAAATGCTTGCGCAGACCGTTCGCACTCTTCGTTTGGAGTATATGAATGCACATCCTGACGCAAAGGTCGAGGATTTGAATAAGCATTTCGATGAGTTGGATAAACTTGTCGGGCAATACTATAAGCACGCCTACTACCTGAACGAAGCAAGCGGCGAATTACAGAACGCCTATTCGCAGTTGACGGAAGAGCAACAGCAACAGGTGATGTCTGATTTCGCTACCGCCATCGCTTCACAAGCCAAAGATGCCGATGAGCGCATCAAGGCTGAAATGGAGCGCAGAGCGCGTCTGGAAGAGGTGAAAGAGGAAACGACCGAAGAGACGCAAGAGGCTACGCAGGAAGCCCCGGAAGAGACGGAGACAGCCGCTGCGGAAACACCCGAGACACAGGAAGAGACGGAAGAAAAGCAAGATGAGCCGAAGCAGATTATCCCGCGCGACTTGCAGGTGACAGTCGATGGTGTTCCTATTACCGTTCGTCTAACCGGAAAGGGTGTGTATGAGAGTGACGGCAGTATTAACTTTGCAGGCAACCGTCGTCTGTATCTGACAGATGCGGACGGCAATCCTATTCCGTCATCCGTGCGAGGCGATGTAGAGACAGCCATCAATGCTTATCTCATACAGGAGCAGCAGAACGGCGAGGCATTGGAAGCACAAGACCAACCGATAGTGGAAGAGCCTGTTGCAGAAGAGCCAGTAGAAGAGGAGCGCTTATATCCTGTGCTGGAAGACGGTTCGCCGGACTTTGCGAATATGTCACCCGAGCAACAGGTGGCTTATGCTACGGAGATTGGCGGAGAGGAGGCAGCGATTGAAACTATCAACACCGCTATCGAGGAACTTAATAACGAGTTGGCTACCATCGGCAAGAAGAAAGGCATTACGCCTGTTCAGAAAGTACTGGATATAAAGGAAATCAAACGACGGATTGAGGAGTGGCAGGCATTACTACCGCAAGAGGCAGAAATTCCAGCGGAGACTCCTGCGGCTGAAATGCCGGAAGTGGAGCAGCCAGCCGAAGAGCCTGTCGCTGAGCAGCCAGCCGAGCAACCGTCGGCAGAACAGCCTGTTGTAGAGCAACCGGAAGTAGAACAACCTGCGGAAGAGCCTGTAGTTGAGACAGCCGAGCCACAAGAGGAAGAGCGTATCAGCCTGCAAGATGACGGTATTGTTATCCTGCTTCACGATATTAGCGATGACAAAGTTCCTCTGCTGAAAGTGGCGCGTGTTACAGAGGAGAATGGCGAGCGTATCTATCGCGAGATAGGCAATGACAAAGTGTTGTCCGTCAGCGATGGTTATTGGCGTGAGATGCCGAAGCAACTCATACATGAGGGCGAGACGGATTATATCAACGTCAAGTACCGCGAACACGGTCAGCAGAAGCGATTGGGCATTCCTCTCTATCTGACTCCGACCGAGATAGCGGCCATCAACGCACAGAACGAGAACCGTCCGAAGGTAGATAAACTGCCTAATCGCGGTTTGACGCAGTTGAGCAAGGACGCTAAAGGTCAGGGTGTAGGTTACTTTGCCGGTATGGCATTGGACGGTGTGCTGGAAGAGCCGCTTACCAAGGTGGGTAATACAGGTGATGTCTTCACGCTGCAAGACCTGTTGGCATTGTCTCCGATGATGATTACGAATGAGAATGGTCGCAAGGCCAGACGGTCTATCTGGAATCAGGTGGACGACTGGTGCGAGCAGGCCGCCATCCGCAGTATGCGCAAGGCGACAGGAGGCGAGTACTCCGAGGAGCTGATGAAGGAGTTGAAGTCCCAACTGCTGACGGACATCAAGAAAAAGATTCCGCAGCTGATGGACGGCTGGAATGCCATCGTAAAGAAGAAAGGTCTGGATTCGCTGTTTGACTCGATGGTGGATGTAGGCGGCGTAGAAGCGCCGGTGATTGAGCAGATTGACAAGGAACTGTTAGAGACCTATAAGACGCTTCGCAAGGCTATCTTCGGTGAAGAGACCGAGGGTAATCCTACGCTTCTGTTCCCAGCCAAGAACCGCCGCTTCACGGAAGGCTGGTATAATCCGGCGAAGAATGCCGACCATCCGATGGGAGGCGATGCGAATATCTTCCGCTACATGCAGGTAGTCGGAGAGTTGGCTCGTCAGTTGCAGGACTGGATTGGGCTGGATAATAGCGCTACGTCGTTTATGAATGTAGAGAAGACGTTTGTCTTCCCCTATAACCGTACCATACAGCGCGGTCGCGAGAAGCGCAACGATGAGACGGATAAGCAGTACAAGGAATTACTTGACAAGATAGCCAACGCGAAGGACGTGAATGAACTTCGCAAGTTGGCTCAACTTCGCTATTCATGGCAAGAGCAGAACACTCGCAGTTCCAAGAGTGCAGACTATGAGGCTAATCCTAATTACGATGCAGACAAGGCGAATGCCATAGATGAGGCACTGGCCCAACGTGCATCTGATTTTGGTCTGTCATTGGCTGCATTGCAATCGGAGGACAGACTGTCTGCTCGTGAGGAGAAGGAAATGAGCGAAGAAGAGCGTGCTGCTGCGGCTGCTGCGGAAGATATGGCAGAAGAGGAGCGGGCGAGTTCCGGGGCTGACGGTATCAATGAGGCGATAGCTGCGTTGGAGGCAGAACATGCGAAGACGCTTGAACGGCTGGCGATGGCTCGTGAGCGTAAGAATACCGATGTAGAGGAAATGATGCTGGAGAAAGCGAATGAGTTGAGCCAGCAGATATTCGCTCTTCGTCAGCAGTTGGTTCGTCCGAGCATTCAGGAGAGCGAACGCCAGACCAAGTTCCGCAAGGAGCATGGCCGTCGCGTGGTTGACTGTCTGCGCATGGCCGGAGTGAATATCACGCTTGTAGATGAAGAGAAGATGTTTTCCTTCTTCGACGCAAGAGAGGTTCGACTGATGAAGCATAATGGTTCTGTTCCGTACGGCGTAGAGATTAACGGTAACATCTATCTGCTCGATGACTATTTGGACCCGAATACACCGGTTCACGAATACACTCATCTATGGTTTGACCTGTATGCGCAACAACACCCGAGCGCATGGGCTAATCTGATGGAGGTATTAAAGCAGACGGATGAATGGCAGAATGTGCTGAATGACGAGAACTATTTCGACATACGTGATAACGAATATGAAATGACGAGCGAAGTGCTTGCGCGACTGACAGGTCAGTACTGGTCTGAAAGTTTCATGGGTAGCACACGGTTCGACGATGCAGTTGCGCAGAGGACTCTGACGACTCGCGTACGTGTGGCCATACGTTCGTTCTGGGAGAAGGTCTGCGGTTGGCTGGGCCAGAACATCAGCAAGCGTGATTCGGATTTCGACCAGCGCCTGCGTGATATTCTGAACATGCCGATGCAGGATGTTGTTCGCGTCAGCACAAACGGTTTGACCGAAGAGGAGGAGCAGATTAAGGCACGTGCAGAGGCTGACGGCACTTTTATGCAAGCGCCTAACGGCCAGCCGTCTAACCTGACGGAGAAGCAATGGCTGCAAGTCCGCACCAAGGCTTTTAAGAAATGGTTCGGTGATTGGGAGAAGATGTTCCGCATCAATAAGTTGCGCGAGAGCGAGCCTGTTAACGTAGAGTTTAATGGGGAATACGAACTCAATCGCGATGCTGCAAAGGACTGGGCAAAGAAAAACATACGTGGTGAATACACCAACGCTGACACAAAAGAGCAAATTATTGTTTCTGGCGTCGGTATTGATGAGGTGATGTCACATGGAGAGCGAGAGGAAGCGCATCTTAAATCTGTAGTTGCTATTCCTCAGATGATAGAAAACTCTATCTTTATTGAAGAGCGCAGTCGGGAGCACACAAACAGCAAGTTCGATAGTTATAGATACTATGTCTGTGGAGTTCAGATAGATGGAGTTGATTATACTGCCAAGGTAGTCGTAGGTGTTAAAAACGGTGTCCGTTATTACGACCATCAGTTGACGCAGATAGAAAAAGGACGCCTAATTGATAGCCTTAACGAGTTATCAAACCCCGTAGCTAACAATCAAGCATCCAAAATCGGCGGCAAAGATACAAAATTATTTTCAATTCTCCAAATAAATTCGTCAAAATGTGTAGATTTTAATGGAGAACCGCTTGTTTTGTATCGTGGAAGTAAGCATCAGAACTCCTTTGTGTTCAGAAGTAAGGGTGAGAACTACGGCTATTGGTTCACGGACGACCGCCGTGTTGCAGAGCACTATGCTCGTACCGGCAGTGAGTATGAGTTGACCGACGAGGAAGTGAATGAGCGCATCCAGCCGTGCTTCTTAAACATACGCGATGTGGCTGAATACGATGCTGAAGGTCGCAACTGGGAGAATGTATATACAGAACCTCGCTGGCAGCACGTAGATGACGACGGCAAGGTGACGGAGTTCGCCACTCGGGATGAGGCTGTTCGGTTCTGCGAGGATAACGGTCTTGACCCTGACATGGAATTGATTGAGCAGACTAACGGTCGTAGCGGAGAGATTTCCGGCAGGGAGTTTGACGAGGGCAAAGATGGAGTGTTGTTCAAGAATATGATTGACGGTAGCCGCCGTGATGAGACCGATGTACCGTCTTCTGTTTGGGTTGTCAAGGACAATACAAATGCCAAGTCGGCAACCATCAACGTCGGTTCGTTTGATGGTACTAATGCGGATATTCGCTTCCGCATCGAACCGAGTCACGACATACTGGAAGACGAGCAAGAGCCGACTCAGCCTGCAAAGCGAATGAGTTGTGCTGATGAAGAATATCGGAAGGATTGAAGGACGTAAGGTGACTGCTGATGAGGATGTACGCGAAGCGCTGGAATCAAAACGCAGTAAGATTACGAATGCGTTGACTCGCTTTGGTAATCATGAGCGCCGTCATCTGAAGAAGGCTCTGCGTGCAATACAGAAGAGCATCAAGGATAGCGGACTATGGAAGAAAGGAATGACAGACTACTACGTAAGTTCCAATGGTACTCGCTCGGAGCGTGACCTGACTGTTATCAATGTACTCGAAATGTACATGATGGCAAAGGATGTGCTGGAGCGTATCAGCCAAGGCCGTGATGTCCGCTTGCAAGAGTTGTCTTTCCGTACCTTACAGATTCTCGGTATGCCGACAGATACGGCGTTAGAGAACCAAGAACAACAAGCGGCAGTTCTGCAAGCGTGGGTGGATAAGTTCGAGGGCACTATTGCCGAGAAACAAGTTAGTGACTTGTGGGCGGCCACCAATGAGTGTACTCAATTCACTTTGAAGAAACTACGCGAAGGTGGTTTGCTCGGGCAGAACGTCTTTGAGGAGCTGATGAAGAGTAAGTTCTATGTGCCGGAGCGTGGTTTTGCTCAACTGGAGAGTGACGAGGAAGTTCGCCAGGAAGTAGCAGGACGCAAAAAGGGTACGCGAGGAACTAACCCGGAGGCGCTGCGCAAGGCGCATGGTGGCGAGAGCATGGCTACAGATGTTATTGCTAACATCCTCCATCTTGCAACAAATGCCGTGTCTTGCGCCGAGGAGAATAAAGTCCGCCAAGCGGCATTCAGTCTGTTGCAGAAACATGGCGACGCGTGTCGTCAGTTGGGTTATCCGGCAGCGGAGAAGGTTTGGTATGTTCGTGATGGCTTCAATGAGAATGGCAGTCCGCGTTATACTGCGCAGATTGAACGTCCGTCAGCTGAGATTATCGCACAGAACGAAGAGGTACTGGAACTTATTCGTGGCTATCAAGAGGACTTGGAACTGTTCACTGGCAACAATGCTATGCAGGACTATATCAAGCAGCAGATTGAAGACGCGAAGAAGGAATTGCTGATTGTGACGAGGCGTAATGCCGGAGACGCGGCGTTGTCTCGTGCAGGATTGGCAGGCGAGGACATTCCGAAAGTACTTGTATCTGTTCCAACGGAGGACGGAGACGTGCAGCAATACACGATGGTATTCCCAAATCAGCGAGAGATAGCCAATGCGCTCAACGGCGTGCTGTCAACAAAGTTCTCTGACAGTTGGTTGAAGAGCGTAGGTCATTTCTTCTCGTCGATGTTCACCACTTATAACCCGCTGTTCTGGTCTCGCAACCTTCCGCGTGACTCTATGTTCGTATTGCAGAAGGGTACAGCAGAACGTGGCGTTCATTACGGCACATTCTTCGCAGCAGAAATGGCTCGTCCTGCCACAACTATCCTTCCTGTCATAGAATATGTGATGGGATTGGATGTAGATGACCGCGAGTCTGGAAAGGCTTTCTCGGCAGATGGCGTTATCGAGCGCGACTTCCGTGCCTTCTTGGATGGCGGTGGTAATACCGGCTTCACGCAGATGAAGGACATAGAGAAGTTCCGTAAGGAAGCAGACAAGTTAGTCAACGGAGAGAACCCGATAGGTGCAGGTCTCGGATTTATATTCAAGGAAGTACCGGCGGCGCTTAATGAGTTCTCGGAGTTATGGACTCGCTTCGCTGTCTATCGTGCTACGAAAGCCAGCCTTGCGATGGAGAATAGAATCATCAATTCCATAGGCCGCAGTACCGTTGATTTGAAGCGTACGACTCCGTATAGCGAAGAGGAGATAGAGGCGCTGGCCCTGCATGATGCTCGTAACTTCTCCACGAACTTCAACCGTCGTGGTGCAGGTGGCTTCATTGACTTCTTCAACTCGATAAGTATATTCGCCAACGCATCTATCCAAGGCGCGATGGGTATGTACCGTACATTTGAAGAAGGAGAATGGCAGAAAGGTGTTCGTGGAGCAATGTCACTGATGTTTATTCCTGCGTTGCTTGGCTATATACTGACAAAGATGACTCCTGATGATGACGATAAGGAGAAGTGGATTCCAGACTATATCCGTCAGAACAACCTTGTGTTCCTTGATAAGCGTGTTCCTTTGTCGTACGAACTTGTACCTTGGTATCGTATCGGAGTTAACTACGCGCTGATGGAGGAAGGCCGATTGAGCAAGACGGACGGTGTTGAGAATATCGCGATGGGCTTTGCGGAGCACTCGCTTCCGACTCCTCCGGCTATCAGCGATGCGTTGAAGACGACGATAGACTGCGTTGTCCCCGAGACGGACTATAACGGAAAGAACCCGACAATGGCATCTGCCATCACGGCGCTCATGCAAGCGCAGTTTATGAGCAGCTTCGTTGAGTTGGAACACGGCAAGACGTGGACCGGAAGCAACCTGCGTTACTCATATGCGAAAGACCAGCCACAATGGATGTTCCAAGACTACGAGGCAGAGTTGTACAAGGACATATCGAAAGGCTTGTACAAAGTATTCGGTAAGGGCGATATGGATAATCCGTCCATCACAGTGAACGGAAAGAAGATGAATGACTTCCAGAACATGTCGCCAAAGGAGATTAAGAACTACATCGGTTCTATTACTCCGAACGGATGGTTGAAGATAGCCTGCTACGGCTGGGGATTAGGAAAGGATGTCGCGAAAGACGACGGAGAAGAATATATCCGCGATAACGATAAGCCGTTTGTGAGTGACTTCACGGTATCGGATAATGTAGAGATGGGCCGCATAGGTATCAGTGCCGAAATGAGTGCGATGATTCGCGAAGCGAAAGAGAACTACACTCGTATTGATGGTCTGAAAGACCTCGACCCGAAAGAAGCCGACAAGCGCATCAAGGCTTGGGATAAGTTGTACAAGGATTATACCAACACAAGACTTGAAGCGAACGGTCTGACGGATGGTAATCTGAAAGCGCAACGCCGGAGACTGGAGCGCACCTATAAGATTCGCATTGACGGCGAATCGGTAGAAGACCTGCTCCATGCTTATATTCTCGTGATGGCGAACGAGGAGATTGAAGCGAAAGGTCTGGAGCGTACCATTGGAGATATTGAACGATGGCAGAACAAGTACCGGCAGAACAATCCGAGGAAGTAAAGAAGAGAGGAGGGCGCTGAACCCTCCTCTTTAATTGAAGATAACACGTATGAACTGTTCGTCGCCAACCACCGCTGCGTCAGGATAGACGGTCTGTATGGCGGTCAGCACAGGCTCAATGAGGTGTGGTGCACGGTTGCCTATCCCTTTGAACCGATGCGGTTCGTGAACTGCGATGAGTGCAGAGCAGTCAGAGTATTCGCATTTCAGCACAACCTCTTCTCCTGATGTCAGGCGGCAGTATAGTTTCTGCTGATTGGGATGAGTGTCGTGGTGGATATTATTCCAGCGTGTCTGTTGTACCCCGAGAGCGGCGATGGCGCACAGACTGTCAGAGCAATGATTGTAGTCGGTGTTGAACAGGTTTTCCATATATATTGGTGTAACAAAAACTATGCCAAGAGGAGGACTTGCGCCCTCCTCTATTTGTCTTCCCATCTTGGTCGATGTGTCAGATGCCATCCGCCGCAGCCTTTACAGAAGTATGCCCGGACAGGAATCATATCATTCTTGTAGTCTTCGGCATTGAATTGGATATGTCGTAATGCCTTCTCCTTTGTCTCGAATACCATCTTGGGCCGCATGGCGATAGGGCAATATACTCTGTGTTTTGGTTTGCTCATGATTGTACGAATAAATTAGGTAGTCTTCGGAAATCCTCACCGTCAGGAACAGGACAGTCTTTTACCCATTCCATTCTCTTTACATTCCATAACGACAGGTTTTCGTCCTGCGGAATCATCTGCCGTATATCGTCAAATAGATTGAGTCGCAGTGATTTGTTATATGTCAGTTCGGGATGTGCAAGGAGTTCTTTATTGAGGTTAATGAACGACACTACAGCATTTGTGTTGTGAGGTGTCAGAACTATTCCGTCCACGTCATTCAGCACATGCAGAAATACAGGCGCTTTGGCGATTGATGTGTACACGTAGAACTTGGTCGTTGTACCGCACAGATGGCGCATACCGTTTACAAGTTGTGTGACACGTGTCGGGAATAGCAGCGGTTCGCCGCCTGTTATCATTACTTCTCTGTAGTCGAGTCTGTCAACGACCGGCACATCCAGTAGGTTGAACTGATTGTTGCAGCACATCGGGCATTTATGTGGGCACATACCTGTGACCAGCAGCCGTAATTTGTTGTTTTGTTCACTCATGATTTTCTCCTTTCGTTATTTGGTTTAGTATTCCACCTACTTTATACTTACCGTTCCGTCGCGAAGCAACACCGAATACGTGTGTGTAATCTTGTGACTGCGCATACTGGTATTGCGCCATGTGCTCCGGGCAGAAGTTCAAATTGATTTCATAATGCTGTCGCTTTCCGCTCTTACTTTGATTGCAGCAGAGAATAGGAAATAGAAAAGTGCATCTTAAGATGTAATTGCCATCTTCTTTTCTTTCAAGTTTCGGCGTTTCAGGCGGCGGCATCATCAGGTATATGCCACGCCATTTAAGTTTGCCTTTCGTTATCTCGCCTTTGATTGGGCATGGAATAAGATTGCGAAGAGCGAACTCCAAACGGCGGTCCTGTTCCATGTACATTCTCTGAAAGAACTCTTCAGGACCAGCAAGCAATTTCTTTTCAAGATTGCTTTCGTGTATTCGAACATGTCTCTTCGCCCAGTAATCGAAAGATAGGCGGCATTTCTTTTTCTCGTCTTCTACATTCATAGCGCATCACGTATAAGAAGATAGAACACTGTGGCTATTACGCCAACTACAAATCCTGCCAAAAACTTAATCATGTTTCGTCCTCCTTAAATAATGACGGCAGTCCTGCCGTTTTGCTTTTATGTTTCCGTGGTTTATAATGTTCCTGCCGGAAGGGACAGTCATTCTTTTTGCAGATGTCGATAGTGCGTTGTGCAATCGGTTCATCGCTATAAGTGCGCAACTCTATGTCTCGATAGATGGCGCAGCGACATTTCGTATAAGCAATGAGGTCGCTTACAACCATCTTCGGAGATTTGATGCACTTGTCGCAGTTCCTTGCTGACCACCAGCGGAAATCCTCGCCGTTGCTGAACGGGTCTTGATTAACCTTTGCCATAATCAGTCGAATAATTCAAATTCATAAACAAATACAATCGGATTGTACGGCTCAACCGGTATCTCGCGACCGTCTATAACAGTCTTCGGTTTCTTACGCAGTTGGTCGATTAGTGAGATAAACGCTGCCTTGGCTGTCTCACCGTGGAACTTGCTACCTTTGTAGGTATAGTAAGGCTTGCAGCCCAACACACGAGATGTCTCATCTACTCGGATAATGCCCTCACGGAGAGCGTCTTCCTCGCTGATGTCCTGTAACTCCTGTGCAGAGATGCTGGTAATACGAATGTGGTGTGGCATATATTCCGGCTTAACGAACATCTTATTGTTCCAACCAGCCTTGCATTCTTCACCCTGATAATGCACGGCTTTGCGGATAAGATTTGGCGCGTCTTTATATTTCTGTGCGATTGCGACTATCTCGCCGACGTGGTACTGTGAGCGGATGTACTGTTCTGGCTCGAAACTCATCTCGTCATCATTAAGACACTCAATGAATAGATACTGACCATCGCCTACAACCTTGCCAGCTGGCCATCTAACATAAAACACGTCTTTGCTGCCGCGATAGTTGGCATTGCGGCGCGTCATATCCTTGCTCCCATCGAAGACGGCACTCTCAAGACCGAACTTCTCATTGAACATAATCTTTTTCATATTTCATTCATTCTTGCTGCCAATGCTTCACAGAGAGCCGTACTCATATGCACCTCTACTGCATTGCCGATAAACTTCTTCTGTTCTGTTTGTGTGCCAATCAGCGTATAGTCATCGCCAAATCCCATGATGCGTTTCAGCTCCGGCACATTCAGCATACGCATCTTAATATCAATGATACCATATATTGCCATGAACTCCTTGATGCGTACCATTACAGGGCTGTCTTCCTTGTAGATAACTATGCCAACCATGTCTCCTTTCTCCGTCGAAACAAGATATGGAGGCATCTTATCCATCCGCGCAATCAGCGTGAAGCATGGGTTGTCAATGCTACCGCCTTTGCTTGCGAATTGTGGATTCATTAAGAACTGCGGTTGTTCCACAGAGACAAGTTTCATCTTCGGAACAGTCGTTACAGCTGGTGATGGTGCGTTGATGTCTGACAACTGACCGCCGCCGCTATACTCGTTGGCGAAGAAACGGCTTGTGACCAATGCAAGATGTCCGACGGTCCGCAGTACCGGCGCAGGTTCGTCAATAGAATGTTCGTGTCCGTTGCCATAGTAAGCGTCAAGGAAACTCGCATTGACAACTGCCAGTTTGTCGTGTGTAAGAATAGTCGGAGCAGGTGCTTCAAGTGAACGTGCAGAGTCTTTGTAATTATAGTCAGCAAGGAACTGCGCAGTTGCAAGCGCATGATGGTCCTTGCATGTAATAGCGCCACTTGGCTCTTCAATGCTGACATTCTTGCTGTCAGGCTCTCCACTAAACTGCTTGGAAAGGAATTGCACTTTGGCTATTCCGAGTCTGTTCTGTACAGCTACTGTCGGACAAGGTTCATCTATGCCAGGCGCAACATACTTACCTTGCTTGCTCCATGAGTTGTACTTAACGATGAAAGCGTCCTTTCCTCCAGCGACGAACTTAATCAGTCCGGCATAGATGCGCTCCAGCGTTCTATCTACAAGCGGAGTCTTGCGACCGAAGATACTTTCACCCTCGTTGTCTAACTCCAGTACATCGCGTACAGGCTGCCAAGGCTTCAATCCGGCATCGAACATGTCTGCTTTACGACCACCTTTGCAGTGTGTTGCCTCTGGCCATACGATAGGAAGGTCGCCCTTTGCAAAGATACCAAAGAAGCGTGTGCGGCTCGTGCGTGCTCCATAGTCAGCTGCGTTCAACAGACGGTGGTCGAAGCGATAGCCACGCTTTTCCACATTGTTTACCCATCGCAGATACAAGCGACCTTGGTCACGGCTGACAGGTTTGCCGTTCTCGTCAAGGTCTCCCCAGCACATAAACTCTTCCACATTCTCAATATAGATGTAGTCAGGACGGAGTGCGTCAATATATCGGAAGAGGTGTTCTGCTAATGTTCGACTGTCTGCATCACGTGGTTGTCCGCCTTTTGCCTTGGAGAAGTTGGTGCACTCCAGCGATGCCCATAGCACTACCTTTGAGCCTTTGTTCTTTGTGCGCTCACGATTGGTAAGTGATGCAAGCGGAGATAGGTTGAGTGTACGAATGTCCTCCGTGAAGTGGCGTGTGTTCGGATGATTTGCTGCGTGTGATTTGATGGCGTTGGGGTCGTGATTAACGCAGGCGATAACCCGAGCGCATTTCTCGTAGCCGAGCATAGCACGTTCTACTCCTGTTGATGTTCCTCCTGCGCCGCAGAATAGGTCGATGTATAGTAATTTATTCATGGGATATGTGTTTTTGGTTTTGCGAACAGAGGCAGAACCAACTGCCTCTGCCCTATGTTATTGCTCAATGATAGCAATCTCTGGTGCGATTTCTTTAATCTGGCTGAGTTCAGCGTCGATAGCCTCATCGCGGAAGGTCTCGACAATCTCGTTAGCGCCCGGACTCATTAGGAAGAAGGACACGTCACGGCCATCCACCTTGGCAAAGAACTCAATCTCTACCGGCTGCGGCTTCGAGCCTTGGAAGACAGGCAGGAGGAGCGTGATGGTCTTCGGCAGGTTGGAGTTGACTACCTGTGCGAAGTTATCCGCACGGCTGCCGTTGCCTTCAACAGACTGCTCTACTTTCTGCTGGATGTCCGCCTTGTAGTTCATCAAGGTCGTTACGAGTTTCATTCCCTCGGCACGGTCTTCGAACCAATAGCGGTGCATCTTCAGGAGCATAGCCAACTCGACAGGAGTCCATGTCTCGTTACGGTTGATGTGGAGACAAGCGAAGTCAGGATGCAACGAGAGGCGTCCGAGGACCGAACCTCGATTATACTCATCGCGCTCGTTGAAGATGAACTTGATGGAGACCTCATTGCGGTCAACGATGATGCGGCAGTCTTTTTGCTGGAACTGACCAGCGTTGATGCGTTTGAGAAGGAACTCCTTGACGCATCCGAGTTGGCCTGCTATATCCAACGCGAGTGGCGCTTTCTGTTCCAACACTTTAGGTGCTTGACCTTCACGGATGATGATTTCTTGCGTGCCGTCTGCGGCATTGATAACAATTTTCTCTGGGTTCATGATGATAAAATTTTAGATTGTTACTTTATTATCCTTCCGTGCCGGTTGCACGCAAGGTTTGAAACATAGTCTTTTGCAGTTCCTCTGCGGTGCAGGGGTGTGCCTCGATGCAGTCACCATCCTCATTGATAATGTAGGTCATGCGTTCCTCTTCGGAAACAAAGCAGTAGCAGATACCGCTGACAAGTTCCGCTTTCTTGCGGATGTCCTCAATGAGTGATGTGTGCTTCTCTTGAAGCGGTTTCAGTCTCTCCTTGTAGGAGTCCATCACGGCTTTCTTCTCCGTCTCGATGTCATTGATTTGGATGGAGTTGTTAGCCAGTTCCTCTTTGCGTGTCTGCAACTCTTCGGGTGTGAACTTACGCATGTAGGATTTCTCGACAACGGAATCCGCGTTGTCTTTGAGGAAGCGCTTCCTCTGTTCGGGGTCGGTGTATTCTTTACCGATGCCCTTGGAATAGTTTGTTGTTGCCATACCTAATGAATTAAAAGTTAACTTTATAATGGTCGGAAATGTTCTCTGCAAGCGACTCTTCCGCGCACTTCTCCGACTGTTCCGTTCTTTATATGTGGGCAACGGAAGATGATAGGACGTCCGTCTGGCGAACGATTCCAGTCCTTCTTCACCCACTGACAGAACTGACATTCCTCGCAGAAGTGCTCCGGAAGTTTTATGTCTTTGCGTCTTGACATATTATTATGACTCGTTAGTTTGCATATTCATCTGCACGTTTGCCGTCTTCGATGAACTGTTTGTTAATCCAATAGCGAGCGTACGGCTTGCCGTCGGATGCCTGCGGCTGGTCCATTTCGATGGGGATGTTCTCTTTGTGTCGCAGAGTGTGAATTACTGCTGAAAGACGGAAGCAACCGCAGAGGTTAAGTGCTTCGATTGGGGTGATGGATTTACCTTCCATCATGTAGTTGCGAATGATTTCGCGTTGGGTAAGATGACGTGTGCCCATAAGATTGAGTTTTTGAGGGTTAGTTAATCATGACGGGCGAAGCGACCAGTATCTGATAGTGCTTCTTACCGTTTATTACAGTTGGCTTTTGAGCGACGTAGCAGGTACAACTGCTTACCGCTCCGGCCTGTTGCAGCACATGCTGTACAACAGCAGTATTGCAGCAACGCAGGACCTGTTTCTTCGTACTAATGAAAGCCAGCGCAGACTGAATGTCTTTCGTATCATCACGGTCGTCTGCTGTTCGGACGTAGATACGTTCTGGTTTGTCCTCGTCGTATGTAAATGCGAGGTGCGAGCCAGCCGTTACGCATAAATGCTTTGCAAGCAGGGCGGACAAGATGATACGTCCATCGCAGAAGTTAAGCGTCCTCCGTGTGGATGGCTTTCCGTCCGGGTTGTGCGGCTTGCCTCGTTGCGAGTCTGCCTTCCTGAATGTGTACGTAGTCATTGGTGATGCGGTTTTGGATTGTTACGATTCTCTTTCGCCGGACGTCTGCACTGGCGGATTGATTGCTCAATCTGGTCAAGCATCTTCCTAATTATATTCTTTTTTAGGCCGGTAATTGTAGCGATGTCGGCGATAGAACGCTGTTCTACGACAGCCATTTTGAATACGTCAAATGCTATTGGCGAGAAGTTTTTCTTGACAAAAGCGAAAAGGTGCGACAGGCTGTAGGAAGAAAGGTCGGATAAACTTCTCGATGGCGAACAAGTTGCCGATTCTTCAAGTTGCATATTGGCTTCTTCATCCTCGTCAAGGTAATACCAATAGAGCGGGTCAGGGAGGATGTAGTGCATCTGATGGTTGAACTCAGCGAGCAGATGCCGATGATAGGCTTCGTCAATCAGTGAGCGGAAGCGGTCTGGAGTTGGCAGATAGGGTCTGCGCAGGTGATAGACTGTGACATACGCGGAGTGCAGCATGTCTCTTTGCGGCATTGTTCGGCGGAGT
Organism: uncultured Bacteroidales bacterium; assembly: GCA_900321005.1. Lineage (GTDB taxonomy): Bacteria > Bacteroidota > Bacteroidia > Bacteroidales > Paludibacteraceae > Colicola. The sequence continues at coordinate 28,157 of ONUF01000004.1, read as the reverse complement.
TGTTCGTACTCCTGTTCCATAAACTGATTCAGCAGTTTCTGATTTGTTGTTGGCATACAATTTTGATTTTGGTGTGACTATTGTTATCTTCTGCTCTGTCCTCCGACTTGGATGACATTGAACATTTTGAGTCGGTCGAGCAGTCGTCCGTGCTCATCACCGAATAGCCTGTCAAAATTCTCTTTATCGAGGTTTGTGGTGATGTGTGTGGCCTTGCATTGCTGTTCCCAAATCTCGTACCGCGCATATAAGAACTCTTCAATTATTCGTTCGAGGTCATTGGAAAAGAACTTCTGTGTTCGCAGTCCGAGGTCGTTCAAGCAGAGCGAGAACGGCTTTCCTTCGTACGTCTTGCTTTCTGACGTGTTGAATGTGAACAGGTCGATGTTGTTGTTCTGCTTGAAATGGTTGAGCATCTGCGTTTGCGAGACGGTATGGAAAGCCATCGGGCTATGCAGCCTGTCGAGATAGAGTTTGAAGACCTCCATGATGAGCGTCTTACCTACGCCAGCCTCGCCGACGAGCATGATATTCTTGTCGAGCGAGTAGTCTTTGTCAGGAAAGACTTTGAGTGCCAGCGGCGAGGCATTGAAATAAAGCATAAGGAATCGCATAACCTGACGATTGTTGTCATCAAGGATGAACTTCTTTCCGTGCCGAGACAGAATCTCATTGGCGCAGGCTAATACTAATGCCGAGTGTGCGTTGTACACATCTTTGTTGGCGAAGTTCTGCGAAGGCCGGCAGTACAGCCGCGTCTCTGCTATGGCATTTCGCACCAGTTCGAGGTGCTCCTGCATCTTGCGCTCTTCAAGGAGAGCGAGTTTCTTCTTCTCCTCATCAGAAAGAGAAGTTGTAGTTGTGCTCCCTGTGACCTCCTGTGTCTTTTGGTCCAGCACTTGGTCGAGTGTCTCCATACGATGAACTATTTAATGGTTTGTTTTCCTTGCGCTCCCACGTTCTGACGGCAGCCTTCCAGTCTTTCATTGGGTTTCTTCCTACGCGCCATCCGTTAGACTCATAGTAGTCAATGAAATGCTGTGGGTCAACACTATTGCGTCTCTCTTCGCAGTATGCTTTAACCTCTTCGAGCGTAGGCTTGCGGAAGCGTTTCTCCTTTTGGGGGACTATAGGGGGTATATACGAAGTACTATCCTCTTCTATAATAATAGGAGTATTATCCTGTTGAGTTGTACCTTCTTTAGAAGGTACTATATCAGTACTTAGTAGTGTCGGATTTCCCGTATACGGTTTTTCCGGATGCGGATTTTCCGGATGTGGTTTTTCTGCTTGTGGATTTTCATATACGTTGTAATCATATCCCACAAATTGTCCCTTCTCATTAGTGGCCTGCTCTCGTCTAAGATAACCAGCCTTCTCCAATTCGTTGATAGCAGAATATACAGCATCACGTCCATCTTTTGCCCGCTTGATTAACTCCTGTATAGAGAATTTCCAATCGTCAGGCATTGATAGCATTTCTGCAAGTAAGCCTTTTGCCTTCCAAGAAAGCGTATTATTCCGAAATACATGATTGCAGATGACGGTATAGTTATCTGTCTTGCGAATGCGAAATATCATTGTGCTTATGTTTTTTGGTTAAGGCAAGCCTGATACGACTGATGTCGTATAGTCTCGCATGGTCCGTGAGCGTGCGTTTGTGCTTTGCTTTTACCCCTGCCTCGTACTCATTAAGAATACGGAGCAGGGGTTGAAGCAGACTCTCTGGCACATGTCTCATTTTACTAAGCAATTATTGTTCCCAAGGGAGTTTCGTTGACGGCTCTGGATTACCTAACGGCAGTTCGCCAGTAGGTGGAGGAGTCGGTTCTGCGGTCGGTAGAGGAGCGTCATTGGCAGCGCTTTCGCCTGCTGCTTGTTGACCCTCTTTCTCTACCTTCCATGCACGAACTGAGGTGTACCAGCGACCGTTAAACTCACGGCTCTCCAAGTCATAGGAGACTTTCACTTTGTCATCCACAGCGTACGGATTGTTCTTGATACGGTCTGCGCCGTACAACTCAATACATACCTTGCGTGGGTACTGCTCCTCAGTCTCAATGATGAACGACTGCGAAGCCCACGGATTGCCGGTGGACTTTGACACACCCTCTTGAAGAGGGAGGATTTGAATTACTTTACCTTGAATTTCCATTTTGCAAAATGATTTTGATTATTACTGACTGTACTCTTCTGCGAGTGCTGCGAAGAAATTGTCTTCGGCGTTCGGCAGTTGAATACCATACTCTTGCATCGCATCTGCCTGCACTCTGTCAAGGAACTCAGACATCTGCTCTTGCGACAGTCCTGACGTAGAGCCTGCTATCCTTCCTTTCGGTGTATCAACAGGCAGGAACATCAGGCAATAGGCATCGTGTACATCTTGCGGTGTGAACACGCGGCCAGTCGCCTCTCCCCATGCTCTTGCTATGGTGGCGAACCATACCCACATCAGTTTGTTCTGCGGGTCACTTCGCTTCTCCTGCACTTTCTTCATGCTGATGGTGTACTTACCATTCACGCAAGTTTGAAGCCAGATTGTGACCGCATCCAAGGTAGCACGGAAGTCGAGTGCTCCGTGCTCCTTGGTAACAACGAGTGTTCTCATCGCAGCGTGATGGTTACACGTCCTGCGGTCGTGCTCTCATTGACGAAAGCATCATACTGCGCAGGAGATTGTTTGTACAGGTCGGACTCAACGAACGCCTTGAAGTCAAACTTCTTGGTCGTGGAGTCCTTGCCAATCGTAACCTTGGCAACAGGAGTCTCGATGCTTGACATCTTCTGACTCTTCAACTTATCCACGATGGCGGCCTGTAACTCTTTCTTGCGCTTGTCATATTCGTCAAGCACCATCTTGATAAAGCCCATCGTGGACTCGTTCTCTGCATACTCATTCAGCAGAGCGTCGATGCCATCCGGCAGTTGGTGCAACGGATTTACAAACGACTCTGCGCCGTTACGATAAGCAGCCAGCAGGTCTTCGATTTGGTTATCCTCCAAGCGAGTGATGTCAACGATGTTGCACTTGCCGTCGCGAATATGAATAGCCTTCAGGTTATTCACTTTCAGTTCGGGGTTCTGGTGTTCGAACAGATATGCGTAGATAGACAGCTGCCATTGCAGATACTCAATGTGCAGTACTGCCGTGGTCTTGATGTCACAGAGAATGATGTTGCCCTTTTTGTCGAGACACACAAGGTCGATGGACGAAGCCACTGACTCGTTATCGCTGACAAGATACTCACTCTCCCAGCCGTCAAGTTCGGCAGCATGGAACGCATCGAGGAACGGCTGGAGTTCAGCGATGTCCTCTTGCGTGAGAATGCCCATCGTCCATAACTGGATGAGGTTGTGAATGCGAGTGCCGCGCTCGGCTGCTCTGTTCAGAACGGCTTGGCTGACTGCCGCATACATGTTCGGGAACAGATACTTCTTGATGATGGAAGTGATGCCAGACAACTGCTTGTCGCCAAGCGTGTATGTGTGTTGCTCTTCGTTGAAGACAACAGGAGATTTGATTAGGTTGTTCTCTTTCATTGCTTCGGTTGTTGTGGTTGTTGATACTTCTGACCCATCTTGATACAAGCCTGTTTGAACTTGTCGTTCGCTTGCAGGTCTTTGTGCTTGCTCCAGATAGTGCCTACTTCTTTGAGGTCTTTCGCTGCCTCCATTTCTTTGACAGCCTCATCGACTGCGTTGGCTGCGGCTTGCTCGTTGGCGATTACATCACCCTCCGGCAGGTCTTCCCCTGCATAAATGTAAAGGCCGAGACCGAACATCGCAAGGTTCTTAACGAGGCAACGCATGATAGTCTTGTTGATGTCAAACATCGTAGCGGCTTCCACCGTCTTCTCGCAAGCCTCCATTTGTCTCGTCTCGGGATTATACTTCTTGCCAGGGTACTTGTACGCAGTTCTGCGCATAGCCTTGTTAGCACCATCCAAAACAGGCAGCCACATTTCGTGAGTCATGCCGTCGATAGTTACGGTAGTGTAGCACATCAGACCAAGGTCTGGGTCTTCCATGTACGGACGTTTCTGCTCGTCCTTGTAGATGGTGTAGGTTGCGTCTGGATAGAGTTTCTTTACCTCTGCCCATGCCCATGCCCAAGACAGATAGGTTAGTTCGGCAGAACCTTGCTTCAGTTTCTCGGTGTGTCCGTTGACATTGATGTCGTTGAGCGTAGCGAAGACGCTCTTCTTTTGTTCAGTTGCCATAAGCAAAAATGATTAAATGATTTGTGATAAAAATTCTGTTTCCGAATAGACGACGCGCTGATTGGTGTCGTTATCATGCTCTGGTAAACGATGTGGCGTAAGGCGACCGGCCTTGATAAGTCGGTCTATCTTTCCACGTCCATACCGTTGCTGCATCTCAGTGCGAGTGTAATACTCACGCACTGGTAAGCCAGCCATCCGAAGCGCTTGATGTGCTCCAAGTTGTGCTGCTTGTGTCAAATTTTCGCGATAACGCTCTTCCGTTAGTTGAATAACTGTGACTGCCATTTGGTTATTTGAAAAAAAAGTTGTAACTTTGCAGCGTCTTTTAAAAAAGACCTGCATATATATACTTTTTTGTCGGACTTTTATTGAGCGTTTTCATACGATATGATTGGAACAAGTGATGAAATTTTGGATTGGCTGACACGGCATAGCGAGTATGCTGAACTGATGCAGATGAGCCGTCAGCGCTTGGTAGGACTGCGCCACCACCTATCACGAGGAGAGGTAGGAGAGCATCGTAAAGAAGAGATATTGGAGCGCCTTCAAAATCGCATGGATGCTTTGCAATCACTATCAAGTAGCCGTGCGATTAAGTTGCCGAGAGCAATACGGAAGGTGCGTAACCAATACATTTTGCCTGCCATAGTGAGAGACCATCATGGCAAGTTCTATAACGAGGTGACGCTAATCAAAATGGTAGAGCACGAAGAGAGGATGCGCGACCTCAATCTTGAAATGGTGTGTCGTGCTATCAAACGAGGAGACCTGCCAAACAAGGAGGTCGTGCGCGAAGTTCTTAACCGGAAAGGATGGAACATATTTGAAGATAGGATGGTATTACCCAGCGTGTGGGAAGTCGAATAGTAGTTCTCATATTCGTGATTGTTAATGGTGATACAAAAGAGGGGAGCGACTAAATGTCGTCCCCCTCTTCTCGATGATAGAGATAGGTGCTTCGTCGGTGTAGTATCTGACGAGCCTCTTCTGACTCTGCAAGGTTCTCGTCCGGCACAAGATACCAGTCGATAGGATTAGTGATTGCGTAGGCTTGGTCAACCAATGCTTGGTCATGCGGGCTCATACTCTTCCACGATTTTCATGTCATTCACCTGCTTGCAGATTTCCATAAGTTGCTCCACGCCAAAGTTCTCTGTATTAACAACAGTCTCTTTGCCGATGGTAGGATAGATTACAGCATCCTCTTTGTGCCGAGCAAGCAAGGCTGGTTTGCCGTCAAGCATAATCCCGACCGTACCTACATCACCAACTACCTCTTTGAGGTATGCGATGGCAGACTCTTTTGCTCTCGTGATTTCCTTTTTGGCGTAATCAAAATCACGCCCGACAGCTTTGTACGAATGATAGACCATAGTGTCTCCTTTCTTTATTGGGTTATTGAATAATTACTTGGTGCTCGACAACCTCTTCCGGTCTCAGATTGCCGGTCACATTCAGTTGCGCATAGGTATATGCAGGACCGTGCTGGAGCAACAGAGCGGTTGCCGAAGCAGCATTGTACTGATAGATGCAATGTGACTCTTCAAGGTGTTCGGTGAACTCCGGCAAGTTCCAGCCGCGAATATCCTTATAGCGGTACTCGAAGAAGTGACGCTCCTCTGGTTTCCATTCAGATATAAGGTCGATGTCGTGTGCAAGATAGACAACGCCATCGTCCGTAGCCCACATAGAAAAGGCGCTTTCCTCATCGCGCTCAAAGTACGAGAAGCCTCGCTGCAATATAGCATCAAAGAACTTGGGGCACTCGTTGTATCTGCGTGAGATTTCACGTGCTCCGTACTTCATAAAGTTCTTGCCTGCTGGCATGGCGATATACTCAACGCCATCAATTACGATTTTCATATGTGTATAGTTTTAATTAAACAATGATTGTTGAATAAAGTTCGGCTTGCCGACACGACTAATCATATCCGCAAACTTTTCTCGTTGTGTCAATGGGTCCGGCGCGAAATAATATCCGCACTCCGCTCCCGAACAGGTGATGCCAAAGCCATCGCAGAACGCCGTGCATGAATATGGATTGCAATTACCTTGCTCGCATGGCTGGTGCTCGCTCTCTGTATTTGCAGTAGTCTTGTTGCCTCTGCAATAATCTATCCACGCTATTAGTGTCATGGTCTCGATGGTTTAGTTGAACAATTCCTGTTGTCTGTTTCCGATGAGCAGGTCGCTGCCTCTCTTCAGTAGGAAGGGACAGTCACCAGCCTCCATACTTTTACATGTCCGCATGTCTGTGCCTGGCGGACAGCCGTTGATACATTTTGCCATAAGCGTATTACTTTTGATTGAATTGATTGAGCCAGTCGAAAGAGACAGGATGCACCTCTCCCTTTTCATCCATCCAATTGCTTGCGGAGTTGAGAACCATCAGGGAAAAGTCATTTTTCTTCGCCCAAGCAGGGATGTACAGCGTGATAGGAATACCGATAGCATGTGCAAATCCCAACTCCCATGCCGTTCCTGTTGTGCTTCGATGCCCTGTATACATAGCGATTACATGGTCTGCGTTTCGCATAGCAGTTATGTCGGTATTGAATACCTCTTGTGCCCATGCCGGATTAGACAGATACCATGTTCCGTCCTCGTTCTTGTGGTCGAACTGAACACAATGCTCCATCGGAACAAAGAAACCGTCAATGGGGTACTTTGAACGAGCGAGTTCTATCATGTGCTCCAGTGTGGTGCGCTCGTGTTCTGTTGCGAACGAGCCAGCGATGTAGATTTTCATACGACATCCTCCTTTAGTGTGGCATGTATTGTTGAGGGTCGTCCACATCCACATCAGAAATCTCGTGGTCTGTGAGTTGCACGCCCTCTTCAACGGTGTTATAGTTGGGATTGATGGCGAGGTCTTTAGCGTACTCGCTTGCCTCTTTCATATCATGGCGCGTCTCATCGTAGTTAAACTGGACGCGCAAGTTGATGTTTATGACTGCGTGTTTCATATCGTTTCACATAAATCATGGATAGTTAATACTCGGAAGTCCTCGCGGAACTCCTCTTTACAGAGCGACAGGAAAGACTCGTAGTCTTCGCAATAGAAGAATATCTTATCATCCTCATCCTCATTATAGTCGGTCGAGAGTTTGATAATATAGTTCTCGCAGCATGTCCCGTCTTTGAACTGAACATCGCACATCGCATAGATATATTTCTGCGGTGTGAATGTAGGCATACCATCGTCGTCTATGCCTTTGTAGATAGGTCTTGCCATAGCGATTAGAGTTTGATAATGTGTGCATCCATACCTTTGAAGTGCTTTCTGTATTCACCAAGCACATATGTCGCTTTGTACAATGACATATTGACAGGTACTTTGGAGGTATAGAAACACCCCTTGTTATACTTTAGATACGAACCGGCAGCGAATTGAATTGCATAACCCTGACGACGCGGGCGCATATCCCACTCGCATTGTATCATCATTGCAATCGAGTAGCATTGCTCGTCTGTTATCTCGTCATATTCCAAGCCTTTCCAGCATGGGAGTTGCAAAATCCACCACCAAAAGTAATCGTTAGCGGATGACTGTGGTCTGATACAACCACCAAGCATGTCCTGCTTGACAAACAAACGCCACTCTTGCGGAGTCTTCGGAAAACTCAGATGATGCGTGTTGCGAGGCACGACATTGTTGTCTCCTCCGGTCAATCTGATTTCGTTTTTAGCGAGCACGATACTCGATGCGATAAAGTAACTCATAACTGATACATTTTTCTTCGGCACGCTCTGCTAATTACTCGCAGATTGTAGCCGAATAGTTGTTCTAATTCTCTTTTCAGAGGCTCATATTCCTCCGGACATACAGGAGTGGAGAATGCCATCTGACAATCATAGTCCACTTCATGATGCTGACCGTAATGAGTGTATGCAAGCACGCGATATTCGTATCTCGCGCGATGCTCCGGCTTGTATGATATATAAGGGAAGAGAGCAACAATCGGTCTGCCGAACTGCCTTTCTCGCCTGAAGATAACAGCCGTTTGTTCGGTGTCTCGTTCCATAGTTATCTCTCCATTTCAAATTGATACTCTCCATGCCCAGAGAAAGCATTGTAGTCATACCATCCTGTCGCAATAACTTCTCCTGTTTTCTCGAAGCAGGCTTGCATTTGAGCACGTCCAAACAATAGCCACTTGTTGATAGCCTTGCGGTTCTTGTCAAGCAGACGTTTGATACTGTCGGCAGTTGCCGATACTACATTACCTTTCAAGGTAAGAATAGGTTGGCGGTTCTCATGCGCACAGCCGCCGTCTAAATTGATGATGATTGGGTACATAATTATTCCTCCTTTCTTTTTGGTCTTGATTCCTCCCAGTTCTCTCGCTTGTAGCGGATTGGATGGTTCTCTTTCATCCAATCATAGAAGTCTCCGAGGTCCACGACCATCTGCGTCTCCGCGAATAGTCTGTTGCACCGGCACACTCCGTTCAGGTTGGTGCGACCATCTTTGTAAATGGTATGGTACTCAAACTGAATGCGCTGCGGGTCATCTTCGCTGATGTGGTTCTCGTTGAGCAGTCGGAGTCTTTCTTCTCCGGCAAAACGGAACACATGATAGCGTTCCAATTCGATTAGTCTCTTCATTTGTGGCATAGTTTTGTCCTCCTATTTATGGATAAAATACTCGATGGCAGAATGTACCAAGATGTAATGCGTCTTGGTCTGCATCGTTTGATTGTCGTATGGGTTTGGAAAGTCCAAACAAAGAGCGCGATAGAGTTCCGGCAACTCACGTTTGATGCGAGAGACGAGCCGTTTATAACTCGCCTTCCTCGCACCTGCCATGAGACGATTCCAGTTGTCGATAGTTGTATTGCTACAACAGGTTTCATAATACATGACTACCCCTCCGTTTGTTTCTTAATAGCATCTACCATTTCGCAGAACTCTTCCAACGGCACACAACAATCTGCATAGAGGTTGCCATTGCCATCTACCAAAGTCCACTCGTTATCGAGGAAGATAATCTCCTCGTATAGTGAGCACTTATCAGGATTGGAAAAGCCCTTTGCGTCATAGCCTAACTTGCTCGGAACTGCACGATGGCTGATAGAGGTAAGTTCCATCAGACACTCATGGCGTAGTGCTCCTGCCTGCTCGGCAAAAGTCTTGTGCTCTTTCACAAGGTGGATGCTGGAGAGCGTCTTATACAGGTCTTCCAGTTTCTCATCCACCTCGTCCATGTCATTGAGCAAATCACGTAGTCCGGGCGCACCGCGTCTTTTGAACCAAAGCATTGCTTCTTCTTCGGGGTCGTAGTTCTGCCACGTCTCGTACACTTGGTCTGGTATATCTTGGAGTGTCTTAACCTCATACTCATAGCAAACATCTTGATTGCAAGCGGTGTCCGTTGTGAAGCACACGTACCATTTGCAATAGGACTTGCCTCTGTTATATGGACTACGTTCTTTCTGTCTGAACGTCACGTTCCATCCTGCCTCTTCAGCTGCGGCTTCAATAAATCTGCGAGTCATAATTGCTCCTCCTTTTTAATCATTTCACGATAGTTTTCTATACGGAACTCATGGTACTTGACCACTCCCTTATATATGAAGCAGTCTTTCCACGCCTTGCTATTCGCAAGCCGTTCTTTGGCATCGGCAAGAGCCTCTTCGTGCATGTGTAATTGCTTGCGCATGTCTTCGAGACTCATGCCATCGGGTTTCCGGCGTTTCATCGGTCTGCCCAATAAGTTCCGAAACTAATCTTGCTCACTCCGTATCTCCTCAGATAGGCTTGCAGTCTCTTCTCAAACTTGGCACGCTCACTCTTCAAGATAGCGAGTGCTTTCTTGGCATCGCTCTCGGTCATCCGATGGATTTGCTTGCGAGTGCGTGGGTCTTGCTCGTCCTCCTGAACATCATGCTCACGCTTCATGTAGATAGAGTTGCCCCATCCAAGCAGACCAACGGAACACCATTCATGCTCATAGAAGACCGGCACAAGCGGGTCACCATAGCGGTTCTTACGCTCGGTCATTTCCTTGATGAGACTATCGTACTCATCCAAGTTCTCGCGCATGAAGTACTCAATCTTGGTCTTGTCAGTCGCGGTTACTTTCTGATAGTACTCATAGTTCGGACCCTCGTCATGGAACCAGAACGTGCCTGCGTTCACATGCGGTTTCTCGAAGACAAGTATCACACCGCAGTCGGTCATCATAATCTCCGATGCTTCTTTCAGATGATTGTCGATGCAGTTCTGCCGACCTCCCTCTGCCTTGCTGACGCGCTGCTTGAACTCCTCCCAAAGTGCCTCGTCTTTCTGCTGCTTGGGTTCTACACCTAACAGTATTTGGTTGCCCTTGATGAAGCCTTGGACTAAATCCAACTTGGTCTTCGGGAATACCCAACCTGCACCACAAGTGAGTCTGCTATTAAATCGCCCGCCCATCTTTGCAAGCTTATCTTTGATAGCCCTCGTCTCGCCGACTACTGCGATACACTTATCAGAGTAGTCGATGATACGCAAGTCAGCCGTCTGCTCTCTCGCTTCAGATAACTTGATTTCGTTGAACTCGTCTTCGCTTATCCATTCCTGTGCGGGGAAGCCATCGGGAAGTCCTTCCCAATCTTGTATCATGAACTCAGGGTCATGCTCGTTCTTGTGCAGACTTCTGCATGCCTTCACAAAGTCAGCGTAAGTCTCGTAAGCATCGAGGTCGAGCCATGCTCCGTCGATACTACCACCATTGTACTTACCATAAGTACCCACATAACATTTTGCCATAGTAATCCTTTCTTTTGGTCGGTTAATAATTCACTTCTTCTATCTCCCATTGCAGTTTGTCGCAAGGGATTTTTGCTTTGATTGAATACGTTTTATTCTTTCCCCAAGCAAGTATACCAAAGGACTCACCGCCTCTGTTCACACCTGCCCATATCCATGAACCGCGATAGCCATCTATCGTTGGTGGTTCAAACCAATAGGAGTTACGCGACTCGCTGATTGCTCCCTTTAAGTACGGACCACCGCCATATTTATGACGCAACCATATGTCAAGGCTTTTACATGCGCTGATATATTCAGGCGTGAGACCTTGGCTAAGATTTTCTTTCGTGAATTTCATCGCTCTTCTCCTTTCCAAAAATGGTTGTAAGCAGGCGAGTCCTTTACGAAGATAGACACAAAGTCTTCGCCCACATAGTTGAACGTAAACCTCATCGGTCGCGCGGCAATCTTATCACCGCGTCCATGCTCTGCTATGCGTACCTCGCAGTCCATAGCATCTGCGAAATTAGTCTGCAAGTAGTTTATCAATTCGCCTACAGTCATAAGTCCTCCTATTTGAAAGTGATTTGTAACTCGACCCGTTTGTCCGGGTCATGCCAGTAATGATGCGTGTTTAACTTGCGGTCTGACTCATACTTGATGGAGTTATTGATAGCCGCACGGACTACTCGCAATACATCTTGGTCCGATACGCGTCCCCAATTCTGGACGCCAATGATAATCTCATTCATATTATTTGCCCTCCTTGTATTCTTGCCATGATACTCTGCATCCATACACACCAAGCGCAATGAAGACTAACATGAGCCACATGTAGTCACACCACCGCTTTGCAATATACAGTTGCCCTGCCAACATAATCACAGCCAGCGCCGTGATGATACAGGCAAACAGGAACTGCCCGATGCCTGTGAACGGATTACAATCTTTCATTTCAGTATCTCCTCTCCTATATAATAAGGTTTTTTTGCCGTCTCAAAATCAAAATAGATGGGGTCGTAATCTAAGTACTCGACCATAGTTTCAGTGCCGCATTTATAGTGTTGCCGCCACTAATAGAAAGCACGAGCCAACCCAATGACTCGTGCCCATACTCATTGCTCCGCCATCGCTAATGCCTTCGCCGCCTTCTTCCTATTCACGGCATCCACATTAACAGCCTTCGATATACGTCGTGCGCCTGTGTCCTGCACATTATAGATGATGTGCGTGATGTTGTCGGACTCATACGTCACCTTGTCCGTCGATACCTTGCGCGGCTCTCCCTTGGAGTTGGTGATGTCGAGCAGATAGCACACGTAACGCACGCTAATCTCCCCGTAGTCGTTGCTCTTCTGCACCTTCTCCATCTTCCACGCGCCGGTGTACGCCACCGTGTCCTTGGCAATGGTCTCGGCACTTGCGGTTACGGTCTGCGCAATGAGGAAAGCGCCCACAAGGGCGGCAAGAATAAAAAACTTTTTCATGACGATACAATGCGTCTGCCTATACTACGCTGGGTCTTAAAGATTAAACACAACGAGAGCCGCAGCACATGCCACGACTCTCCGCTCTCCGCCTGATGTCTGTTTATACTCGCGAAGTCGAGTGCGACCTTATTTTGCCAACTCTGCCAGCAGGTCATCGGTTGCAGCGATAAACGCCTCAACCATAACGGTCGTGAAGCCCCACGCGCTCTTCTCTTTCGGCACGAGTTCTACCTGTACCTCGTTCACGATAGGCTTGCCCTCTTCGTCCAGCGCGTCCACCTCTTTCTGGAAGCCAGAAGCGTAGGTGATGGTCTCTTTCTGCTTCTCCTGCATGGTGCGTACAATACGCCCGTCAAAGCAGTTCTCAACGGCGTTCTGCTCCTCGTCACCCGTGTAGCGATACGCCTTGATAGCACGCTCCAACTTGAACTTGCCTTCGGGGTCTTTCACCCAGTCCACGATGGTCGGCTTCGCGTGTCCGTTGTACACAACGTGCGGCATCTGCAATGCGTGCAGTTCCAGGAAGCGCTTCCAATTCGCGTCAATGACACTCGCCAACTTGTTATTGGCTGCTTTCAAATCCTTACGGATTTCACGCAATACGAACTCATAATTGAGCGTTCTTTTCTCGGTCTCCGAAATCAGAGATTTCAACGACTTAACGTCCTCGTCTTTGAGGGCTACAAATGCGGTCTTCATAATCACAGCGGTTTACCTGCACCGCAAGGCTTTAAGATGAAACAATAAGTGCTGCTCAATCAGCATAGAAAGCGGGCAACGAACCAACGTCACCCGCCTATTTTTTGCCGTGGCGGTTAGCCTACACCGCAAGGGTCTACACGGCACAATCTCATAAGATGATAATTTTAGCGTTATTTACTTGCATACAAAGTATGCGTTTTTTTCTTGCGTTATTCCGTCATTGCGTTTTGAGTTACGCTTCTCCGAGGCTTCTTTTTCCCTCGCCTATATACCCTGCATTTCGCTCTTTGCGCATAGTCCACCTATGCTTGCATTTTCACACACCTCTGCAAATCGCGCAGTTTATATGTCGCCCGCTCTCCCATCCCGATACTCAGTTCCCCGTGTACATAGTACACCTGTCCTTTCCCTTTCCCTTATGGGGTCGGTACGTTTTGCTCCTTTCATTACCCTTTCGGTTCTTACTCGTCGCTCTTTCGCTTATCGCGCATTCATGGCTTTGACTACACCACACCACACTTTCAAAGAACGCTACTGCACGGCTACAATAAACCGCTTAAACAAACCTCAGAATTTTACCCAACCTACTCCGTAGGTACTATAAGGGCTGCGCTATCCTTGCGCTACTTGCGACGTGCTTAGTACCTCATACGCTTTTATATATGTGCGCTGCCTACTACACTCCTCTCGTTACACGTCCGCCGATTTGTTGTCAGTATGTCAAAGGTCTCTTTTGCATCACCTCGCTCGGTGATGACATCAACAATCATAAGCCGCAACAGAAAAACCGATGCCCACGACAGAGGTATTTCTATTCAAAAGGTACGAGCGTCGCGTGTGTGGATTTAATTTATTATTTATAATAAATTATCATCAAACCGCAACAGAGAATTTCGAGAACGGAACAATCCTCACACGTGGGGGAGTACAAGCGATGAGCATACCCCTATAGGTGGGTGGGTATACTTATGTTAAACTCAGGCAGTTGCAACGAAAATCGGACTTCTGCTCATGCGCGTGCGAGGCATGATGTTGAAACAGTCGCAATCGAGAGAGGGGGTATAGAAGGAATCGTTGGAGTCCTCTGGAGAAAACGGACCTGTCAAAATTTGGAGGACAAGGTATGGTAAAATAGTACTATTGACATAGTACATAGATAAGATTTATTAGGAATTTTTATAATACCCTCTATATCAAGGAGTTACATTTTGAAAATGTTGTCAATATGACAACATAATGTGTATGAAATGACAACATATCGGTATATTTTATGGATTAAAAATTTGTTCATGTCATAAAAAAGTAGTACCTTTGCAGCCGATTTCTAATACTTGTAAGGCTATGGATATGGATAATGTAGAGAAATGGGTGAGGAAGGTTATTGTCGTTATCGCAGGTGCGTGCTTGGTAGTCCTTGCCGTCACTACGTTTATCGGCGCAGTGTTCAACGCGGACGTGACCGGCATAGTTATCACACTCCTCTATGGCGTGGTGTGGTATTGGTACTTCCACGCGCGTAAGATACTCAAAGGTACGCGCGAATGGAACTCGATACACGACCTTTATGATGAAGCGTGCAGTATCTGGAGAGCGTTCAACATCTATCTGCTGTCCTGGAGTGCTATTCTGAATATCGGAATGATAATTACGCAGGCTACGCGCGAAAGTAACTTCTCCGTCATACAGTACGCACAGGACGGATGCACGGCTGGAGTCGTCTGCCTGTCAATACCGCTACTGATACTCCTCTGCACATTCATGTTTTCCATCAAGAAACGATAAAATCACAAAGGGCTACTCTCACGAGCGGCCCTTTGCTTAACTTAACCAAAAATCTAATACCATGAAAAACACAATTCCCCACCGGGTTGTTGCGGAAGCGCGACTCGAACGCGCGACCTCCAGCCTATGAGACTGGCGAGCTACCACTGCTCTATTCCGCGATATTAACAAACGAACCTCGGTTTCTCCTACTTTCCGGATTTTCGTGTGTCTTGCCACTGGTAGCATTTTCAGGGGTGATATGTGCCGAGTCCCCTCTTTAAGCCATCCAATAGGATTTGTATTTGGCAATAGCCATTCGTTTGTTCTTGTTGCGGGAGAGGGATTCGAACCCCCGACCTCCGGGCTGTAACCCCGGCGAGCACTCCGCTGCTACCATCCCGCGATGGTACTGATGTAATACTGCATACCTAAATCTCGCTTCGCTGTCCTCGGTACACGATATTTGGGTTCACCCACCATTCACCTTTCTTCTTTGGACGGATGACATCTTTTTTAGAGAGTTCCATCAGTCCTCGGTATAGTGCTTGGCGTGATTTGTAGCCGGTGTATTCCAGACATTCAGAATAACTGAATACTACATAACCACCAAACTGCAAGCGACTCACCAGATAGCTGAATACTGCTACTGCTCCGTTGCTCATCCCTATCAAAACTCCCGGTTCATAGAACTTCACAAAGTCGGTTACGTCATAATACTTCTGTGTCCCGACTAATTGTGTTGCGCTTCTTACTTCGCCGGTCTTCAAGTTGTAAGTCTCCAGCGGTGCTGTGCCAACTGCCTCTGCTTTGAAACGCTTGCGATACTTCTTTACCAAGACCTTATAGGGATTACCCTCTACCATCGCACTGCAAAATTACTACATCAGTCTCACATAAACAAATAATATCAAAGATATTCACATTTGCTGCTATTTTTGTTGCGGTCCGAAGACGAAATCAAGCACTTTGCGGTTCGCTCGGTCTATTCTTGACCAGTCTGGCCGGATATAAACATCTGCCATCGGGTTATGGCCGGAGTGAGCGAGACATAAGTCAATATCGTCTTTCGATATGTCGCAATCGTTACGCGCTATCGTGGCCCACGTATGCCTAAACCAGTATGGAGTTATCGCATCAAAATCATATCTTTCACACAGGGCACGCAGATTGCTATATATCTTCCTCGATGATGCGTAGTCCGGCTTGCAGTTGAAGGCAAACAGCCTATCACAATCGTCAGACGCGCGGTACTTCTCGATGATGTCATATATCTCCGGCTCGACATGCACGGACGTGAGTGAGTGCGTCAATGTGCGGTCTCTCGTCTTGTGGCGCTCGTAGGTAATACGCATCGTCTTCTTGTCGAAGGAGGACTTATCCAGTGCGAAGATGTCAATCAGGTTGATTCCGCACAAGCAGAACGACAACTTCATCAAGTCCATCGTCATCCGCTGCACATTCGTATTCGCCTGAAGGTTGAAAAACGCCCGGACTTGCTCTGCTGACATGCTTCGCTTGGCAGTCAGACCATGCTGGTAGTTCTCTAAACCGATAAATGGGTTGTGAGAAATGACCGTGTTGAACTCCGTATTATAATCGCGTTGCATCATTCTGAACACTTGGCAGATTACGAACAGATAGGCTCTCTTGGAGTTTTGTGCATAGTGTTTGTGTCCTACTATTACCTTGTTTTTGGTAATAGGGATGAGCGCGTTGTCTAAATAATCCTTGAATTTCCGAAGGAAAAGTGAATTAAAATCGGTCACCATCATCTTCGTAATTCCCATGTCCTTGAAAATAAGCAGGCAGTTGCTTAACTTACTCCATTTCAATGGGTTAGACTCAATAAGACGCTTGCAATAAGCAAGGTAGTCTATGCCTGCTGATGTGAGCGTCAAAAATTTTTTTACCTCGTCTGATGTCATTGATGAAAAAGTTGCCGAATCAACTGTTAGCATCTTTCGTTCCCATTCGCTGATAGTCTGATTAGTTCTTGCGATGATGAACTGGTCTTTAATCTCGAATGTCTTGCGGTTGATTTGCGATAACGAGCAATACAATCCTGTCGGAATATAGCAGGACTTGCGATTGTTAGTCACTCGGATGCTGATAGGGAATTTACCATCCCTGCGTTGTTGGTGCTGCTGCACCACTGCTTTGAAAGTTGCCATCTGTAATAGAATTTTTGGTTTGTAATAAACAATTACGTCTGCTACATATATGTTTTTGGTGAAACATTCGTGTAACAAAACGAAAATAATGTGATAAAATTTCATCACATTACAATCTTACAGATGGAAAAATTCTGTGGGGTGTTTGTGTTTGTGCCTTTTACAATCTACTGATTATGAGGTAGTTAGAAAATCACAGTGCATAGACAGAAAGATTTTCATACCTATGCACTACGTATATAATACTATATGGTTATCGCAAATATGCGATAAAAGTGAAAAGAGATAATAAAAATTACGTATTTTTTTCAAAAAATCGCGAGGGGTATTGCATATATGAAAAATTATTCGTACTTTTGTAGCCCAAATTGAAAAAGTGAAGGAAAAACACACAATATGGAAGTAACACATGAACAGTTAGTAGGGGCTCTAAGGGAGCATTTTGGTTTTGACACGTTCAAAGGCAATCAGGAAGCGATCATCCGCAATGTGATGGATGGCAATGATACCTTTGTATTGATGCCAACCGGAGGAGGAAAGAGTCTCTGTTACCAATTACCCTCGTTGATTATGGACGGCGTGGCGATCGTTATATCGCCGCTTATTGCGCTGATGAAGAACCAGGTAGATGCGATGCGTAACTACTCGGAAGAACCGGGTGTGGCGCATTTCATCAACTCGAGTCTGAGTCGTCCGGAGATCAATGCGGTGAAGGAGGATGTGCTGAGCGGACGAACGAAGTTGTTGTATTTGGCGCCTGAGAGTTTGCAGAAGAATGAGAACGTGGACTTCCTGCAGGGCGTGAAGATCAGTTTTTATGCCGTCGACGAGGCGCATTGTATCTCGGAATGGGGCCATGATTTCCGTCCGGAGTACAGCCAGATCCGCAGCATGGTTCAGCGCATCGGCAAAGCGCCGATCATCGCCCTGACGGCTACGGCGACACCGAAGGTGCAAAAGGATATCCAGAAGAACCTCGGCATGCCAGACGCGACCGTTTTCAAGTCGAGTTTTAACCGCCCGAATCTGTATTACGAAGTACGGCCGAAGACAGCGGATGTAGATAAGGACCTCGTGCGCTATATACGCGGCATGGAAGGCAAGAGCGGTATCGTGTATTGCCTGGCGCGAAAGGAAGTGGAGGACTTGGCGGAAGTGCTGAAAGTGAACGGCATCTCGGCCCGTCCCTACCACGCCGGCATGGATGCAGCGACGCGCTCGGCCAATCAGGATGCGTTCCTGATGGAGGAAGTGCAAGTTATCGTAGCGACCATCGCCTTCGGTATGGGTATCGACAAACCGGACGTACGTTTTGTGGTACACTACGACATCCCGAAATCGCTGGAAGGCTATTATCAGGAGACGGGTCGCGCAGGCCGAGACGGCGGCGAAGGACAGTGTATCTGTTTCTACAGCCCGGATGACATCGAGCGTCTGCGTCGGTTCCAAAAAGACAAGACGCCCAAAGAGATCGGCATCGGCAACCAGTTGCTGTTCGAGACGCAGAGTTATGCGGAATCCACGATCTGTCGGCGTAAACTGCTGCTCCACTATTTCGGCGAAGAATATACGGAGGAGAAATGCGGTAACTGCGACAACTGCCGCAAGACCTATAAGCAGGTTGATGCAAGTGAGTTGCTGCAGCTGATCTTAGAGACCATCCAGCAAGTCAAGGAGAAGCAGAAAGCGGAACATATCGTAGATATCCTGCACGGCAACCAGACAGCGGAAGTGCTGAGTTACCACCACGAAGAATTGGAGAATTTCGGTGCGGCGAGCGACGAAGAAGAGAGTACGCTGCACGCGATCATCCGACAGGCGCTGGTAGCCGGCATGCTGAAGAAAGATGTGGATTCGTACGGCGACCTGAAGCTCACCAAAGACGGCACGAAATTCATCCGCAAGCCCGGTAAATTCGAAGTGCCGATCGAAGTGCAGAATGAAGACGACGATCTGATGGACGGCGCAGCAGCTACCTGCGCGGCGGCGGATGAGGTGTTGTTCGCGATATTAAAGGATATACGCCGTAAGGTAGCGAAGAAGAACGACGTGCCGCCGTTCGTAATCTTCCAAGACCCGAGTCTGGAAGCTATGGCCACCACCTACCCCATCACAATGGAAGAGTTGTTGACCATTCCGGGCGTGGGTGTGGCGAAAGCCAAACGTTACGGCGATGAGTTCCTGCGCGTGATCAAGGAATATGTGGAGGAAAACGAGATCATCCGTCCGGATGACATGCGTATCCGCACCGTAGCCAAGAAATCCACGCGTAAGAAACAGATCATCCAGGCTATCGACCGACGCGTCGATCTGGACGATTTGGCAGAGAGTTGCGGCATGTCGATGGAGGAGATGATGGATGAGTTGGAGGCGATCGTGTTCTCCGGAACGAAGATCAACATCAACTACTTCATACAGGAAGTGCTGGATCCCGACGAGGAGGAAGAGATATACGACTACTTCAAGAATGCCGACGACGATAATATACGCAAGGCGATGGAGGAGCTCGGCGAAGACTACTACGATGAGATGCACGTGCGGTTGGTACGGCTCAAGTTCCATTGCGAGTTAGGAAATTAACCGGAGAGCCTCCGGAGGCGCTTATCTATGCAGAAAGGAGTTATTGACTTTGTAACGCTTGGGTGCTCGAAGAATCTGGTGGATGCAGAGCGGGTGATGCGGCAGTTGGAAGCGGCCGGATGGAAGTGCGTGCATGATGCGGAAGAACCGAAAGGCGAGATCTGCGTAATCAACACCTGCGGGTTTATCGGCGATGCGAAAGAAGAGAGCATAAACATGATTCTGCAAATGGCCGAGCGGAAGAAAAAAGGGAAGTTGCGGAAGTTGATTGTGATGGGTTGCTTGAGTGAGCGCTACCGCGCGGAGTTAGAGGCAGAGTTGCCGGAAGTGGACGAATACTACGGGAAGTTTGATTATGAGGGGATGGTCAGCGCTCTCGGGATACCGGAATACCGAGATACCGGAATACCGAAAAGTTGCAAGTCCTTTGAACGGCATTTGACGACACCGAAGCACTTTGCGTATTTGAAGATATCGGAGGGTTGTAACCGGATGTGCTCGTATTGCGCCATTCCGCTCATCACAGGACGGCATACCAGTCGGCCGAAAGAGGAGATATTGGCGGAAGTGAAGTGGCTGGTGTCGCAAGGCGTGAAGGAGTTGAACGTCATCGCGCAGGACTTGAGCAGTTACGGGCTCGACCTTGAGAAACGGCACATGCTGCCGGAACTGATTGATGAGATGGCGCAGATAGAAGGTGTGGAGTGGATTCGCCTACATTACGCCTACCCGACCGATTTTCCGGAGGAGCTGCTAGACGTGATGGCGAAGCACGCGAATGTATGCAAATACCTCGACATCGCCTTGCAGCATTGCACGGACCACATGCTGGGCCTTATGCGGCGACATATCACGCAAGCGGAACAGGATGCGCTGATTCGGAAAATACGGGAACGCGTGCCGGGCATATGTATCCGAACGACGCTTTTGGTGGGTCACCCGGGCGAGACAGAAGAGGATTTTGAGACTTTGAAGGCTTGGGTGAAAACGATGCGGTTTGAGCGGATGGGATGCTTTGCCTACTCGGACGAAGAAGGCACCTACGCGAACAAGCACTATCAAGACGATGTGCCGCAGGAAGTGAAGGAAGCGCGGGCGTCGGAGCTGATGGCTATCCAGCAAGAGATAAGTGCGGAGTTGATGGCGCAGTTTGTGGGCAAGACCGAACGCGTGATCATCGACCGCAAAGACGGCGACTATTGGATCGGCAGGACGCAGTATGACAGTCCGGAGGTGGATTGCGAAGTACTGATAAGTGATCAGCCATCAGTATTCAGTATTCAGCCCGGGGATTTCGTCGAAGTGGAGATCACGAAGGCGGAGGAGTTCGATTTATACGGAAAAATAATACCCTAAGATATCATGTTGACAAAAGATTTAATCAGCCGGATAGCCAGTGCTACCGGTCAAAGCAAGAAACAAGTGGAACACCTGCTGAGCACGCACAATGCCGTGTTGCGCGAGAACATCATGGCAGGCAAAGCAGTGACGCTGCAAGGTTTTGGTGCATTGGAAATAAAGGAACGTGCACCGCGTACCATCGTTCATCCGCGGACGGGTGAGCGTACCATCAGTCCGGGTAAGAACCAATTGGTTTTCCGCCCGGTGGATAACTTAAAAGATGAACTCAAAAAGATCTAAACTATGGCAGAGAAACTTAGTTGGACCGAGTTACGCCGCGTTTTGGCGTCTCGCGCAGGAGTGAGTGAGAAAGAAGCGAACACGTTTTTGAACGCTCTATACGCTGAGGTCATAGAGGCTTTGAAAACCGACAAACAAGTGAAAATCAACGGTTTAGGTATCTTCAAGTTGCAGGCTGTTGCGCCGCGCAAGAGCGTGAATGTAGCTACCGGAGAAGCCATCACCATCGAGGGATATAACAAGGTCGCTTTTGTGCCCGAAGCGGGTGTAAAAGAGTTGGTGGAGAGCCATCAGCCGTCCATTGTCAGCGATCAGTCGTCAGAGATAGACCCGATTAAGAAATTGGGTTCGCAGGCCGAAGAGATCGTCGATATCTTAGGCGAACTCGGACAAAGTCCGAAGGAGGAAGAAGCACCTGCCAAAGAGCCGGAAGTACCAGAGGTACCCGAAGTTCCGGAAGAGCCGGTCAAAGAACCGGAACCCGCTAAAGAGCCGGAACCTGAACCCGTGTTCTATGTGCCGCAGCATACTTCGGAGCCCGCGCCGGTGAAGAAAGAGAAGAAGCATCATTTCTTGCGCGATACCTTAATCTGCGTGGTGATCTTGTTGGCGCTGCTGTTAGTCGGATATTTCTTCCTTCGCAGTCAATTGGGTAATTTGATTGATTCGTTCTTGCCGGGTAAAGCACAGACCGAACAAGTAGCGGCTACGGACAGCATCGAAGAAGGACCTATTTCTGCACCGATTGAGTTGGACGAAGAAGTAGAAGCGGGTGAAGAAGAGTTAACCGAAGCGCAGATATTGGCAGAGTTCCTGGAGGCTTCCGATGAGTTGGAGAATTCCGAAACCTCGGGCGATGCCGTATACGAAGACCTCATCACCATTGAGCCCATGCACGAGGCAAGTCGTCTGACATGGATGGCCAAGCGTTTCTACGGCAGCAAGGCTTATTGGCCGTATATCTACGACGCGAACAGAGATCATATTTCTAACCCCAGCAATATCGATGTGGGAACTCCTATCCGCGTGCCGAGACTAACGGAGGCGCAGAAGGATACCACCAGTGCTGCATACTTGCAGTTACTCCAAGAAGCAGAAGCAGCTTGCAAGAAATAATTCGCATAGAAGGTGCGGACACCCACAATCTGAAACATGTGACGGTAGATATACCGCGCAATAAGTTGGTTGTGGTGACGGGTGTGAGCGGCAGCGGCAAGAGTTCGCTGGCGTTCGACACCTTGTATGCGGAGGGTCAGCGGCGCTATGTGGAGAGTCTAAGTGCATACGCGCGCCAGTTTATGGGGCGCATGCAGAAACCGGACGTTGAGAAGATAGAAGGTATCCCGCCGGCTATCGCTATCCAGCAGAAAGTAAGCAGTCGCAATCCCCGTTCCACAGTTGGCACTGTGACGGAGATTTACGACTATTTGAAGCTTCTGTACGCGCGCGTAGGTAAGACGTACTCGCCCGTGAGCGGAGAGGAAGTGAAGAGAAACACCATTCGCGATGTGGTCGCGTACATGGAGGCTCAACCGAAAGGAACGCGCTTGTACCTGCTAAGCCCGATCATCCTGCCGGAAGGACGCACGCTGCAAGAGCAGTTGGCCTTGTGGCAGAGTCAGGGTTTCAGTCGCTTGCTCATCGACGGCGACACGGCGCGTCTGGACGCGGAGACCTGGCAAGCGGCGGAGGGACACGACGCGTACCTGTTAGTGGACCGCGTGGTAGTGGACCACGAGCAAGCGACCAGTAACCGCTTTGCGGACAGTGTGCAGACCGCGTTTTTTGAGGGGAAGGGTGAATGCCGGATTTGGGTCAACAAGCACGAGAAAGTGTTCTCCGAGCGCTTCGAGGCGGACGGGATACAGTTCATCGAACCCAGCGAGCACCTCTTCGACTTCAACAATCCGGTGGGCGCTTGTCCGGAGTGCAAAGGTATCGGCGTAGTGACCGGCATCGATCCGGATCTGGTAGTGCCCGACAAGTCCAAGTCGATATACGAACAGGCGATTGCGTGCTGGCAGGGCGAGAAGATGAAGGAATGGCAGGATGCGCTGGTGATGAATGCCGCGAAGTTCGGATTCCCCATCCACACGCCGTTCTACGCTTTGACGCAAGAGCAGAAACACCTGATTTGGACCGGAAACGAATACTTCCGCGGCTTGAACGAGTTCTTCCATGAATTGGAGTCCAAGCAGTACAACCGCCTCCAATACAAAGTGCTCTTGGCGCGGTATAAGGGCCGTACGACCTGCCCCGCGTGCCACGGTTTACACCTTCGCAAAGAGGCGAGTTACGTGCTCATCAACGGCAAAAATATCCAAGCGCTGTGTACCATGCCGCTATCGGAATTGCAGGAGTGGTTCAAGCATATCGAGTTGACGGATATTGAGCGCCAGACGGCCGAGATACTACTCGTGGAGATAGACAAACGCTTGCAGTTCATGCAAGATGTGGGCCTGAGTTACCTGACGCTCAACCGAATGAGTAACACCCTTTCCGGCGGCGAGAGTCAACGCATCCAATTGGCCAAGTCCTTAGGCAGCAGTCTTGTGGGGTCGCTATACGTACTGGACGAACCCTCTATCGGACTTCATCCGCGCGACACGGAGCGATTGATCCATGTGCTGAAAGAATTACGCGACCTGGGCAACACGATTGTGGTCGTGGAGCATGACGAAGATATCATCGCGGCGGCTGATCATATCATTGAGATAGGCCCGAAAGCCGGTCGCTTGGGCGGCGAAGTGGTGTATGAAGGCAAACCGCGGCCGGAACTATTCACTTATAACATCCCGACGCAACGGCGGCATTGGAACAACTATATTGAGGTGGAAGGGGCGTGCGAGAACAATCTGCAGAACCTGACTGTACGTTTTCCGCTGCACGTGATGACCGTGGTGACAGGTGTGAGCGGTAGCGGCAAATCGAGTCTGGTGAGCAAAGTGCTCTACCCTGCGCTGAAGAAACATTACGGCGGCGTTTTCGCCGAGCACACCGGAGATTTCGGCCAACTGCACGGTAGCCTGCACTTGATGCAAGACATCGAGTTCGTGGACCAGAATCCGTTGAGCCGATCCAGCCGCAGCAATCCTGTGACTTACCTCAAGGCGTACGACGAGATACGTCGCCTCTATGCCGAGCAGCCCTTGGCCAAACAGTTGGGCTTGAGTCCTTCGCACTTCTCGTTCAATACCCCGGGCGGGCGTTGCGAGACCTGTCAGGGCGAAGGAACGATCACGATTGAGATGCAGTTCATGGCGGACCTCGTGCTGGAATGCGAGCAATGCCACGGAAAGCGGTTCAAACAAGACATCCTGGACGTCCATTATCGCGGCAAGTCGATATACGACATTCTATGTATGACGGTGAATCAAGCGGTGGAGTTCTTCAGCGAAGATCCGGAGTGCGCAAAGATCGTCAAGCGCCTCAAACCGCTGCAAGACGTCGGTATCGGTTATGTGCAGTTAGGACAGAGCAGCAGCACGCTCTCGGGCGGCGAGAGCCAGCGCGTGAAGTTAGCGTCGTTCCTGGCCTCCGAAGACAACAAACCGACGATTTTCGTCTTTGACGAACCCACCACGGGTTTGCATCACAAAGATATCGAAGTGCTGCTCAATGCCTTGAACCGTCTGATCAGCAAAGGGCACACGGTGATTATTATCGAGCACAACCCGGCGGTGGTCTTGGCGGCCGACCATGTGATCGATTTAGGTCCCGAAGGCGGCACACAGGGCGGACGAATCGTTTGTGCCGGCACGCCGGAAGAAGTCGCGCAATGCAAAGAAAGTTACACAGGCAAATACCTTGCCGAAATTATAAAATCACAACATGAAAAATTTAAAGTTTGATATGGGGTATCTACCCCGTTGGGGCGTTTTGTTCTTGGATCTGTTACTGTGCACGATCGCTTTTGGGATCAGCGCGTGGATCGGGAGTAGTTATTTTAACTACTCTTCGGACATCCCGCACATCTTACCGCTGGGGAAACAATATCTGGTGATTCTCCTCGTGCAGACCCTCGCTTTCGGTGCCTTTAACACCTTCTCCGGCATCTTGCGTTACTCCA
Organism: uncultured Bacteroidales bacterium; assembly: GCA_900321005.1. Lineage (GTDB taxonomy): Bacteria > Bacteroidota > Bacteroidia > Bacteroidales > Paludibacteraceae > Colicola. The sequence continues at coordinate 2,782 of ONUF01000004.1, read as the reverse complement.
CGTTCAACGATATGCTGAAGGTGCTATTGGCGAACTTAACGACCGGCGTTGTGATTGTGCTTTTCAATTATGTGATGAATTGGAGCACTGGACATCATCCGATTTTTAATACACTCGTGGCCATTTATGTGCCGATCGCCTTCGTGCTACTCTTCACGTTGCGCGTAGCCGTGAAGACCTTCGGCGAGGTGTTGCAGCAATATGGCAACGGTAGTCCGCGCGTGCTGATTTTCGGGACCAAATATGCGGGTGTCTCGATTGCTAAGATGTTGCGATCTGCCGGCAATACGCCTTATTGCATGGTTTCGAAGTAGCCGGTCTGCCGGTTTTGCAACTCAACGAGAAACTCTTCGATTGGATGAAGGCGCGGAAGATTCAACACGTCATTGTCTCGCCGCTTAAAATGCGCGAAATCAATCCGGCCAAGGACTTGCAGATTTTCATTGACCATAATATCCGCATCTTAACGACTCCGTATTTTACCAGTGTAGACAACCCGAACGATATCGACGCGCAACGAATCGGCCGCATTGATGCCATCCGCATCGAGGATCTGTTGGAGCGTCCGGAGATAGAAGTGAACACCGAAAACGTGCGCCAGATTATCCAAGACAAAGTGGTTCTCGTCAGCGGCGCCGCAGGAAGTATCGGTAGCGAATTGGTTCGGCAGATTCAGCAATACAATCCGCAGGTGACGATTCTCTTGGAGATAGCCGAATCGCCGCTGCATGACTTGAGTTTGGACTTGCAGAAACAATTCCCGGAAGCACGGTTTATTCCGGTCATTGCGGACGTACGAGACAAAGAACGTATTGAGCAGATTTTCAACGAGTTACGTCCGGATGTCGTCTATCACGCGGCTGCCTACAAGCATGTGCCGCTTATGGAGAGTTATCCCAACGAAGCCGTGCGCGCCAATGTACTCGGCACGAAGAACATGGCAGACATGGCTGTCAAATACGGCACGGAGCGCTTCGTGATGATCTCCACCGACAAGGCCGTTAATCCGACCAACATCATGGGTGCCAGCAAACGAATCGCGGAGATTTACGTGCAATCGCTCTTCCATAAACTACAAAAGAAAGACCCGAATTGCACAAAATTCATCACCACGCGTTTCGGTAATGTGCTCGGCAGTAACGGTTCAGTCATTCCGTATTTCCGCAAACAGATTGCAGCCGGAGGCCCCGTCACGGTGACCCATCCGGAAATCATTCGCTATTTCATGACCATCCCGGAAGCTTGTACGCTCGTCATGGAAGCCAGCACGTTGGGCAACGGCGGAGAGATCTTCGTGTTCGACATGGGCAAACCGGTGAAGATTCTGGACCTCGCACGAAACATGATTCGTCTGGCCGGATACACGCCGGAGAAAGACATACCTATCGTATTCACGGGTCTGCGTCCGGGCGAGAAGTTATACGAAGAGTTGTTGAACCAAAAAGAACTCACGCTCCCGACGAGCAACAGCAAGATCATGATTGCCCGCGTACGCGAGTTCGACTATAACGAAGTAAGCCGACTCATCGACCTGCTCATCGAGACGAGTCACCAGGACAAGTCCTTTACCACCGTCAAGATGATGAAACAACTGGTACCTGAGTATATCAGCAAGAACTCTATCTACGAGCAACTTGACCCGAAATGATGCAAAACGCGCTGATTGCACATAGTTATCTGATCGGATTGCTGAGTTTTATCCTCGGCGCACTTTTCATGCCTGTGGTCGTTCGTGTAGCGAAGGCGAAAGGCTTTGTCGTGCGACCGAACAAACGCATGAGCCATGACGGAGCAATACCCAATATCGGCGGGTTGAATATCTGTTTCACGTTCATGCTGACCTATCTGCTGTGCACGCCGATGGAGCAAAATCCGTTCTTCTTGATCGGCTTGTTCATCATCATGGTGGTCGGCTTCACAGACGATGTGTTGGTGTTACGCCCCGCAGCAAAACTATTGGGTGAGACCCTCGCCGGCCTTGCGCTGATTGGTTTTGCGGACATTCGTATCACCCACCTGCACGGAATTTTCGGCATCGCCGAGATAGGCGTCATTCCGAGTTATATCCTCTCGCTTTGCATCCTGTTGGCCATCATCAACGCCATCAACCTCATCGACGGCATCGACGGTTTAGCCAGCGGTTTAGGCATTCTGTATTGCTTATTCTTCGCTGCCTACTTCGGTCTGGCGGGTGAAACCGGCTGGTCTAACATGGCGATAGCGATGATCGGTGTCCTGGCGGTGTTCTTCATCTATAATGTCTTCGGTAAACGGGATAAGATCTTCATGGGCGATTCAGGCAGTCTGCTGTTGGGCTATCTGCTCACGGCTTTTGTCTTCCGTTTCTGCGAGATCAACGCCTACCATATCGTCCCCGAAGCCTTGCATATGAGTGCCGCGCCGGCCGTAGCCGTTTGTGTACTGACCGTTCCGCTTTTCGATGCCTTCCGCGTCAGCCTCACGCGTATCAAACAACGCCGGCCAATCTTCGAACCCGACAAGAACCACATTCATCATTTGTTGGTTCGCACGGGTCTGAACCATATCCAGACGACTTGCGTATTACTCAGCGCCAGTGTGCTCTTTATCGGATTGGGTATCCTCGGACGGAATTGGAACAACTGGCTGCTTTTACTGGCCGATTTCGGCTTAGCGACTATACTGACCCTGCTCCTTTGGAGAGTTATTAACGAACTATAATAAAAATTTAGTAAAAAAATTAATTTTTCGCATAAGATGATACAAATCCTTCTATATAAGGTTGATTGTTAGTGACAATAGC
>ONUF01000009.1 GCA_900321005.1 uncultured Bacteroidales bacterium | reverse complement strand
CCTACTACCATAATCATCAAGTGTATGAACTTTTTCTCACGCCTGTTCATCCCAAGAAACGCCGTGAGATGATTCCCACAATAACCCCGCTACACCAAACAGCCGACTCTGCTGTTATGATTGCCTAAAAAGAGCATATCGGAAATATAGGAAAAATTGCAAAAATTTTAGAAAATTGGCATACACTCTTGTGTATGTCATTTTTTTTTACTACCTTTGCAGCCGCAAAGGTGAAAAGATGAATTAATCGTGCCATTATGGCTAAGAAAATTGCTTTAACCACAAAATTGCCCGCTGAGGGATTTAGGCGATTAGAAGGCCACACGCTATATGCTCCGTTGGAAGAAGCGGAGGTGTTGGTGAGTACCTTCGATTATAAGGTATCGCGGGAGATGATAGATGGGATGCCGAAGTTGCGGCTCATTGCGAACTTCGGCGCGGGATACAATAACATCGACCTCGAGGCATGCCGCGAACGCGGGATACGTGTGACGAACACCCCGCAGCCGGTGATCGAACCGACGGCAGAGTTGGCCTTTGCGCTGATGATCGATGTCGCACGAAGGGTGAGTGAGTTCGACCGCATGTTGCGGTCTCACAATGGTGAGAATGGTGTGAATGGTGACGCGCCAAAAGCGCTTAATGGTGTGTTCGGCGTGATGAAGAACCTGAGTCACTCGCTTTACGGGAAGACGCTCGGTATATTGGGTATGGGCCGAATCGGTCAGGCGCTCGCGAGACGAGCTGTTGCAAGCGGGATGCGGATTATTTATCATAACAGGCACGAGATTAATGGTGACGCGCTGAAAGCGCTTAATGGTGGGAATGATGAAATGGTGAAGTATGTAGATTTTCAGACTTTGCTGCAGGATAGCGACTATTTGAGTTTGAACCTACCCTACACGCCGGAAGTGCATCATATCATCGGCAAGCCGGAATTGGGGATGATGAAACGCAGCGCATTCCTTATCAATACCGCGCGCGGAGCGCATGTAGATGAAGCGGCATTGGTAGAAGCGCTCAAGAGCGGTATCATCGCCGGCGCAGCACTCGACGTGTATGAGTTCGAGCCGCAGATAAGTCCGGAGTTGTTGAAACTGCCGAACGTAGTTCTCTCGCCGCACACAGGCACAGGGACCTGGGAAGGACGCATCGCGATGTGCGAGAATGTGGTAGACAATATTATTGCTTTCGTCGAAAATCGACCGAAAGACATGAATATTGTCGTGTAATGTGTAATGTGTAATGTTTATAAGTTTAAAAGTTTAATAATATGAAAAAAATCATTCTTTTTGCAACCGCCATCATGATGGTAAGTTGCGGATTCATGCAGAACAGCACGAGTAACAGTAGTAGTAATCAGCAATCAGTAGTCAGCAGTCAGAAAACGACGCAGACGGGTAACGCAGCCGTTTCAGCGGGTCAGGGCGCAGGTAACGCGCTGCAGGCGCTGTACACGCAGTATAAAGCCGACGGCAAGTACGACTACAAGAACATGCAGAATGTGCTCAACACCGTGACGCTCGTCGCTAACTGCGAGGGCCTGAAAGAGAACTACAAAGACAAGACCTATCTGAAGGAGTTCGGTAAAGGTATGATCGCTTCGTCGCTCGGTCTGGTAACGCAGAACAATGTGCAGACCGTGACGAACAGCCTCGTAGATATGGTAAAGGCCAACGAGACCGTACAGAACGCAACGAGCAAAGTACAAGAAGGCGCCAATTCTGCCGCTTCGTACGCCAACACCGCGGCTCAGTACGCTTCGTCCATCAGTTCCCTCCTCTCCTTGTTTGGAAAGTAAAAACATAGATAAATTTTATCCTAGATGGATATCGTAGAACGATTCTTAAAATACGTCTCTTTCTGCACGACGAGCGATGAGAACACCGGCATGACACCATCCACGCCCGGACAGTTGGAGTTTGCACGCTACCTGGCCGACGAACTGAAAGCGATCGGTCTGAAAGAGGTGACGCTGGACCAAAACGGGTATGTCATGGCAACCTTAGAAAGTAATCAGCCGTCAGTGATCAGTAATCAGCCCGTCGTAGGTTTCATTGCCCACATGGATACCTCGCCGGACGCGAGCGGAAGACATGTGAAGGCATCGATCGTAAAGGCCGAAGAGCGCGAGTACATCGACAAGCGTTATGCGGGTCAGGACGTCATCGTGACGGACACGACGACTCTGCTCGGCGCAGACGACAAAGCCGGCATCGCGGAGATCGTGACGGCGTGCGAGTACCTGATTCAACACCCGGAGATCGAGCACGGCAAAGTGCGCATCGGTTTTACGCCCGACGAAGAGATCGGTCAGGGCGCTGACCATTTCGATGTGAAAGCTTTCGGCGCAGACTTCGCCTATACGATGGACGGCGGCGCTATCGGTGAGTTGGAGTTTGAGAACTTCAACGCCGCGGCATGTAAGATCAAGATCCACGGACTGAATGTCCACCCGGGCTACGGCTACCACAAGATGGTCAACTCGATGCGCATCGCGTACCAGTTGGCGGTGATGTTGCCGCGCTGGGAGACACCGGAGCATACGCAAGGATACGAGGGGTTCTATCACCTGGTCGGCATGAACGGCACGGTGGAAGAGACGACGCTCAGTTACATCATCCGCGACCATGACCGCGCGCGCTTCGAGAGCCGCAAACGTGAATTGGAGCACCTCGTGCGCAAGGTCAACCGCGAGTTCGGAGAAGGCACGGTGGAAATCGAGATACGCGATCAGTACTATAACATGCGCGAGAAGATCGAACCCGTGATGCATATCGTGGATCTCGCCAAAGAAGCCATGACGGCCGTAGGCGTAACGCCGAACGTGAAACCGATTCGCGGCGGCACAGACGGCGCGAGACTGAGTTTCGAAGGACTTCCCTGCCCGAACATCTTCGCCGGCGGAGAGAACTTCCACAGCCGCTATGAGTATTTGCCGGTTCCCTCTCTCGAGGCGGCCAGAGATGTCGTTTTAGAAATCATTAAAAGAGTGAAATAATATGTTAAAAACAACTCCGTTTACAGACATCCATATTGCGTTAGGCGCAAAGATGGCAGAGTTCGCAGGCTTTAACATGCCGATTCAATACCCTACGGGTATTAACCAAGAGCACATGATCGTTCGCGAGGGCGTCGGTGTGTTCGATGTGAGCCATATGGGCGAGTTCTGGGTAAAAGGTGAGAATGCCTTGGATTTTCTGCAATACATCACGACCAACGACCTGTCGGTCATTGCCGCCGGTAAGGCGCAGTACACCTGCATGCCCAACGGCAAAGGCGGTATTGTCGATGACCTGATCATCTATAAATACTCGACGACGAAATACCTGATGGTGGTCAATGCCGGCAATATCGACAAAGACTGGGCATGGGTCAACCGGATAGCATCCGGAGGCGAGCCTTCCATGCGGAGCGACTGGGGAGACCTCAAACTCGAGAATGCTTCTGAGCGTTATGGTCAATTGGCGGTTCAGGGACCGAAAGCGGTCGAGTTGCTGCAACTGCTGACCGACGCCGATTTGAAGTCGATTGACTACTATGCATTCCGCGAATGGAGTTTTGCGGGCGTGCCGGGTGTTATTCTCAGCAACACGGGCTACACCGGCGCAGGAGGTTTTGAACTCTATTTCCCGGCAGACAAAGGCAAACAGATATGGGATGCGCTGTTCGAAGTAGGCAAACCGTTCGGCCTCGCACCGATAGGTCTGGGTGCTCGCGACAGCTTGCGTCTGGAGAAATGGTATTGCCTGTACGGACACGATATCGACGATACCACTTCGCCGCTCGAGGCCGGTCTGGGTTGGATCACGAAACTTGATGCCAAGGACTTCATCGACCGCGATTTCCTGCGCAAGCAGAAAGCGGAAGGCGTGAAGCGCAAACTGGTGCATTTCGAGTGTTTGGAGCGCGCGATCCCGCGTAACGGCTATGAGATATGCGACGAAGCGGGCAACACGATCGGTAATGTGACCTCCGGCATCATGCTGCCGAACACGAAAGTCGGCATCGGCATGGGCTATGTGAAGACCGAGTTCGCGAAGAAAGGCGAGATCATCTTCGTCCGGATACGAGAGAAACTCGTCCCGGCGAAGCAGGTATGATTGTTGATTGTTGATTGATGATTGATGATTGATGATTGATGATTGTTGATTAAATGTCAAAGAATGTAGCGTTGGTTTTGGGATCGGGCGGTGCGCGCGGATTAGCGCATATCGGTGCGATAGAGGCTCTCGAGGAACGGGGTTATACCATCACGAGTATAGCCGGCTGTTCGATGGGTTCGATCATCGCCGGCATGTACGCCGCGGGGCAACTCAAAGAGGCTAAAGACTGGTTCTTAAGCGTTGACAAGCAGCTAATACTCCGCATGATGGATATCAACCTGCTTAGCGGGAACTCGCTTGTCAAAGGAGAACGCATCATCAAGGAGTTGGAAAAAGTAGTGCCGGACCGACCGATAGAGCAATTGAACATCCCCTGCACGATCGTCGCGACCGATATGATTCATTCGGACGAAGTGGTATTCCGCAAAGGAAGCCTCTTTGAGGCTGTACGTGCGTCGATCAGTATTCCGCTGTTCTTCAAACCCGTGCAGATAGGCAAACGCCTGCTCATAGACGGCGGTATTCTGAACCCGCTGCCGCTGCATGTGATAGAGCGCACGCCCGGAGATATCCTCGTGGCGGCCGACATCAGCGGCAAGGACAGCATGCCGATAGAAGAGGTGTATGAACCGATTGACGTGGAAGGCAAACTGGCGGAAGTAAAGAAGAGCGGCATTCCTGTGCCTAAATCCTGGGAGCAACAGTTACGCTCGTTAGGCAAGCGCGTGGACAATATATTGGAGCAACGCGCCAGGGACTTGGGCCGCAAGGTCAGTTTCGTCTCGCTGCTCGACCGCATGAGCGACATCCAGATCCAGCAGAACACCCTTCTCTCGCTGCGTCTCACCCCACCCGACGTACACGCCGTGATGCGACAGTACGCCTATAACACCTTCGACTTCGACAAAGCCGAACAGATCATTGCCGACGGCAAGAAGATCATGAACGAGGCTTTGGATAAGTACGAGAACAAAAAATGAATATATAGATTTTAAAAGTACAGATTATACAAAATGGCAACAAAACATTACTTATCCTATTTACAGGAAACAATTCATTCACATTGGGATCGCCTGGCAATGCAGGATATCGACGGCGAGCACAAGTACACGTATGCAGAACTGGCTGCTGCGATTGAGAAGTTGCATGTCACCTGGCGTGAGTTAGGCATCAAAGAAGGCGACAAGATTGCACTTTGCGGTCGTAACTGCGCCAACTGGGGATTGCTCTTCCTCGCAGCAGAGAGCTACAAAGCAATCGTGGTATCCATCCTGCCGGACTTCACAGCAGACGGCATCTACTCGCTGGTAGATCACTCGGAGGCTATCCTGCTCTATGTAGGACCGAACGTGCTGAAGAAGATTGACCCGAAGCAAATGAAAGGTCTGAAAGCGACCATCTTCATGGACGACATGTCGATCGTGGAGGCAGACGCTGCTTTCCGTAAGAAATTCGAAGGCGCAGACGCCGCTTTCGAGAAAGCGTTCCCGAATGGCGTAACGCGCGATGACGTACATTACCCGACGGACAATATGGACGATGTAGCCGTTATCAATTACACCTCAGGTTCGACAGGAAACCCGAAAGGCGTAATGCTGACACACTTGAACCTGAGCGGCAACGTTGAGTTCGCATGCCAGCGTATTCCGCACAAACCGGGCGATACTGTTCTCTCCATGCTGCCTATTGCGCACATGTTCGGACTGATGTTCGAGTTCCTCTACCAGGTATGCGACGGCGCCGAAGTCTTTTTCCTGACCCAGGCTCCGACTCCGACAGTACTCATGAAAGCTTTCGCACAAGTGAAGCCGTTCATGATTCTCACCGTGCCGCTGGTAGTGGAGAAAATCATCAAGAAAGGTGTGCTGCCAAAGATCAGCAGCCCGGCGGCAAAGATTATGTGGAAGACGCCGATACTCAAGAATATCATCCGCGGCAAAGTCAAAGAAGGCTTGGACAAGACTTTCGGCGGCAAGCTGCGTTACCTCATCATTGGCGGCGCTGCGCTTAACGGCGAAGTAGAGCAAGTACTGCATGACATCAATTACCAATACTGCGTAGGCTACGGCATGACCGAGTGCGGTCCGCTGATCAGCTACGAAGACTGGTTCAGATATGCCTTCCACAGCTGCGGAAAGGAACTGCCGCAATGCCGCGTTCGTATCGATTCCGAAGACCCGACCTCCAAAGACGGCGAGATCCAGGTAAAGGGTATCAACGTGATGAAGGGTTATTATAAGAACGAAGAGGCGACGAAAGCCGTCTTCACCGAAGACGGATGGATGCGCACGGGTGACCTCGGCGTACTCGACAAAGAAGGAAACATCTACATCCACGGACGTTCGAAGAACATGATTCTCGGTGCGTCGGGACAGAATATCTACCCCGAGGAGTTGGAGGACAAACTCAACTCGATGCCAGGTGTGGTAGAGTCCATCGTCGTCAATCGCGACCATAAGTTGGTAGCCCTCGTCTTCCCGGATCCTTCTGCAGAGATGATGAGCGCCAAGACGCTGACGCAGCTCATGGAAGAGAACCGCGTGGCGGTGAACAAGAGCCTTCCGAATTACAGCCAGATCAGCAGTATTGAACTCGTAGCACAAGAATTCGAGAAGACACCGAAACGCTCGATTAAACGCTTTTTATACCAATAAGAATGCAGAAACATTATCTACATTACCTCACCGACGTCATGTCGCATCAATGGAATGATGCGGCATTGACGGATTATGGCGAGGAACACGAGTACACCTTTGGGGAACTGGCCGCCGAGATGCTTCGCCTTCATGCGCTCTTTGAGCAATTAGGTCTGAAACGCGGCGATAAGGTCGCTCTGGCAGGCCGTAACTGCGCCAACTGGGCGGTTGCGTACCTCGCTATAGCAGCGTACGAAGGAGTGTGCGTGTCTATCCTGCAGGATTTCACGGCAGTGGACATTGCGCACCTGCTTGACCATTCCGACAGTGACCTGCTGTTCGTTGGTCCGTATGTATGGAAAGAGTTGCAAAACCAGACGCTGCCTAAACGCCTCAAGGCTGCTCTTTCGCTGGAAGACTGGCGCGTGTTGTACCGGGGTAAGGACTTGAAGGACATCAGCGATGAGGCTTTCAAGGCCAATTGGGACGCGGCTTTCAAGGCGAAGTATCCGCATGGCATCAAACCCGAAGACATTCATTTTTCGGCAGACGAGAACAACCTCGCGCTCATTAACTACACTTCCGGCTCGACCGGCAGTCCAAAGGGCGTCATGCTCAATGGACGTTCGATAAGCAATAATATCGAGGTGGGCATGAAAATGCTGCCCGTAGATCCGGGTCAACGTCTCGTATCCATGTTGCCTCTGGCTCACATGTTCGGTCAAGTATGTGAACTGCTCTACCCGCTTTGCAGCGGCACGCATATCTATTTCCTGACCAAGAGCCCGACGCCGTCTATTCTGCTCAAAGCGCTAAGCGATGTGCAGCCGTACTTGGTGGTTACCGTGCCGCTCGTGATAGAGAAAATCTACAAAAAGAACCTCGACCCGCTGCTCAGCAAACGGATTATTCGCATGTTCTGGCACACGCCGATCATCAGCACGATTCTCAAGAGCCGTGTCAAGAAAGGTCTGCGAAATGCTTTCGGCGGCAAGTTGCGGTATTTCATCTGCGGCGGTGCGGCGATGAACCCCATCGTGGAGAAATGTCTCATGGATATCCATTTCCCCCTCTCTATCGGCTACGGCATGACGGAATGCGGGCCGCTTATCGGAGGTAACCCACCGAGGTACTTCAAGGCCCGTACAGGAGGTGTTCCGGTGATGAACATGGAAGTCAAGATAGACCAACCCAACGCAGCAGGAATAGGCGAAATACTCGTCAAAGGCGAGAATGTCATGCTCGGCTACTACAAGAACCCGGAGGCTACGAACGCAGCCTTTACGGAAGACGGATGGATGCGTACGGGCGACCTCGGACGTCTCGACCGCAAGAAGAATATCTACATCAAGGGACGCTGTAAGACCATGTTCCTCGGTGCGTCGGGACAGAATATCTACCCCGAAGAGATTGAGGACAAACTGAACAACCAAGAGGCTGTCGGTGAGTCCCTGATCGTAGAGCGCGAGGGCAAACTCGTTGCGCTGGTCTTCCCGGACGAGACGCTGACGAAGCGAATGACGCTGGAGGAGGTACAGAAGATCATGAAGGAGAATCTCGAGAAACTCAACCACCTCATTCCGTCCTACAGCAAGGTATCGAATATCGAGGTGCAGGACAAACCCTTCGAGCACACCCCGAAGAAATCCATCAAGCGATTCTTGTATAAGTGATGCGCGAACGCGCACAAAAAAAGCGGAGCATGAAGCCCCGCTTTTTTTATTCTTCGCGTCGAATCTTAGCGCCGATGGCGTTGAGACGATGCTCGATGTCTTCGTAGCCACGGTCAATCTGATCGATATGGTCGATCTTACTGGTACCTTCGGCACTCATGGCAGCGATAAGCATGGCGATACCCGCACGGATGTCAGGACTGGTCATGTTATTGGGTTTGAGCTGTCGCTGATGGTCATGGCCGACAACAACCGCTCTATGCGGGTCGCAGAGGATGATTTGCGCACCCATGTCAATCAGTTTGTCCACGAAGAACAGACGCGACTCAAACATCTTCTGGTGGATAAGAACCGTTCCTTTCGCTTGGGTGGCAACAACCAGTAATACGGAGAGCAAGTCCGGCGTGAGACCCGGCCACGGTGCGTCTGCTACCGTGAGGATGGAGCCGTCGAGGAAAGACTCTATCTGGTAGTGTTCCTGGGCAGGGATGATGATATCATCGCCGTCCACGTCAATGCGGATACCAAGCCGGCGGAAGGCATCGGGGATGATGCCGAGGTCGCGATAGCCGACATTTCGGATACGCAGTTCCGAACCTGTGATAGCCGCCATGCCGATGAACGAACCCACTTCAATCATATCCGGCAGGAGCGTGTGTTGCGCGCCGTGCAGTTCTTTCACACCTTCTATCGTCAGGAGGTTAGACCCTACTCCGCTGATCTTCGCTCCCATGGCGTTGAGGAGTTTGCATAGTTGCTGCAAGTACGGTTCGCAGGCTGCGTTATAGATCGTCGTCGTGCCTTCGGCGAGCACAGACGCCATGATGATATTCGCCGTTCCGGTCACAGATGCTTCGTCGAGCAACATGTAACTGCCTTTGAGGTGCTTTCCTTCAAAACGATAAGCGAGCAAGTCATGGTCGTACTCAAAGCTCGCACCGAGGTTCACCATTCCCTGGAAATGCGTGTCAAGACGGCGACGGCCGATCTTGTCTCCGCCGGGTTTGGCGTAAGTCACCTCGCCCAGACGTGCCAACAACGGACCAATAAACATGACCGAGCCGCGCAGTTTATTGCATTTCTTGAGGAAATCCGCGCTGCGCAGATAAGCTGTGTCGAGGTTACGGGCCGTGAAGGCGTACTTGCCTTTCGCGAGTTTCTCCACCGTCACGCCCATCGAAGCGATGAGGTCGATGAGGTTATTGACATCAAGGATGTCAGGCAGGTTGTTGATGACTACCGTTTCCTTGGTGAGCAACACGGCGCAAAGCACCTGCAGCGCTTCGTTCTTCGCGCCTTGCGGGGTGATGGAACCATGCAGTTTATGTCCTCCTTCGATTACAAATGTAGCCATATATTGTGGAATGTTTAATGTGTAATGTTTATATGTAGTTCACCTCTGGCGAAATACATATGCCGAATTTCTCTTTGACGCTCGCGCTGACGGCAACTGCGAGGTCGATGATATCTTGTGCGGTAGCGTGGTTGGCGTTGACGATGACCAGCGGTTGTTTGGGCCATACCTGCGCGCCGCCGAGCGTCTTGCCTTTCCATCCGCATTGCTCGATAAGCCATGCGGCGGGAATCTTCACGCCTTGCGGTGTCTCAAAATGCGGCATGTCCGGGTATTGCTTGAGCAGTTCGTTCGCTTGCTCTTCCGGCACAAAGGGATTCATGAAGAACGAACCCGCCGAACCGACTTCGCCTACTTTCGGAAGCTTGCCATTACGGGTCTCTATGATCTCTTCACGGGTATTGGTCGCATCGCCCGGCTTCACTTTATAAACGACCGATGTAACGATATACTTGCCTTTCAGTTCATGCTTGAAGGCGCTGTCGCGGTAGCCGAACTTGCATTCGGCATTGGTAAACACGCGCTCTTCGAGAGTCTCGACCTCGAGTGTATAGACGCGCTCTATCACGTCTTTGGCCTCACAGCCGTACGCGCCGACATTTTGCACCGCCGACGCACCCACTTCGCCCGGGATGAGACTCAGTTTCTCCATGCCGCAATACTGCATGTCCGTCAGTTGGGCAATGAGATCGTCGAGCCTCAGGCCATTCTGCGCCTCTACCGTCTCGTCGTCGAGGAACTTCGCCCGCGCCATGCCGGAATGCAGGATAACACCGTCGAAGTCCTTGGTAAAGAGCAAGTTAGAACCCTGCCCGATATGCAGGATTTGTTCGCCTTTATGCTCCTTCAGCACCTGCCGCAACTCATCCAGCGAGTAGTACTCGATGAACAACCGCGCCTTGGCGTCGATGCCGAAGGTATTGGGTATTGGATAGTTTATATTTATATTCATAAATGTTTATAGTGCCCAAGGCACGTTTAGTGCAGCGAACTGCGTTTATATACAGCACGCATCGCTCGGCATTCTCCAGTCTCCGCGAGGAGATAATGAAACAGATACTACTTTCGGTCCGTCGGGCATACAACTGCGCTTGAACTGCTGGGTGCAGAAACGGCGCATGAAGGTATTGAGCCACTTGTCAATGGTTGCCTCGTCGTATTGGTCTTCGAAGGCCTGGCAGGCCATGTAGCGGATCTTCTCGCGCGTGAAGCCGTAACGCAGGAAATAATAGATGAAGAAGTCATGCAGGTCGTACGGTCCCACTTTGTCTTCGGTCTTCTGCGCTATCTCGCCGTGCTCATCCGTCGGCAGCAGTTCCGGCGAAACGGGCGTATCCACGATATCCAGCAGGATTTCGCGAAGCGGTTCGCTGTACATATTCTCCGCCGCATAGCTGACAAGGTATCGCACGAGGGTCTTGGGAATACCGGTATTGACGCCGTACATCGACATTTGATCGCCGTTGTAGGTACACCAGCCGAGGGCCAACTCACTCAGGTCACCTGTTCCGACCACGAGGCCGTTCAGTTCATTGGCGAGGTCCATCAGTATTAAGGTACGCACGCGCGCTTGGGCGTTTTCGTACGTCACATCGTGGATGTCCATGTTATGCGCGATATCGCTCAGGTGTTGCGTCGCGACGTCGCAGATCGATATCTCGCGGTGGGTGATACCGAGTTCGCTCATGAGGTTAAGCGCGTTCTGGTAGGTGCGGTCGGAGGTTCCGAAACCGGGCATGGTCACGCCAACAATCCGTTCGCGGTCGAAGCCTAAGAGGTCCGCTGTCTGAACGCATACTAACAGCGCCAGCGTGCTGTCCAGACCACCGGAGATACCGAGCACGAGGGTGTCAGCATGCGTGTGCTCCCAACGGCGCGCGAGACCGCTCGTCTGGATAGAGAAGGTATCCAGGCAGTACTGATCTTCTTCACCTTTCTTGGGCAGGAACGGCAGCGCCGAGAAATGACGGTGAACGGGTTCGGTCATCTCTTCTTCGCGCTCTATCGGCGCCACATTGATATGACGGTAATGACCGGCTTTGTCTTTGGTAAAATTGGTATTACGCTGACGGTCGGTGCGCAGACGCTCGACATCTATCTCCTGAATATTCATCGTGCTCTCGCGCTGGAAACGCTCGCCCTCGCAAAGCATCTCACCGTTCTCGGCGATATAGGTGCTACCGGAGAAGACCACATCGGTCGTGGACTCGCCCACACCCGAGGAAGTGTATATATAGCCGCAATGCACGCGCGCACTCTGCTGCGTGATCATTTGGCGACGGAAAGCATGCTTGCCGACCACGCAGTTGGAGCTCGAGAGGTTGAAGATCAACTCCGCACCTTGGATAGCCAGTTGGGTCGAAGGAGGCAGCGGACTCCACAAGTCCTCGCATATCTCTACGCCAAAGGTGTAGTTGCGGGTTGTGAAGAGTAGGTCTGTACCGAAGGGCACTTCTCCACTCCATATCTCGATCTTCGGAATACGCGGGGCGATGCCGCCGGGTGTAAACTCGCGCGCTGCGCGTCCCGAGGTAAACCAGCGCTTTTCGTAGAACTCACCGGTATTCGGCAGGTTCACTTTCGGCACGACACCCATCACTTCGCCGTCCGTCATCACGAAGGCGCAGTTAAACAGGTCGTTATCCACTTTCAGCGGCGCACCGACAAGCACGATGATCGCCTTGCCGCGCGTGTAGTCGCACAGCGCTTCCAACTCACGCATCGCGCTCTGCTGCAAAGCCTGAGTGAAGAAGAGGTCCGCACAAGTGTAACCCGTGAGACTCAACTCCGGAAAACAAACCACTTCCACACCTTCGGCGATCGCCTCGTCTATCTGCAGACGAATCTGCTCGGCATTGTACTTACAATCGGCCACTCGCAAGGTCGGCACAGCTGCCGCCACACGCACAAATCCTAAATTGGTATCCATATTCAAACAATTTTGCGCCGCAAAATTACTGATTTTTTTTGACATATGCAAATATTTTGCATTTTTACGGCAATTTTTCATTTTTATTTGCATATATAAAAAAAAAGTTGTATCTTTGCACCCGATTTTGTTGGAGTTCTTTCTGACAAAAGCTTTTCAAGTATATACAATCTATTGAATTTATGCAATACGAATTACAAAAACTCGAGCGTATGTCGCTCGACGAAGTGCGTGAGATAGCTGTGAGCATGGGTCTGAGTCCGCGCCGCAGTCAGTCAATACGCGAGATCAGTTATGCCATCCTCGATGCGCAGGCCGATAACCGCGCTGCCGTCGTTCAGGCGAAAGAAGACGCCCGTGAGGCTGCCGGCAAACCCAGCAGACGCGAGCGTGTGAGAGGAGTGAAACGAACCGTAGCAAAGGTGATCACAGAGGGCGCAAGAAGTGAGCGCGTGATTGCTACCGTGGGTTCGGAGAAAGAGCAGATGGAAGCGATGCAAGAACAACTCAAGGCCAATAACCACCGTCCGAACAAGACCGTGGTAGCAGCCAAGCCGCTGCTAAACGATGCGCCGGAGGTGCAGGCTGCCGCTAAAGCGGAAAAGCCTACTCCGACCCTCCCTGAAGTGAAGGAGGTTGAGAAAGCGGCAGTTGTTGAGGCACCGGTTGTAGAGCAGCCGAAGAAGAAACGCGGACGGCCGAAGAAGAGTGAGACGGCAAAGCCGCAAAATGAAGAGCCTAAGGCTGAACAGCCGAAAGCAGAGCAACCACAAGCAGAGGAACCGAAGAAGGAAGCGCCGAAGACGGAAGCGCCGAAGACGGACTTACCGGATTTGGGCGAGAATGTAGTGGCTATGGGTACGCTGGAGTGCGCGCCGGACGGATACGGATTCCTGCGCTCCGCCGATTATAACTACCTCTCGAGTCCGGACGATGTGTATGTGAGCAAGGACCAGGTTCGTCAGTACGGTCTCAAGCCGGGCGACACCGTAGAATGCTCGATTCGCATCAATCCGCAGCCGGATAAGTTCTTCCCGATGGACAAGGTGATCCGCATCAACGGTTTGGCGCCGGAGTTGGCAAAGAGCCGCGTGGCGTTCGAGAACCTTACCCCGCTCTTCCCCGACCAGAAATTCAAACTCTGCACGGGTCACAACGACAGTCTGAGCGTACGTATGATCGACTTGTTTGCGCCGATCGGAAAGGGTCAACGCGGACTGATAGTAGCCCAGCCGAAGACCGGTAAGACCGTGCTGCTCAAAGAGTTGGCGAACGCTATTCTAAAAAACAACCCCGAGGTATATATGATCGTGCTGCTCATCGACGAGCGCCCGGAAGAGGTGACGGATATGCAGCGCAGCGTAGCGGCCGAAGTCATTGCTTCGACCTTTGACGAACCGGCGGAAAACCATGTGAAAGTAGCCAATATCGTGCACGAGAAAGCCAAACGCCTCGTAGAGAGCGGTCACGATGTAGTGATCCTGCTCGACTCGATCACCCGCCTGGCACGTGCCTATAATACCGTAGCTCCGTCGAGCGGCAAGGTATTGTCCGGAGGTGTGGAAGCACAGGCGCTGCACAAGCCCAAACGCTTCTTCGGCGCGGCACGAAACATCGAGAACGGTGGTTCGTTAACCATCATCGCTACCGCGCTTACCGAGACCGGCAGTAAGATGGACGACTTGATCTTCGAGGAGTTCAAGGGAACAGGTAACATGGAGTTGCAGCTCGACCGCAAACTTGCGAACCGCCGCATCTTCCCGGCTGTGGACATCCCTGCTTCGAGTACCCGCCGCGACGACCTGCTGTTGCCGGCCGATGTGCTGACGCGCATGTGGCAGATCCGCAAGCAGTTGAGCGACATGAGCGGCCAGGAGGCGATGGAAAAACTGCGCCAATACATGGAGCGCACCGAAGATAACGACGAGTTCCTCTTGGCGGTTAACGGAGCACGTTAACCGCGTGTAGCGCTTCGCTGTTTAAAAGTTTATTGCTTCGCAGTTTATGCGGATATTGATACTAAACGGACCGAACTTGAATCGTCTGGGACTGAGAAAGCCGGAACTATACGGCACAAAGACGATGGCACAGATTTTGTTGGATATCCAGCGAGCTCTGCCGGAGGTGCATTTAGTGTACTTTCAGTCGAACCATGAAGGCGACCTGATTGATCAAATACAAGCGTTTGACGGTGACGGAATAGTGCTGAATGCCGGCGGGTACAGTCATACGAGTGTGGCGCTGCGCGATGCGGTAGAGGAATGTGAGGTACCCGTGGTAGAGGTGCATATAAGCGACATCAAGGCGCGCGAGCCGTTCCGGCAGAACAGTCTGCTCACGGAGGTATGCGCGTACAGTATAATAGGTAAAGGTACAAAAGGATATGAAGAAGCTGTTCAACACCTTATTGCTGCTAACATTCACGATTAGTGTCTTCGCAGCGGAAGTGACGGGAAAGGTGATTGATGCCGGCACGAAGAAACCGGTGGATTTCGCCAACGTCAGTGTGCTACAAGGCTCCGACCCTGCCCCGGTCAAAGGAACGGTGACGGACGAGAAAGGAGAGTTCGCGCTGGACTTAGCCGACGGCAGTTACACGCTCGTGGTGTCGTTTATGGGCTATAGCGAGCAGAAACGCGAAGTGACGGTAGCCGGCAAACCGGTACAGGTTCGCTTTGCGCTGCGCGAGGACAGTAAGATGCTGCAGGATGTCGAGGTCGTCGGACAAGGCAGTTCGATGCGCTTCGAGCTCGATAAGAAGGTCTTCACGGTCGATCAGAACATCGCGTCCGCGGGTGCGTCGGTAGCCGATGTGTTGGAGAACATCCCGTCTGTGGAAGTGGATCAGGAAGGAAATGTCAGTCTGCGTAACAGCGAGGATGTGGAGATCTGGATCAACGGCAAGCCGGCCGGACTGAACAGCGACAACCGCGGTCAGGTGCTCCAACAGATGCCTGCCGGAACGATCGAGAAGATAGAAGTCATCACCAACCCTTCCGCCAAATACAGTCCGGAAGGTACGTCGGGTATCATCAATCTTGTGATGAAACGCGACCGCGCGGCGGGTTTCTACGGCTCCGTACGCGCCGGTATCGACTATTCCTTGGCAGCGCCATGGAACGTGCCGCCCGGCGCCAACGTAGGTTTTAACATCAACTTCAACGCCGGTCCGGTAGACGGCTATTTCAACGTCGGATACCGCTACCACATCAGCAACGGCGGTAGTTATACGGACCGCTATAACTTAAGCGGCGCAGGCAGCGCACAATTAGACACCAGCCTGATCATGAGTCACCTGAATCAGGAAGGTAAGCAGACCCACCGCGGCGGAGGACTCTTCACGCGTGCCGGTTTGAATTTCCGCGTAGCGGAAGGCCACACGATCGGTGTGTCGGGATTTGGCATGGTGAGTGACCCGAAGGTCTTTAAAATGAGTAATAACACCAACCGCACCTACCTGATGACGAATGCTGCCGGCGACACGCTGCGTCAGTACAACCGAGATCAGACAGCTACGGGCAGTCACCCGGGCGGCAATGTGACGCTCGACTACACCTTCGAGATGGATGCTCACAAACTCTATGTGAGCGGCACATACAACCATTTCGGCTTTAACATGCTGACCGGCTATACCCAGAGTGAATTAGGCAGAAGTCCGCTCTACCAGGACCAGAACAGCGAGAGCCTGGAGCAGGGCATCGAGGTCAAAGCGGAGTATGAATGGAAACCGACGCCGCAGAGCCGTCTGGAGGCCGGATATGACTATACGCGTAATTGGGGTCGAAGTGCGGCGGACGCCTATAACGACAACCCCGACGGATCGCATATCAACGAACTGTTCCCCTACTACACGACCTTTAACGGCATCAATCAGAACCATGCGTTCTATGTGACCTACGGCAACCGTTTCTGGGATCGCTTATCCATCCAAGTGGGCCTGCGCGGCGAGTATTACATGCGCCATCTCGAGTCCAGTTACAAGGATGACGCGGGAAATATCCACGACGCGTATGAGAACTACCCGGGCAAGAAAGACACGGCGTATTTCCAGATCTATCCGAGTGCGTATATCGGCTATGACTTCGGTCACGGCCATGAGTTGCAGTTGAACTACACGCGCCGCGTGCGCCGTCCGTGGGGGCACCAGATCAACCCGCGCATGGACTTCTCCGATAGCACGAACATCAGCTACGGTAACGTCGATCTGTTGCCCTCGTTCTCGAACAACCTCGAGTTGAACTACCTCAAGAACTGGGAGCGCCACACGCTGAGTGCCGGCATCTTCTGGAAATACAACGAGCGAGCAATCCAAAACTACAAATACATGGACTACACCGAGCTTACGAACCCGGTGATGAAGAATACCTACTTCAACATCGGTGCGCGTCAGGAGTTGGGTGTAGAATTGGTAGCCAAGAACCGCCTGTTTGGCGAGTTGCTGCAACTCACGACCAGTGTCAATTTCTATTGGAACAACATCGCCGCGGTGCATGACAGCATCCTGCATCAGGGCGCGACCATCCCTATTGACTTAACAGCGCAGAACATCTTCGCGGCAAGCGTACGCGTGAATGCGCAGTTCCTGTTCACGAAGAATTTCAGCGGTCAGTTGACGGGTATGTATCGTTCGCCGCGCGTGGTGGCACAAGGAACGACAAGTCACAGCTACTCGATTGACGTAGGTCTGCGATACACGCTGCTCAACAAGCAGTTGGCGCTCGCGCTGAATGTCCGCGACCTCTTGGACAGCCGTGCACGTAGTAACACTACGTGGGGCGGTGATGGCACCGGTGGTTTCTGGCAGTTCAGCGAGAATAGATGGCACAGCCGTACGGTCAACTTCACCATCACCTATAGTTTCGGAAACCAGAGAGGTCGTCGTCCGAACAGACAGGATGGAGACTTCGGAGGCGCAGGTGACGATCTTGACGATAGCGGAAACAGCACGACATCGAATGACTTTTAATGACGAGAAGAATCTTACTTATATTAATGACCTTTTGTGCGTTGGGCGCACAGGCGCAGAAGGCGCAGAACAGGCCTTATGTGGATGACAAACTCTTCCACTTCGGTTTCCAGTTGGGTGTCAACTTCGCGACCTTCCATGTAGCGGAAAGTTCGATTCCCGTGGAGTTTACCGATGCACGAACAGGGCAACATATGGTGGACACGGTGCATTCCCGCGTCAGTACACTCCTACCCGGTTTTCATGTCGGTTTTGTGAGTGACTTGCGTCTGTGTAAGTTCCTCAATCTCCGTTTCTGTCCGGGATTGCTCTTCACGAGCCGTACGCTCTCGTATCAATCCGCCAAGGGTAATCCGGTCAAGGGAGGAATCGGCACGAGTTCGACGGTCGATGTACTGGCTATCCCGATCTACCTGCCCTTTTATCTCAAATGGTCCGCGGAGCGCGAAGGTAACTACCGGCCCTATGTGATTGCCGGCGGCGGCGTGAGTTTCAATGTGAGTCGTGACCACGAGAAGCCTGTGCTGCTGAATACCACGGATTATTTCTGCGAAGTAGGTTTTGGCGTGGACCTGTATTTCAACTGGTTTAAGTTCTGTCCGGAAATCACCTACCGTATCGGTTTTGCGAACCAACTCTGTCCGATTTCCGAACGCAACGAAGTCCCCGTGGATAATCTGTTCTATACGGACGCTATCTCACGCCTTACGAGTCATTGCGTGTGTCTGACCTTCAATTTCGAATAAGTGCGTAAGCTTCTCTTTATCATATTATGCGCGTGCGCGCTGGTGGGCTGCAGCGAGTACAAAATAAGCGGCGACCCGACGCTTCGTCTGGCATTCTCTTGCGACACGCTCAGTTTCGATACCGTCTTCACGGCGCAAGGCAGCGCTACGGCGCAGATGAAGGTCTATAACCGCAACGCGTCAGCCCTGCTCATCGACCGGGTGTGGCTAAAGGAAGGGAATGCTTTTCATGTGAACATTGACGGCGAACCCGACGCAGACAAATGGCGCGACATCCAAATCAACGGCCACGACAGCATCTATCTGTTTATCCGCGTGGAGATTGATCCTATGGATCAGGACAACCCGGTATTGGTCACAGACCAGCTCTGTTTTCACCTTGCAAGCGGACACACGCAAGAGGTTGAACTTGAAGCCTACGGCCAGGACGTACGGCGTATCGGACGAAAAGGTTGCGGTCGGACGGATACCACCAGTATGGTTTTCACGGCCAAGCGCCCGTATCTGATCTACGACACCTTGATTATTCGCGAGAACATGCAACTGGAGGCCGGCACAACGGTTTACATGCATAACGGCGCCTGTATCTATGTGGGCGGCGATGTGACGGCTACCGGAACAGTTACCCACCCGATTGTCTTTCGCGGCGACCGCATAGACCGCCTCTTCGACAGCGTGCCTTACGCCTTTGCCGGCGGCAGTTGGAACGGCATCTACCTGCAAGGTACAGAGACGCAGAAATACGACTTGCAATATGTAGATATCCTCTCCGGAAACATCGGTCTGTATAGTTATAACGACGGCAAAGGCGCGTCCCTGCCGCAGATGACGATGAACGGCTGTCGTATCCATAACCACTCGATGTACGGTTTGGTGTTCGTGAACACGGACGCGACGGTAACCAATTCCGAGATCAGCAACTGCGCCTCGTATTGCGTGTACTGCGCCGGCGGCTCACAGAAATTCATCCACACGACGGTGGCGTCCTATTTCGGCTATACGACCATCCGCATTCAGTCGGTAGCCAAAGACGATGTGGCGGCGGTCTTCATCGACAACCTCGACAAGAAAGCGCAAACCACGACCTCTTTCTACAACAGTATTATCACCGGTTATCTCCCGAATCAGTTAGTGGTCGCAACGGCTTTCGACCAGTATTATCCGGGCGAATTTATCGGCAATTATCTGAAAACCGACACGCTCGATATCCCGAATGCGCGGGATAATACCTATTGGCAGAAGACCGACACGGCGAAACTCTTTGTGAACGATTTCTATAAGTACAAGGAGTATATCTATTATAACTTCCACCTGGACAGCCTGAGTCCGGCTATCGGCATTGCCGACAGTCTGCTCGCGGTGCCCTATCCTACGGATAGAGACGGCATCTCACGCACAGGGCTTAAGCCAGACGCAGGATGCTATCAACATCTTCCTTGATCTGCGCTTGCAGTTCTTCTAAGGTCTCGAAATGTCGCTCTTCGCGCAAGAAACGCACGAAGCGGATTTTGAGTATCTGATCGTACAGGTCGCCCTTGAAAGACGGCACATAAACCTCGATCAGTCGGTTGGTGTCTATGTTGACGAACGACGGGGTGTTGTCGCGCAAAGGCGTATCAACATAGGCGAGATACACGCCCGTTTTCGGGATAACTTTGAGCGGGTCCAGCGGGGCGATGTTGGCGGTCGGAAAACCGATCGTACGCCCGAGCGCTTTGCCGTGAATAACACGGCCGCGCAGCGTATACGGGCGACCTAACAGCTCATTCGCCATGACGATGTTGCCATTCTCGAGCGCCAGACGGATCTCCGTGGACGACACATGCCATTCATTCTCCACGTACTCGTTGAGCGTCAGCACTTCCACGCCGCATTGCTCGCCTACCCTGCGGTAGTCCTGCGGGTGTTTGAGACGGTCGGAGCCGAAACGATGGTCATAGCCCATAAGTAAGACGGATACCTGATACTCGTCGCGCAGACGCGTCATAAACTCCAAAGCCGTGAGGGGTTGGATATCCGCAAAGGGCAACATCAGTACCTCGCCGTATTGCTCCAAGTGCTTCTCGCGCTCCTCGCGGGAAGTGAGCAGTTGCGGGATATAATCGGCATCCAACACAGCCCGCGGATGGGTGTCAAAGGTGACGATAAGCGGCGCCAGCCCGCGTTCTTCGGCGAGCGCACGCAGACGGGCAAACAAGAACTGATGCCCCTTGTGCACCCCGTCAAAAAAACCTATCGTCGCAATCCTCTTTACCATCACCCATCACACATCACACATCACACATCACACATCACACATCACTCCTCTTCGTAATAGCCTTTGGCTATTCCGTATTGGAGTTCGGCATCCTGGATAAGTTGAATCTGGACGCTGCTCAGCGCGCGTTGGTGTTTCTTGGCTGCTTCGAGCACGAAGTTCAGTTGCTCCGTCTCATCCACTTCGCCGTCGAGGTACTCTACCTCACCTGTCTGCGGATCCTCGCGCAGCAGGCCCTGCGTCTCGAGGTAGTTATCCATCTCATCGAGCACAAAGAGGATGTCGTCTGCGTTCAGCGCTCCGCGATCCTGAGCAGGAATAGCATTGTAGATATACTCTACCAACTCGCGTTCTTCCACGTCCATCAAGGACAGTTCCAAAGTGTTATTTTCCATAATGATTTGTAATTTTCTAAATCCGGTGCAAAAGTACTACAAAAATTGCATATATGCAAGTTTTTACATGTTTTTATTTGCATGTTTCAAAAAAAAGTTGTACCTTTGCGGTCGCAAAGGTTTATTTGTATTATATAATATATTTATGAAAAAATTATTATTACTGGCAGCAATTATGCTTGCCCTGCCCATGATGGCACAAGATTATGACAATCAAATTGAAGCCCTCATCACCGGTGGTGGCTATGAATTGGCAGAAAACGTTCCTGCAATGAAGATTAACTCGTTCGCGGACCTTATCAACAAGCGTCCGGCGATGCCTACGGCCAATGACCTGCTTACGCCCGAAGCGAAAACGGCGTATGCCCGCAGAAGTTCCGCTGCTTACTACCTCGGCGTGCAGAATTTCCGCAGCGCACTATTAGACGCACAAGCGGAACTGAATAGCAAAACCATTGAACTCGGCAAGAAACAGTCGAAGAACAACCAAAAAGCCATGGAGCAGTACAACGCCAATGTCAATGCCGGACTCATGCCTTCGCAAGAAGAGATGATGCAAATGATGATGAGTGGCGAAATCAACCCGAACTGGCCGGAAGAGAAAATCATGGATGCGATGGCTGGTAAGTTCGCGGCTAAATGGGGTGTTTCCAAACAAGAATACCTCAAAATCATTAACATGGCGCAGAAGAACGAGAAACAGGCTGCCCAATATCTCCAGAGCAATCATCCGGATCTCTACAACCGTCTCTATGCGACTAACGCGAAGTATGGCAAGCAGAATGTCAATGTCGGTGACCCGCACGAAAATGAATATGGTGAATTAGGCGAACAACTCTCTGCTCTGGCTAACGAAGCCTTCGAGTTCAGAAACACGAACATGGATATGACGAAGCACGTGCAGTTCCAAGCGCACTCGAATGGTATGTTAAACGATGCAAGTTTTGCTGCGCACACCGTTGGTCTGCCTACCAATAAACTGGAGGAACTCTTCGTGAAAATCATTAACGATTGGCGTACATCCTCCGAGTGCAAACGTGCCATCCAAATCGAAGATCCGCTCGCAGAGCGCTTGGATAACTGGGACTGCTGCAAGAATGCCAAAGAAGGACAAACCATTTGCTACCCGGGTTGGTGGACCGAAGGCCGCAAATCCGAGAACGCACTCATCGATGCCTACAATAGAAGACAAGCAGAGAAATGGCTCGCAGAAGTAAAGGCTTACGATGCTCAGGTGACCGCCATGATGAAGCGTCTGATTGAATTGGACAACCAACTCGAGCAGATCCGCAACGGCGGCGAAATAACCGCAGCATATGCAGCAGCGAAAAACCAAGCCTATATAGCAGCAACACACCTCTACGACTTCAACTTTATCCTCGAGGTGGCACTGCAATTCCCTCACGTAGCTCATCAAGAAGAATCGTACTGCTGGCCATTCTCCATCAAAGGATAATATAGCACAACATTAAGCAACAAGCAAGGGGCGCTTGCATAGCGCATGCAGGTATTTTCGGGGTAATCTCGTATCCTGCACTACCCTATATATACTATGTATATATCCCGTGATTTTGAGTCACGGGATATATTTTGTGGTAGATAAAATTTGCACATGTCAAAAAAAAGTAGTACCTTTGCGGCCGCAAAGGTTTTTAATATTATGAGTGAATTTTGGAAACGGACCCTGAGCGGGGCGGTATTTGTGGGATGCATCGTCGGCAGTATTCTTTGGAATGAGTGGGCTTTTGCGGGCTTGCTGCTGCTGATTTGTCTGCTGGCGGTAGATGAATTTCATCGTCTGGTACAATCACACACGGTCTTCCGCGTATGCTCGGCCTTGGCGACATTCGTGCTCTGGGGTACCTTCGTGGGCATGGCATACAACCCCTTAGGCGGCGAGTTCTACCGCGCGTTCGGTATCACCGGGGCGATGATTTATCTGCCGATTATCCTGATTGCACTCTTGGACGAGGTCTGGAACCTCTCCGGCAAGCCCATGCAGAACTGGGGAAACATGCTTATCTCCCAACTGATGATCGCTTTGCCGCTCTGCATGATGTGCTTCCTGATGAGTCTCAGCAAATGGCTGCTGTTGGCGCTGTTTATCCTTATCTGGGTAAACGACACGGGCGCGTATTGCGTAGGCAGCCTGACCGCCAAACGGCCGAACGGCAACCATAAGATGGCACCGCATATCAGCCCCAAGAAAAGTTGGGAAGGACTGTTCGGCGGTATCGTCTTTTCTTTCCTCACCGCGATCATCCTGTTCTTCTGCGGATGGTTCGACGAGATATCTGCGAGCGGGTTCGGATTAGTCGTGGCGTTGGGCTTCGCATTTATCGCAAGCGCGTTCGGTACTTTCGGCGACCTGATGGAGAGTTTGTTCAAACGGTCGATAGGCGTGAAGGATTCCGGTCGGTTCTTGCCCGGACACGGAGGCGTGTTGGACCGTTTTGACAGTATATTATTGGCAGCTCCGCTGATTACTTCGTATAGTTGGTTATGCTACTTCATTGTGCCGCTCTTCTAAGTAAGTTGCCGCTGCGCGTCCATTATTGGTTCGCGGATTGGCTCATCTATCCGTTGATGTACCACGTGGTGCGTTATCGGCGGAAGATCGTGGAGCATAACCTGCGCCTTGCTTTTCCGGACAAGACGGACAAGGATCGCACCCGTATTGCACGGGATTTCTACCATCAGCTGACCTATACCTTTGCCGAGACATTGTACGGTTTTCGTATCAGCCCGGCAGAGATGAAGCAGCGGGTGGTCTTTGAGAACGCAGATGAAGTGGACAAGGCTGCCAAAGAGGCCGGCGGGTGTATTGTGATGCTGGCGCACGTGGGTTGCTGGGAATGGATGTCTTCCTGCCAACAGTGGTTCTCGCCCGAGGTGCTGGAACTCAATGTGTACCGCAAGGCCAAAAACGAACGCACGGACAGAGACCTGCTGGAGATCCGCAAGAAAAGAGGCGGCGCCTATGTAGAGAAACAACGCGTGCTGCGGGAAATGATACGATACCGGGCGGAAAAACAAGCTATCGTCTTAGGTCTTATTGCAGACCAGAAACCGCGACCGGAGGTGACGCGTACCTGGGTGAAGTTTTTGCACCAGGAGATCGGGTTCCTGGACGGCGGAGAAGAAATGGCCAAGAAATTCGGCTATCCGGTGTTCGCCTTAACAGTCAAACGACCTGCGAGAGGCTATTACCAATGCCGGTTCGAATGTATCAGTCTGGATCCGAAGAACACCGACCAAGGAGAGATAACCACCGCCTACGCACGCAATTTGGAACGAAATATCATTGCCGAACCCCATTTATGGCTCTGGACGCATAACCGGTTCAAGTATCGAAAGAATGAAATGTAGTGTCATCATATTAAACTGGAACGGCGCAGAGATGCTTCGCCGCTATCTGCCGTCGGTGGTCGCGCACACAAAAGGCGCGGAGATCTTCGTGGCCGATAACGGCAGTACGGACAACAGCCTCGAGGTCTTAGCCAAGGAGTTTCCGGGCGTCAAGACGATCGTCCTGGACAAGAACTACGGTTTTGCGGAGGGTTACAACCGCGCGATCGCACAGGTGGACAGCGAATACATCGTGCTGCTGAACAGCGACGTAGAAGTGACGGAAGGTTGGCTTAATCCCCTACTCGCTTATCTGGACGAACACAAAGATGTCGCGGCGGTTCAACCGAAAGTGCGTAGTTGGCTTCATCGCACATCTTTTGAGCACGCGGGCGCTGCAGGAGGTTATCTGAGCAAGTTATACTTCCCCTACTGCCGCGGACGCATCTTATGGCATGTAGAGGAAGACAAAGGCCAATATGACACGGAGACCGAAGTCGATTGGACGAGCGGCGCGTGCATGTGCGTGCGGACGCAAGTATATAAGGAGTGCGGCGGACTGGACGCAGCGTTCTTTGCCCACATGGAAGAGATCGACCTGTGCTGGCGCATGCGCAATGCCGGTTGGCACTTGGTTTGTCTGCCTCAGAGCGTAGTGTACCACCTCGGCGGCGGCGCGTTGAGTTACGAGAGTCCGCGCAAGACTTATCTGAACCACCGCAACAACCTGCTGATGATCTACAAAAACAAACAGCACCCGTGTGGAGTGCTGTTCGTTCGAGGAATATTGGATTATGCCGCTGCTTGTTTCTATCTGCTGCAAGGTCGTTTTGGTGCCTTCAAGGCCGTATTCCAAGCCCGCAGAGACTATCGCAAGATGCGACGTAACTATCGCTGATTACTTCAGGTATTTATGTCCGTTTTGTATAACGATGCCTTGGTAGGTATCGTTTACTTTTCGTCCGAGAATATCGTACATCGGTGCGTTGCGATCTATCGCCGGCACAACCTCTATGCCTTCGGCGTAATACTCCGTATCGGTGTAGAAAGGCATCGCGCCGGAGAAAGTGAAGTTATACGTGTTACTATCGTCGCAAGTGAGATAGCCAGAGATGGAATAGATTTCGCCATCCCTATTGACAACCATTTGTCCGTCCATCTCCATCCATGCACGGTCAAGCGCACTCTCCCCGTACTGATACCAAGTAGTCTCGCCTAACGACTCATCATCCATGCTGTAAAGTCCCACCAAATCTCCTTGCGCCACAGGGTACAAGTCGAACGCTATATAGGGATAGTCAGGCGAAGCCTGGTTATAGAGGTATATCGTATAGTTGGGCTTGCCTTCCTCGGCCGAGATTTCTGATTCATAGACGGCATCCGCCGCATCAAAGGTCAGGAAGAAAGTCTCTCCGCCCGAACTGCCGCCACAATCCAATGTCTCTTCCGGATTTGCGTCGAAATAGACATACACACTATAGCAACGCAGTTGCTTTTCACAAGAAAGCGTGACCTTTGTGTCGTTGATATCCGATACAATCACTACAGGATAACCTTCGTGGTCCTCTTCCAACGCTCCGGGACTACAATACTCAATAGTACCCTTGTCCACCGAAGCGGAGAACTGCTTGCGTACATAGCCGTTGATGACTAAGCCTTTTATTGGTTGCGTGGCTTCGAAAGAAAGTGTATAACCGGCATTACAGTTAAAATACGGGGTGGAAGCTGTATCGTTAATCGTACCTTGCGTACAATGCACACGAATATTGGTTTCTACAAATATATACTCTTTTTTGGAGAATGTCGTATCCGGCGTAATGAGCGCCGTAGGTTCACTGTACCACAGCCACTCCGGATCCCATTCTGCAGTGTCTATTGCTACGATATTCGATGTCGGTTCGATATCAATAGGTTCACCGTCCACCACTATCTGATAGATCACACGCTGACCTTTCGGCCCCATCGTAAACACCAATTGTGAAGTCTCGCCGTTCCATACATCGATTTTCTTATCCGAGAGCGAAGTAGAAGTACCACCGGAAATAAGTTCGCCCTCAGAAGCGGTCATGGTGAGGTATTCCTTATTTTCATTCTTGGAAAACACCAATTGCACATTCTTGAAAGCTTGGTTAGCGCTTATCGTAATGGTATTCTTAGCGTACATCTTCATTCCGTTATAGGAGGAATACGCCGGTGCATTGTTCGCGTTATCACCTTTCTCCAGTTTGACGGTAATGCCATCAATGGTCTGATTTTGCGTACCATCGGCATTGTAATCGAAGGTGGTTGCCAAGCTGTTCAGCGCAATGCTGAGTGTGGCAAAAAGAGTTAGAAACCGAAACTTAGTCCACATGTGAAAGTGAATTTTTGACCCTGCAGATAGACAGGGGTATATTTATTCAAGTAATACTCTTTGAGTTCATCGCCCGCGAGGTTCATAGACGTCCCGTCGGCATTCCATCCGCGGTCTTCGGACGGGATACGCTCCGAAGTAGGCGCATACGCGCGGACATTCGAATACTCAAGGTCGATGTGCGCGTAGCAGTTATTAAATACCTCATACACGGCGTGGAAACCAATCACATCGCTTTTCCAGATCTTCTCGCTGAAGGGTTTCTGGGCAATGACCGGGTACGGATTTCCACCGGTAGAACCGATATATGCGCGGAAATAGTCGTACGCGCGATACTTTGTATCGCCGGTATAGTCCAACATCAGGCGCAAACTACGCGTCGGACGATAGGACAGTTGCACAAAAATACTCTGCGCGTTATCGCCCATGTAATGGCCCATATTAAAGGAGTTGGAGGTATAATCCAGCACCTTAATGGAATGCGAGTAGCACGCGATATAAGTGCGCGTGAATTCTCCGCGAAGAGCGAGTCCTTTGACAGGCCAACCGCTCCAGTTGAAACCGACGAGATAAGAGATCGGATTCCTCTCCGGATTCGAAGGTTTCAGACGCGCGAACTTAAACTCATCGAGATAGAACGAGCCGTATAGACGGAGATGATCCGTAGGCCGTATAGTGATCGTCGCGAACACCTGCGAGTTCTGGTTCTCAGACCCGAGACCTTTGGTCATGAGGTGGTCCAACGACTTGAAGAACGCGATCGGAATGAAGTACGCCGCCTGCACATTACGCTCCGCGTAAACGATCGAGTTTCCGAAACCGAACTGAATGTATTTGCAGGGCATGAAGGTGAACATATTCGCCGCCATAAATTTGTTGGCAGGGCGGTATTCGCGCTCCGTAACACCTTCGCTCGCTTTCTCTACATAGTAATAGGTCGAGTCAATCACATTCGAGGGCAACCACGCGTGAAAATAGTCGAATTGGAACCATTTACAGGGCGTGAGTTGAAGCGTCACCATCGGCACGGCAGGATTATGCGCCGAGAGGATGTTCGAGCAATGTTGCGCATCGCCCCAAGTGATCCGTTCGCGCTGTACGCCGATAGAACCCCACCAGGTGTAGAGAGAAATACCGCCGCGCGAGTCGGAGAAATCTCCGCCGTAGTTGGCTTCTTTGTACTGCACGCCGGGGATGTTATTCAGCGCCGGCGTACCAATAGGATTTTCTAAGCCCCCTACTCGCGTCCAGCCGAAATGGATCTTCGAGCCTCGTATTCCTTGTCCGCCCCAACTGTTGTCACGGATAGAACCCCAGATAGAGAGGTGCTTTGCGATATCCATTTGGATATCGATACCGTACCAACGATGCTGGATAAGACCTTTCTTGTTGGCGTACAGATCCATGCCTAAGATAGGACGAACACGCATCTTGAAGACTTTGTCTTTGGTCAAGATATGCAAACTCGGATCCGCTAACGAGAGGTTCGACACCGGTGTGATCCACTGCGTCACATGACGATGTCCGTAACTGTAATACACCGGCAGGGTGTCCAGTTCCAAGGCATAGTCCTGCAGATAGAACTGCAAGTCATCTTTTTGGCGCTTGTTCAGCAGCGAGTCCTTGCTCTGCGCTTCAACCAAGAGCCGCGCGATATAGTCCCGCGTGTAGGGTTTGACAGCCACATTCGAGCGGATAATTCCGTCGGTCGTCAGCTCCTCGAGAAAATCATAGATCTCCGTGTACTCTATCGCTTGCGGAATACGCTGAGCGTATGCTTTTGGCAAAGCCAAACACAAGACCGTTAACGCGATAAAGACTATTTTACTTCTGGTAGCGTGCATTGAGTGCTTCAATTACTTCGTTGGTGATATCATAACCGGCTACTTTGTTCAGCAGCACGGCGTCGTTAAGCACGAGGTGATAACGACCGTCGGCATTGAACTCGCGCAGGTAAGCCTGTACGGAATCCTGGAGCTGTTGGGTCAGCGCTGCCTGCTCGTTCATGAAGTCCGCACTGAGTTTCTGACGGAGGTTCTCCAGATCCTGCTGCTTCGCCATGAGTTGTTGCTCTTTCTTCTGCAAACGAGCCTGCTCGCTCTCTGCACGATCCCGACTGAGGAACGCGTTGGCTTCCACTTTCTTCTGGAAATTAATCACATCCTGCTGGAAAGTCTCCACCTCTTTCTGCAGCGATTTAGCCTTGGTGTCGAGTTTAACGGTCGACTCCTCGTAGCTGGCCATCAGTTTGTCCGAAGCCTCCTCAGCGAGGGTGTAGTGTTTGAGGATCGAATCCGTGTTGATGATAGCGATCGGAAGCAGTTCTCCACTCGCTACAATTTCATCATTGTTCACCTTTCTTGCGTGCGGATTAACCGTAAAGAAGAGTACAAACAGGGCAACAACAGCTGCTGCCAAAATCGATTCAACGATAATAGTGATTTTGTTCATAATGGTTATAATTTTTTAGTGTCTATTTGGTTCTTTTTCTTGCGTCTCAGCTCTTTATCCTGCGCGGTAGAACAATGAATATGGTCCTCGCGCATCCGTTCGTTCTCATGGATATGTTGCGAGCGAAAGGAGTGGTCCTTGCGAAAAATCACTCCCACCGAAAGGAGGATTATCGCAACCGCGACCAGAACTATGACGAGTACTATTTTCATTTTTGCGCACAAAAGAGCATGCAAAGGTACGCAAAAAAGTTGAAAGTCGAAAGTGGAAAGTGGAAAGTTTTAGTATTTTTACGCCTTTTGCGTCTTTTTTTGAAAAAAAATACGCGCGCACTTGCGTATATGAAATAGATTTCGTATCTTTGCACGCTAATTTTGTGAAATGAATTAAAAAATTGAATAGTATGGCAAATGAGAAACAACAGAGCGGATTGATGTTCAATGCATTGACCGCAGGCAGTAAAATCGTAGGTACCATCACCGCAGACAGCGATTTTCGTATTGACGGCATGATCGAAGGTGATTTGAATTGTAGCGGTAAGGTCGTTATTGGTGAGGCGGGTCGCGTCAAAGGTACGATCGTATGCCAACACGCAGAGATCCTGGGTTTGTTGGACGGTAAGATTAACTGCCACCAGCAGTTGTCGCTGCGTACTAGCGGTAAGATCCACGGCGATGTGCAGACCAAGACCTTGATCGTAGAACCGGGTGCGTTGTTCAACGGAACTTGCTCGATGGGAAGTACGGAAGCGCCGAAGGCTCCGGCGAAGTAATCCGAGCAATCAGAATAATCAGAAGAATCTGAGTATTATGAGAATCAAACCATTTAAGGGTATTCGTCCGCCGAAACAGTTGGTGGAGCAAGTCAGCAGCCGTCCCTACGATGTGTTGAATTCGGAGGAGGCGCGCAAAGAAGCTGCCGGCAACCCGAAGAGTCTGTATCACATCATCAAGCCGGAGATTAACTTTGAGCCCATGCTCGACGAGCACGATCCGCGGGTGTATGACGCTGCTGTAGAGCAGTTCAAGCGATTCAAAGCGGAAGGCTGGTTGGTGCAGGATCCGGAGGATCGGTATTATGTCTATGCGCAGACAATCCTGGCCGACAACCCGCTATCGGGCGGCAAGGAGAAGACGCAATACGGCTTGGTCGTTGGTGCATGGGTAGATGACTACTTGGAGGGACGTATCAAGAAGCACGAGTTGACGCGTCGCGATAAAGAAGAAGACCGCATGAAACATGTGCGCGTGCTGAATGCAAACATGGAGCCGGTGTTCTTTGCGTACCCGCACCGCGAGGACTTGGATGCGATTGTTACGCGCGTATGCGCCGGCAAGCCCGAGTACGACTTTGTAGCCGCGCCGGAAGGATTTAGACATACCTTCTGGGTGGTGGACGACAAGGCGACCATTGAACACATCACCAAGATCTTTGCCGAGATTCCGGCGATGTATATTGCGGACGGCCACCATCGGTCGGCAGCCGCAGCAGGTGTCGGCGCAGAGAAGCAAAAAGCGACAGGCGACAAAGAGGCGGAGTTTAATTTCTTCCTCGCCGTGTGTTTCCCCGACAACCAGTTGAACATCATCGACTACAACCGTGTGGTGAAGGACCTGAACGGGTTGAGTTCCGAAGCGTTCTTGGCTAAGATCGCCGAAGACTTCGAGATAGAAGACAAAGGCACCGAGATCTACAAGCCGCAGCGCTTGCATAATTTCTCGCTGTATCTGGACGGGCGTTGGTATTCGCTGACCGCGAAAGCCGGCAGATATAACGACCAAGACCCGATCGGGGTATTGGATGTCACGATATCGAGTAACCTGATTCTGGACAAGATCTTGGGCATCAAAGACTTGCGTAGCGACAAACGTATTGACTTCGTCGGCGGTATCCGCGGTCTCGGTGAGTTGAAGCGCAGAGTGGATAGCGGCGAGATGAAGGTTGCCTTAGCCCTCTACCCTGTTACGATGCAACAGATCATTGATATCGCAGACAGCGGCAACATCATGCCGCCGAAGACCACATGGTTTGAACCGAAGTTACGAAGCGGATTAGTTATTCATGAATTGTCGTAAAATAATTTACATACTATTAGCGGCGCTGTTGCTGACCGGTTGTTCTATCCAGCAGCGTGTGAAGCGGGCGGACAAGAAGTTCGCTATCGGCGAGTATTACATCGCGGCGGATATCTATAAGCAATGCTACAGTCGGTTGAGCACCAAGAAAGACCGTGAGTTGAAGGGTTATGTGGCCTTCAAGCAAGGTGAGTGTTACCGGATCTTGAATAATCCCCGTGCCGCCAATTGTTACCAGAGTGCGCTGCGCTGCAAATACCAGTTACAGGACTCGATTATCTTCCTCAATGCCGGTCTGGCATTGCAATACCAAGGTAAGTACAAAGACGCCGCCAAGAGTTACGAGCTCTACTTACAAGCCCACCCGGACAACTATGTCGCGCAGGCGGGCAAGTACGCGTGCAACAAGATTGACGAATGGAAGAAAGAGGGTTCGCGGTATAAGGCTGGCGAAGCGAAGGAGTTTAACCAAAAGCGCACCGGCAACTTCGCGCCGATGTTTATCGGTGATCAAGCCGACGCCATCATGTTCACCAGTAACAGGCAAGAGAAGCAGACAGGTACGAAGAAGTTGAAACGACCGAGTAATGTCACGGGGCAACAACTCTTCCAGTTATACCAGACGCGTAAGAATGCCGCTGGTGAATGGGGCGAGATCTCATTGGCGGAAGGACTGTACGGCTCTTCGGATAGTGAACAAAAGAACGACTCAACCGACAAACAAGCCGGAAATGCGGAGATCGGTGTATGCAGTTTTACCAAAGACGGCCGCACGATGTACTTCACCTATTCGAAACCTATTAACGGCAAGGACTTAGGTGCTAAGATCTACCGCAGCGAGCGCGCGAGCGGAGAATGGGGCGAAGCTCAGGAAGTGAAGCTGTTTGCCGACAGTTCGATCACCGTAGGTCATCCGGCCTTGAATGCCACCGCCGACACGCTCTATTTCGTGAGCGATGCAGCGGGCGGTGAAGGAGGCAAAGATATATGGATGGCGGAGCTGGATGGCGATGAATGGGTGAATGTGCATCCTTTAGGCAAAGGCATCAACACCGCGGCGGATGAGATGTTTCCTTATGTCCACGAAGACGGTTCGTTGTTCTTTGCTTCGAACGGTCATCCCGGCTACGGCGGTTTGGATATCTTCAAAGCATACCCGGACACGACACGCAGAGACACCACGGTCTGGGTGTTGTATAACATGGGTCCTACCTTCAACGGTATCGGCGATGATTTCGGCATCACCTTTGCGGGCAACACCCAAGACGGTTTCTTCTCTTCCAACAAAGGCGACAAGAAAGGCTTTGACAAGATATACCGTTTCTGGCTGCCGGAGATGGAGTTCCTCGTAGAGGGAACGGTGACGGATGAAGCCGGCAACCCGCTGAGTGACGCCAAGTTGCGGTTAGTGGGCAGCGACGGGACGAACAGCAAAGTCAACGCGCGGCGCGACGGAACATACAAGATCAAGTTGAAGAAAGACGTGAAATACGTTATGATGGCAGCTGCACGCGGCCACTTGAACGCCAAGCAACAATGGAACACCATGGATCTGAAGGACAGCAAGACCTATACGATGGATTTTGCGTTGAGTCCTATCTCGCGACCGGTGAAGATGGAGAATATCTTCTATGAGTTCGGCCGCTGGGAATTGACGAAAGCCTCCGAGGCCGAGTTGGACCGCTTGGTGAAGTTGCTGAACGACAACCCGAATATCACGATCGAACTCTCCGCACACACGGATATGAAAGGTACGGATGAGTTCAATAACGAACTGTCCCAAAAACGTGCACAGAGTTGTTGCGACTACCTCATAGCACACGGCATCGAGAAAGAACGCCTCACGCCGGTGGGATACGGCAAGACAAAACCGGTGATAGCCGATAAGAATTTGAATAAGCAGTACCCCTGGATTCCTGTAGAGCAGGCCTTGGACGAAGCATTTATATTGAGTCTCCCGACCGACAAGCAGGACATATGCAACCAAATCAACCGCCGCACGGAGTTTAAGGTGATCAAGACGACGTATAATTTGTATTAACCGGAGAGCCTCCGGAGGCAAACAACATAGCATAATGAAACAGTATTTAGACTTATGTAAGCGCGTACTGGAAGAAGGTACGGTGAAGCACGATAGAACCGGCACGGGAACGATCTCTGTGTTCGGTCATCAGATGCGCTTTAAGATGGAAGACGGTTTTCCGCTCTTGACCACCAAGAAGTTGCACCTCAAGTCCATTATCTACGAACTCTTGTGGTTCTTGCAGGGCGACACGAATGTGAAGTATCTGCAGGAGCACGGCGTGCGTATCTGGAACGAATGGGCGGATGAGAACGGCGAGTTAGGACCGGTGTATGGTCACCAATGGAGAAGTTGGCCCGATTATAACGGTGGCACGATTGACCAGATCGCGAATATCGTGGAGACGATTAAGAAGAATCCGGACAGCCGGCGTATGATGGTGAGTGCATGGAATGTGGCGGAAGTGGAGAAGATGGCTTTGCCGCCGTGCCACTGCCTGTTCCAGTTCTATGTAGCGGACGGCAAGTTGAGTTTGCAGCTATACCAGCGCAGTGCGGATATCTTCCTCGGCGTGCCGTTTAATATCGCGTCGTATGCCCTACTCCTTCAGATGATGGCACAAGTGACGGGGCTCCAATGCGGCGACTTCGTTCACACGCTCGGTGATGCACATATCTACTTGAACCACCTTGAGCAGGTGAAGCTGCAGTTAACGCGCGATCCGCGACCGCTGCCGAAAATGATTATTAACCCTGAGGTCAAAGACCTGTTTGGTTTCCAATTCGAAGATTTCACATTAGAGGGATATGACCCGCACCCTCATATTGCGGGCGTAGTAAGCGTATGATTTCCATCATTGTAGCGATAGCAGAGAATTATGCAATCGGCAAGAAAGGTGACCTGTTGTGTCACATGCCGGCAGACTTGAAGCATTTCAAAGAGATCACCAGCGGGCATACAGTAATGATGGGTGAGCGAACGTTTCTGTCGCTCCCAAAACACCCGCTGCCGAATAGGCGTAATATCGTGCTGACCGATGTGAAGGGAAAGACTTTCGAAGGCGCAGAGACGGTGTATTCGATGGAAGAGCTAAGAGCGAAAGTGTCGCCGGATGAAGAAGCCTTTGTTATTGGTGGCGGAATGGTTTATAAACAAGCTATGGAGTTTGCAGATAAACTCTATATCACGCATATCCATCATTCTTGGGAAGACGCCGATACCTTCTTCCCGGAGATTGATCCGAAAATTTGGAAGCAGCTGAGCGCAGAGCGGCACAGCGCGGACGATAAGAACCCCTACGATTATACATTCGCAGAGTATGGCAGACGATAAGAAGATTATTTTCTCGATGGTAGGACTGAACAAGAGTTTCGGTCCCCAGAAACAGGTATTAAAGAATATCTACCTGAGTTTTTTCTATGGTGCCAAGATCGGCATCATCGGTCTGAACGGTGCGGGCAAATCGACCCTGCTCAAGATCATCGCGGGTATAGAGAAGGAGTATCAGGGAGAAGTAGTATGGTCGCCCGGATATAGTGTCGGCTATTTGGAGCAAGATCCGAAACTCGACCCGAACAAGACCGTTCGGGAAGTGGTGCAGGAAGGTGTACAGCCGATCATGGACATGCTCAAGGAGTACGACGATATCAACATGGCATTCGCGGAGCCGGATGCGGACTTCGATAAGTTACTGGCGCGTCAGGCAGAGTTACAGGACAAGTTAGACGCTGCGGACGCATGGAATATCGACCAGAAACTCGACCGCGCGATGGATGCTTTACGCTGCCCGCCCGATGACGCGAGTGTCACTACCCTCTCCGGAGGCGAGCGTCGCCGTGTGGCCTTGTGCCGTCTGTTGCTGCAACAACCGGATGTGCTGTTGCTCGACGAGCCTACGAACCACTTGGACGCGGAGTCAATCGATTGGTTGGAGCAACACCTGCAACAATATGCCGGTACGGTGATCTGTATCACCCACGACCGCTATTTCCTCGATAATGTAGCCGGATGGATACTCGAACTTGACCGCGGCGAAGGTATTCCTTGGAAGGGCAACTACTCCTCTTGGTTGGAGCAGAAGACCAATCGTATGGCGCAGGAAGAGAAACAAGCTTCCAAGCGCCGCAAGACACTCGAGCGCGAGTTGGAATGGATCCGCATGGCGCCGAAAGCACGCCACGCCAAACAGAAAGCGCGTCTCGAGTCCTACGACCGCATGCTGAACGAGGAGCAGAAAGAGCGCGAGGAGAAGTTAGAGATCTTTATTCCGAACGGTCCGCGTCTCGGTAACAAGGTCATTAACGCCGAAGGAGTAGCCAAGTCTTTTGGCGACCGGCTGTTGTTTGAGGACCTCAACTTCATGTTGCCGCCGAACGGCATCGTAGGCGTGATAGGCCCGAACGGCGCCGGCAAGACCACACTGTTCCGCATGATCATCGGTTCCGAGAAAGCCGACAAAGGTACGTTTAGCGTCGGCGAGACGGTGAAGATCGGATATGTGGACCAGCAACACACGGATATCGACCCGAATAAGTCGGTTTTCGAGACCATCAGCGGTGGTACGGAGTTTATCCGTGTGGCGGGCCGTGAGATCAACGCCCGCGCGTACTTAAGTCGTTTTAATTTCACCGGTGCAGACCAAGAGAAAAAATGCGGTGTGCTGTCCGGCGGTGAACGAAATCGCCTACACTTGGCGCTGACGCTCAAGAGCGAAGCCAACGTGCTGCTGCTCGACGAGCCGACGAACGACATCGATGTGAATACCCTGCGCGCGTTGGAGGAAGGTCTGGAGAACTTCGCCGGCTGCGCCGTTGTGATCAGCCACGACCGCTGGTTCCTCAACCGTATCTGCACGCATATCCTCGCGTACGAAGGAGACGGCAAGGTGTTCTGGTTCGAAGGCAGTTACTCGGAGTACGAAGAGAACAAGAAGATGCGTCTAGGCGAAGAGGCGTGTCAGCCCAAGCGAGTGAAATACAGAGGTTTAGGGGATTAAAAGTGTTACGGCGTGTGACGACATATATTCGCCAGCGGGGTTTGTTGGTCAAAGGCCAACCGGTGTTGGTAGCCGTGAGCGGCGGTGCGGACAGTGTAGGATTGCTGGATGTACTGGTTCGCGCAGGGTATGAATGTATCGTAGCACATTGTAATTTTCATCTGCGAGGCGCAGAGAGTGATCGCGACGAAGCGTTTGTGCGGAACTTGTGTGAGCGCATGAAAGTGCAACTGCATGTAAAGGATTTCGATACCTTGGCTTACGCGCGAGCTCATGAAGTGAGCGTGGAGATGGCTGCGCGGGAATTGCGCTATGCGTGGTTTGACGAACTTGCCCAAGCCAACGGCTGTCAAGCGGTGGCCGTAGCGCATCACCAGAATGACCAAGCGGAGACTTTGCTGCTGAACCTCAAGCGCGGCGCAGGACTGAGAGGCTTGGCTGGTATGCGTCCGAAGAGTGCTAATCCCATGGCACAGAACGGTGTGCCGGTCGTACGTCCGCTGCTCTGCACGACACGGGACTATATTGAACATTATTTGCGGGACAAGCGGCACATCAATTGGGTCGTAGATAGTACCAACAGCGACACCTCCATCACCCGCAATGCGGTCCGTGAGCAACTCAAGAACTACAGCAAAGCGGAAATCGAACACATGGCCCGAACAGCCGAATACCTGCAAGGCTACGCCGATATATTGGACGGCAAAGATACGCGCGAAGCAGGAATTGTTATGCTTTACGAAGAACTTCGCGAATATAATTTCGCGGGAATAGATAAGATATACGATGCGTTGCAAAAGGGAGAAGGAGGAAAAACATTCACCTCCAAGACCCATCAGGCAACGATAAAAAAAGGAAAATTATGCGTCACTTCGGTATAATAGGATATCCCCTGTTGCATTCCTTCTCGGCGAAATATTTCAATGAGAAATTTGCAACAGAAACGATTGATGCGGAGTACAGTTTGTACCCCATCCGTCCGAAACACATTCCTTCGGAGATAGAGGGTTTGCTGGATCGCTTGGACGGATGTAATGTCACGCTGCCGTACAAGCAGACCGTCATTCCGTATCTCAAGCGCTTGGATGAGACGGCACA
Organism: uncultured Bacteroidales bacterium; assembly: GCA_900321005.1. Lineage (GTDB taxonomy): Bacteria > Bacteroidota > Bacteroidia > Bacteroidales > Paludibacteraceae > Colicola. The sequence goes on along the minus strand of ONUF01000009.1, from coordinate 74,417 downwards.
GGCGATTGGTGCGGTGAATGTGGTGCATCAGCGTGTGGGGTACAACACCGATTGTATCGGATTCATGGAGTCCATCAAACCCTTATTGCGGGAGTTTGACCGTAAAGCACTGGTGTTAGGCACCGGCGGGGCATCGAAGGCGGTTTGTTACGGTTTGAAGAAATTGGGACTCACCCCTACCCTCGTGAGCCGCACGCCGAAAGAAGGGATGTTAGGGTATGAGGATTTGAATAAAGAAATCATGGACGCTAACACAGTGATTGTCAATTGTACGCCGCTCGGTATGTTGCCGGATGTGAACAGTTGTCCCGCCATCCCGTACGAACTCATCACGCCGCGGCACTTGCTCTTTGACTGCGTGTATAATCCCGAAGAGACCCTCTTTTTGCAGAAAGGCAAAGCGCAGGGAGCAACCATCCAAAACGGCATCGGAATGCTGTTGGGTCAAGCGAGGGCTGCCTGGGAGATTTGGAATTCTGAACAGCAGAATGCCTGCATAAACCCTGCATAAACCCTGCATGAACCCTGCATAAACAAGCATAAACAAGCATAAACAAGCATAATAAAATCAAACATATGATGAAAAAGTTATTTTTTGTACTCGTAGGAATGATGATGATTGGCGCGATGCAAGCGACCATCATCGAAGAGAATGAACCGGCGTTGATCTATTACACGCCGAAGACCGTGCTGGCTCTGGACTTCACATACACTGTGGAGAAAGAAGAGGTGGGACCATATGCAAAATTTGCTGCGGACATGCTCGGTGCGACGGATTTTGTGAAGGAAAACAAGACGGTTTATACGTTGAAGAACGTCATGATTGGCACAAAAACCGAAGCCGATCCCACTCGCCCGCATAAGGTAGTTCCGGAGAAAGGACTGGATATCCAGTTGTTGCGCCTGAACGAGAAGAATCTCCTCGTGGGTTTCAATGTGCCGGCAGAGACAGAAAAAGCTGCAGCCCCGAAGTTCCAAAACGGCAAGAAAGAAGAAAAAACGAATAAGACCAGCATCCACGTAGCACCTTACCCCGAGGAAGTACTGAAAGCCAGTACACCGCAGGCGCAGGCTTATGAGATCGCGAAGCAGATCTTCCACATCCGCGAGACACGTATGTATCTGCTGAGCGGCGAGGTAGAGCACGCGCCGGCGGATGGCAAGGCGATGGAACTGGTGTTGGCGGAACTGGACAAGCAGGAGCGCGAGTTGACGGAGCTGTTCGTCGGAAAGCGCAGTGTCACCACCGAGCATAAGCGCATTATGTGGGATCATATCACCCACGACAATCACATGGTTCGTGCGAGTCAGAAGGATTTTCTGTATTTCTCGGAGGAGAACGGATTTACCGACAAAGACAATATCGATGCGGATTCGATTACAATCTTCGTCGGTCACCGGGCTCAGGAATACACCATTCCCCGCACAGACAAGAACTCCAAGAAAGGCGAGGCCCTTTCGCAGATCTCATATAACCTGCCGGGAAGTGCCATCGTGCGTATTATCTACCAAGGTCGGCTGTTGGGCGAGCGCACCATTCCGGTGGCGCAGTTAGGTATCGACATCCCCCTGCCCAAGAGCCTGTTCACCGGCAAAGAGTTACCGAAGATTGTATTTAGCGAGAAGACCGGAAATATTATCTCCATTTCGAAATGAGAAAGATTTTATACATAGCGTTGATGCTCTGTGCCGTAGGTATAGCGCGAGCACAAGAGATCAATTGTACCGTGACCATCAATTCGGAAATGATTGAAGGTACGAACAAACAGGTGTATGAGACGCTGAAGGCGGGTATCGAGGAGTATATGAACCAGAACCGCTGGACGAACATGACATACGCGGACAACGAGAAGATCGAGTGCAGCATGCTGATCGTGGTAAAGCAGGTTGCGGGTGAGATGTACACTTGTGAAATGACGCTGCAGAGCCGCCGGCCGGTGTATGGCACCACCTACACGACGCCTATCTTGAACTTCAAAGACGGTGCGTTTAACTTTTCCTACAAGGAGTTCGACCGCTTGGATTGGCAGCAGAACCAGTTCACCACAAACCTCACGGCAATGCTCGCGTACTATTGCTACCTCATCATCGGCCATGATCAGGACAGTTTCCAGCGCCTCGGAGGTACGCCGTTCTTCCTGCAATGCGAGCAGATTGCCGATGTATGTCAGACCGCTTCGATGGACGGACATGAGCAGACAGGCTGGTTGGCGTTTGAGAGCAACCGCAACCGCTATGCGCTGATTCATAATCTGGTGGACGATGCATTTAAGAAATATCGCAATTTCTATTATGAGTACCACCGCCTTGGTCTGGACGAGATGAGCAATAACGTCGCCAATGCCCGCGGTCGCATCGCCGAAGGCATGCCTGTGCTCAAAGAGGCGTATCGCTCGCGCCCCGCGACCTATGTCATCAACACTTTCCTCGACGCCAAAGCCGATGAGTTGGTGGATATCTTCAGCAAGGGAACGGACAAAGAGAAGAAGGCGGTGTATGAGATCTTGACGGACATCGACCCGACCCGCGTCAACACCTACGACCGGATTAATGAATGAGTGAATTAGTGAATTAGAGAATTAGGGAATGCTAAAGCATTTACACATACAGAACTACGCACTGATCAGCCACCTGGATATCGACTTCGGAGCCGGCTTCTCGGTGATGACGGGTGAGACGGGTGCAGGAAAGAGTATCATCCTCGGTGCCCTGGCCTTGGTGCTCGGTGCCCGCGCGGACAGCAAAGCCATCACCGACGGCGAGGACAAGTGTATCATCGAGGCGGAATTTGACGAAGGCATCATCCGCCGCGAGTTATACGCTTCCGGCAAGAGTCGTTCGTTCGTGGACGATAGTGTGGTGACGCTGCAGGAGTTGAAACTCTTAGCTAACAAACTGATTGACATCCACTCGCAGCACGCCAATCTGCTGATTGAGAACGCCGATTTTCAACTGGAGGTCTTGGATGCGATCGCGCAGAACGATGCCCTGCGGTCGGATTACAATGTGCACTATGAGGCCTATACCGCGGCCGTAGAGGCACTGCGCAAATTGCAGGACCTGGCCAAGAAGAGCCAGCAGGACGCGGATTATATTCAGTACCGCTACAAGCTTTTGGACGAAGCCAATCTGCAGGCGGGTGAGTTGGACGAACTGGAGCAAGAGCAGTTCCGTCTGAGTCATGCCGAAGAGATCCGCATGGCGCTGGAGACGGCGGTAGCAGCACTCAACGGCGAGCAAGGCAGTGCGCTGGACGCTATCCGTGCCTGCCGCTTAGATGAAGCCGCGCCGGAACTGCAGAAACGGCTCGACAGCGCCCGCATCGAGTTGCAGGATATAGCGGATGAAGCGGAGCGGATGGCGAATCGCGTGGAGATGGACCCGCAGCGGCTCAATTGGGTTGAAGAGCGCATGGACAGCCTGAACAGCCTGCTGCATAAGTTCAGTGCGGAGAAGATCGAGGAACTGATCGCGCTGCGCGACGAGTTGGCGGAACAAGTCAACCGCTTAGACAGTTTTGATTTTGATATATCGCAGGCAGAGAACGAGGTGGCATCCAAGCGAGCAGCGCTCACCAAAGCGGCGGAGACGCTGACCAAGAGCCGTAAGGCCGTCGTGCCGCAGATATGCGAGCGACTCGTAAAGGGACTGACGCGTCTGGGTGTGGCGCATGCCAAAGTGGAGATACCTGTGTTGCCCACCGCCGACTTTACGCCGAGCGGGTGCGACGAGGTGCAGATACTCTTTGCCGCGAACCTCAACCAGAGCCTGCGCAACGTGAGTGAAGTGGCTTCGGGCGGTGAGATAAGCCGGTTGATGCTATGCGTGAAAGCGCTCATCGCCAGCACCAAAGGCCTGCCGACCATCATCTTCGATGAGATAGACACGGGTGTGAGCGGTGAGATAGCGACACAAATGGCGTCCATCATGCGAGACATGGCGAAGACCCGCCAGATCATTGCTATCACCCACCTGCCGCAGATAGCGGCGTTGGGCCAAACCCATTATAAGGTCTATAAGGCCGATACGGACAAGCGCACCGAGACGCATATCAGCCTCTTGAATGAATCCGAGCGAGTGAACGAAATCGCGTCGATGCTTAGCGGAAAGAATGTCACAGAGGCCGCCTTGAAAACAGCAAAGGAATTATTATGTTGCCATTAGCAGAACGCATGCGTCCAAAGACTTTGGACGAGTACATAGGTCAGAAACACCTGGTGGGCGAAGGAGCGATTCTCCGCCGGATGATCGAGAGCGGCAATATCGCCAGTTTTATCTTGTGGGGTCCTCCGGGAGTCGGTAAGACCACCCTCGCGCGCATCATTGCCCACCAGCTCCAGCGGCCGTTCTATACGCTGAGCGCCGTGACGAGCGGGGTGAAGGAAGTAAGGGACGTGATTGACAAGGCAAAACGCAACGCGAGTCTCAATGCCGGTCTTTTTGCACCCGCCGACAGCCGCAGTCCGATCCTCTTCATCGATGAGATCCATCGTTTCAGCAAGAGTCAGCAGGACAGCCTGTTAGGCGCCGTCGAAGAAGGTACCATCACCCTCATCGGCGCGACCACCGAGAACCCTTCGTTTGAGGTCATCACTCCCCTGCTCAGCCGCTGTCAGGTCTATGTGCTCAAATCGCTGGACAAAGACGACCTGATGGAACTGCTCCACCGCGTGCTGACCAAAGACGAATATATCCGGTCGCTGAATCTGGAGATAAAGGACACGGAGGCTTTGCTGCGCTATAGCGGCGGCGATGCGCGCAAACTACTCAACATCATCGAGTTAGTAAGCAACAGCGGTGCGAGAATCATTGATAATGAGACGGTCACCAAGCAGTTGCAGCAGAACCCCGTCGCCTATGACAAGGACGGGGAGATGCACTACGATATCATCTCGGCCTTCATCAAGTCGGTGCGCGGCAGTGACCCGCAAGCTGCCATCTATTGGCTGGCACGCATGATTGAGGGCGGAGAGGACCCGAAATTCATCGCGCGGCGACTAGTCATTTTGGCGAGTGAAGACATCGGTTTGGCCAACCCTAACGCTATGTTGTTGGCCAACACCTGCTTCGATGTGGTCAATAAGATCGGTTGGCCGGAAGGGCGTATACCTTTGGCGGAAACCACCATCTACTTGGCGACTTGCAAGAAAGATAACTCGGCCTACCTGGCGATCGACGCGGCCTTGGCGAAAGTGCGTGAGACGGGCAACCTACCTGTGCCCCTACACCTCCGCAATGCTCCGACCAGCCTGATGAAAGAACTCGGCTACGCCGACGGCTATAAGTACCCGCACGACTATCCGGGACATTGGACCGAACAGCAGTACCTGCCGGACGAATTGGTCGGAACGACATTCTGGAAGAAAGACTGATGGCAGGCCTGTACATCCATATTCCGTTTTGCAAGAAGCGCTGCGTGTACTGCGACTTCTTCTCCACCACCCTTTTGGAGCGGCGAGCGGAATACATGGAAGCCTTGTTGGCGGAGATACAGGCGCGCAAACACGAAACCGGCGAACCCATTCGTACGATTTACCTCGGCGGAGGAACACCCAGTACGTTGGAACCGCAAGACATACAGCGTTTAATAGAGGCCGTTGGCACGAACGATGCCGAAGAAATCACGATGGAACTCAATCCGGGCGATGCGACACCGGAATACCTGCGAGCCTTGAAAAAAGCGGGCATCAACCGTCTGTCCATCGGGATACAGTCCTTTCAGGACCCGCTGTTGCAGCTCATCGACCGGCGTCATAATGCCGTGCAAGCGATAGAGGCAGTAACGATGGCGCAGGAAGCAGGCTTCAACAACCTCTCCATCGACCTGATGTACGCCCTGCCGGCACAGACGATGGAACAGTGGAGAGCGGACATAGAGACGGCCTTGCGGCTAAACATACAGCATATATCGTGCTACGGGCTGATGTACGAAGACGGCACGGCGCTGACACGCATGCGCGATAAGGGCGAACTGACGCCCGTTGACGAAGACACGGAGAACGCGATGTATGACGACTTATGCGAGCGGTTGAAGAATGCCGGATTCGTGCATTATGAAGTAAGCAATTTTGCGCTGCCGGGCTTCGAAGCCAAGCATAACAGCCGTTATTGGGACGGCACGCCGTATATAGGTATCGGCGCCGGCGCACACAGTTACATAGGTCGCATCCGTAGTTGGAACCCCGACGACTTGGACGCCTACCTCCGCGGCATCCGGGACGGCAACCTGATACGCGAGAGCGAGACACTGACGGACAAAGACCTCTACAACGAGCGCATCATGCTTGGCCTTCGTACGAACAGAGGCGTGCCCCGCGCAGCGATACAAGCGGAGCTCAGCCCGTATATAGCGGACGGTCTGTTGCGCGAGACACCCGAAGGAGACATCGTCGCTACGCAAAGCGGCATCCATATATTAAACAGGATAATTGAAGATTTGATGATATGAATACAAAAACATGGTATAAACCGTTCTTACTCTGGTTCTGGGGCCTTTTCTTCGGAGGCATCCTAATCGTCTTCCTCGTCATGTGGCTCATCACGCGAGGTGCGTTGGGCTACCTGCCACCGCTGGAAGAACTGCAGAACCCGAAGAACACCTTCGCCAGCGAGATTATCTCGTCGGATATGCAATCGCTCGGGCGCTATTACCGCTATGAGAACCGTATCGGCGTGCAATACACCGACCTCTCGCAGGACCTGATTGATGCGCTGATCGCGACCGAAGACGTGCGTTTCTACGAGCACACCGGCGTGGATTTCAAGTCCATGTTCCGCGCGATTCTCAAACTCGGTCGCGCCGGTGGCGGTAGTACCCTCACCCAGCAGTTAGCGAAGCAGCTATGGTCGCCGCGCGCCAATAACATCCTCGAGCGCGCCATGCAGAAACCGATCGAATGGGTCATCGCTACCAAACTGGAGCGACTCTACTCCAAGGACGAGATTCTGCTCATGTACCTCAACCAGTTCGACTTCCTCTATAATGCCGTAGGTATTCAATCGGCTTCGCAGGTCTATTTCTCTACCACGCCGAAGGACCTCAAACTCGAAGAGGCGGCGATGTTAGTCGGCATGTGTAAGAACCCTTCGCTCTATAACCCTGTGCGCCATCCCGAGCGTGCGACGGGTCGCCGCAACACCGTGCTAGGACAGATGGAGAAATACGGATATATCGACGCAGCGACGCGCGACTCGGTGGCGGCCATACCCCTCGAGATCCGCTACAGTTCGGTCGATCATAAGCAAGGTATCGCGCCCTATCTGCGTGAGTATCTGCGTGTTACGCTGACGGCCAAAGAACCCAAAGAGAGCGACTATTCGGAGTGGAACAAGCAGCAGTATGTGTTGGACAGACAGCAGTGGGACAATAACCCCTTGTACGGTTTCTGCGAGAAGAACCGCAAAGCGGACGGATCCAAATACGATATCTATCAGGACGGTCTGAAGATCTACACTACCATCGACTCGCGTATGCAGCGCTATGCCGAAGAGGCAGTGAGCGAGCACATGCAGGAGCAGCAGAAATCGTTCTTCCGCGAACTCAGACGCAAGAAGAACGCGCCTTTCTCCAAGCAACTCACGCAAGAGGAGGTGGATGGTATCATGAACCGCTCCATGCGCCAAACCGACCGCTATCGGCGGATGCGCAGTGCCGGCTGCAGTTCCGACTCCATCACCAAAGCCTTTATGACGCCGCGGGAGATGCAGGTCTTTACCTATGACCGCGGACTGGTCGATACCACCCTCTCGCCCTACGACTCCATCAAGTGGCTCAAGAGTTACCTGCGCTGCGGATTCATGTCCATCGACCCGCACACCGGCCATGTGAAAGCCTATGTCGGCGGACCGAACTTCACACATTTCCAATACGACATGTGTACCAAAGGCAAGCGCCAGGTGGGTTCGACCGTCAAGCCCTACCTCTACACGCTCGCGATGGACGAAGGTATGTGGCCCTGCGAGACCTGGGTCTATGACTCCGTCGTCGTCATCCTCCCGAACGGCGACCGCTGGGCGCCGCGCGACACCCACGAGAAATACTGGGGCGACACCGTCTCCCTCACCTGGGGACTCAAAGAGTCGTCCAACTGGATGGCGGCCTACCTGATGACCCTCTTCACGCCCGAGCAACTGGTGAAGATGATGCAGTCCTTCGGAATCCAGGGTCAACTCGATCCGGTCGTCTCGCTCTGTCTCGGTCCGTGCGAGGTGAGCGTCGAGGAGATGGTCGATGCCTACACCACTTTTGCCAACAAGGGTATCCGAACCGAACCGCTCTACGTCACCCGTATCGAGGACAACAACGGTAATGTCATCGGTACTTTCACCCCGCGGACGCACGAGATCATCAGCGAGACAACCGCCTATAAGATGATTTATATGCTGCGCGCCGTACTCGACCACGGCACCGGTGTCCGCACCCGCTTCAAATACGGCATCACTGCGCCTATGGGCGGAAAAACAGGTACGACGAACAATAACTCCGACGGATGGTTCATGTGCTTCACGCCTTCGCTCGTATGTGGTACGTGGGTCGGCGGAGAAGACCGTGGCATACATTTTGATAATATGGCAGAAGGACAGGGTGCTTCGATGGCTCTGCCTATCTGCGCGCTATACATGCAGAAAGTGCTGGCGGACCCGGAATTAGGCTATAGTCCGGAGGAGCAGTTCGATATCCCCGAGTGGTTTGACCCCAACGAAGGTTGCAAATAACATTGAAAACGTATAGGAAAATAGCATTCATAGTCTGTACTCTGTATTCTGTACTCTGTACTCCTGCCTTCGCGCAACTCAACACCGATCGTATCACCGCGATCGGACGGAATGCGCTGTATTTCGAGGACTATGTGCTGTCGATTCAGTATTTCAATCAGGTCATTCACCTCAAGCCCTACCTTGCCGAACCCTATTTCTACCGCTCGATAGCGAAGATCCAACTGGAGGACTACCAGGGCGCCTTGCGGGACTGTAACGCCGCGATCGAGCGTAATCCGTTCTCGCCGGGTTGTTACTACGCCCGCGGGTATATATACCGCCAGTTGAACCAACTGGAACTGGCGGAGGCGGACTACACGGAGGCACTGCGTTTCTCGCCGGAAAACCGCACCTATATGATTCTTCGCGCAGACACGCGTGCGTTAATGAAGCACTACGACGAGGCCTTGGAGGACATCGACCAACTCCTGCGCCGCGAACCCCAATCCGCTTCGGGCTGGAGCGAGCGCGGACGAGTGTGCATGCTCAAGGGCGACACCCTGCCGGCGTTGGACGCTTTCTCCGAAGCCGTCAAATACGATAGGACGAACCCTGCGGCATGGTCCGCGCTGGGTGTGACCAATCTCATGCTCAACCGCGAGGACGAAGCCTATGCCCAACTCACGCAGGCTATCAACCTCGGCTCCAAGTGGGCGGGCGACTATATCAACCGCGGTCTGCTGCACTACCGCCGTCATAACTACCGCGGCGCCCTGGCGGACTACGACCAGGCGGTGAAGATAGCGCCCAACGAAGCCGATTGTTACTACAACCGCGGTATGATGCGTCAGGAGGTGGGAGACTACAACCGCGCCCTGGAGGACTTCAACAAAGCGATCGATCTCGAGCCGGACAAGGTCGAGATGCGCTACCAGCGCGCCTTAGTCGAGATGCAACTCAAGCAGTGGAAAGAGGTAGTGAAGGACATGGACGCTCTCATCGCGCGCTATCCTTATTTCCTGCCCAGTTACTACCTCGCCGCCCAGGCGAAAGCCAAGCAAGGCGACCAGGCGGCCGCCTACCGCTATCGCCAGAAAGCGCATGATCTGGAAGAACGCAAGGACGTTATCCGGGCGCAACAGGCAACCCAACCTAACACCGACATGGTCATCGCCGATGCGCAGCCGCAGAAGAAAGACTATCGCAAGCAGTTCTCCGCGACCGCCGCGCAGAACCAGTCTGAGCCTACCGAGGACGAGCAGAAATACGGCTCGCAGACCCGCGGAGCGGTGCAGAAGAAATACCAGAACATCGTCAACGAACCCCAGATCGTGCTCAGCTATTACACGCAGGACATGAGCCTCCGGCGCACCAATTACTACCACCCGCTGGTAGAAGCGCTGAACCGTCAGGAGGTGCTGCCGGCGGCGATGAAGTTCACCACCCAGGAACTGACGCTCACCGCCGAGATGGTGGACTTCCACTTCTCGGAGATACGCCGGCTGACCCTGCTCATCGACCAATCGGAGAGCATGGCCGTCTATCTGGCGCGCGCCATGGAGTTCGCCATTATCAAGGACTACGCGAGTGCCGTCGATGACTGCACGAAAGCGCTCTTGCTGGCGGATAGCGACACCGAACCGATCGTCGTCTTCTGCCGCGCTAACTGGCGTTACCGCATGGCCGATCCGGACTATGAACTCATTCTGCGCGACTACGACCATGTGCTGGCGTTGCGCCCGGACTTCGCCTTCGCGTACTACAACAAAGCGAACATCCTCTGCGCCAAGCATGAGTACGCCGAGGCGATCAAGCAATATACCAAAGCCATCGACATCGACGCCGACTTCGCGGAGGCCTACTTCAACCGCGGACTGACGTATATCTACACCGGCGATACGGACCGAGGCCTACCGGACCTCAGCAAGGCCGGAGAATTAGGTATTTACCAAGCGTATAACATGATCTCGCGATTTAAATGATCAATAATCAATCATCAATGATCAATTATAAATACATAGTACTTCTTGCTCTTTTGGCCTTGTTCCTTGTTCCGGCAAAGGCGCAGGTGCTGTATGAGATCAGCGGACGGTCCGTCAAGCAGAAGTCGTATATCCTGGCTACGAACCGCCTGGTGAATATGCAGTTCCTCGACACCATCCCGAATGTCTTCAAGTGCTTCAGCAAGTGCAAGAGAGTGGTGACGGAGTTCGCCATGCAGGACTACGAAGCGATAGCGGCACTCCGCCAGGCTGCCGTCCTACCCGACTCCATCAAACTGAGCAATTTCTACAGCGAATCCGAATACGAGTATATCGATAACTCGCTCCGCATCAACCTCGGCATGGGGCTCGACAAACTCTGCCGCATGAAGCCCTCCTACCTCACGGAGATGTTCCGCACCGAACTGATGAAGCAGTGGCTGCAGTACGATGAGCAGCACTCGATGGAGTCGTTCTTTGAGTCCGTCGCCGCCGAGCGGAACATCCCCGTCGTAGGACTCGATAATATCGGCGAGACGATGTATATGCTCTTCGATCGCGAGCCCTTCCATTGGCAGTGCCGGGAACTGCTCAAAGTCATCGAGTACCCCGAGAACGAAGTCAAGCAGGAGCGCGCCATCCGGGACATGTACCGCAACGGCCGCCTGACCGAGATAGCCTACCAAGTCGAAGGACCGAACAACAAAACGAGTATCTCCTATTCGGACTACCAGGTCTATTGCCGGCGAAACAAAGAATGGGTCAAGCGCCTGCAACCCTTGCTCGCGCAGGGCGGATGTTTCATCACGCTCAACGCCGTCTATCTGGGCGGAGAAGAAGGACTGCTGGAGCAACTACGGTCGGCCGGCTACCGTGTACGACCGGTGAACAGAATGTTTAAAATTAACAAAAATAAAGTATGAAAAAAGTATGTATGTTGTTGCTGGCTGTGTTGTCAGTACTTACGATGAGTGCCGCCGAGCGCGGTAAGTTTATCCACGTGGACAATTCTGTAAACAAGAACCTCAAGCCGCAGATCGCCTTCTGCCAAGAGCACAAGGACGGTCAGGACGTCACGACGCTGCTCGTCAAGACCGTGAATGTCAACGCCTACAATGAGTTCACCGACGCGTCCCGTGTCCTCATCCGTTTTGCGGACGGCAAGGCTGTTCGTCTTAACCGCGCAGCGGGATCGGAGGTGCAGAAGAACAAGTACACCAAGAAGAACGGTAATGCCACCATCTCGTACTACGAGACTATCACCTCCTATGAGGTAGTGCCGGAAGTGATTGACAAACTCAAGGCCGGAACGGCTGTCATCAAGGTGCGCGTGGTCTTCAAGGAGAACGACGCCAAAGACTATGACATCGTCGAGGGCTACCAGGCTAAGATGGCGGCTGACCTGCTCAAGTCCTACCAAGAGGCGGAACTGGCAAACCGTAAGAGCAACACCGACCTGAGTGATGAAGATTTTTGATTCATCAAAAATAATCGTACCCTTTAGGGTTAAGAAGATTTTCAAGTGCATAGTACTTGCACTTGCGCTTCTGTGCTCTGTACTCTGTACTCCCGCCTACGCCACCATCGGCATGCAGGAACTCGGAGACTCGCTGACGGCCTTCACGGGCTTCTCGCGTGTGTGGTCGCCGCCGGTGCGCGTCAAGCAACTGCGCGCCGATGGTCGTTCCGTCACCGTCCGCACCAACGCCACCCTGCACGACGTGCGCTGGACGCCGCAGAACCTCGCGGCACTCAAGCAGCAAGTCAGCCGCTGGGTGCTCGGTCACCCGAACGGCAAAGTGACGATCTACACCGGCAAGACCGATATCGACGAACTGGTGACGGACCTGGCGAAGGGTTCTATCCCGGCCGGCGAGCAGAAAGACCTCACGGAGCGCAACATCGCCCTCTGGCCGAGTCATGGTCTTTACTACAACGCCGACCGCGAGGAGTGGATCTGGCAGCGCGCGACGCTCTGGACCACCGTCGAAGACCTCTACAGCCAGGAGTATGTCAAACTCATCCGCCGCATGCTCGAGAACGCCGGCGCTACGGTGCATATGCCGCGCGCGGGACTCGAGAACCAGGAGACGGGTGTATCCGGCATGCCGCGCTGGGCGGAAGGGGCGCGCTATTGGCTCAAAGACAAAGGCGTCGATCCTGCGATATGGGACCTCTACGAAGGCAATGAGTACAAGGACGACATGAAGTGCCGGCCGATGTGGGTCAACGAGCACAGCACGCCGATGGACCTCTGCCTCGCCTTCCACACCGACGGACAGGACAGCGGCGATGACTCTACCATCATCGGTACACTCGTCATCTATACCGCCAAAGACGATGACGGCAACCGCGTGCTGCGGGACGGACGAAACCGCGAGAAAGTGAACCGTAACTTCGCCGACTATATCCAGACCCAGGTCACTCAAGACCTCCAGACCCTCGCGCCGGAGTGGACGCGCCGCCAACTCAAAGAAGCCAACTACTGCGAGTCCCGCGTACCCGTCGTGCCGAGTATCATCCTCGAACTGCTCAGCCATAAGAACATGGCGGACATGCGCTACGGCCTCGACCCGAAGTTCCGCTTTGCCGCCGCCCGCGCGGTGTATAAAGGTATCTTGCGCTACCTCAACGGTAAGTCCGCCGTCGTGCAACCCCTGCCTGTCGAGCAACTCGCGATTGACGCCAAAGGACTGCTGCGGTGGGAACCCAAAGAGGATGCACTCGAGCCCGAAGCCAAACCCACCTATTACATGGTCTATATCCAGCAGAACGAAGGCGAGTGGGATGTGCAGCAGGTCAACAAAGGTTGCCAGCTCCAGACCACCCTCGAACCCGGCACCCGGTATAACTACTATGTCGTAGCCGGCAATGACGGCGGCCTCTCCTTCCCGTCACCCATGGTGAGTGCCTTTATAAATGCCGAAGGCAATAAACGCGCAGCAATAAACGGCGCAGCCTCTAAACAAGCGCCCTTGGCGCTTATCATCGACGCCTTCAACGACACCTATGGTGTCGAGTGGTTTGCTGACTCCGCCTATGCCGGCATCGTGCCGGGCAGTTATGCCTGCGAGGACGGGTTCAGTTGTGCCTATATCGGTGCGCAGTGGAACTACCTTCGTGCCGATGAGTGGATAGATGACGATAACTGCGGCTGGGGTTCCTGTTACCGCGACCATGCCGGACAGATGACGGTCGGTAACACCCGTAACTGGAGTGCGTTGCACGGCAAAGCGCTGCAAGCGCTGAAGATCAGTTATGTCAGTGCTACGGAAGGTCTCGCCCGGGTGGACACCACCTATGCCCTCGTCGATGTCGTATGTGGACGCCAGCGGCAGCCGCTGATGGATCAGACCCGCTCGCAGTTAGCCTCATACCTGCGCCAAGGCGGCAAAGTGCTGCTCAGCAGCGACCACCTCAGTGCCGTCGATCCCGCGTGGCTGCGCGCGAATCTCCATGCGTCCTATTACGCCCGTCAGGCTACGCATAGCGGACGGGTCGGCGTGCCGGGGCATCGCGTCTATCAACTCTTTACCGAACCCAACGAAGAGCAACTCTTCACCTGCACGCCCGAAGGGCTGAGTCCTGCAGGCATGGGTGCCAAGCGCACAGCGCAGTACCTCGACATGCGGTGCGGTGCAGCGGTGGGATACACCAACGCGAGCGGCACACCCACTACCCTCGTGTACGGTTTTCCCCTCGAAGCCGTGCGTAATTTTGAGAGCCTTTACAAACACTCCATTGAGTGGTTATTAGCAAAATGAAAAAGAAGAACTTACCTATATACGAGCAGGTTGAGATCACCGGTGTAGCCGCCGAAGGCAAAGCTCTGGTGCGTATCAACGATATCGTCACCTTCGTGCCGAACTGCGTGCCGGGGGATATCGTGGACTTGCAGATCACGAAGAAGAAGCACTCCTTCATGGAGGCGAAAGTGCTGCGACTCGTCACGCCGAGCCCTGTGCGCTGCGAGGCGCGCTGCAAACATTTCGGTGTATGCGGAGGATGTAAATGGCAGATCCTGCCCTACGACGAACAACTCAAGTACAAACAGCAGCAGATCGTCGATAACCTCACCCGCATCGGCAAGATCGAACTGCCGGAGATAAGCCCTATCCTCGGCTCCAAGCATATATACGAGTATCGCAACAAACTCGAGTTCACCTGCGCCGACCGCAAGTGGTTCCCGTGGGAAGTCATCGAAGCCGCCGGAGGACTCGACAAAGTGGACAGCACCTACGGCCTCGGATTCCACATCCCTAACTGCTTCGACAAAGTGCTGGATATAGAGGAGTGCCACCTCATGCCGGATATCAACAACCGCATCCGCAACGCTGTGCGCGAGTATGCGCGGACGCACGGACTCACGTTCTATAACGAACACACGCACGAGGGCCTGCTCCGCAACCTCATCCTCCGCAATAACCATAAGGGCGAACTCATGCTCGTCGTCTCGTTTGGAGAACCAATCATCAATAATCAATCAACAATCTGCAATTTTCTGGAAAAACTTCATGAAGATTTTCCGGAAATAGTCTCCCTCATGTATGTCGAGAACACGAAGTTCAACGACACGATTGGCGACCTGGAGGTCAAGACCTATTTCGGTCAGGACCATATCATGGAGACGATGGAAGGCTTGCAGTTCAAGGTCGGTCCGAAATCGTTCTACCAGACCAACACCGAGCAGGCTTACGAACTCTACAAAGTAGCGAGAGAATTTGCCTTCGAACCTCATTCACTCAACACTCATTCACTCAACACTAAACCTTTGGTTTATGATCTCTATACAGGCACGGGAACGATAGCCAATTTCGTCGCCCGGCAGGCCCGTCAGGTCATCGGTATTGAGTATGTGCCCGAAGCCATCGAGGACGCGAAAGTGAACTCCGACCCGCCCCGCGCCGGCATGCACGAGGATGTGGTCAACGTCATTCTCAACGCCGCGCCGCAACGCATCGTCTATGTCAGCTGTAACCCCGCCACCCAGGCGCGAGACCTCGCCCTGCTCGATGCCAAATACCGCGTGACGCGTGTCCAACCCGTGGACATGTTCCCGCACACCCAGCATGTCGAGAATGTCGTACAACTGGAACTCAAATAATCAATCATCAATAATCAATCATCAATATGATTAATTTATTAATCATCCTTTCCGTTTATTTCGTGACCTTCACGGATAAACCCGAGAAAACAGCCCCGCAACTCTCTCCGCGGGCAGTAGAACAACGCGCCAAGTGGAATATCCCTACCGACAACATGGACTACCCCGTCAGTCCGATGTACCTCAATAAGGTGCGCGAGGCCGGAGGAAAGATCATGCACAAGAGCCGCTGGTTCAACGGCGCGACCGTCGAGATGGACGAACAGACCGCAGCCAAAGTGGCGGAGCTCAAGTGCGTCACCTCCGTCGAGATGACGCGCGATGAGACGGAGCCCGACCTGTACCTGCCCAAGCGCCTGGCGCGCAAACGCGAGCAGAGCTCGGACATCCCGGGTGCCTACACCGATGAGCAACTCGCGCTGTATAACCTGCTGACCTTGCACGACGCCGGCTTTGAGGGCCAGGGTATTCTCATGGCGATATGCGACGGCGGGTTTTATAACGCCGATAAGGTCGAGTGTTTCCGGCAGAAAGAACTGGAACTCGGTCATTTTGACTTCACCGATGATGATAAGTACGGCTATGACTTCTACGGCGCAGCCACCAAGGCGCAGTATTACCTCATGCGCTCCGAAGAGAACGATACCGAGAGTCCGAAGGAGATGGATAACCTCGTAGCGGCGCTCGAGACAGCCGACTCGCTCGGCGTGAATGTCTTCTCCGTCTCTTTAGGTTATTTCCGGTTTGACAACCCCGCATGGAATCTCCCTAAGTCCGCTTTTGACGGACGCAGCACGCGCTGCAGCCGGGCGGCTACCATCGCTGCGCGCAAAGGTATGCTCGTATGCATCGCCGCGGGCAATGAAGGTGATGAGTTGGGCAATCCGCCCCATACCTTAGGTATCCCGGGCGATGCCGACAGTACGCTCACCGTAGGAGCAGTCAACACCGCCGGTACGATCGGGTATTTCTCCAGCTACGGACCTACCTCCGACGGGCGTATCAAACCCGAGGTGTGCGCGGTAGGTGTCAAGACCACCCTCATCAACCATAACAATGCCGTCGTGCAATCCAATGGCACCAGTTTTGCGACGCCCCTCTTGGCAGGTTTTGCCGCGGCCCTGTGGTCCGCACTGCCCGACGAGAACGCCATGCAGATCCGCGAGCGTATTCTCCGTTCGGCCGACCGCTACGACAACCCCGACACGGAGAACTATCAGTACGGCTACGGCATCCCCGACGCCTGGAAAGCCTACACGATGAATATCCCGACAGGCATAGAGAGTATTCAGAATTCAGCAATCAGTTATCAGAAGCTCCTCCGCGACGGTCAGCTATATATCATAAAAGGAGATAAGACTTATACAGTGACTGGAGTCCTAGTCACCACACAAAAAAGGTAGGCTAACTACATCGCACCGCTACAACCTCCTACCCTTGCTTCGGTCAAGACCTGGGGGAGTTCAGAGGGAGCTGGTCGTATAGCACCTACCTATAACTCTCAAAAGCGGGTGCAAAGGTAGTGCTTTTTTTCGACATACGCAAGTTTTTTCGTAAAAAAATGTTGGAGGAATTTATTATTTCGCGTATCAAGGCCGAATTGCCGTGGCAACCGAACGACGAGAAAGAGGGCTTGCTGAAGGCGCTCGGAGCCTTCCTCGTGTCCCGTGATGACCGCAAAGCCTTCATCCTCCGCGGCTACGCCGGCACCGGCAAGACGAGCGTGATGAGTGCACTCGTCCGCGCGCTCGGCGGCCTAAAACAACCCTGTGTACTGCTCGCCCCCACCGGCCGTGCCGCCAAGGTCCTCAGCCGCTACTCGGGCTTCCCCGCTTATACGATTCACAAAAAAATCTACCGCCAGAACCAACTGGGTGTCGAGGCTTTCTCGCTCTCCGACAACCGGCATGTACGTACCCTCTTTATTGTCGATGAGGCGTCCATGCTCTCCGGCTCCCGCGATAACCCTACCTTCGGTAGCGGCTGCCTGCTCGACGACCTTGTGCGCTATGTCTATAGCGGCCAGGGCTGCAGCCTGCTCCTGCTCGGCGACGATGCCCAACTGCCCCCCGTCGGCAACCTCTCCAGTCCCGCCCTTGATGCGGACTATATGGCCGCCAATTATCAATTATCAATCATCCATTATCAATTATCCAAAGTTGCCCGGCAAACTTTGGATAGTGGCATCCTCTCCGAAGCCACCCGCCTCCGGGATCTTCTGAATACTCAGAATTCCCCGAATACTCGGAATACTCCGATCACCTTGACCCCTAACGCCGATATCATCAAGCTCAAAGGCGAAGACGTCATCGACACCCTGGAGACCAGTTGGCGCACCGTCGGACCCGAAGAGACCCTTATCATCGCCCGCAGCAATAAGATGACCAACCTCTATAACGGCGGCGTGCGGGCGCGAGTGTTATGGAAAGAGGACGAACTGTCGAACGGCGACCGGGTGATGATCAGCAAGAACAACTATTTCTGGGCAAAGGACTATAAGGACCTCGAGTTCCTCGCCAACGGCGATATGCTGGCTATCCAGCGCCTGACGAATGTCCATGAGCTTTATGGTTTTCATTTTGCGAAAGCCGAACTGCGTTCCCTCGATTATGACTGGGAGATAGAAGCCCTCGTATGGCTCGATACGCTGACCACCGACAGCCCCGAGGCCAACTACGCGCTGCAGCGCGAACTCTTCGCGCGCATCGCCGAGGACTTCCCGGAGATCCGCAACAAGAAAGACCTCGTCAAAGCGGTCTATGACTCGCCTTATTATAATGCGCTCCAGATCCGCTATGCCTATTGCGTCACCTGCCATAAGGCGCAGGGCGGACAGTGGCGCCATGTCTATATCGACACCAGCGGCATCGGCGAGGATGAGGCGCGTATGTCCGACCCCGCCGAGCGCCGCGAGTACCTCCGCTGGCTCTACACCGCCCTCACCCGCTCCACCGAAAAAATCTACCTCCTAAGATAAAAAATTCGCAATTTCCTTGCATATTTGCAAAAATTGTTGTACTTTTGCACCGCAAAAGTGTGTGACTGGCACACAGACCAACAACAAACAGACTAACAAACAAACTCTATAGAGCAATGAAAAAAACGTTACTAATGGTGCTTGTAGGCGGCATGCTGATGGCGTGTCACTCGGACCTTAATCTCAATGATGTGGATACCTCGGCAGAGGTGAAAATGGGATTGGCGGTGCCGGTGGGTAGCGTGCGTGCCAAGCTCGGCGATTTTGTCGGCGACATCCCGGGCATGTACGTGAATTCGGAAGGCGTACTCGCGTTACGCTTCAATTTCAAAGACGACCGCGACTTCCATAAGTTCAACATAAGGCAGCATATCTCCGCGCGAGAGGACACCCTGAATGTCTATCAGAAACTGGATGCACTCGGTCTGATCGGCCCGGGCGGCGTGATCAAAGGTACGGGTATGGGATACGATATCCCGGCGACCCTGCATTTTGACTTCCCAATCAAGTTGAAAGATATCAATACAGAGATTGGGCGTGAGCGTCTGGACAGCGCGCTGATTGACAGCGCCCGCTTCATATCTATGTTCAGACGAGAAAATCTGCCGTTAGAATGGGAATGGATAGATGAGGTGGACTTGGACTTAGGCAACCAGGTACATCGTCCTGCCGGTAACAGCAAGGTCATCTATCGTAAAGGCAGCGCAGGCGGGTATGATACGCCGTTCACCACCGACATCGACCATTTCTCTATCTCGCTGATGAAGAACAAGAATCTCAACATTGAGACCAACACTATCTCTCAGTACGATACGAATGTGGATTCGGTCTTCACCTTCGGTGTGGATTTCAAACTCACTATTCCTAAGTCGGCCGGAGTGATCACCGTTCCTCCCACCGCGAAATTCAAATACATGATGCAGGTTGAGTTCATCGACTATAGCGCTATATGGGGTTATTTCCAGCCGGATAAGGACATGATCTCGAAGAAGGTAGAGGTGAACCTCGACACGATCTTAGGCGACCTGACGATGTTCGACCGTCTGAGCACGCCTTTCACCGATCCGAAGATAGACGTAGCGGTGACGACCCAGATAGCTGGCGCGATGGTACTGACCGGCAATTACGTGTATGTGATTGACCAGGACGGCGATTCGACCTTCGCCCTCTTCGACAACCATCGGAACTTAGAGTTCCCGATGAATCCCTGGCTGCATCCGGATCCCAAGAAGAGCGCTATCGGTGCATCCGTGACGGACACCGTACGGTTCAGCAAGGAGAACAAGGAGGGCCGTATCGACCGCTTGTTCGGCAAGATGCCGCAGAAATTAGGCTATGACTTCTACGTCAATATCAATAATATGAAGTCCCCGCAGGTGCGTATTACGCCGAACACGAGTGTGAACATCAACGCGATATGCGACCTGCCGCTGAAGTTCCGCGACAGTCTGCTCATCGACTATAAGGACACCATCCGGGAGGTCAACCTCACCGCCGTCGATATCGACTCGCTCGTACGTGAGTCCGAGATCATCGACAGTCTCCACGCCGGAGAAGTGACGCTGTTCCTCACGGTGAAGAACAACATTCCGGTAGGTCTCAAGGCGGTCCTCGCTTATCTGGACAAGAACAACCAACCGATCAAAGACCCGACCGATCCGTCCAAGCTCTTCAATCCGTTCTTAGAAGACACGCTCCGCATCGTCTCGCCGCGCTTCGAGAAGAACACCTCCAACATATGGACCCAGGCGGAGGACGGCAAGAGTGTGTTTACCGCCCATATGAACAAAGAGCAACTCGCCGCCGTGCCGGAGATCAAGAAGATCGCCTATAAGGTGATGGTCGATAACGAGGCACTCCATGAGGCCTTTATCGCGACGCCGGGTCTGCAGGAGATACGGCTCACGCCGGATCAGACGCTGGAGTTCCAGATCGGCCTCACTGCGCAGATAGATGCCGTTTTGAATTTTAACCGCAAAAAATAAGGAGGGCTGACGTATGAAAAAAATTCAATCGTTTCTTGTAGCCCTCGCGGCACTCGTAGCCCTCAGCGCGAGCGCACAACAGGTGACGACGCTCTATTTTCTGGAGAACGCACCGATGCGTCATACCATCAACCCTGCTCTCCAACCTGTCAGCCGCGGATATATCAACTTCACTCCGCTCGGCTGGACGAGTATGAGTGCCGGTAACAACTCGCTCACGCTGCGCGATGTGCTGTTCGTGGATCCTGCTACGGGCAGGACCATCACGCCGCTGCACCCGGATGCCGACAAAGGCGCTTTCCTCCGCTCGCTGCGCAGCATGACGCTCATAGACGGAAGTATGACCTTCAGTTGGTTTAACATGGGTCTCCGCATCAAGGAGAACGGCTATCTGATGATCGGTATCAACGAGCGCATCGACCTCGGCGGAACCCTACCCAAACCGGGATTTGAGTTCCTGCTCGGCGGCGGTATGTCCAACCTCAACGTGGGCGCCGTGAACTCGTTTAACCTCGCCGGTTTCGGTGCCGGAGGTACGATGTACACGGAGATAGGTGCCGGCTACAGTCACCGTCTGGATGAACACTGGACGATCGGTGGTAAACTGAAGTTCCTCTTGGGAACGATGGATATGTCGGGACGGGCGAAGATGCTCGGTATCGACGCCAGCACCAACGCGTGGCGTATCAAAGGCGACCTGGCGCTCGAGATGGCAGGTCCGCTCAATTTCGATGCGCTGCCCGACATGGGTGGCCGTCGTCTGATAGACGTGATCCATGACATAGAGACGGGCGGCACAAGCGGTCAGTCCTCGCTGAGCAACATCATCAATACGGATAATATCCTCAGTCTGCTCAAACCCAGCGGCTACGGTGCAGCGATCGACTTCGGTTTTGCATGGAAGCCTATTGAGAACCTCCAGGTGACGGGTGCTATCAACGACCTCGGATTTATCTACTGGACCAATTCCCGCAAATACACGGCCTCGATGGATACCACCTTCAACGGCCTCGGAAATATCAACTACAGTGACCCGGCATACCGCAACCCGGACGGCAGTTTCAACACCCAAGCGTTAGGGGATTCACTGATCAATAACATCATGGGTCTGGCGAATAACATCATTCTCCACCCCACCGGCCGCGGCTACGCAAAGATGGTGACGGCGCGCCTGAATATCGGTCTGGATGCCAATTTCTGGGAGAACCGCGTAGGCATAGGTATCGTCTCCGCTACTCGCCTGTATAACGCCCGCCTGTACGAAGAGGTGACCTTCGGTCTGTCCTTCCGCCCCGTACACTGGTTTAACATCGCGGCGACCTACTCGCTGATGAACAACGGTAAGTACAGCAATATCGGCGCGGGTCTGAGTTTCATGCCTTACGACGGTATCAACCTCACCCTCGCGATGGATTATATCCCGACGAGCTATGCCAAGATGCCGGGCAGCAACATGTATGTCATCCCGGACAAGGCGAAGATGGTTAACCTCGCTATCGGCTTCTCTATCTGCTGGGGCACGAACCGCAAGGATAGCGACAAAGACGGCGTATGGGATAAGATCGACATGTGTCCGGAGACCCCGCGCGGCGTAGCCGTGGACAGCGTCGGTTGTCCTGTGGACGAAGACCACGACGGAGTGCCCGACTACCTCGACCATTGTCTTGGTACACCGGCTGCCGCTATCGGGTTGGTGGACAGCGTAGGTTGCCCGCTTGACACCGATGAGGACGGTGTGCCCGACTACCTCGACGAGTGTCCGAACACGCCGAGAGAGTCCTTCGGTATCTACCTCGACGAGAGAGGTTGTCCGCGCGATACCGACGGCGACGGAGTGCCCGACTATAAGGACAAGTGCCCGGATACGCCTGAAGCGGCTTGGGGCCTCGTGGACAAAGACGGATGCCCGCTCGACAGCGATGACGACGGTGTACCCGACTACCTCGACGAGTGTCCGGAGACCACGATAGAAGCCCTCGGCTTCGTGGATGAGCACGGCTGTGAACTCGACAGCGACGGCGACGGTGTGCCCGACTATAAGGACGAGTGCCCGTACTCCGCGGGTGTGAAGGCCAATAAAGGCTGCCCGGAGGTGAAACGCGAGGTACGCCTGCTGCTCCAGAAAGCCATGCAAGGTATCGAATTCGAGACCGGCAAGGCGACTATCAAGTCGAGGTCCTTCCCGCTGCTCGACCAGATCGCAGAGACCTTTATCGAGAACACCAACTACCTGATTGAGGTACAAGGTCATACTGATAATGTCGGTAAGGAATCCGTCAACCGCAAACTGTCCGACAAGCGTGCGCATGCCGTGATGGACTACCTGATCAAGAAGGGTGTTCCGGCGGATCGCATGACGGCTGTCGGCTACGGTCCGGACGTGCCTATTGCGGATAACAGCACCAAGGCAGGACGCGCGAAGAACCGCCGCGTAGAGTTTAACATCACCTTCGAGGAAGTACATATCGAAACCATCCTCGATCATGCAGATTAATCATAAAATATTAACATATGGGACGCGCATTTGAATATCGCAAAGCGACAAAACTGAAAAGATGGGGACACATGTCCCGCACATTTACCAAGTTAGGAAAAGAAATCACTATTGCAGCCCGCGAGGGTGGACCGGATCCGGACTCCAACCCGCGTCTGCGTGCACTCATCCAGCAGTGCAAGCGGGAGAACATGCCGAAGGATAACATCGACCGCGCTATCAAGAAAGCCACCGATAAGTCGTCCGAAGGCTACAAGGAGATCAACTACGAAGGCTACGGACCGCACGGTATCGCTATCTTCGTCGAGACCGCAACCGACAACCACATGCGTACAGTTGCCAACATCCGCTCGTACTTCACCAAGTTCGGCGGCACGCTCGGCACGCAGGGCAGCCTCCAGTTCCTCTTCGACCGCAAGGCATGCTTCACCGTCACGATGAAGGACGGTATCGACCTGGACGAACTCGAACTCGAGCTCATTGACTTCGGCGTAGAAGAACTCGGCGTGGACGAGGAGGAGAACACCATCGTCATCTACTCCGACTTCGACGAGGCGATCAACATGCAGAAGTACCTCGAGGACAACGGCTTCGAGATCCAGTCGATGGAGTTCGTTCGTATCCCGAACGACACCAAAGAGCTGCCGGAAGACCAACGTGAGTCCGTACAGAAACTCATCGACAAGATCGAGGAGGACGAAGACGTACAGAATGTGTTCACTAACCTGGCGGATTAATGATAATCTCCGATTATTTCAAACTAACCCCGCATCAGGCGCAGCAGTTCGCTGCGCTTGACGCGCTCTATCGGGATTGGAACAGCAAGATCAACGTCATCTCCCGCAAGGACATCGACAACCTCTACGAGCACCATGTGCTCCATTCCCTCGCGATCGCCAAACTGCTGCCTTTCCAGCCCGGCACGACCATCCTCGATGTCGGCACAGGCGGCGGTTTTCCCGGAATCCCCTTGGCCATCCTCTTTCCGGAGTGTCAGTTCCTGCTGATCGACTCCATCGGCAAGAAGATCAAGGTGGCATCGGAGGTGGCGGCAGCGCTGGGCCTGACGAACGTGGAGTGCAAGCAGGAGCGGGCGGAGGAAGAGAAACGGCAGTTTGACTTCGTCGTCTCGCGCGCCGTGATGCCCCTGCCCGACCTGGTGAAGCTGGTGCGCAAGAACGTGTCAAACAAGCACCGCAATGCCGTGCCGAACGGTCTGGTCGTCCTCAAAGGCGGCGACCTGCAGGCAGAGATCGCGCCGTTCATAAAAAAAGCAGAGGTCACCCCCTGCTCTCAGTTCTTCAAAGGCGAGTGGTTTACCACCAAACAAGTCATCTACTTGCCCTTATAACGCCCCTATATATCCTTCTATATACGCGCGTAAGGCGTGAATGGATTCGAAAGCCGTGGTCAACTCTCTGAGGTTGGCCACTCGCTGTCTTACGGACGCTACGCCGTGCTTGGCGAGTTTGTCGGTGCCCGGCGTGAGGGCCTGCAACATCGCCTCGAGGTTGACGTCGTAGAGCAAGGTGCCATGCACGATAGTGCCCGTCGGGCCGGTGAAGCACGCGCAGCCGGAGACTTTTCTTCCGTCCACCAATATGTCATTATGCGCCGTCGTCACCGCCGGCAGTCCTTTGGCCTGCAGCGCTTGCGCCATCATCGCCAGGAAGCGCGCAAAGGTGTTCTGATCTGAATGCTGACGACTGAAATCTGAAGGCTCTACATACGAGATCATCAGGTTACCTTCGTCCGCATAGACGCACCCTCCCCCGCTCTTGCGCTGCACGACGGCGATGCCGTGCTCGCGGCAGTAGGCTTCGTTCACCTCTATCTCGGCGCTCTGATGCCGGCCGTAGATAACCGTCGGCGATACAATCCAAGTGAAGAGTGTCGGTTCTTGGACACTCTTCACTAATTCTTGCTCCTTATCCAAATAGTCAATCAGAGCCAGCCCTTCGGGGTAATGAGCTATCAGCATTTAGTAATCAGTAATCAGTAATCAGCTAATCAATCCGCGGCGCGGATATCTCCTTTCCTTGGCAGAAACGGCGGGTCAGTTGACGATCGTCGCCCAGGTAGATATAGCGCTCCAGGCGGTGCTGGATGGAATAGTTATCGAAATTGAGGTCACTGTCATCCACTACCAGTGCATCGAAGGCGTAGCCCGGCTCGAACGAACCGACCTTGCCGAAGAACGATCCGCCGGACTTGGTCGCGAGCCAGAACGCTTCGCTCAGGCTCAGGAACTGGTCCTCGTGGTTGGTGCGTACCCACTGCATCTTCGCCATTTGTAGCGCATAGTGCATCACGCGGAAGATAGAGAAGCCGCTGCCGCCCGAGACGTCGGAACCCAACGCGACGGGGATGCCGGCGGAGATGAAGCGACGGATAGGCGCGATACCTGAACCAAGGTTACAGTTACTCGTCGGGCAGTGCACAGCGAAGACATGGTTCTTGCGCATCAGCTCGAACTCCTTGCCTTCGGTGTAGCAGCAGTGCGCCATGAGCGTCGGTGTCTGGCCGAACATACCGTAGCGGTGGTACGCATCGCCGTAGCAGGTGGACTGGGGCTCGAGTTGGGCTACCCACTCTATCTCCGACCGGTTCTCGCTCAGGTGGGACTGCACCGGCAGCTTATAGTCATTGGCTAACTTCCCGAGCGCCGTCATCATACGCGGCGTACAACTGGGCACGAAGCGCGGGGTGACGATGGCGGAGACGAGCGGCATGTCTTTCGTATGCTCCATCACCCGCTTGGTGCCTTCTACGGCCTGCTCGACGGTGTTACTCAGCGTCGAGGGACTGTTGCGGTCCATACCTACCAGACCGATCATACCGCCCATGCCGGCTTCGTTGAGCAGGTCCGCCAAGAGGCAGGTCGCATCCGGATGGATGGTGGCGAAGATAGCGGCACGCATCGTACCTAATTTCCACAGGTCGTGTACAAACCGACGGTACATACGCTCGGCGTACTTGAGGTCTTTGTACTTCGCCTCTTCGGGGAAGGTATAGGTGTTGAGCCAGGGCAGCAACTCCATGTCCATCGCTATACCGAGGTTGCGGTACTGCGGCGCGTGGACATGCAGGTCGTTCATCGCCGGCATCACGAGCTGGTCGCCGAAATCGACTACCTCTACGTTCTGGCAGTCATCCGGCAGGTCCTGACAGGTCTTGATGATGATCCCGTCATCGCCTACAATCACATAGCCGCGCTCCAGAACAGTAAACTGTTCCGGAGTGGGCGTGAAAAGAATGTTTCCTCTGTAAATCTTCATATTATAACAGGTGGTAAGTGACGGTCAAACCGGCCATCACAATAGATACCATCGACATCAGTTTGATAAGGATGTTCAGACTCGGACCCGACGTGTCTTTGAACGGATCACCTACGGTGTCGCCTACGACGGTCGCCTTGTGGCAGTCACTGCCCTTGCCGCCGAAGTGTCCTTCCTCTACATATTTCTTCGCGTTGTCCCACGCACCTCCGGCATTCGCCATGAACACAGCGAGCACGAAGCCTGTTGCCAGACCGCCGATGAGCAGACCGAGCACACCGGCTACGCCGAGTACCAGACCCGTGATGATCGGAACGATGATCGCCAGGATAGACGGCAGCAACATCTCATGTTGTGCACCCTTCGTCGAGATCGCTACGCAGCGGGCATAGTCCGGATCGGCCTTGCCTTCGAGGATACCCTTGATGGTCTGGAACTGACGACGCACCTCCTCCACCATCTTCTGTGCCGCGCGGCCGACAGCGTTCATCGTCAAGCCGCAGAACAGGAAGGCCATCATCGAGCCGATGAAGATACCTACGAGCACAATCGGGTTCATCAGGTTGACGTTATATGCGTCCATGAAGTCCACGAGCGTCGCTTTCGCGGCCTCTACCCCGTTCGGCAGCGCCTCACCCGTGCGGATGAGCGCGATCTTGATCTCCTCTACATAGGAAGCGAGCAATGCGAGTGCTGTGAGAGCCGCAGAGCCGATAGCAAAACCCTTACCCGTAGCGGCGGTGGTGTTACCCAGCGCGTCGAGGGCGTCCGTACGTTGACGCACCTCTGCGGGCAGGCCGCTCATCTCGGCATTACCGCCGGCGTTGTCGGCGATAGGACCATACGCATCCGTAGCGAGCGTTATACCGAGCGTCGAGAGCATGCCGACAGCAGCGATACCGATACCGTACAGGCCCATACTCAGGTTAGCGGCGCTGAACTCTACATGGAAACCATTCGCGCAGAGATACGCGAGGATGATCGCTACACCTACGGTGATGACCGGAACAGCCGTAGAGAGCATACCGAGGCCCAGACCGCTGATGATAACGGTAGCCGGACCGGTCTGCGAACTCTCGCTCACTTTCTGGGTCGGCTTATAACTCTGACTCGTGTAGTACTCGGTCGATTTACCGATGATCACGCCGGCGAGCAGACCTACTACGACCGAGAGGCTCACCTGCCACCATTGATTCGGGGCAGCAGCGTTGTCGCCGAGCAGCCAGTAGAAGATACCGAAGGTCACACCGGCGATGAGGAAGGCTGCGGTGTTCGTACCGATAGCCAGCGCGCGGAGCAACTCCTTCATGCCTGCGCCCTCTTTGGTCTTCACAAGGAAGATACCAATCAGCGACAGCAGCACGCCGCATGCCGCGATGAGCGACGGCGCGAGCACCGCTTTGAGCTGCATCTCCGGCACTAAGGCAAACGCCGAAGCACCGAGCGCCATTGTAGCAAGTATCGAACCGGCGTAGGACTCATACAGGTCGGCACCCATACCGGCTACGTCACCTACGTTATCACCTACGTTATCGGCTATCGTCGCGGGGTTACGCGGGTCATCCTCCGGGATGTTATATTCGGTCTTACCTACGAGGTCCGCACCTACGTCCGCTGCCTTGGTGTAGATACCGCCACCGACGCGGGCAAACAAGGCTTGCGTCGAAGCACCCATACCGAAGGTCAACATCGTCGTGGTGATGGTGATCAGGTCACCGTCCGCACCTACGAGCGCGAGGAGCCCCGTCTTCTGCAGTACCAGGAACCATCCGGCGATGTCCAGCAGCGCCAGACCAACCACCGTCAGACCCATCACGGCACCCGAGCGGAAAGCGACCTGCAGACCTGCGTTCAAGCTCTGACGTGCCGCATTAGCGGTGCGTGCCGAAGCGTAAGTCGCCGTCTTCATACCGAAGAAACCCGCCAAGCCGGAGAAGAAACCGCCGGTCAGGAACGCGAACCATACGATACCGTTCTGGAGGTTGAAATACGCCATGATGGCAAAGACTGCAGCCAATACGACGAATACGATTGTCACCACTTTGTACTGCTGTTTGAGATACGCCATTGCGCCTTTACGCACGTGCGAAGCAATGGTCTTCATCAGTTCTGTGCCTTCGTCCTTGCTCAACATCGAGCGGTAGAAGAAGTACGCAAAACCGAGCGCTAAGACGGATGCCGCTAATACGACATACATCAAAACTGTTAAATCACTCATAAGATTTTGTGTTTAGAAAATTGGTATTAATTGGTGTTAAATTGTTTGCGGCTGCAAAGATACTACAAAAATTGCATATATGCAAGTGCGCGCGCACTTTTTCGAAAAATTCCCTATTTTATTTGCGTATATCAAATTTTTTTTGTAATTTTGCGCTGTATTTTGATTTCGGACGATATGATTAACCGATCGATGGTTCGAACACGGGTGGTACAGACCCTGTTCGCCTACTACAAAGACAATGACAAAACAGTGGTTTCAGCACGGAAAGAGTTGCTGAAGAGTTTTGCCGACACGTATGATTTATACTTCCTGCTGTTGGACTTCGCCAATGAGTTGACAGCCTACGCGCAAAAGCAGTTAGAGGAGCAGATAGCGCGCGCCCGTGCTACCCATGCGGATTGGACACCGAACAGGCGATTTGTACAGAACCGCTTGGCGCAGCAGCTGTTCGACAACCGTGCTCTACGCGCGCGGGTGGCCGAGCAGCGCCTGAGTTGGGATAGCGGCATGCCGGCCGTGAGCGATATCTATCGCCGGTTGACAGAGAGCGAGCAGTACCGCAACTACATGGAGGCGGATACCTGCAGCTACGAGGACGACAAGCGTATATGGCGCTATATCTATCAGAACCTGCTGCCGGGCAATGAGGCGCTGACGGAGGCGCTGGACGAGATGGAGCTGGTGCTGGACAAAGCCAACTGGGTGACGGATGCGGACATCGTGCTGAGTTACGTAGTGAAGACCATCAAGCGCTTCACGATAGAGAGCACACCGGAGACGCCGCTACTCGAGATGTTCGACCATGAGGACGAAGTGGTGTTCGCGACGACGCTGCTGGAGAAAGCGTTAGAAGGACATGCGCAATACGAGCAACTCATCGACTCGCACCTGAAGGGCTGGGAAGCCGACCGTATCGCGTATATGGACCGCATCATCCTCGAGGTCGCACTGGCGGAGATCATCGAGTTCCCGGACATCGCCATCACCGTCTCGCTCAACGAGTATATCGAGTTGGCGAAAGAGTACTCGGGCGACAAGAACTATATGTTCATCAACGGCATCCTCACCGAGATAATGAGAGACCTCAAGATATTTAAGGCCGAAACAATTAAATAATTTATATTATGCTGAATTTGATTTTTTTGCAGGCCACAGAGGGCGCTGCGCAACAAGGTAGTCAGTGGAGTTTCTGGATCATGATGATCCTGATCTTCGTAGTATTCTATTTCTTTATGATTCGTCCGCAGACGAAGAAGCAGAAAGAGCTGCAGAAACAACGCGAGTCGATGAAGAAAGGCGACAAGGTAGTGACCGCCGGCGGTATCTACGGCGAGATCAAAGAGGTTCAGGAGAATGCCTTCATCATCACTATCGCCAAGGACGTCACCATCAAGGTTAGCAAAGAGAGCGTGTTCGCGGATGCGAGCGATGCTGCTTCTGCTGAGCAGAAGTAATTGATGATTGATTATTGATTATTGATGAAACGGGATGTTTTGACATTTCTGCTGTTCTTGTTTTTGGCAGCGTGCATATGGTACGGCCATGCGATGAACTCCGTGCGTAACACGCGCGTCCCTGTGCTCATCCAGTACACGGGTAAGCCGAGCGCTATCGCGTTAGACGAGCAGTTGCCGGACACGGTGATGATCGAGGTGCGCGACGCGGGCTCGCGGCTGAACAGTTACCATAAGGAGACGCTGCGCCTGACGATCGACCTGCATCCGTATATCCACGGCGAACGCGGAACGATCCACGTGCCGTCGGATGCGCTGCGCCGCAGTATAAGCGATATATTGCAGGGTACGAGTCGGTTGATCGAGACGCGCCCGGAGGAGATCACCTGTACCTATTTCACGGAGCAGGAGAAATCCGTGCCTATCGTATCTCGCTGCGACATCCAACCCGCGGCGGAGTACCAGTTAGTCGGAGCCCCTACCCTCGGTCGCACGCGGCTGAAGCTCTTCGGTCAGGACAAGACCTTGCAGCAGATAGACACGATCTTTACGGAGGCGCGGACGTTCGAGCAGTTATGCGACACCTCGGTGCTGCGCGTAGCGTTGGACATCCCCCGCAAGGTGCGTGCCGAAGTGGACAGCGTGGACCTGACGGTCGTCACCGAGCGCTTCACGGAGAAGAAATTCATCATCCCGATACATGTGACGGGTGTGCCGGAAGGTCGCCGGATCCGTCTCTTCCCTCCCGAGGTGGAAGTGACAGCGCGCGTAGGTATGGCGCATTTCAACGAAGTACAGCCGACGGACCTGCACGCGGTATGCCGCTACTCGCCCGAACACGAGGATAAGTTAGACGTCGAACTGAGTTATACAAACCCATTCATCACGGCAGCCTGGGTCTATCCGGGAGTCGTGGAATTTTTAATGGAACAATGAGAAAGATTCAAATGGTTGATCTGCAGACGCAGTACCAACGTATCAAAGCCGATATCGATGCCGGCATTCAGGAAGTCATCGACAGTGCCGCGTTCATCAAAGGACCGAAAGTGGCGGCATTCCAGGAGCACCTGGAGGCCTACACGGGTGCCAAGCACGTTATCCCCGTCGGGAACGGTACAGATGCGCTCCAGATAGCGCTCATGGGTCTGGGACTGAAGCCCGGCGACGAAGTCATCACGCCGACTTTCACCTTCATCGCTACCGCCGAAGTGGTGGCGCTGCTGGGCTTGACGCCGGTGGTGGTCGATGTCGATTGGGAGACGATGAACATGGATATCGAGGCAGTGCGCCGCGCTATCACGCCGCGTACAAAAGCTATTGTGCCGGTTCACCTGTTCGGTCAGTGCGCCGACATGGAAGCACTCATGGCGCTCGCCAAAGAGAAGCATATATACGTAGTCGAGGACGCATGCCAGGCTATCGGCGCGACGTTCACTTTCTCCAACGGCGAGACGAAGCAGGCGGGCACTATCGGCGATATCGGCTGCACCTCTTTCTTCCCCTCGAAGAACCTCGGCTGCTACGGCGACGGCGGCGCTATCTTCACTAACGACGATGCGCTGGCAGAACGTATGCGGGCGATCGCCAACCACGGATGCCATGTGCGCTACCATCACGACGAGGTGGGTGTGAACAGCCGATTGGACAGCATCCAGGCCGCTATCCTCGATGCCAAACTGCCGCACTTAGACGAGTATATCGCTGCGCGTCAACGCGCCGCGGCGTATTATGATAGCGTATTCAGTGATCAGAATTCAGCAATCAGTGGTAAACTCCTGATACCGGGACGGCAGGCACATTCGACGCATGTGTTCCACCAATATACGCTGCGCGTGGTGGGTGCTGACCGCGACAAACTGCGCGAGGGACTGGCGGCTGCCGGTATCCCTGCGATGATCTACTACCCCGTGCCGCTACACCAGCAGAAAGCCTACCGCGACCCGCGTTACAAAGACGGCGATTTCCCCGTAGCAGAACGTCTCGCAGCATGCGTGCTTTCCTTACCTATGCACACCGAACTCGACGAAGAACAATTGTCGTACATTACTGGTAATGTCCTCAAATTGATGATTGATAATTGCTAATTGATGATTTATGCAGACAATCGGACTTAATCAGAACTTGGTGCAGACAACGAAGTTGTCGCCGACACAGATACAGGTGATTCGTATGCTCGAGTTGCCGTCTATCGAACTGGGTCAGCGTATCAACGAGGAGTTGGTGGAGAATCCTGCCCTTGAAGAGGGACGGGAGGAAGGAGTGAGTGAGTTAGGGAATGAGGGAATGAATGAGTTCGATGAGTTCGACGATAACTACATGCCGGATGACGGATATGACGACGGCCGTCAACGCGACCCGCTGCAGAACGAGGACTTCAACTACGAGCAATATGTGTCGGACGACGAGACGCCGAGTTATATGCTGCACCAACAATACAGCGCGCCGGACGAGGACCGTCGCGAAGTGCCGATCATCGGAGGCAGCAGTCTGATAGAAGAACTGAAATCGCAGATATACCTGACGAACATGACCAAACCCCAGCGGCATATCGCCAAGTGGGTGCTGGGCAATATCGACGATGACGGCTACCTGCGCCGCACGACGGAGCAGCTGGTGGATGACCTCAGTTTTCAGGAGCAGATAAGCATCACGGACGAGGAGATGGCGGATATTGTGCAGCAGATCAAGCAGTTCGACCCGCCCGGCATCGCCAGTGCAAACCTGCAGGAGTGCCTGCTCAAGCAGTTGGAGGTCAAGAGTCCGCAGACGGAGGCCGTGCAACTGGCCCACACCATCATCGCCAACCATTTCGAGGCCTTCTCCAAGCACCATTTCGATAAGATAAAGCTCAAACTGAACTGCACGGACGAGCAGTTCCAGGCGGCGGTACAGGAGATAGTGCACCTCAACCAGAAACCCGCGAACGCCTTCACGGGTTCGATGTACGAGACCCAGCGTGAAACCATCATCCCGGACTTCACCATCGAAGAACGCGACGAGGAGCTGTATGTGGTGCTCAACACGGGCGACATCCCCGAACTGCATGTGAGCCGCGAGTACAGCGACATGCTCGCCGACTACAGCGCGATGCCGCAGACGCCGCAGAACAAACAGGCGGCGCAGTTCATCCGCAGCAAACTCGACGCCGCGCGCTACTTCATCGATGCCATCAAACAACGCAACGAGACGCTGATGAAGACGATGACGGCGATTCTCAAATTCCAATACGACTTCTTCCTCGACGGCGAGGAGACGAGTCTCAAACCGATGATCCTGCAAGATATCGCGGACCGCACGGGCTATGACGTCTCGACGATCTCGCGCGTGAGCAACAGTAAATATGTGCAGACGCGATACGGAATCTATCCCTTGAAATATTTCTTCTCGGAGTCCATGACGAACGCCGAGGGCGACGAGGTCTCGACACGCGAGATCAAGAAGATCATGCAGGAGGTGGTGGACGCGGAAGACAAGCGTAACCCGCTGACCGACGAGCAGTTGGTGGAAGCCCTGGCGGAACACGGTTACCCGATCGCCCGCCGCACCGTCGCCAAATACCGCGACCTGTTAGGCATCCCCGTAGCCCGGCTGCGCAAGACCGTATGAAACGCTTTTTCAACATAGTAGCCAAAGCCCTGAGTATTGTACTCTACCCGCTTTTCGTGCCGACCTACGGGGTCGCGCTTTTCTGCTATGCCTACCATACGCAGGTCAACCCGCTTAGTCCTATATGGACGGTCATCGCGGTGGTCGGCACGTTTCTGCTGACCTGTCTGATCCCGCTAAGCGCTATATGGATTCGTATCAAGCGCGGCGTCATTGAGGACATTCAGATTGAGAACCACGAACAGCGGACGATCCCGTATCTGTACGCTGCCTTAGGTTTCGGCTTCTGGGCGTACCTGATGATCGCTATCCTGCACGCACCGCTCTATATCGGATTTATCGCCTTAGGCGCGATGACAGCGATAGGTCTCATCACGCTCATCAACCGGTGGTGGAAGATCAGCGCGCACCTCACGGGCCTGGGTGGTCTGCTCGGCGGGCTGTTCGCCTATTGCTTAGGTATCGGTGCGCTGCCGACGGTAGGGACCTTGTGTCTGTGGTTCGGCCTTAGCTTAGTGCTTATGTACGCGCGCCTATACCTGAAGGCCCACACACCCTCGCAGGTAGTGGCGGGTTGGCTGCTCGGTATGATTTCAACCTTTCTACCCTATTGTATCTACACCTATGCGCAATAAGATCCGTACCTATATGCTCGTTTGGTTGCTGCTGATGCCGTTCGCGGTGTCGGCACAGCGGCTGAGTGATCAGGCGCGTATCTCGCTCTTGACCTGCACGCCGGGCGAGGAACTCTACGCGCGCTACGGACATACGGCATTGCGGGTGTATGACCCCGAGAACGACCTGGACGAGGTGTTCAACTACGGCATCTTCGACTTCCATACCGAGCATTTTTATTGGAAATTTGTGCGCGGGGAGACTTGGTACGAGTTAGGCGCTTCGCCGATGTGGTGGTTCATGCGCGAGTATGACGAGGAGCAGCGGCCGGTGTATGAGCAGGTGCTGAACCTCACGGCGCAGCAGCGCCAGGCGATATGGCGGGCACTCGTCATCAACTACCAACCCGAGAACTGCAAATACCTCTATAACTTCGTCTTCGATAACTGCGCGACGCGTCCGTATTGGCTGATAGCCAAGGCCTTAGGCGACACCATCAGCTCGGAGTACACGGGTTATACGGGTCAGACATACCGCCGTTTCATCCGTCATTATACGGGCGGGCTAAGTTGGGCGAACGCGGGTATCAACCTGCTCTTCGGACCGAAAGCTGACCGACCAATGGCATCCGAAGACCGCTTGTTCCTGCCCGAAGAACTGATGCTGTACCTGCAGCAGGCGCACCTGAGCGACGGCACCCCGATCGTTGCGCAAGGCACGGTCGGAGCATTCGAGATTGAGAAGACACCCTGGTACGCCTCCTGGCCCTTCGGCTTGGCGCTCTATTTCGTGTTGGTACTCGCGATGAGCCTCTACGACCGTAAGCGCGGGCGCTGGTCTTGGTGGGTAGAAATAGCCGCAGGTGTACCCTACGCACTGCTGTTGCTGTTAGTGGCTTTTCTGACCTTCTTCTCCTGTCATCCGCTCGTCGGCTTCGGATGGCGCTTATTCATTATTCCTTTGACACATCTATGCGCAAGAATCGTATCTATAATACGCTGATACTCAGCCTATTGGCTGTTTGTTCGTTCGCTGCCCCGCGTCTGACGGTGGTGGCGGTAGTGGATGGCCTGACGACCGAGAACCTCGCGATGCTGCGTCCGTATTGGCAGCAAGGCGGTTTGCGGACACTGAGCGAAGAAGCATTCCAGACCTCGGTGGCTTTCCCCCACCTCGTGTATGGCGGCAATGAGACGACAGCGACGCTCGTGACGGGCGAGACACCCGAGCGGCACGGTTACACCATGGACCGCTATTTCTCGCGCCGCGACCGCCGCATACACACGATGCTCAACGACGAGCAGGTGCACGGCATCGGTACCAGTCTGCATGTATCGCCGAAGGCGCTGCTCTCGCGTACCATCACGGATCGTATGCGTATCCGCTATCCGGAGGCGAAGATCTACGCCGTAGGTATTCAGCCGGAGACGACGGTGCTGTTGGCGGGACACGCGGCGAACGCGTGCTGCTGGATAGACGCCGCTTCGCGTGCTTGGGTGGCCACCGCCGCTTATACGGAAGGACTGCCGTCGGCGGCGTATGACTATAACAACGGCGGGCGGTTCGAGATCCTGGCCTCGCACCAGTGGACACCGCGCATGGACATACCGATGTACAACCACCCTACGGAGCAGGAGCGCAAGAAAGGATTCTCTTATACCGTCAAGGAAGTACTGACGAAGTCACCGGAAGCCAACACGCTCGTCATTGAATTGGCATTGGCCCTGCAGAAAGACCAGAAATTAGGCACGGACGCAACGCCGGACCTGCTGATGCTGCAGTTCAACACCCTCAGTCC
This sequence comes from uncultured Bacteroidales bacterium, assembly GCA_900321005.1. Lineage (GTDB taxonomy): Bacteria > Bacteroidota > Bacteroidia > Bacteroidales > Paludibacteraceae > Colicola. The sequence goes on along the minus strand of ONUF01000009.1, from coordinate 38,206 downwards.
GCAGGCTCAGTCGGACGCTATCGAGAGTGCCGAGCAGGAAGATATGTACCTGCGGCTAAACCAAGACTTAGGCTATCTGATGGAGCAATTGGACAAGCGTGTCGGTCGGGCTAACTACCAGATCCTGGTGGTCGGTCGTCCGGTCTTAGGAACCTCGGCGCAGACGCTCAGCGACCTGCATATGCCCGTGCAGCAGTTTAACGCGGACCGCGCGGCGGCGCTGACGGGCACCTATCTGATGGCACTCTACGGCCATGAGCGCTGGGTGGACGGCAGCTACGGACAATCGCTGTACCTGAACCGCACGCTCATCGAACAGAAACGCCTGAGCCTGGAGACCATCCAGCGGCAGGTGGCGAATTTCCTGATGGACTTCGAGGGCGTGCAGATCGCGATGCCCGGACACGAGGCGATGCAGTACCAGCTCTTGGGTACCACGCTCTGCAAGCGCCATACGGGCGATGTGGTGTTCGTGCTCCAACCCGGCTGGCAACTCATGCAAGATGAGCGACATACTATCGACCGCGTCATCGATGACAAACCCGCCGTACCACTCATGCTCTGGAGCGGCACACTGCGGCCGATGCCGCAAGGCAAACTGACGGCTACGGACGTAGCGGATTTGATAATTGATAATTGATAATTGATAATATATGATTTTTCACGAGATTAAAGTTAACTACTCTCGCCAGACGGGCGAGGATAACCCCGGCAAGGTGAAAGAGACCTACCTGGTGGACGGTGCAGTGAGTTTTGCGGACGCAGAGAACTGCCTGATGGAGGAGATCAAACCCTTCATCTTCGGCGATTGTGAAGTGATGAGTTGCAAGCGCAGCCAGTTTTTTGAAGTCTTCCCGAACGAAGGCGGTGCGTTCTGGTACAAAGCGCGCGTGGAGATGATCACTATCGACGGAGAGAAAGAGACGCGTGCCAACAAGGCTGTGCTCGTTCAGGCCAATCTGCTCGACGATGCCGTCTTTGCCCTCAAGCAGGCGCTGAAATCCTACGATTGCGAGCTCATCTCGATCGCCAAGACCCCAATCATGGATATCTTGCACGCGGTCCACTAATTCACTCTTTCACTCATGCCTTTACAGTTCGACATACGGGCTATCCTGAAGAGCAAAGCGCCGAAAGCGCATGTGCCGGAGTTTCTTATTCGGTACCTGGAGCGCATCACGCACATCCAACAGATGAATGCGTTTTTGCGCAAATACCCGGATCTCAAGGGCTATGAGTTCATCGACCGCGTCATCCACGAGGAGTTAGGATGCACGGCATCGATTGACGGACTGGAGAACATCCCTGCGGAGGATGAACCGGTGATTTTTGTGAGCAACCACCCGCTCGGCGGTTTGGACGGCATGATCATCGCACAGATGATTCACGAGAGTCGTCAGCAATCAGCCATCAGTTATCAGCGAGGGTTGAAGGTGATCGTCAACGAACTGCTGATGTACATGGAGCCGATTAACGAACTGTGGGCACCGGTGAATAAAGTGGGAAGGCTCAGTCGCGAGCAAGTGGAGGCGCAACAGAAGATGTGGGAGTCCGGGACGGATGTGCTCACTTTTCCCGCAGGCGCATGCAGCCGCCTGCAGCGGATAGACGGCAAGTGGCAGATACGCGATTTGGAGTGGCAGAAAAATTTTGTGCAGCGCGCCAAAGAATACCGGCGCAACATCGTGCCGATCTATTTCGAAGGCAAGAACAGCCGCTTCTTCTACGCCCTCGCCTATCTTCGCAAGAAACTGCATATCAAACTGAACATCGAGATGTTGTACCTCGTGGACGAGATGTACGGCGCGCATGGCAAACACTTTAAGGTGCATGTGCTGCCCCCCATCCCCTACACGACATTCGATAATAGCAAAACGCCCCAACAATGGGCGCAGGAGGTAAAGTTTAAAGTTTATAGTTTATAGGATATGAAACCGATCATACCGGCTGTTGAGACAAGTCTGTTACTCAAGGAGTTAGAAGGTCATTTGCTTCGTCCGTCCAACAAGGCGGATAACCTCATTTATGACATCACGGCGCATGAGTGTCCGAACGTGATGCGGGAGATAGCGCGTCTGCGCGAGATCAGTTACCGCGACGGCGGTGGTGCTACCGGCAATGAGATGGACATCGATGATATGGACACGATGGCCAAGCCCTACCATCAACTCATCGTCTGGGACCCCGAGCATCAGCAGATCATCGGCGGCTACCGCTACCTCATCGGCACGGACGCCGAACTAAGGCCGAATGCCGATGGTAAACTGCAACCCTACATCACCTCTGCGCACCTCTTCCACTACTCTGAGCGCTTCATTCGTGAGTACCTGCCCCACACCATCGAGTTCGGACGCGCTTTCGTACAACCGATGTACCAGCAGCGCGAAATGGGCGTCAAAGCGCTCTTTGCACTCGATAACATATGGGACGGTATCGGCGCAGTGATGCACAACCACCCCGAGGTACATTGGATGATCGGCAAAGTGACCATCTATCCGGATTATAACGCGACGGCGCGCGACCTCATCTATGCGTACCTCAACCGCTACCACCGCGGAGAAGAAGGTTTGTTTGCACCCTATAATCCCTTAGCTCTTAGCCCGTTAGCCGTTAGCCCGTTTGTGGGCGACGACCCGCAGGAGAACTACAAGATCCTGCAGCGCGCGGTGCGCGAACAAGGAACGGTCATCCCACCTATGTTCTCCGCATACCTCAACCTCACCAACGACCTGCAGTTCTTCGGGAATGCCATCAATGATGAGTTGGCGAACGTGTATGAAACGGGTATCATGGTCGATCTGAAGACCGTCTATCCCGAGAAGATAGAACGCTATATTGCTCCTTACGCACAATGGTTGAAGAACAAATAAGGAGCGTGCGTGCTCACATACCCGCGGGCGTGACGCTTGTGTGCGTGAGTAAGTTTCACCCTGTAGAGGCGATTCGTGAAGCGTATGAAGCCGGAGAGCGAGACTTCGGCGAGAGCCGCGTGCAGGAACTGCAAAAGAAAGTGCCTGCCCTGCCCGCCGACATCCGCTGGCATTTCATCGGACACCTCCAGACCAATAAAGTGCGGGATTTGCTCAAACTGCGACCGTACCTTATTCAGTCGGTGGATTCGGAGCGACTGCTGCAAGCTATCAACGATGAAGCCGCCAAACAAGGCTTTGTGCAAGACGTGCTGCTGGAAGTACATGTCGCTCGCGAAGAAAGCAAAACGGGCTTCTCGCCGGAGGAGTTATCAGCTATCAGTCATCAGTTATCAGCCTTTCCGAACATTCATGTTCGGGGTCTCATGACCATGGCCACCAACACCGAGGACGAAGCAGAGATCCGGCGGTGCTTTAGCGAGGCGAAAGAGATTCAGAAAACTCTGAATAATCTGAATAATCTGAGTACTCCGGTTTTGTCAATGGGGATGAGCGACGACTACCAATTGGCGATAGAGTGCGGCTCGACGATGGTGCGGATAGGATCAACGATCTTTGGAGAGCGGTCGAAGTCGATAGTCTCGACACCCGAACAGGCCGTGCGGGCGCTGCCGAAAGCGGTCTTTTTTGATCAAGACGGTGTGCTCTTTAACTCCATGCCCTACCACGCTGCGTCGTGGGAGTGGTCGATGCACAAGAACGGACTGCCGTTCACCAAGAACCAGACCTACCGAAACGAAGGTCGCACCGGTGCGTCGGTCATCAACGAGGCGCATCGGCTGGTGCACGGCACGGATGCGACGCCGGAACTGATAGAAGCCGTGTATGCCGATAAGTCTGCGCGGTTTAATGAACTGACTGGCGGAAAACTGCCCGAACTGATACCCGGCATTCGCGAGGTGTTGGCTTATCTCAAGAGTCGCGGCGTGCAGTGCTGGGTGGTGACCGGCTCCGGTCAGCGTTCGCTGCTCGACAACCTGCAGAAGACCTTTCCCGACACCTTCACGGGCGTCATCTCGGCCTTCGATGTGCAGCACGGCAAACCCCACCCCGAACCCTACCTGAAGGCCTGGGAGCGATGCGGTTTTGCGAAAAACGAATGTATGGTGGTGGAAAATGCTCCGCTGGGTGTACGGGCCGGCAAAGCGGCTGAACTCTTTACGGCTGCGGTGAACACCGGTATCCTGCCCGACTCAGCATTGTGGGAAGAACACGCGGATATCGTGCTGCCGAACATGGCGGCGCTGCTCGCGTGGTTACAACAATGTCAGTAATTCCGGAAGAGAGGAAATAACCTTTAATCCTTTCACCCCTTCATCCTTTATCCTTTCCCCTCGTCGGTCAAAGAAGATAGCATCGAGGCCGGCCTTCTGTGCGCCGAGGATATCGGTCGTCATACTGTCGCCGACCATCAGTACATCTTGCGGCAACAGGTTGCAACGGCGCAATGCCTCCTCATAGAACCGCACGTCGGGTTTGTCGTAGCCGATATCCATGGAAATATAGGTGTCTTCGAACAGGTGCAAAACGCCGGCTTGCACCAAACGGCTACGCTGCAAGTGGCCAAAACTATTGCTGGCAGCAAAGAGCCGATAGCCCTTGGCGTGCAAGGCTTCCAAAATCTCTTTGGCATCCGGCACCAAGGTATGCGTCATCCCCCAAGCCGCTCGAAAAGCATGCTTGAAGGGATCCACCGCCTCAGGCGGATAGCCTGCGCGCTCGCAAAACTCCTGCGGATAGAGTTCCATCACTTCCGCGACAGTATGCAGCCCGTGCTTCGCCTCCGAGAACAACCTGCCGGAGATAGAGAAGAAAAGGTCAAAGAGGGCGTCGGAACTATTCTGATGTATCTCCGCTATCGCGGCATCAAAGGCTTCCCGACAACAGGGGATGTAGTCGAGAATGGTATCGTCTATGTCAATAAAAATAGCCTTGTAGCGCATTTTTCTTCTAAATAATTTGCATATATCGCAAAAAAGCAGTACTTTTGCAGCCGCTTTTGGTTAAGCCAGAGTTAGGTAGTAGTTCTTATCTCACTATGTTCGAACGATTTACTACCCGCTCGGCGACACCGAGCGGGTAGTAGTTCAGCCCGGTTAGAATGCCTGCTTTGGGAGCAGGAGGTCGTGAGTTCGAATCTCGCCTACCCGACTACAATGTAACGGTTTCCCCATGTTCGGGAACCGTTATTTCTTTAAATCCCGCTTCGTGTAAGTGCTCTTTATAGGTCTCTGCCGCTTCTTCGGCGCCGTGTACCACAAACACGCGCTGCACATCGTTCACCTGCAGGCTGCGCGTGAGGTAGTCAATCATCTCCTTATAGTCGCCGTGTCCGGAGAAACTCTCTATCTTGGTGATCTGCGCTTTGATACGCCGGTCGAGGCCGAAGATGGAGATCCACTGCAGTCCCGGTTGTTGGATGCGCGCACCGAGGGTCGTAGGTTCGCAATAACCTACGATAAGGATCGTGCAGCGCGGGTCAGAGATATGATTCGCCACGTGGTGCTTGATGCGTCCGGCCTCCAACATGCCGCTCGCGGAGATGATGATACACGGGTCTTCTTTATGGTTCAGCATCTTCGACTCGTTGATGTCGGTGATGTAGCGCAGAGTGTTGAATCCGAAGGGATCGGGATCGAAGCGTAAGGTGTCCTGTACCTCGTCACTTAGTTCGTCCGGGTACATGCGGAAAATCTGGGTCGCGTTCGTGCTCATAGGGCTATCCACATACACCGGAATATGCGGCAGCCGCCCGTCGTTATAAAGTTGGTTCAGCACATAGACGATCTCCTGTGTACGACCGACAGAGAAAGACGGGATAAGCAACTGGCCCTTGCGATACACGCAGGTGTCCTCCACGATGCCGAGCAACTGCTCTTCGGTCGCTTCGGGCGCATCGTGCAGCCGGTCGCCGTAGGTGGATTCGCAAATCAGGTAGTCGCACTGCGGGAAGAGTTGCGGCGGAGGAAGGATGTGACTCTTCGGCCGTCCTATATCGCCGGTATAAGTTAATCTTTTCCAACGCTTCTTACCTTCCACATTACACATTCCACCTTCCACATCAGTCTCATATACCTCTAACGAGCAAATCGCCCCGCCGAGCATGTGTCCCGAGTTGGTGAAGGTCAGCAGCACGTCGTCGAAGAGCCGGAAACGGCGGTCGTAGCCGTAGGTGACGAAATGCTTCATCGCGCGGTTGACGTCCTGCTGGTTGTAGAGCGGTTCGACCTTGTATTTCTTGCCTTTCTCCTTATGGGGGTTCTGGCGGTCGATCTTCTTGTTGTAGGTCCGCACATCCTGCTCTTGGATGAAGGCGGTGTCGGCGAGCATAAGTGCACACAAATCGCGCGTCGCGGGCGTGCAGTAGATATCGCCCTTGAAACCCATTTTTACCACATACGGGATAAGTCCCGAATGGTCGATATGCGCATGGCTAAGCACGATGCAGTCAAGCGCCGCAGGGTCAAAGCCAAGATCCCTGTTCGCTGCGTCGGTCTCCATTCCTTTACCTTGATACATACCGCAGTCCAGTAGTATCGTGTGTCCTGAATCGGTAGTGATGAGGTGCTTACTTCCGGTCACTTCCCGCGTCGCACCTAAGAATTGAATCTTCATGGTTTTTCAAATTATGCCGCAAATTTACAACTTTTTTTGCACATATCAAAATTTTTTTGTACTTTTGCAGCGCAAAAGTTTGTGAACATGAAAAAATTAGCGATTTTTATTATGGCAGCAGTGGCATTGGTAGGTGTAAGTTGCCAAAAGGCAGAAGAAGGTAAGGCTCCGATCACGAAGCCTCAGATCACCATTGAGGGCGGTCGTCTGACGCCCGAAGGACTCTGGGCTATGGGACGCATAGGCGCCGTACAAAGCGATATCGAGACGGGTTGGCTCGCCTATACCGTGAGTTACTACAGCGTAGAGGAAAACCGCTCCACGACCTGGATTCGCGTCTGCGACCCGTATGCCAAAGAGGGTGAGCTGGATGTGTTTGACGAGTTTGTAGGATATGAACCGGCATGGTTCGGCGCGAGCGGATGGCTCGCCTTCATGCGCGGCGGTCAGTTATTCCTGCGTCGCGACAAAGAGGAAGTGAAAGTAGAAGGCGCAGAAGACATCGAAGGCTTCCTACTCTCCCCGATGCGCGACAAGATCATTCTTATCAAGCAAGTAAAAACCGTTCCTTCGACCGTCGATAAATATCCGGACCTGCCGCTCGCAACCGGTCATATGCACGAAGACCTGATGTACAAACACTGGGACGAGTGGACCGAAACCGCTCCGCAGCCGTTCGTATGTCCGCTGGAGATCACCTATTACGGCGAAGGCGAACGCATCCAAACCGCGAAAGTCGGTGAGGGCGTGAATATCCTCGAGGGCACGGCGTTCGAGAGTCCGATGAAGCCTTTCGGCGGCATCGAGCAGTTAGCATGGAATCCCAACAACGAAGAGATAGCTTACACCTGCCGCAAGAAGACGGGTCTGGAGTACGCCGTAAGCACGAACAGCGATATCTTCCTTTATAATGTCAACACGCGCGAGGAGCGCAATATTACCGAGGACAACAAGGGCTACGACACGAATCCGTCTTACTCGCCGAACGGCGAATGGATCGCATGGTCATCCATGGAGCGCGACGGATACGAGAGTGACCAGAACCGCCTCATGGTGATGAACCTGCAGACGGGCGAGAAACGCTTCGTCAGCCATTTCTTGGACACGAATGTCGATGAGTTTGCTTGGTACAACGACTCTATTCTCCTTGGTACCGCCGTCATTCAGGGCACTATTCACCTCTGGGCAATGGGTCTCGAAGGCTGGTGTGCGAAGATGACCGAAGGTCAGTTCGACGTGAGTCTGGCTGATGTATGCGACCATTATGCCTACCTGCTGAGACACTCGATGCGCGAGGCGAACGAAATATGCGTGCTCGACGTAGCCAAGGCGCTGGATAAGATCGACGGCTATGTAGAGTTGACCCAAGTGACGCACGAGAATGATAATATCTACGACCAGATCGAGCGCTCGACGGTAGTGCCGCGCTGGCAGAAGACCACGGATGGCAAAGACATGCTGACCTGGATCATCTACCCGCCGCATTTCGACCCGAACAAGAAATACCCAACCATCCTCTATTGCGAGGGCGGTCCGCAAAGTCCGGTTTCGCAGTTCTGGTCCTTCCGCTGGAACTTCATGATGATGTCCGCGGGCGACTACATCATCGTAGCGCCGAACAGACGCGGTCTGCCGGGCTTTGGCAAAGAGTGGAACGAAGAGATCTCGGGCGATTATAGCGGTCAGTGTATGCGCGACTACTTCACCGCGATTGATGAGTTCTGCAAAGAGCCGTACGTGGACAAAGATCATCTTGGCTGCGTCGGCGCATCCTTCGGCGGATTTAGCGTCTATTGGATAGCCGGTCATCATGAGGGTCGCTTCAAAGCCTTCATCGCGCACGATGGTATCTTCAACCTCGAGATGCAGTACCTCGAGACCGAAGAGAAGTGGTTCGCGAACTGGGACCTCGGCGGCGCATATTGGGACAAAGACAACAAGGTCGCTCAGCGCACTTTCGCCAATAGTCCGCATAAGTTCGTCGATAAGTGGGACACCCCGATTCTCTGCATCCACGGCGAGAAAGACTATCGCATCCTGGCGAATCAGGCCTTCGCAGCCTTCGATGCCGCCAAGATGCGCGGTGTGCCGGCAGAGTTGCTCGTCTTCCCAGATGAGAACCACTGGGTGCTCAAGCCGCAGAACGGAATCCTGTGGCAGCGCGAGTTCCGTGGATGGCTCGACCGCTGGCTGAAAACTGAAAACTGATTACTGACAACTCATGAAGTATAATTACGAATATGAAATGAGGTACCAGGAGTCGGACGCGCACAAGAAAACGCGTCTGTACCACCTGGAGGAATACCTATTGGAAGTTGCCGGAAAGGCAGCCGACGAATTGGGCTACGGTATCGCGGCCATGCACCCGAGAGGCTTAGGGTGGATCTTGACGCGCTTGTCGCTGGAGGTATATGAGTTGCCGAGACACAACGATATCGTGCGCTTTGAGACTTGGATTGAGTCGAATGCACACATGCTCAGCACGCGTGATTTCCGGCTCTATTTGGGCGACCGGCTGATCGGACAGTGTAAGTCGGTGTGGGCGGTGTTGGACCTGGAGAAACGCGAACTTGTCAATATCTTCGACGAGCCGATCTTCAAGGATTGCGTGGACGGCGAGGTGATTGACTTGCCGCGCGTGCGGATGACAACCATCCCCGAACCGACGGGCATCGCGCCGCATAAGATCGTCTATTCGGACATCGACTATAACGGGCACTGCAACAGTTGCCGCTACCTGCAGGCTATGCTCGACGCGTACCTACCCGACATCTACGGCAAGAAAGTGCGGCTGGATATCAATTACAGCAAAGAGGCCATGCTCGGCGAGTTGATGCAGATTCATTACCTCGTAACCGATGATGGTGTGCAATATCAGATGAAGAACGAGGCGGGAGAGACGAGCAGCTCAGCAAAGCTGAGCATTGGTGATTTGTAATTGGTGATTTGAAATTTTAGATTATTATGGAAATACAAGAAAATGCGACGTTATTGAAACGTCCGGCAGAGTTGGAATGCGACGTGGTACGCTTCCAGAATCAGAAAGACAAGTGGATCGCCTTTGTGGGCCTGAAGGACGGTCGCCCGTACGAGATCTTCACGGGCCTCGCCGACGACGAGATGGGAATCGCGTTGCCCAAGAGTGTGGTAAAAGGAAAGATATTGAAGGTCGTTCAACCCGACGGCACGAAGCGCTATGACTTCCAGTTCGTCAACACCCGCGGGTTTAAGACCACCGTTGAAGGACTGAGTTATAAGTTCGACCGCGAGTTCTGGAACTACGCCCGGCTCATTTCCGGCGTGCTGCGTTACGGCATGCCGATCGACCAGGTGGTACACATGATCAGCGGTCTGCAGATGGACAATGACTCCATCAACTCCTGGACCACCGGTGTGGCGCGCGTGCTCAAGCGCTATATTCCGGGCGCAGAGATCTCGGAAGAAGAATAAAAGAAAAAGCCGGCGCTGGCCGGCTTTTCTTTTTTACTTTTCTGCAATAAATCGTGTTTCGAGCATTCCTAAGGATTGATTCTCAACCACTTTGATACCATACTTACGCCTCCATTGGCCGGCTAATGAGCGCCAGAAGCCGCGTGTAACGTAAGAATAGATGTAGGGGTGAAGATGTAACTGCAGCCCCTTTCCGTGTTGTAGGTACTCCTGTTCGCATTGCTCTGCAAGTTGGTCGGTAAAGAGAATCGATGCTTGGATCTTTCCCTTGCCGCCGCATGTCGGACAGGTCTCTTCCACTTGCACTTCCACTGCCGGTCGAACGCGTTGACGCGTGATCTGCATCAGGCCGAACTTACTGAGCGGCAAGACATTATGCTTCGCCCGGTCGCGGTCCATGAGTTTGCGTACATAATCGTAGAGTTGCTGCTGATGGCCTTTATCATCCATGTCGATAAAATCGACGATGATGATGCCGCCAATATCGCGCAGGCGCAACTGGTGTACCAACTCCTCTGCTGCCAGCATATTAAACTGGAAGGCATTTTCCTCTTGGTCCTCGTATATCTTCTTGCTGCCGGAATTGACATCTATGGAGAACAGTGCTTCGGTTTTGTCGATGATGAGGTAACCTCCATGCTTAAAACCGACCGTTCTGCCGAGTCCCGTCTTCATCTGACGGGTGATGTCGAAATGGTCAAAGATAGGCTGCGTGCCGTCGTAGAACTTCACGATCTTCGCGCTCTCGGGGGCGATGAGTTCCAAATAGTGGCGAACGTCATTATAGATGTCGCGATCATTGATTTGGATAGTGGTGAAGTCGGGACTGAGTACATCGCGGATGATACCGAGTGTACGTCCCATTTCTTCGCTGACCAGACTGACGGGTTCTTTCTGCTGCAGCGTCTTGACCGTCTCTTGCCAGCGCTCCACGAGCAGACGTAACTCGTTGTCCAATTCGGCTACGCGCTTGTCTTCGGCTACAGTGCGAACGATAATGCCAAACCCTTGCGGTTTGATAGATAGCAACAGTTGTTTGAGTCGCTGGCGTTCTGCCTCGCGTTTAATCTTCTGGGACACCATGACGCCGTCGGAGAATGGCATGAGGACGATATTTCGACCGGCGATAGAGATCTCCGCCGTGAGGCGCGGGCCCTTGGTGTTAATCGGCTCCTTGGAGACTTGCACCAGAATAGGGTCACCTACCTTCAGCACATCCGCTATCTGTCCTTCTTTGCCTACCTCGGGCTGACGCTGCGTCTTTTGAATCAGAGGCACGCGACGTTTATCCGAGACCGCTTTGGCGACATAGGTCTGCAGCGTTCGAAACTGAGAACCTAAATCCAGATAATGCAGAAAAGCTTCTTTCTCATGACCTACATCCACAAAGACTGCATTGAGCGCCGGCATGACCTTCTTGACGCGCCCGTAGTAGATATTTCCTACGGCGAAGTTGTCTTGGTCGCGTTTCTCGCGCGCCACTTCTTGCAAGCGGTCATCCTCTGTCAGCGCGATCGAAATCTCTTGCGGCTGTACGTCCACAATTAATTCGCTTTTCATACTTGAAAGGATTAAATCAATAAATAAAAAAGCCTTGTGGCAACGTGTCTACACTTAGACACGTCTAATGCCACAAAGCTACATGCATCGTCAATTACTTATGCTTATGACGATTCTTACGTAAGCGTTTTTTGCGCTTATGCGTAGACATCTTATGTCTCTTATGCTTCTTTCCGTTAGGCATAATGAATAAAAATTAAACTGTTAGTATATTATATTATCTTTTTTCATTTAGTTGCGCATGTCTCTCGCAAGCTCTTTGCAGGGCTTGAAGGTAGCTACCGGGTGTGCCGGAACAGGGATCGACTTGCTGGCGTTGATATTACGGGCCACTTTCGCCTTACGCATCTTTACCTGGAAGGTACCGAAACCGCGAAGGAAGACGCTCTCTCCGTCCACCAAAGACTTCTTCACACTATTCATGTAGGCCTCAACAATCGTCGTAATAGTCATCTTGTCATAGCCTGTAGCCACAGCGATGTCACTAATGAGTTCAGCTTTAGTCATACTATATAGGTGCTTTTGTTTCTTCTTGTAATGTCGAAAAATCGCGCAAAGTTACTATAAATAAATGAAATACGAAAATTTTTCGGTAAAAAAATTGCAAATTTTGTTATTTTTTTGTACTTTTGTACCCGATTTGGCTTTTTTATGTCAAAAATTGTTAATAACTATGTCCAACTCCTTATTACATAGACACTTATACGAATGGTACGAGACGAACCATCGTGCCCTTCCTTGGCGTGAGACAGAAGATCCGTACGCTATTTGGCTCAGCGAGATCATCTTGCAGCAGACGCGGGTGTTGCAGGGCTTGGACTATTGGCGTCGTTTTATGGCGCGGTGGCCGAATGTAGAGGCGCTTGCGGCCGCTGACGAAGCCGAAGTGCTGCGCGAGTGGCAGGGTTTGGGGTACTACTCGCGTGCCCGCAATCTGCATAAGGCTGCGCAGCAGATCGTGGAGCGCGGATGGGTGCCTTTTCCCAAGACTTTCGATGAGATCCGCGCGCTGCCCGGTGTCGGGGATTATACTGCAGGCGCTATCGCCTCTTTTGCGTACGACCTGCCCTACCCAGCTATGGACGGCAATGTGTATCGGGTGGTCGCACGCTTGTTGGACATCGACGAGGCCTTTGACACCTCGGCAGGCAAGAAACTGTTTCACAAGCAGATAGAGAAACTCTTGGACCGCGAGCACCCGCGGCTCTTCAACTCCGCCATCATGGAGTTCGGGGCCTTGTATTGTACGCCGACCTTAGGCGACAGCTGCGCACATTGCCCGCTGCAGGCGCATTGCGCCGCCTACTTGCACGGCACAGCGGAACTGCTTCCGGTTCGAAAGCCCCGTCCGAAAGTGCGCGACCGATGGTTTACCTACCATATTTATACGAATGGCGAACAGACATTGATTCGCCGGCGAGAGGAGAAAGATATCTGGTATCATCTCTATGAGTTCCCTTGCGAGGAAACTCTAAACAGTCCGGAGGACTATATAAACGAGCCGTCAGGCTCATCTAAACAGACGAAGTCTATCTCCCTGACGCACGTTTTGTCTCATCAGAAACTTCATGCGCGATTTATTGTGCATCAGGTACAAAAAATGCCGGAAATCCCCGGCACTATCGTCATTCGGTGGGACGAACTCAATGATTTTGCGCTTTCTCGATTAACGCTGCGAGCGCTTGATACACTTCGGCATAAGGCGTAGCCTTCAGTATTTCCAAATGATGATTCATCACTTCGTGGTCTCCGCGCTTGGCGGGGCCTGTTTGTGCATCTTTCGGCTTGAGAGAATGTACCTTTGCCGCCGTCTGGTCGATGAGCGGTAAGAGCGCTTCGAACGGTATCTGCGTGTCTTTGAGCACCTCCGCGGCGATGCGGTACATGAGGTTCGTGTAGTTATTGGCAAAGATGCCGGCGATGTGCAGCCGCTCGCGGTCATGTTGCCCCGCCTCGTAGATGCAGCTCGTCAGGCATTGCGCCAAGGAGTAGATGGCGGCGATGTCGTCGATATTTCGGCCCTCGATGATACACGGGATGCCGCTCCAGTCCTCGATCAGCACTTCGCGGCTGAAACTCTGGAAGAAATACAGTACGCCTGCGTGCGGTTTGTCTTCGCCGAACACCTCGATAGGCATCGAACCCGAGGTATGAAGATGCAGCGCCTTCGGCGCATAGACCTTGGAAATCACCTCGCGCAGCGCGTGATCGGCGATCGCATAAATATATACATCCGCCTGCGGGATTTCCGGTCTCATCGCTTCGCTCTCGCCTCTTAGCACTCCGCCTTCAGCTTTCGGCTCTTCGCGCTTCGCCGTCAGCGGACGCGCATGGATCATCTCCGCGCGGATGCCTTTGCTCTCCAGCGCGTGGTGAAGATTTGTCCCCACACTCCCCGCTCCGATAATAACAATTTTCATATCGTTCAACTTTTGCGCGGCTTAGAGCCGAGCATCATATTCATTGCGGGCACAAAGGTACAAAAAAGAAATGACATATGCAAAAAAGTTTGCACAATTCAAAAATTTTTATTATCTTTGCAGTCGATTTTGAGAGTTAGGAAGGCGGAGTACTTACGGGGCAAAGACAGAGTGTGTATGGTCTAGCTATCGTCTAGTTATGGTCTAGCATACTGAGCAAAGAATGAGGCAATTGGAAGGCTTCCGTATGCAAGGAGATTTGAGATTAGGGAAATAATATATTTTGGAACAAAAAAAAGTAACGATTTTTTAGTATGGCAAAGGCAAAATATCACGTTGTGGTTGACGAGTTGAGAGGTGCGCTGGACAGTAAGAAATATGCGCAGACGCACGGAATGCGGATGGTTTCGCGTTATCGGAATGGAAAAGATGGCGAACATCAGGTATATTTTATGCAGATCCATGAAGGGCCTTGGTCTGAGGGCGCGACAAAGAACCGGGAGTTAATCAAGGCGGCACAGAAGCGGGCTCACGCGATTGACAAGGCAGCTCGTAAGCCGGAAGAGTGTGATCCAGAATTGGTTGCGGAGGCTGCGCAATGGAAAGAGCGATTTGAGGCATACCGCGTGGGACTGAAGGAAGGCGAGAAAGGATACGGGACGTTGTACACGTTTACGTACGTGCAGATTTACCGGGAGATGAAGGCGGAGGATTAAATCCACCGGAAACGGAAGAAAGAAAAACTCCGCGCTATTACGCGGAGCGGGGACGAAATAAAAGCAGCAGCGGCAATGTGTTTTTCACGGCTACGGCAGAGGAGTTCGATAGGGAGAAAAAGGGTAAACAAAAATAGCCGTAGCACAAACTGCGGCTATTTTTTATATTCAATACTTACTCCCTGTCCTTTCTAATGATATCGTTTTCTTCCGAAGTAGCAAAAATATCTCCTGAGCTACTAAAAGCGGTATACTCATTTTCGCCATCACATCGTGCCGGATAAACATTATCTTTATCGTCTACCAGCCAATATTGTTCCTCATACTCATAGATTCTTCCACGTCCTATTATCTTTTCTGATAAAGGGTTTCTTAGGTGTACTTCAAAATCAGATACTACACCATTTTTAACTTGGCTTACAGTTATATTAGGTCTTGCAAATAATGTAAGATCATCTTCATCGAAAGGTTCGAGCAATCCTGCGCAATAAACATCGTGCCCGTTTACATTACTCACTGTCATTTTAGAGATATCGTCTTTAAAAACAATATCATTTTTCTTGAATCTAGCCATATTATGTATATTTAAAAATTATTTAACTTCTCGAACAAGACGCACAGCGCGTCCGTCGCTTTTGGGATAATTTCTTATGTTCAGAATAGAGTTGATTGAAAATACAAACATCCATGCATTGACAGAATTATAGGGTGATGAGGACCAATAGTCTCCGCATGCTTCTGCCTTATAGTCACCTGAATAACCCCGTACTTCGTTCACATCAGTTGATCGTACACCCGCGGCTGGTAAGAAAACAGCCCCCTTATTTTGCATAATTAACAATTCCGCATTAGTAATAGGAGAGCAATTCCAATCATATTGGACAGATACTGTTTCTGGGTAATTATCAGGAAAGAAAATAAATCCTTTAGTATTTTCAACAATCGCATAACTATATAGATTTGCAGCATTTTCTCTACCTTGAAGTAAATATTCCCACTCTGCTTTAGATAAAGTACGCCATTTCGGCGTAAAGTTGTCACCCCAATCGGTAAATTGCGCATATTCACTATCGTTCCGTTCCCATTTTGTAGGATTGTTTCCAGTGCCCCATCCAAACAGGTCTATCCAACCATCGTAGTTAGGTGAGATGTTGAAATTTGGCTCACCAACAAAATCCCATTGATTTTCAGCGAAACGCCAAGTGTTAGTTGATGCTTGATATTGTAAGTTACCCTTTGAGAAACGAACTTTCTTTGTGGCACTAACAGAAAACTCGCCGATTAAGGCGCCTTCGTATTCATCATAAAATGTAATACTATCTATTTGCGTGACATCCTCTTCATATACTAAAGAATGGTTTTTCCATACACGCATTTTTTGTTGTGCCATAACGCCTACTGCAAAAATGGCAGCCATAGTAATAAGAATAATCTTTCTCATAATTTTATTGTTTTAAGAATTTAACTGTTTGATTGCCTAAAAATAATAGATATTCACCAAGTGGCAGAAAGTTGACATTAATAGAGGTATGTTCACCATCTATAGATATAGTCTGCAATAAACGACCACTAATGTCAAAGATATATGCCTTATCGCTAATGGCATTTTCGATAATTAGCATATCCTGTGTCGGATTCGGATACACGCGGCAAGAAGTTGTCACTTGCACATTTTCAAAACTCGTTGCAACTTCGGAACTACCAAAATGAAGATAGTTAATGTCCTTAATTGCAGTTTTGAAAAGCAATATGTCGCTATGTGAGTACACGAGAAGCGACTCGAAAGTCATCTTAATGTAGCCGATTGTGGAAAGGGCAGTTGATTGCTCTTCGCCCGTTAACGGCTTGACCATTAGTGACGTTTCTGCCATCGATGCTATCGCAACGAAAAGCAGACATTGAATGATAAGTTTTCTTTTCATAAGCAGTTATATTTTTGAGGTTAATATGATATACACACAAAAAGCGTGAGGTTGCTATGCCACACACTCAACGGTAGTTGGGACTAGGAAAACCCAATAAATAGTAAGTGTACAGATAGTAACTTCACGCCAATGCGCGAAGTCTATTTGCTTAACTCTTACTATTTGGGCTGAAAGATTCCTAGTTTTTCTACCGTTAAGAGCGAAAGCAAATGCTTCGTTATTTTCAATATGTCTGCGCAACGCCTTGCGCTTTCTTGCTTTTTAACGCTGTCAAGGCCAGCGGTTATTGAGGCTATTTCAACATTCCTTTAACCATTTTCCGCAGTTCTTCCTTGTTGGGCAAGAATAATTCGTACTTAGAGACAAACAGATTGCTATCCATGCCGTATGTGGCATATTCTACCATCAGTTCGTCTTTATAGTGCGACAAAATAATACCTATCGGCGGATTATCTCCTTCGACATTCTCTTCTTTTGCAAAATAGCCGAGGTACATATTCATCTGCCCGATGTCTTGGTGCTTTACCGCCCCTTTTTTTAGATCAATCAATACGAAACACTTTAGAACTCGGTGGTAGAATACAAGATCCACACGGTAACGAACATTATTAATGGTCATCGTGTATTGCCTCTTGACAAACGTAAACCCCTTTCCAAGTTCCAGCAGGAACATCTGCATGTTGTCAATCAGTTTCTTTTCTAGTTGGCTCTCCTTAAACTTGTCAGGTAGACCTAAGAATTCAAGTGTATAGGTTGCCTTTACAACATCCTCCGGAGATTGTACCTGCTGCCCTTTCTCTGCCAATGCGAGGACACCTGCTTTGTCTTTGCTCAGTGCGAGACGCATAAACAAACCGCTTTCTTTTTGACGATGCAGATAATCCACAGACCAATTTTCTGCGATACATTCCTTGGTGTAGAACTCTCGTTCCAAGTCATCATCAATCGTTATCAGTTCGCAGATATGTGACCACGTCAATTTGTCAGAAGTCTGAAAATTTGGAAGAGATTTGTCAGATGTCTGACATTTTGGGAACATCAAGTAGAACTTGCGCATATTGTTCAGATTCGGACGACTATATCCGCGTCCGACTCTTGCCCGAAGTATTCTGGCAAGGTTAGAAAGCATAGCCGTTCCGTACTTTGCGCGCTTGTTACCATCCTGCTCAAACTCAACGATATGACGGCCTATTCTCCAATATGTCGTTTTGATTGTCTCGCTGATGCTAATGGCCAATGCTCTTCTGCCTTCCTCAATTTCTTGTACAATCTTGTCAGCAAGCAAGGAAAGTTCTGCATCAGGCGGCACAACTGGATAATCTATCTTTGCAAGTTCGGTATTCATATTTTGTATTATATCTTTGCTCGCAATATCTTGTTGTTTTGATTTTGCGGTGCAAAATTACACAAAAAAAATGATATATGCAAATTTGCAGGCCCTTTTGAGGTAAAATGTGCTAAAAAACATAATTTATTTGCGTATGTCGGAAAAAAGTATTACTTTTGCAAAGAATTTTCGGATGGATCGAAGAAGCATGAAACATGACGATGAGCAATTTGCCCCTTTGTGGGAGTTGAACAAACTGTGGGAGACGCTGACGGAAGAAGAGAAAACTTACGCAGCGGAGCACGCCGAAGTAGTGTACTACGAGAAGAATAAATTAATTCATTCGGACGGCGACGAGTCGTTGTTTATGTGGATGTTGCTGCGCGGGAAAGTGCGTATTTTCAAGGAAGGTATCGGTCAACGCCAACAGATCATCCGTTTACTCAAACCCTACGATATTTTCGGATACCGCGCCTGTATCGCGGACGAAGCGTATAACTCCAGCGCGAGCGCGGTGGAGAGTTGTGCGGTTTATCGGATGCCTAAAGAGTGCTTCACGCATCTCATTCGTCAAAACGGCGTTTTCTGCTACCAAGTAATGCTGATGATGGCAAAAGACTTAGCTATTTCAGAGATCCAAACGGTGAACCTGACGCAGAAACATATCCGCGGACGTTTGGCGGAAAGTCTGCTCCTGCTGCTTAAGAACTACGGCTACGAAGATGACGGACGTACCTTAGCGATGTTGTTGCCGCGTGAGGACCTGGCGAACATGAGTAACATGACGACCAGCAATGCCATCCGTACGCTGAGTCAATTCGCACAAGAAGGACTGGTAGCCGTAGAAGGGCGGCATATACAGATACTAGACGAGAAATCGTTGGAAAAGATTTCCCGTCTAGGTTAAATTGTTTTTCTTCGAAAAACGTTTATAAAGTTTATAAAGTTTAGATGGTTTAATCCATCGTATTTCCCATGTTCGACGAGATCTGCAGCATCTTGTCGTATTCCTCCGGACTGAGGTCGTAGAAATAGAAGTTACGCGGGTCGATGGGGCGTCCCAAATAATGCACTTCGTAGTGCAAGTGCGGACCGGTGGATTTACCGGTGTTACCGACGAGCGCGATGACATCGCCTCGCTTCACTTTCTGCCCTACCCTTACCAAGCGCTTGGAGCAGTGCGCATAACGCGTGCTGTAGTTAAATCCATGGTCAATCTCCACGGTCTCTCCGTAGCCTTGACGCCAACCTGAATAAACAACCGTTCCGTTTCCGGTTGCAAAGATATCCGTGCCGACAGGCGCCGAGAAGTCCATGCCTTCGTGGAACCGACGGATATGATAGACGGGGTCTATACGCCAGCCATAACCGGAAGCCATACGCTTGAGTTCTTTGTTAAGCACGGGCTGGATAGCCGGTATATTCTCCATGCGCACCTCTTGGTTCTTGGCCAGTTGCAACACCTCGTCGTACGAGCGCGCCTGAACATAGAGTTCTTTCTCGAGGATATCCACTTTGCGCTGTATATCTGCCGCCAGCTGGGTGTTGGTCATATGCGCGATCGAGTCGTAGTACGAGAGTTGATGCGTCGCTCCCATACGCGCACTCAACGGGATAGGTTCGGCGCCGAGGATAGCCCGATAGAGGTTGTCATCGCGCTGCGCAAGGTCGGTGAGCACGATCTGCATCTGGTCCATCTGCTTATCCATCACCTCGATCTGCGCCGAGAGGTTGCGGTTATACTGCATCAACGACGCCTCCCGCGGCGAAGGGAAGAAATACAGGAAGGTGTAGAAGAAAATCACTCCCAAGCATATACCGCCGATGACATAACCGCCGGAACGGCGAAGCCAATAACGGAAACCATGCTCAATACGCTCGAGTTGCAGCGTCTCAGGGTTAATACGATATTTCTTATTTGACATATTTATGGTTTTTTATACCAGAAAAAATACTGGTTTTGTTGTTTTTTCTCTTCAGGTGTGCGCGCTACGTATATAGGTTCGCGCGTGTAGGGGTTGATACCGGTGTAAAACATCGTGGTCGAGAGGGTCATAGGCGTCGGCGTGAAGTCCTGTACCTGTTCCGGCCGGTAATGCATCCGCTTCGTCTCGTCCGCCAAAGCCTGCATGTCGCGTTTGGTACAACCGGGGTGCGAGGAGATGAAGTACGGGATGAGTTGTTGGTTGAGGCCCGCCTCTTTGTTGATGCGCAGGAAAAGATCCCGGAAGCGCAGGTAGTTGCTCCAACTCGGCTTGCGCATCACCTTCAGCACGGCATCCGAACAATGCTCGGGCGCCACTTTGAGTCGGCCCGACACATGACGAGTGATGAGTTGGCGGGCATACTCGTCGTTCATCAGGTCATAGCGGATACCCGAGCCCACAAAAGCATGCTTCACGTATGGCAGTTTGTCCACCGTGCGGTAGATATCGAGCAGCGGTCCGAAGTCCTGGTTGAGGTTCTTGCAGATAGCCGGCTGCAGACACGAAGCCCGCGCACACTTCTCGCAGATCGACATATCCTTGCCGTGCATCGCATACATGTTTGCCGACGGACCGCCGAGGTCGGAGATAACGCCGTGCCAGTCGGGTAACTGACTGAGTTTCTCTATCTGTCGTAAGATCGAGGCCTTTGAGCGAGAGACGATCTGTTTGCCCTGATGCGCCGAGATCGTGCAGAAGGAGCAGCCTCCGAAACAACCGCGATGCATGCACACCGACCACTTGATCATTTCGTACGCCGGGATATGCTTGTCCTTGTATTTGGGGTGCGGGGTGTAGGTGAAAGGCAGGTCGTAGATGGCGTCCAACTGCTCAGTCGTCATCGGCGGGTACGAGGGGTTGACCACTACCCATTGTTTGCCGACAGGCTGCACGAGCGTTGTCTGATGAATCTTATTCGACTCGATCTCCATGAGGCGGAAGTTCTCCGCGTGCTTACGCTTGTCGCGCAGCGCCTCTTCATGCGAGGAGAGCATAATGGCATCGCTCGGAATCTCGGACTTGTCGCTCGTCAGGAAAGCCGTCTGAGGGATATCATGCACGCAGCCTCTATTTGCTATCTCCGTCATCGCCTGCTCGCCCATACCATAGACGAGCATGTCTGCGCCGCTGTCCACGAGAATGGAGGGCATCAGTTTGTCCTGCCAGTAGTCATAATGCGTCAGACGGCGCATGGAAGCTTCTATACCGCCGATGATGATCGGCACGTCGGGATAGAGTTGCTTGAGAATCTTGCAATAGGTGATGGTACAATAGTCGGGCCGCGCACCGGGACGTCCTTCGGGCGTATAGGCATCATCGGAACGCTTACGTTTGGCCGCCGTATAATGGTTCACCATCGAATCCATACTACCCGCCGACACCGCAAAATAGACACGGGGTTTGCCGAATTTCTTGAAATCGCGGAAGTCGCCATGTACGTCCGGTTGCGGCACTATCGCTACGCGATAACCGGCTGCCTCCAATACTCTACCCAACACCGCTGCGCCAAAAGAAGGATGGTCTATATACGCGTCGCCGGTGAAGAAGACGATGTCCACTTCATCCCAGCCGCGCAGATCCGTCTCTTTGCGGGTCGTAGGCAAGTATTTGAGCAGGTCAGCCATCAGTAATCAGTAATCAGTAATCAGTAATCAGTAATCAGTAATCAGTCTATTTGCAAGTCGAGTTTCTCTTTGAGTTGGGAGAGCACGGGGTTTTGCTCAACCATCAGTTTGTATTTCTCTTCGGCGGTGAAGGCCATTTGCTCCTGATTAAACTCCGCCTGGACGAGTTGAATCTCGAGGTGGTCGTTATGCAGGGTTGCCCGTAACTGCCGCAACAGTGTCGGCAAGGCTTTCCGCATTTCCGCCATCTGCCAGGGGTTCGGCATTTGTATCTCCGCCGTCAGGTCGTTCACCATCAGCGGCATGTAGTTCTCTATCAACTGTTTGAGACGCGTTTCCTCCTTGTGCGAGTCAGCCAGACCAACCCACGCGTCTCGGAGTTGGTCAACTGTAAAAGGGCGATTTTGCTCCTCTTTCGGTTGTTCGGCAGGGGCTGCCGTCGGCTGTGCCGGAGCAGGTTCCGGTTTCTTCGGTCCCAAACCGATACCGATCTTCGGCATCTTAGGGATGGAAGGAGCAGGAGTCGGCTGCGCCGGTTGAGAAGCCTGCGGCTGTTTAATAGGCTCCGCCGGAGCCTGTGTAGAAGGTGTAGCAGCCTGCGGCTGTTTAATAGGCTGCGGGGCAGCCTTCGGAGTATTCTGAGGACTCTGAGTATTCGGAGTATTCTGAATAGTCTGATTCAGGCCGAGTTGACACAGTTTCACCAAGGCCAGTTCGACCGTCAGGCGCTTGTTACGCGCTGTGCGGTAGTTGATGTCGCAGGTGTTGAGAATGTCAAGCGCCAGGAAGATCCACATCGGATGGCATCGCTGCGCCTGTTGGCCGTAGCGCGCACGCATCGACTCGCCGGTCTCGAGAAGCGGCAGGGTCTGCGGGTCTTTGCTCACGAGTACGTCACGCAGGTGTTGCGCAAAACCCGTCACAAAATGGCCGGCATCGAAACCATGGTTCAGAATGTCGTTGAAGATCAGCAGCGCCTGCGCCACATTGTGCTGCAACGCACTATCGACCAATTGGAAATAATAGTCGGCACTCAGCACATTGAGCACTTCGATGGTACGCTCATAAGTGATCTCATTGCCGCAGAAAGCGACCAGTTGGTCGAAGATCGACAGCGCGTCGCGCATACCTCCGTCGGCCTTCTGCGCCACCACATTCAGTGCTTCCTCACTCACTTTGATACCTTCATTCGCCGCCACTTTCTGCAGATAAGCGATCGTATCGGGAATGGTGATGCGGTTGAAGTCATAGACCTGACAACGACTGAGAATCGTCGGCAGCACTTTATGCTTCTCCGTGGTCGCAAGGATGAAGATGGCGTACGAGGGCGGTTCTTCGAGTGTCTTCAACAGCGCGTTGAAGGCGCCCTGCGAAAGCATGTGTACCTCGTCGATGATATAAACGGAGTACTTACCGATCTGCGGCGGAATACGCACTTGGTCGATGAGGTTTCGGATGTCTTCTACGGAGTTATTCGATGCTGCATCGAGTTCGTGAATGTTAAACGACCGCTGCTCATTGAAGGCCTTACACGACTCGCATTCGTTGCATGCGTCAAACCCGTTCTGGGGGTTCGAACAGTTAATTGTCTTTGCGAAGATACGCGCGCAGGTAGTTTTGCCCACACTTCGCGGTCCGCAAAACAGGTACGCATGCGCCAAGTGGTTGGAACGAATCGCGTTCTGTAAGGTCTGCGTCAACGCTTGTTGACCCACCACCGACTCAAAAGTCTGCGGGCGGTACTTACGCGCCGAAACAATGTAATTTTCCATATGCTATGCTGTATATATAATTCTCTTTTTCAAAAGTCGATATTTCGTGATCTCGAGATTTCGACATTATATGTTGTAATTGTTCAAAAGACTGTATCCCTACTCCTTGCGCCTTGACGACCGCTTCTTTCTGCGTCCAGAGGCGCGTGAATTTCCGATCGTCCATCCCTACTCTCTCTAATTCATTCATCGTTCGGGCGATGAGTTCCGCGTCGGCGTGCCGGATCGTTTCGATGTCAATGCCTACGGGTTCGTCATCTATCGCGACGGCGATGCCTTGCTTGCAATGACTGATACTAAAATAAGGACCGTCTTCCCAATATGGTTTGCCGTGCTCGTTGTATTTCCATTCGATATTCCGATATTCCGGTATCCCGATAAGATCAAAAAGCATCAGCCAACTCTTGAGGCAGCAATATTGCCCGAAGGTATGTTTGTATTTCAAGGCCTGTTCGCGGCGCTGGGCGGACACCAAAGGTAGCATTCGTTGCACTTCTGCGTCCGTGCACTCTTCCATATGATCAAAGATCAACACTCTCATGCCCTCATTCACTCATTCACTTCTTCATCCCTCTTTGCATAGACCTTCCAATAGACGACAGGCAGGATAGTGACGGTCAGCGGCAGGGTAAACAGCGTTCCGAAACAGATCACCACACCCATCGGCATCCAGAGACTGGTTGCAGCGATGATCATAGGTAGCACACCGAGGGCCGTGGTAGCGGAAGTCAGGAAGACCGGTCGCATACGCCGTAAGCCGGCCTGGAAAGCTGCTTCCTTATAGGTCAGGTGTTTGTATTTGCGTGCATCTTCGGCATACTCATACATCATAATGGCGTTACGGACGATGATACCTATCAGACTGACGACACCCAACACTGCGGTAATAGATATATCCAGTTTGAAGATCCACAGACCGAGCATCGAGCCGAAGAGACAGAGGATGGCGCTCGAGAGGGTCAGCAGCGCCAGGCCGATCTTTCCGAAGTGGTACAACAACAGGGCTAACATCACCGCAAGGGCGGCTACAATAGACCATAAAATCTGCGGAATAAGCATGTCATTTATTTCCGTCAGTCCACCGAAAGCAATGGACACTCCTTCCGGCAGGTCGGTGAGGTTGTTCTCCACCCAATTCTTCACCTTGCGCTCAGCATCAACCTGACTGGTGGTACCTCTGAGGTCGGCGCCGACCGTCATCGTTCGCACAGCATTGCGGCGTTCGAGCAAGGTATGGTGCCAATTTGGTTCTATAGTCGCTACCTGGCGCAAAGGCACCCATACGCCAGGCAGGGCTGTCGGCACTTGTATCGCACCGAGTTCGTCGGCGTTGAGGGTATTGATACCGGCCGTATAGAGCACTACCGGCACGGCGTATGACTCTTCGTAAAGCGTCGTGATAGTCGCGCCTTGTGTAGCCTGCATCAAATAGAGCGAGAGCATGGTCTCGGTGATACCGAGTCGTGTTGCTTCGTCGGCCTTGAGCACGATGCGCGTGGATGCCGCTACGTTGTTATAGTCGCAGTGTACCCACTGCAGTTCGGGCTGCGCGAGCATGAACTGCTGAATACTGTCTGCGATCGGTTTCATCGTCTCCCAGTTTTCGCCTTTCACACGCACTTCGAGCGGATTCTTCACCGCTTGATAATCCAGTTGCTTGAACCGCGCATAGGCGTTCGGGAAATAGTTCTCGTACTTGCCGTTATAGGCTTTGAGCACTTGGCTCGTCGCCTTGCTGGACTTGGTATTGACCACTAACTGCGCGTAGTTCGCAGCCGGTGTCTGCGGCGTATAGGTAGCATGGAAGCGCGGGGAGGACTGACCGATAAAGGCGGTCACACTCGTCACACGCGGGTCTTGGCGCAGGATGTGTGCCAAGGAATCCGCCACCGACGCACTCTCTTCGAGTGTCGCGCCGTCACGCAGGTGTATCTCGACCGCAAAGAACTCCCGCTCGGCTTTCGGCAGTAACTGCAGATTGAGATTCATCAACAGTACCACACCTATCAGGGTCGCCCCGCCCAAGAGACACCAGGCGATGACCGGATGGTCAAAACAGCGCTGTAACATATGGCGGTAGGCGCTCTGCAGCCAAGTGAAGAATTTCGTCTGCACGCGCTCCACGAGGTTCAGCTCTTCGGGTTTGCGCTCGCGGATAAAACGGAAAGACAGGAACGGCGTTATCCACGAAGCATAGAAGATACTTGCCACGAGCGCAAAGAGAACCGCCCATGGGAAGAGTTGAACAAACTCACCAAGGGGGCCCGTGATGATGCGCGTCATAGGGAAGAACATGCCGCATATGGCCATGGTCGCGAGCGACATCGGCACGAAGAGCATGCTCGTGCTCACTACGGCGGAGTACCAGCGCGAGTGACGACGCGCCAAGAGGTTCGTATAGCCGTCTATGACTATAACCGAGTCATCGACGATCATTCCCAAGACAAAGATTAGTGCCGCGAGCGTCACGGTGTTCAGTTCGATACCCGTGACATACATCAGACCGATACAGATCGCCGTGCAGACAGGCAGTCCCGTCGCGGCTACCAGAGCGGTGCGGAGCGGGAAGAGCAACAGCATCACAGCAATCACCACCAGAATGGAGATCACGATGTCGCGCAAGAACGAGAGCACGGAGTCATTGACGACCTTCGGCTGGTCGGTGATACGATGGAAGCGGATGTCGGGCGGCAAAAGAGCCGCAGCTTGCGCTAACTGCTTGTCCACTTCATCGCCGAACGCGACGATGTTATTGCCGGGCACCATTTCCATATTCAAGATGAGACAGGACGCGCCGTTAAACTCCACATAACTCTTTGGCGCCTGATACCGGCGCTCGACGGTAGCGATGTCTTTGAGGCGAATGGTAGCACCCGTCACGGGGTCGGACCACACGATTTGCTCCTGCATCTCATATTCAGACATATAGGGGATGACCACTTGCAATGCTCCGTGTGCATCGCTCTCGCCGCCTACCGTACGGATACCTTGCAACGCCATCTGCGCCTGCAGCGCGGAGGGGTTGATGCCATAACGGGACAGTTGTTCGGGGTCGATAGTGACAGCTATCTCTTCGGTCTGCCTGCCCATAATACGCAGTTTGCCCATTTCAGGGATGGTACGCAAGTGCGAGCAGACTTGTTTGGCGTATTGCTCCAATTCGCGCGGGCTGCGTTCGGGACTCTCCACGGCGATGAGCAGGGACGAGGTGTTACCGAAATCATCGATGACAAGAGTCTGCAAGACGCCTGTGGGCAGTTGGGTCTTCTGCAGGAGCGGCAGGCCCGCGCGGATCTTTGTCCAGGCAGCCTCGTTATTGACAGCCGTCATACGTAGCATCACGTAGATATACGCGAGGCCGTCTTCACTTTGGCTGTAGGTCAGTTTCTTATCAACGAATTCGAAGGAGTTGATATAATCCTCGAGGGGTATCGTCACCTGCTGCTCCACTTCTTCGGCCGTCGCGCCGGGATAGTACGCCACTACCAGTCCCTGACGGATGGTGAATTGCGGAAACTCATCCTTGTTCATCTGCGGCAAGGACCATATACCGAACGCCATCAATACCATGAATAAGGCTATCACGAGTCCGTGACGCCGCATTGCTCCTTCTATGTGTGCACTGGTTTTCAAAGTAATCAGTAATCAGTAATCAGTAATCAGTAATCAGTAATCAGTAATCAGTAGTCAGTGATCAGTTTTCAGTTATGGCACAGCCTTTATACAGTTTCTGATAGCCTTCGGTGATGAGTGTATCGCCGGCTTGGAGACCGCTCTTCACGCGCACGCCGTCTGCCTGATAGCCGTCAATAGTGATCGCGCGACGCACGGCAGTGCCGTTTTCCGCCACCCACACCGTATGTCCGTCGGGCGTGAGTAAGATACACTGCGCCGGAATGACGAGATCGTTATTTGTCATTTGACATTGGTCATTGGACATTTGCGCTATTTGTACTTTCGCTACCATGCCGGTCATGAGCACATCCGTGCCGCCGGTGATATGTGCGACCACGTCGTAGGTATGCGTGAGGGTGTTGGCGGCGACACTCTTCTCGCTGATGGTTATCGGAAAGACAGCATTCACAGCCGCACATTCCACTTCGCCTGTCGTTCCCAGTTCGCGTATCTCCGCTTCGGGAACGGTGAAGCGCACATTAAAGCCCGTGATGTCGAGGATAGAACATAGTTTCGTTCCGGGAATGACCGTCTGACCCTTCTCAATCGTCAGTCCGTTCACTACGCCGTCGCAGGGCGCAGAGAGTGAGCACTCCTCCAGCCGTTTCTTGGCAGCCGAATAGAGCGATTTGGCTTGGGTCAACTGGCTCTGCACTTCGACCATCTTCTGGTCCGACACCACACCCTTGGCATGCACTTTGCTCACGCGGTCATAGCCGTCCTGGGCATGTTGCAGGGCAGCCTTGGCGCCTTGCAAGGCATTGAGGGCTTGGGTGTTATCGACCGTCAGCAGCACTTGTCCTTTGCGGACGCGTTCACCGTTCTTCACATTGATAGCCGTCACGCGCCCCGCAGCCTCCATGCTCAGCGGTGTCTCGTGCGTAGGTTCGATCACTCCTACATAGCGCGAGGTCGCACTGCCGGCTTGCGGCGCAACAATCGTCGTCTTCACTTTGATCGGCGCCTGCGCATACTCCTGATTGACCTGTTTGGTACAAGCCAACAGCCCGCAGAGCGCGAGCGCCATACATCCTATTTTATACGTTTTCACCATAGTTCTTTTTCCATTCAACGGTCAGGTACGCTACTCGGGCGAAGAGGTGCGCAAAGTACGCGATGTACAACGCCTGCGGTCCCCACCAACTGAATGTCGTTATATATCCTATTACAAAGGCCAATGCGGCCCAAATCATTGCGTTACGAATCTGTACACCGGCGGTAGCTCCCACAAACACACCGTCCCACATAAACGCCAGAGCACTCACTATCGGCATGGCTATCAACCAACCCATGTACGGCTTGGCTGCCGCTATCACTCCGCTGTCCGAGGTCATGAGAGCGATACACTCATCGCCCCACACGGCATATACCGCCGTAAACAACAACCCTACTCCGATGCTCCAGTTAAAGAGCAGACGGACCACATCGTTGAGCGACCCTGTCGCGCTCATTTTATCATTCAGTGCGTCCGCACGACTCCTTCCGAACTCCTTCCCCACCAACGCTTCGCCGGCATAGGCAAAGCCGTCCACGAAGTAGGAGAAGAACATAAAGAACTTCATCAATATGCTGCTCACGGCCAATTCTTCGTCTCCGTACCTGCTGGCGAGGGAGGTATAGCCCACATAGACCACCATGAAGCAGAGCGAGCGAATGAACAGGTTTCCGTTCAAACTCATCATTCGCTTTAGTTCCGGCCATTTCATCGCGGCCAATATCTCGCGAGTGCCAATATGAATGATGCCGTACTTGAGCACAATGATGGCGACCGCGAGGAACAGTCCGCTGTACTGCGCGAGGAGTGTACCGGACTCTTCGTATCCTGCATGCCGATGAACCAGCCCTTGAAGGTGAAAAGCATCATCGTCGCGGGCGCTGCCCAAATACGCACGAAGAAGTACTCGCGTGCTATCGAGGCGGCTTCGGCAGAGCAAGGTACGACGGCTAAGACGGCGGTGACAAAGAACCACTGAATGGCCCACACAAAGAGGGTCGCGAGCAGCGCCAAAGTAAGACTCTGCACCAGGATCTTGCGGCATTCGTCTTTTCGTCCCGCTCCGTACGCTTGGGCCGCGAGGCCCGAAGTGCCGATACGCAGGAATCCGAAGTTCCAATAGAGTAAGTCAAAGAGCATGGTACCGATCGCGATACCTCCGATAGCCGCGGCATCACTCAGATGTCCCACTATCGCTGTGTCCACGATACCCACCAACGGAATCGTGATGTTCGCCAAGATACTTGGCACCGCGAGACGCAATATTTCGCGGTTCAGACTCACAAGAACAGTAATATCATTAGTTGTCCCGTGAGTACCCGCAGGAACATCGTCAGCGGGTAAACGGTGGAGTACGCTACCGCTGCGCGGTCATTGACCGAGCTCTGCGAGGTAGCATACGCCAGTGCCGGCGGGTCGGTCGTTGAACCGGCGATGAGTCCCATGAGCGTGAAGTAGTCCAGTTTGAGCCACAGGCGCGCGACGACACCTATCAGGAGCAAAGGCACCATGGTGATGATCACTCCGTAGCCTATCCACACATATCCGCCGCCCAGCAAGGTCGGTATAAAACTCTTTCCCGCGCCGAAACCTACGGCCGCCAGGAAGAGGGCGATACCTATCTCACGTATCATGAGGTTCGCCGAACTAGTCGTATAGGTCACTACATGCCATTTAGGTCCGAAAGCGCCCATGAGGATCGCTACGATGAGCGAACCGCCGGCGAGACCTAACTTAAAGGGCTGCGAGAGTCCCGGCAAAGCAATCGGCAGCATTCCGAGCGTCACACCTAATACGATACCGAAGAAGAGCGACGCGAGGTTCGGCGCATCGAGTTTCTTGGTTGAGTTACCGAACGCCTTCGCCATGCGTTCTACGGCCTCTGCTTCACCAACCACCGTCAGGCGATCCCCCATTTGCAGACGCAGTTCGGGCGTTGCTAATAGTTCAATACCGGCGCGTCGCACACGCGTGATAGTGATGTTAAACGCCTCGCGGATCTTGAGGTCCATGATACGCTTGCCATTAATCTTCGGCTTGGTGACGATGATATGCCGGCTCTGCAGGTGGATATCTTTCTCGCGTTCCTCCCATGCCACATTGGTCAGCGGGCCAAGCAGCAACACCGTGCGTTCGTTTTTCGCGTCGGTCACAAAACGCACCTGGTCGCCCACATGCAGGATGGTGTCGGCATCAGGCATGAACTCATTGCCGTCTTTATCGATGAGCCGACTGACCACAATCGTCACATGCGTCAGCAGGCTAAGGTCGCGTACGCGGATTCCATCCACTTGGGGGTTCGTCAGTTCGAGGTCATAATGCGACACTTTCTGCACCTCCCCTTTCTCGTCCTGCACCTGCGCTTCCTCGCGGTCTAACTTCACGCGGAAGAACCAGCGCAAGAGCAGCAACGACACGATGATACCTACCACGCCGAGCGGGTACGACATCGCATAGCCTGATGCAATATCAGGATTAGCGACACCCGTCAGGTCTTGGAAAGTCTGCTCGGCCGCACCGAGTCCCGGGGTGTTGGTCACGGCACCGAAGAGCACACCCGTCATCGTCGCGATATCCGTCCCGCTGACAAGGTGAATGATGTACGCCGTGACACAGCCCAAGAGCACAATGCTCGCCGCAAGGATGTTAAGCCGCAGCCCGCCTTGTCCAAAAGAAGAAAAGAAACCCGGTCCGACTTGCAAACCTATCGAATAGACGAACAGGATCAGTCCGAAATCCTTGGCAAAGGACTCTACGAGCGGGTCGAGCGTCATGCCGAAATGGCTGCACGCGATCGCGCAGAAGAGTATCCACGTGATGCCTAGGGTCATCCCTTTGAACTTCAGTTTAGCGCCCAAAGTGATACCCAAGGCAATCGCGAAGGCCAGGACTAATATCGAATGTGCTATGCCTGTGCCGAAGAATAAATCATGCAACCAGTTCATCAACGAAGTTCAGCTCCTAATACGTTGTATTCTTTATTGTCGCGAACGATGACTACTTGTCCGTCACGGATGATTTTCTGTACTTTCTGAGCCTCAGCGGACGTGTTGTCTACGCCTTGACCTTGTTGCTCAGCAGGAGCACCGAAGCCACCGCGAGCGTTGGCCTTACGGATCGTATAGTTAATGCCGTTGTACAGCGCTACCTTATCGAAGAACTCGCTTCCATTGAAGAGGATCGGTTGTTCACCCTCAGCCTCAGCCATGTAAATAGCGTCCGGTTCGAAGTCCTCCGCTTTCTCCTCACAAACTGCTTGTTTGGCATCGTTCTGTGCGTCAGCCGCCCATGCGCCGAGCGTATAGTCGATAGTATAGGTAGCCGCTTCGTCTGCTGTGAGGATGGTCTCCATCTGCTTCTCGTCGTTGCCGAGCACGAAGGTTACATTATTGCTTGCCGGCGAAACAATGTTGCCGTCCTTGTCCATGGAGTTGAACTCGCCGAATTTCTCAGGCAGTTTGTTCATCGCGCCGAGTGTCCAGCGGGTAATCTTGTCTTTCTGCTGAGAAGCGTCTTTGTACAGATTCAGAGCTCCGTTCGAGTCGTCGAGGACGGTATTGAGGAAGACGCATTTCGGTGCATTGTTCCAACTACGGCCGAGACTCATGACGGGCAACGTGCCTTGTATATCCTCTGCGTACTTAACGCGGCAGGACTCGAAGACATAGCCCTTGTCGCTCGCATCCGCGTTGCTGGCCGTGATGGCATTCGCACCGCCACCGGATGCATTACGTTGCTCACCTACAAGGACGTTGTTCTTGAAATAAACGCTACCATCGCCGCAGATGAAATCGACTGTTCCGTGAATCTCACAGTCCTCGAAATACTTGACTGCTCCGACCTTGTTGCTGTAATAGGTGTCTTGGTGAGAGAGCAGTTTGACGTTCTTGCATATCGTCTTGGTACCCTTATCCTGGAGACTTACGCCGCGTGCACCCGACAAGCCGGCAGCGATGGCTGCGAAATAATCCATGTTATCCCAGAGCGTCAAGTCCTGCAGATAGGTGTTGGTCGCCGTGATGAGGATAGTAGCGGTAGTACCGATACCCTCTTTGCGATAGTCCGGTGTGTTCTTGATGATCGTCCCTTCCATCGACTGTCCGATGATGGAGATATTATTCTTGCTGATGGTGGTCAGGCAGGTCTCGCCGAGGTCATAGATACCGTTCGGCAGGAAGATTTTCTCGCCTGCTGCCATCGACTCGAGGGCCAGAATCAAACCCGCGCCGTCGTTCGGAGCAATCTCATAATAACCGTACTCGTCTTTCTTGGGCAGTTCGGCGATGTTATATACTTTCAGCGAGTGGATATAATCCGTCGCGGTGAAGTGGAACGTCAGGGTCGTTGCTTCTCCGGTATATTGGATGCTCTGCAACTCGCCGTCCGGTGTCACCTCTTTCTCTGTAGTCAACTTGCCAACGACGTTTCCTGCGGCGTCACGCAGCTCGGTATCGCCGGTGTGCGAGTATTTGCATACACCTACAACGAGCAGCGCATTGCCGGCTACCTTCACACCGAGCGTGTTGCCGTTCTTGAAGGCCCATCCGTGCTGTGCGTCGTTGTATTGACCGCCGTTGAGTACAAGCACCTCGTGATCCTCCGGATAGAACGATTTCTGACGGAAGTCGTAGTTGAAGATCTTGCCCAGCGCTGCCTCTTCTATCTCGGTGGCTACCGCATAGAGACTGAGGTCTTCGTTGACAGCCGTACCTTCCGCCACTTTGAGCGAGGTAGGCGTGGTGCCGTCAAACCAGCCGCGGAACGCGCAGCCTGCAGGCACTATCACGTCTGATGCACTGTATTTATATACGAGTGCCGAACTGCCTTCAATAACTTCACTGCCGATGAGTGTCTTGCCATCGGTGTCGAAATAACGTACCTCTACCTGTGGCACAAAGTCACATGCCTCCGCAAAGAAATACGGCAGGTATGTCTGGCTGCCCAATTCGAAGGTCAGGGTGGCTGCCTCTTCCACATTATAGAGCCATGTTACGTATTGGTCGAAATGACCTGCCGTCTCTCCGCAAGGAGCGGCATTGCTGAAAGTGGCAAAATGCTCGCCGTTCTTCTTTATCTCAATGTCATGCTTGCTGTATTGGCACGCACCGAAGGTGAAGCGTACCGGACCGTCTACCGGCACGGTGATGGTACCGCCCTGTACGCCGTGTTGGCCGCCGTTGTAGTTCGTTCCTTCTACACTCACGCCTGTAGGCAGGACACCACCTTCCGGCAGAATGACTTCGTACGGGTTGTTGCGGAACTCAATCTTGAAATCCGTGAACGTACGTACTTCCTCTTCTCCGTTGATGGTACCGTTGATCTGTACATCACTCAGGCAGAAGAGTTTGCCACTGTCAAAGCCCGACACGTAGAATCGCAGACTGACGGTCTGTCCGGCTGTAGCGGTAATCTCATGTACGTGATGCAGAGCCGGCGAACCGGTAGTGTTGTTATCACGCAGCAGGTCGTCTTTCAACACCTCTACCGGAGTTGCCTCTACGCCATCCACAGTATAAGACCAGTGATAGGAGGCATTATCCGTACCTTGCTTGATAGCATCGTACTCCACGCTTGTGAGGGTGAAAGTAACACCTTTCTTCATCTTCACGGAGTATTCAATCATAGCGGATTCGACCACACCGGGTTTCTTGGCGGAGGGATTGAAAGTCGCCATCGTCTCACCGGGGTTAGCGGCAAAATTATTACGCGAACCTTCTGTCAGCCCCGTGCCTACTTTGCGTTTGTTCTCTTTGATACCATCCGCGGCGTCCGAGGTTACCACGGCATTGTCCGTACCGTCCGCCCATTTGATAGAAGCGGGTACATTGTCAAAGGACCAGGCGTTGATGCTCAACAAAGCACCTAACGCGAAAAGAATTGTCTTTTTCATTTTTTATAAGTATTTGTTAAAATGATTGTTTTCAGTTCGTTTGCCCACGGGCCGAGAACCTTGTCGATCGTGTAGTTCTTCGCCTCTTTGCGCGTAAGGATGGTATTCATCGGACGTTGCTGCCCGCGGAAGGTAAAGACCACATCGTGCTTCTTGGGCGAGATAATCCGTCCTTTCACGTCGCGTGTTTGGTACTCGCCGAAACGGGCCGGCACGACGCGCATGCCGGGCAGCGTCCAGCGCTGGATCTTCTTGCCGTCTGTCAGACTAAACTCGCCGGCACTGAAGTCGAGCGTCGTGCGCAGGAATACGCATTTCGGATAGTTGTTCCAACTACGGCCGAGACTCACGATCGGGCATTCGCTCTTGATCGTGCATCGATCGAACACGTAACCTTTGTCCGTCTCGGCGGCATTGCTGGCGGTGATATAATCCGCGCCCTCATTGCCCTGTCCTCGCCGCTCGCAATACAGCAGGCAGCGGTTGAAATACACATTGCCGTTCCCGCAAATATAATCCACCGTGCCGTGTATCTCGCAGTCCTCGAAGTATTTCAGTCCGCCGACTTGGTCGCTATAGTACGTGTCCTGGTGCGAGAGCAGGCGCACATGCTTGCACACGGTCTTCGTGCCCTGGTCCCAAAGACAGACGGCGCGGCCGTTGTTGTTCGCGTAGTAGTCGAGCGCGTTCTCTATCGTCAGGTTGCTCAGCACCGTGCCCTCGACCTCATTGGCGATGCGCAGCGTCGCGGTCTTGCTGATGGACTCCAAACGATAGTCAGGTTTGTTGCGGATGATCGTTCCTTCCATCGACTCGCCGATGATGCTTATCCCGTCTGCTTCGATCGCCGTGAGCGTCAGTGCGCCGAGGTCATAGATACCGTTCGGCAGGTAGATGGTCTTATGGCCGGTCTTGTTCGCGTCCGCCAGCGCGCGTAAGAAAAAACGAGCGTTTTCCGACAAAGTGTCGGTATTCACCTCTTGGATATACGCCTGCTCTTCGCCTTTGTCCGCATCACAGGGAGAGGGCACGAAG
Source organism: uncultured Bacteroidales bacterium (assembly GCA_900321005.1). Taxonomy (GTDB): domain Bacteria; phylum Bacteroidota; class Bacteroidia; order Bacteroidales; family Paludibacteraceae; genus Colicola. The sequence goes on along the minus strand of ONUF01000009.1, from coordinate 3,287 downwards.
GTCTCTCCTTCCACGAACTCGATACGCTGCAGCACGGCTTCCATGTTCAGAAGGCGGGTGATGAAGATGTTATTCTGCTCCGCCGTGAGCGGGATACACTGCGTGCCCGACTTACGGATCTCGCATGTAACGCCGACACGCGTTTCTTCGGCCGGTTGTTCCCCACTCCAGGTGTGCACCTGCAGCGAGGCGCGGTTGATGCCGCTGCGCGGGCCGAAGGTTAGTTTCAGCACACCGGCTACCGGGGCTTTGGTGAACCAGCACCAACCGGAACTGTTCAGTTTGATACCTTTGAGGCCATTCTTCACCCCCTCGGCATCGTTCACCACATCGCCGAACCGCAGCCCGCGGTCCGGATTACTCTGCGGCGGTGCGTTGGTGTAGTCCCAGAGCAGGTCATTCTCCCCCGCCCTCAGGACCACACTGAGCATCACCACCGATAGGATGGTAAAGAAACGCTTTCTACACATTACACTCTACACATTACACCATCATGCGTTTTTGCGGCGCTCGAGTTGTGACTCGAGGGCGTTGAGGCAAGCGTCGAGTGCTTCCTCGAAGCTGTCTGCTGTTTTCTCGGCAAACAGTCCGGCGATGCGGATCTTAACCTCTTTGTTAGCGTTCGTCTGCGGCTTGATGACGGACATGCGGATGTCCACTTTGTCGTCGCCGTTGAGGTGGCGCTCAAAACGATTCATTTTCTTCTCAATAAACTGCTCCAGTTTCTCCGCCATTTCAAAATTGACGGCATTGATCGTTACGTTCATACTACAAATATTTAAAAGGTTAAACGATATTTTTTCAATTTGCGCTGCAAAATTACAAAAAAAAAATGACATACACAAGCGTGTATGTATTTTTCATGAATTTTTATGTGTATTTCATTCTTATCGCCATACACCGAGACAGCGGCAAGGGGTTGTCTTGGGTTGGGAAGAAGCATCGTAAGGAGAGATAGCGTAGGAGATTTTAATACCTACGTCAAAGAGTGCCATCTGAGACACCAGTTTTTGTCCTTGGCGGTTAGCCTCCATGACGGGCGTAAGGATGCGCTGGAGCGGAAAACCATCGCGTGTATCCGTGAGCATAATCATACTGACCGCATCGCTCCGAGCAGGGGTGTATTTGCTTAAGCAATAATCGCAATAAGCACCTACTACTATATAGGAATTATGCGTACGGGAGTTTCGGTTAATTGGTATCTTATAACTCAATTCGGCTGTTGCCCACCATTGTACTTTCGGTAGTGCCAATCGGCCTTCATTATACATCGCAAAGTTCCGCGAAGCGGCTAATGGATAGGCCTCATACACGCGATTGTCATACGCGGGGTAAAAGACAGAGAGCGCCGCGTTTTCTGCGCTCTGCTTCCATCTGTTGGTCAAAGGGAAGGCAGCTTTGATCCCCGCAAGGAATAGAACGTTCTTCGCCGAGAAGGCCAGTTGTACGGGTACGCCGATTGACCAAGTGGTGTAGCGCTCGCTAAGGTTGCCGATCAGATAGTCCACGTCCATCTGCTGGTTCTCTACATCAATCGTTGAATAGTGGTCTTCGTAGTTGATTTTTCTATATCCCGCTTGATGATAGTCGCAAGAGAGACCGATACGAAAACCGATCACGTAAGGCGAGAGGTAGTTGTAATAGATGTGTGCGCCGCCGTTCAGACCCATTTGCGACTGCACATATACCGGCTGAGACGACCAAGCGGCAACACCGCCATGAACACCCATTTCGAATAGGTGTTCTGCGTGCGCCAAGAGCGGAAGGATCAGTACTATGGATAGCATCAATCGTCTCATGGAATCAATTTCTTTTCTGTCCATACTTTATCTCCCTGCTCATAGCGATAGAGATAGATGCCGTGCGTCACTTGGTTTTCCCGAACAGGCAATCCGCGGCTGTCATAGATAAACACGTGTACCGGCTGTTCTTCCTGTACTGCTGTGTTGATTTCCAGAATATTGGAGCACACCTCCTCCTCGCCATCAAGTGTGAGTATCATTTGGAACGAGCCACGCAGTTCGTCATACTCCGAATAGTCGTCTTCGTTAGCGCCGGGGATGGGTTCGCCGTTTTTGTACCACTGATATCTGAGTACAGTGCGATTTGGAAATAACTCCCGTACGGCAATGTTATCAACGAGCAACACCCAATTGTACTTGTTGACGATGATGTTCGCACACCGGTGACATTCCTCCACGTCCAATCTAAAGGGTTCACTCTCCGTGCGGCAATTAACGCGGTCGATATTTCCGCTGCCAGCAACAGCGACTTTATACCAGCCCACCTTATCGGAAGTCACCTTATCGAACGAGAGCTCGCGCACAGCACCGCCATCAACAGCCGTCCAGGTTTCATTATCCGACGAATAGAACCACTGGTACTCCAACGGCTCAGGCATGGAACCATCATTCTCAAACTCAATTTCAAAAGAATAAGGATCTTTCTCGCAAACGAGTTCCGGCGAGGTGATTCGAACGGGCGGCAAACAGATATGTATCTCTATATCATCGACCGCAAAGTCATTACCGGAATACGCTGTGACGAAATTATCTATCGTTAATCGGATGGCATCGACACCCGGGGGCACTGTGAAAGACATACCCATCCGTTGCCACTGAGCAGATAGTTTCCAAGCGTCTGAAACTTGGTATAGGCTCCAGTCGTACCCGATAGTATCCAACTCCTGTATGGCCAATATAGACTCGTCTTGAGGATTCGTTAACACCATTCGGATATGCGGGTAGGCATACTCAACACCTCTCTGCCAGTAAGATGCTATTTGATTAGCCGTTGTTACGTTGACCACATAAGCAGAAAAAGTCATTTCCGAGCCCTCACACAAGCCTTCAATCATCGTGCTATAGAACGGGACATTGTTTCCTAAACCGTCTATCTCCAGGAAATAGCCGCGGGTATAGTCATTCGGATAGGTGTGGTCGTCTTGTATATGCCAAAGAGAATAATCAGGGCTCGAGCTATTTCTTATGCCTTTTTTAGTCAAATAGCAATTTCCTCCTAAACGATATTGGTTGTCCATTCCCGGAGGACGCGTACTTCCACGTTCCGGATCATCCGGATCATTCCCGCCGAAGTCTTCGCGGAAGAGAAGCCTTTCGTTCGAACACAATTCGTCTACAGGTTGTACGCATTCTTGCACCTTTAAGAGGAACGGTTCACTCATCGCGCGGCAGTTGACGTAGTCGATATTTTCCACACTTGCCACCGCCGCTTTGTACCAACCGGATTCTGCTTTCTGTATCGAAGAAAGAGTGAGCGTATTGGTT
>ONUF01000006.1 GCA_900321005.1 uncultured Bacteroidales bacterium | reverse complement strand
TTTGGTGTAGCGGGGTTATTGTGGGAATCATCTCACGGCGTTTCTTGGGATGAACAGGCGTGAGAAAAAGTTCATACACTTGATGATTATGGTAGTAGGTGTTTGTTTTAAGGCGGCACATAATCCAGAATCCGCATTTCTCAGCCTCAGGAAGGGTGTTGAGACGGCCGGTCATCACCAGAAAATTATCGCAATGATAAATGATCTCTATGCAGGTTTTGGAACGTCGCTTGCGGCGATGAACCATCTCCGCGCCCAGCAGTTTACGAAGTTGGAGATAGAATTTGTATAATATAGGGTGTATTTTGCAGTTCATTGAGCTTAAAAAATCAAAATCACTGGATATATACAGAGTATATATAAGGTTGGGTAGGATACGATATTACCCCGATGCGCCCCTGAAACGCCCTCTGTTTTGCCCCTGCGGGCTATTAATTCGAGTGCAAAGGTACAACAAAAAAATGACATTTCCAAATTTTTGCCTTCAGAAATGTCATTAATAATAAGAAAATGTGATTTTTTTACGTCTTATCCTTTTGGGATGATATAGTAAGCGTCACGTATAAATCTAATCCTTTAGCGGTGAGGCGATAGGCTTGTTCTGGTAAACTGGGATGGGCGGGGAATGCATAAGTAATGTACCCTTTGGCTTGAGCCGGTTTGAGGTAATTATCAATAAAGACTTTGCGACTCTTTTGACGCAATCCCAGCTCTGCAACAATTTGTCTGCGCGGAAGGGTCTGTTTTCCTACTGCGAGCACTAATTTCTGTATACGCGCTTCCTCTTTGCTTATGGGTGTTAGCCGTTCTTCGGCAACTGTAGACGGAATGACGGCTTTCTGTTCGTTCTCTAACTCCGGATGTTGGATGGTAATTTCTTGGCCCGGTTCAGAGAAGTAGAACATATTAAGAATGACGGGTTTAGTACCACGATTCTCACCGCGGTGGATCGTGCCAACAACTTCGACCAGAGGCTCACCTTCGCGGAAGGTCTTTTCGGAACCGTCCTGGCAGACAATGGTCAACTCGCCCTGCTGCACGATACCATAATTCACGACGGTATGATGATGCCAGCCGGTCTTGGCGCCGACTGGAAAGTCTGTGCGCGTAATGCGTAACTCAGGTTTCCCATTAGGGAAATCCGGCAGGATAGCGCCATCCCAACTCTGCGAGGTGCGAATCAGTTCTGTAGTCTTAATAGCCATAATGGTAGGTGGTGTTATATTTCGGCTGCAAAGGTACGAAAAATAATTGATACATGCAAGGATTGATAAAGAAAAAATAATACAGGCCATGTTTTTTTTTGTGCAAAAAATAATACAGGCTTAAGGGGGAATAGCCTGTATTATTTTTGTTTTTTAGAATAGAGTGGTGCGGGTAAAAAAGATACAGGCTGGGTAGTGTAGCCTGTATTAATTATGGGGTAAGAGAATGGACAAATGAAATAATAAATAATACAGGCTAAGAGAGGGAGATAGGAGTAAAATAATACAAGATTCGTTAGAAAGCTGCAAAAAAAGATACAAGCTGCTTGTAAAATTAATACAGGCAAAAAAAATACAGGCTAAATAATACAAGCTAAATAATACAAGTTGGATACGAGTAGAATGCAAGTGCAAAACAGGTTGTTGAGTCACAAAAGGACCAGGCTAGGGTGGGCCTGATCCTTGAAGTTGAGGGGGGTATCCAGATAAAATCTGGACGGAATGGACGGAGATTATTGCTTCTTCACACTAGTGACCATGGCGCCGTCGTGCCGGTGTAATGGGATTCCGCGCAGGGATGCTCTGTTACTTACTCGAAAACCGCAAGTTCACCAAGATTGTAGGTCAGTTTGCGGAATGGGTAGCGGAATATGTGTTCCGTAACCAAATGGAGTTATGGGGCGACCAGATGGAGCAAGAACTGACAGGAGCTTTGGAAGTCATTTCCAGCGACAGAGGTAGCGTCCGTTCATTGTTGGATTCGCTTCCGGCAGAATTTACCGCCGCAGACCTCATCAAACTCCGTGCGCGCAAAGGTCAGTCCGTCAAAGGTTCGTCCATCAGCATGGTACTGAATCGATGGAAGACCAACCGCAAGATCGAAAAACTCTCCGACACCAAGTGGAAGAAACTATAATCGTCAAGCACCCGGGGCAAATACCTCGGGTGCTTCATTCACTGATTCACACATTCACACAAAAATGTGTGTTTATCTTGATTCTTCCGCCTAAATCTGCCTATTTCTGCTTAAAGTGGCATAATTTTCCTCAAAAAACTTGCATATGTCAAAATTTTTTTGTACCTTTGCACGCCAAAGTGCGTGCAGGCAACAAACAAGCAAATAGAAAAATTATGGCAGATATAGAGAAATCACATCATTCTCAAGATTTGGCACGCGTGCGTACCGAATCTTTTAAAACGTTATTGGATGACGTTCGTCATATTATAGAGAAGGGGTTACAAGAAGCATATCAAGGTGTTGATATGGTGATGGTTAATACCTATTGGCAAATTGGCAGACGTATTGTTGAAGAGGAGCAACACGGAGAAAAACGTGCTGAATATGGAACGCAGATGATGGAATGTTTGGCCGAAGATTTGTCAATAGAATATGCGTCCGGTTTTACAGCACGTGATTTGCGTAATTATCGTCAATTCTATTTGTATTTCAGCGATTTAGAGATTTGGCACGCGCGCGTACCAAATTTGAAATGGACCCATTTCCGTAGTTTGTTACGAGTTGCAGATGAGGATGCTCGTTATTGGTATTTACAGGAAGCTTCGAAAGAAATGTGGAGTACGCGCACATTAGACAGAAATATTGGTTCGCAGTACTACTATCGATTACTTCAAGCACCTAAAAAAGATGCTGTAATAGAAGAAATGCTTCAGTTGACAGAGATCAAGCAACCTGACAAGTTGGAGTTTATGAAGAACCCGCTGGTGGCTGAGTTCCTACAACTATCGGCAAACACCAGTTTTACGGAATCCGATTTGGAGAAAGCGATTATCAAGCACCTTAAAGAGTTCCTACTGGAGATGGGAAAAGGATTCGCTTTCATGAACGAACAATACCACATTGCTACCGATACGGGTGATTATTATATCGACCTTGTCTTCTATAATGTGATTCTCAAATGCTATTTCTTGGTAGACTTAAAGACAACCACGATTAGTCATCAAGACGTTGGACAGATGGATATGTACATCCGCATGTTTGATGAATTGCGCCGGACGGAAGGTGACAATCCAACGATAGGTTTGCTACTCTGTGCAGAAACGAGCAAGGATATTGCGCACTATTCCATCCTGCACGACAGCAAGCAACTCTATGCAGCTAAGTACTTGACTTTCTTGCCCACAGAAGAGCAACTGCGCAACGAGATTGAGCGTCAGAAACAGATCTTCCTGGAACAAGAGAAAAACGAAAAATAGATTTGATGGTATGTTCCGTATCCGCTTGAATATCGCCGAAGCCAAGTACAAGAAACTATAATCGTCAAGCACCCGGGGCAAATACCTCGGGTGCTTCATTCACAAATTCACACTTTCACACAAAAATGTGGGTTGATTGAAAGATTTGCACCGAAAAATTTGCCTATGTAAAAAAAAAGCAGTAATTTTGCGAGCAAAATTGACAGAGCGCAAGCGTGCGCCAAATTGAAAACATAGCATATCTATTATTTCGTGTCAACCGAAACCACTGCAAATCGTTTAGGATAAGACTCAGAAATAATATGAAAGAGTAACTGTATAGGATTACTCTATACCTCGATAATAGATGCTCACATTATTGTGGGTTTCTTAGAGGTGTATGAGTAAGGTCCTATTGCAGTGGTGCCTTGGTTAGACATGATAAGAAACTCACATTTTGTATATTGAATAGTTAACTAATAATCGCAATAGTATGAAAAAATTATTATTCTTCTTTGCACTTATTCCTGTTGCATTATTTGCAGGAGAGTGGTCAAAACAGTTCGTAGAAGCAGATGAACTTCTTGGTAATACAACTAGTTATTTCAACTACATTTACCAAGAAGGCGACAAGGCATTTGTTTTTCGGACAGATAAACCTGATCAGTTCAATATTATTAGTCCTGATGTACTAGATTGCCAGTCCGACCACGGGCGCACATACTCGAAAGTGCGTGTTGGGCTTTATGATGAGAATAATAAACTCATTGATTCTTTTGATATGTCTCTTGGCGTGAAGAACAACCAATTCACTATCGTCGGTACTTTTGATTGTGATTTTATGTCTCAGCCTATGTACCAGCAGAAAAACACACGCAAGATATTCAGTCATCTACGCGGATCAAAAGGATATGTTCGTATTGTCGCGGACACCTATTCGCATGGCCTTTACGATTTGCGAGTTTCACCAATAAAAATAGAATAACATAGTCAATAGAATATGAAAAGGATTATTACATTTTTAGTAGCGATTTGTGCTTGGGGCGTTGCCAATGCGCAATCAAATGAGCCAGAGCTTGACAACGGCACTTATGTTTACAAGTACGTGCAACAAGCAGAAGGTGTTTCTCAAAATGCCCTCTATCTTCGTGCACATACATTTTTGAGCGATTGGGCAGGACCTAATTCCAATAGTAAATGCAGCATCGATTTTGATGACAAGGAAAGTGCCACGATTATTACGAAAGGCTCTTATTTCCTTGGATATGAAAAAGAAATGATGTACGGTTGGAATGTTTTCGCAGACTTTATAGTAACCATTAAATGCAAGGATGGTAGATTCCAAGTTTTGACCAAAGTTCCGACCATGAGTTTTTGGTGGACGAATGGCAATGTGGCTTTGCAAACTATTCCTTATAACGAGCTATATCCATCATACACACATAAAGGTCCGTATAAACTAAAACGCTATTCTGACAGATATGTAAATCAAATGCCGGAATATATTAAGGAAATCTCAAATATCGTAGTAAATGGCATTATTTCGATTTCCGATGGTGAAGATTGGTAATCTTTATGCGTGGCACTAATAATGCCGCGCATTTTCTTTCCTGCAAATTTGCATATTTCAGAAAAAAGTTGTACCTTTGCGCAAGTTTTGCGCAGAAAGAAAATAATATGAAACCAGAAAGGAAAACACCAATAGTTCTCACAAAAGAGCAAGAACAGTTTTTTATTGAAACATGGGAGAATAATCAAAGTTATTCCGCCACAATCATCATCCGGGAAAAACTTGGATTAGCTTTAGATGTAATTGGTACGTACGCGAAGCAACTTCGTGCTCAGGGAAAAATAAGAGATAAGAAGAAACAACGTTTTAGTGAGAACGAAATAGCAGCATATAAGACTGATTACGAAAATGGTCTCACCCTTAATGAAATAGCCGATAAGCACCATAGAGGCTCAAAAGCTATTCGCAGATATTTAATAGTTGCATTTGGAGGGAAACTTCCTAAAGTAGACAAACGTTCAATCGATGGTGAAAAATGGGCAGATATCGAAAATTGTGACACACATCAAGTTAGCGACAAGGGAAGAATATATGTAAAGGCAACAAACCAAATCATTTATGGGCATCTGGCTCATGGATATAGATACGTTTATATTACAGATAATAATGGCATTAAGCATCATTACGCAGTACATAGATTAGTCGCACAAGCATTTATTCCTAATCCGGAAAACAAATCGGAAGTAGATCATATAGATAGTAATCCGGCAAACAATGATGTGACAAATTTACGGTGGGTAAATCATGAAGAACAATATAGAAACGAAGAAACAATAAAGAAAAAGCAACTTGGTCAAGAGCGCCAACAAAGAAGATGGAAAATAAAACCTCTTTTAGACAAGATTTTTGAAATAGAGCCAGACAAAATTGAACTAATCAAAATGATCATTGAATACAAATCATAATGGAAACATTCTCACTCATAATTGCAATAATCAGTTTGCTAGCAAGCCTCGTAACGTTATTCGCTATATGTGGAAACATCTCCAATTTTTGCTACAACTATAAGCATTTCAAAGAAGGAGGAATGCGTATAACTTACCTTTCAGGTGAATACAAGGTATTTGAAGGATATGAGGAACAAGTATTATTATACAGATCCTCGCCTAATCCAGAACATTATATCGTGTACAGAGAGGAAGACAAAATCGAAATGCGTGAAGATATTCCACATTTCAAGAAATGGACTTGGGCCCGTAGGTTTCACGACATCCGTGTGCCTTATTATCCACTCCGCTTACTCTAATCCAATATTTATAGCATAGAATGACCACCAAAGAATTCATACAAAAAGCGAAAGCCGTTCATGGGGATAAGTACGATTATTCCAAGGTGGAGTATGTGAATGCATATACAAAAGTATGTATTTTATGCCCGAAACATGGTGAGTATTTGCAAAGACCTGCTGAACATCTCAGGGGGTATGGGTGCTCTAAATGTGGTCATGAGTATGTGGCGACCTTGCGAAAAAAGACAGAAAAATGGTTCTTGGAAAAAGCGCATGAGGTTCATGGAAACAAATATGATTATTCTCAGATTAAATATAATAATGTTACCTCTAAGGTTTGCATAATATGTCCAAAACATGGTGAGTTTTGGCAGACTCCGCGTGATCATCTTCAAGGAGCAGGATGCCGTAAGTGTAGCATAATGCACGCATCTGTTATACGCAAAAAATCGACTGCAGATTTTATTGAACAAGCACGTAGAGTGCACGGAAATCAATATGACTATTCAAAGGTTCACTACATAAATGGTGAATCGAAAGTTATAATTATCTGTCCAAAGCACGGAAAATTTCAACAGAAACCGGCAAATCACCTACATGGTTCCGGTTGCCCCATTTGTGGTCAAGAACGTATTAGGCAACAAAATCTTAAAACTACAAAATGGTTTTTAGAGCAGGCACATATAGTGCATGGAGAAAAATACGATTATTCAAAGGTTAAATATATTGATTCTTCAACTAAAGTGTGTATCATTTGTCCTGAACATGGTGAGTTTTGGCAACTACCGGGTAGTCACTTAAAAGGGCATGGATGTATAGTGTGTCGTGCGGTTGGCAATACAAAATACTGCAAAGAGATTTGTTTAGCTACAGCTAAGACTTGTAATTCCCGCGTCGAATTCTTTAATAAGTATCCTGGCATGGTTGATCATGCTAAAAGACATGGCTATTATGAGGAGTGTTGCGCGCACATGGGAACGCGGGGAAACAAGAAAAGACTTATATACGCTTATGAGTTTCTGGACTCTCATGCTGCCTATATCGGACTTACTTTCAATATGGAGGTAAGGAATAAGCGTCATCATAAAGAGGGTGCCGTTTATGATTATGCACATCTTCAAAAGATAGCCATACCTGAGCCTAAAATTCTCACCGATTATATGGATCAAGAAGAAGCTTCCATACAAGAAGGTGTATGGCTTCAAAGATACAAGAATGAAGGGTGGATTATTTTAAATAGATTCAAAACAGGTTCGCTTGGTGGGCAAGAGCTTTTGGATTATGATATTGCTAAAATTGAAGAATCCATGCGTGGGTATTCAAAAATGAACGACTGGAATAAATCTTATTCTGCTTATCGTGAATACATCCGTCAACATAATCTTGACTATCTATTAGACAAGTATTTCCCAAATAGAATGGTCAAGAAATACGATAATTATGAGGAATGCTACAAAGCTTATTCCGCCTGCAAAAGCATAAGGCAAGTACATGATACATTCCCAGGTGCTTTAGCATCTGCTAAACGGCATGGATGGCACAAAGAATTATCCAGTTTGTGTAGAGCGTCAAATGTAAAATGGACCCGAGAAGTATTGACTGAACTGGTTAGCAAATACACAACGCTGAAAGAGTTCAAACAGCAAAACAAAGGCGCATATCAAATACTCATAAAAAGAGGATGGAACGACTTATTAGCTCCTTTAACTCACAACCTTCGTCCGCACTATCATTTCACAATAGAACAAATAAAAACTTTTTGTGCTGAAGCAGGAAGTCATGATGTGTTAAAAGCAACCCATCCAGAACTATTATCATACTGCTGGCATCATAAAATTGACATCTACTCCTTGACGGGATGGAAGAATTCCAAGCTTCGCCCTTTACGTCTAATAAAAGATGGTAGTGTTGTTGCTACATTTGATTCTACTGTAGAAGCAGCGAAATATGTAGGAGTGGACAAACGCCATCTTGGACGATATATTGATAAAGATATCGAATACCACGGATACATTTGGGAAACTAATAATTAGTTCATATTAGTTATGGAAGATTTTATCAAACGTAAAATGGATTTAGAGGCAGCATCTACATTGCTAACAAAAGCACTTACAAATCTAAATGAGAGTATTCAAAATTACACAAATCGAGAAGGCGATTTTTGTAAGATGATGAATGAAAAACATTCGGTGTTGACTATCTGCAAGGAGAATATTGATTTCGTCATTGCAGTTTTGACAGATTACATAAACCAACATCCAGTATCTTCATCAAAGCGAATAGACTACATTCCAAGAAGAATAACTTCAATCTATGATATTGGGAAATACCAAACAGAAGCACTTAAAGCCAAAAGATTATTTGAACCTTTAACTCGCATAGCTTCGTATGCCGGAGATAAAGAAAAGGAGAAATTATATCAAGAGTGCGTCGATAGATTAAATTATGTATATGCAAATATCGCAAAAACGAAATGACGATTTCTAATTTCAGATCATTATAACCAACTTCCCCAACGCGACACCATAAGTGCCGCGTTTTTTTTTCTCTTTCACTCTCTCACACTTTCACACATCATTGTATCTTCATTTTTATCTCTCGCTTTGCGAAAAGAAAGCCCCAACGAAATAGGCGACCCTTCAGCCGCCTATTATTATCTATTTTCTATATCCTTGCTTTTTTACGCTGTTTTTTCTCTTAATCTTTTTTCTTTCCCCCTTTTAATAAGGTGCTCTCTACGTTCGAACGATTATTTTGGAATTTATCGGAATAAAACTTCCAAAAGTCTTCGGAGTGGATTTATTAAAAAGTTCGGAGTGTAATTACGCCAAACGACCGAGCGGATTTACGCCAAATTTCCGAGCGGATTTACGCCAAATTTCCGAGCGATTTTGCGCCAAATTACCGATTAAAATTCAAAAAAAGTACTGAAACTCTTGCATATATCATAAAAAAAGTGTACCTTTGCAGCAGTTTTTCGTTCAAGAAAGTGTAATAACACATATTTTATTCGTTCAAAAAAGTGTAGTGGTACATAAATTATACGTTTGAAAAAATGTTAAAAAGAAAGATCGAAGACACGCTTACCCAATGGAAAAATACGCCGAATCACAAGCCTTTGGTGATCATGGGTATCCGCCAATGCGGTAAGACTTTTATCGCACAGCACTTTGCCGAGGCGAATTACAAGACGGTTGTTTATATCAATTTCATCAAGCAACCGGAGCGTATCGCTGCGTTCGTGGGGTCCAAAGCGGTGGATGACATCTTGCTGAATCTCTCAGCTCAGATAGCCGGTGTTGCGTTCACGCCGGGCAAAACGTGCTTTATATTTGACGAACTTCAAGAATGTCCGGAAGCGCGCACTTCACTTAAGTTCTTCAAAGAAGACGGACGATTTGATGTGATTGCTACGGGTTCTTTGTTGGGCGTGCAGGGTTATGGTGATGAGAAGAAGAAACATCATCGCAAACTGATTCAGCAGGAAGATCTTGGCATCAACTCCGTTCCGGTTGGCTCAGAGGATATTGTAGAGATGTATCCGCTGGATTTTGAGGAGTTCCTGTGGGCAAACAATATCTCAAACGAAGTCATAGAAGCGCTTAAGAAGTTCTATAAGGAAGAAACGCCGGTTCCTGCCGGTATTCACTCGGCATTAAGGAACTTACTCCATCTATACATCGCCATCGGAGGACTTCCGGAAGCGGTTAATGCGTTCCTTTCGTCCAACAACATGAATGAGGTAAGCAAAGCCCACCAGTCTATCTTGAAGGAGTACCGAGACGATATGGTCAAGTATGCTCCCGACAAAGACAAACCGCATATTCGTGAGTGCTTTAACTCCATCCCCAAGCAATTGGCAAAAGAGAACAAGAAATTCCAGTATAACCAAGTGAAGCCCGGAGGCAGAAGCGACACCTATCTCGGTTCGCTGCAGTGGCTGGAAGATGCAGGTATTATATGCCGTTGCTATAATACGGATATCACCGGCCTGCCGATGGAAGGCAACGCGAAAGATAATGTGTTCAAGGTCTATATGACCGATATAGGTCTGCTCATAGAGATGTTGGGTGCCGGGACGCGTGCTGATATTCTGCAAGGTAACTTAGGCGGCTTCAAGGGTGCTATCTTTGAGAATCTAATGGCGGACACGCTGCACAAAAAGGCACAGAGTCTGTACTATTTCCAAAAAGATTCCGGTCTGGAGTTGGATTTCTTGGTTCGCATGAACGGAGAATGTGTGCCGTTGGAAGTGAAAGCTAAATCATCCAAGGCCAAGAGCGCTAAAACCGTTTTGGCACATCCGGAGAAGTACCAAGTGCACCGGATTATTAAGTTCGGCGACTATAATATCGGTCGCGATGGTGATTTACTCACGCTGCCGACGTACATGCAGTTCTTGCTTGATCTCGAACCGGAACAGATCATACTGGAACCGATAGACACGGACGAACTTAACCAACTCGCCAAGCAAGTCCTTGACAACAACAAAATCTGATTCACAGATTCACACATCCTTGTATCTTGATTATCTCGCCTCGCGAAAAGGAAACCTCGGAAAATATAAAAAAGTAGGAAAAATGCAAATTATTTGCATATGTCAGAAAAAAGTAGTAATTTTGCAGCCACATTATAAATTGCCGAAGAATACAACAATGAAAAATACAAAGAATAGTACAAACGCAAAGACAAACGCGAAGACGCGGAGCAGGCATGCCGGGATATGGATCATGATCGTGGCGGCGGTGGTGCTGGAAGCCATCTCATGTACGATGTATTTCACCAGCCGTGCTGCCATCCGTCATGAGGCGGAGCAACGCGCGAAGACGGAGTTGCGCAAGGCGGAGTTGGAGATTGAGTTGCATACCATTGAGATGGAGACAGCCGCCAAAACTCTGGCGAAACTGACGGAAAAACACCTTGATCATCCCGATTCAATCTTTGCGGACACGCGACTGACGGTAAGTACGTTGCGCGCGAACACCAGTTTGGCGGTAGCGTTTGTGCCCGACTTCTTCCACGGTCTTCGTTTCTACGAGGCATGCAGCAGCAAATTCTCTCAAGACAGTATCTATACCCGCAATATCGGTAGCGCCGACCATGACTATACTCAAATGGAGTGGTATCAGAACGGCTTTGTGCACGACAGTTGCTGGTGGTGCGATCCGTACCTCGACGACTCGGGTTCGCAGACTTTCGTGGTGAGTTGTTCCTGCCCGGTGAAGAACGCCAAGGGCGAGACAGTAGCCGTGGTGTGCGTGGATATGTCGCTGAGTGATCTGAAGAACATATCCGAATACCTGCAGGTTTATCCGAACAGCTATTATACCATCCGCTCGAGTGCAGGAACGGAGATTGTTCCGGTGCCCGATACCGTGCCGGGGCGCAAATATAACATCTACCAGGAAGAGATCGACGCCACGGGATGGCATATCGAAGTCATCATTCCCGAGGAAGAACTGTTCCGCGACTTGAATCATATCGGTAAGATCGTCGGAATACTGATGCTGTTAGGTCTCATCGTGCTGGCGCTGATCGTGGTTTACTCGACCCGCACGACGCAGAAGATGATTGCTTTTGCGGAGAAGAACCAGCGCATGGAGGGTGAGTTGGAAGTGGCGCAGACGATTCAGAAAGCGATGCTGCCGAAAGTCTTCCCGCCGTTCTTTGACCGCCGCGACCTGAACATCTTCGGAATGGTGGATCCTGCCAAAGAGGTGGGCGGCGACTTGTACGATTTCTATGTGCGTCATAACAAACTGTTCTTCTGCGTCGGCGATGTAAGCGGAAAGGGTGTACCCGCCGCGCTCGTGATGGCTACCACGCGTTCGCTCTTCCGTAGTATCACGGCGCATGAGGAGGAACCCAGCGCTATCGTCCATAAGATCAACTGTGCGCTCTGCGACCAGAATGACCAGAACATGTTCCTCACGCTCTTCCTCGGTGTGCTCGACTGCCGCACGGGCGAACTCGCCTTCTGCAACGCCGGGCATAATGCGCCGGTGAGTATTCAGTCCTCAGAATTCAGTGTTCAGTCTTTAGAGGTGAAGGCGAACCTGCCGCTGGGCATCGAACCGGAGTTTGTGTTCCAGGCGCAGAAACTGCCGATGTCGAAGAACGACCTGCTCTTTATCTATACTGACGGACTGACAGAAGCCGAGAACAAACGCCACGAGCAGTACGGCGACGAGCGGATGTTGCGTGCTATTGGAAATTGCAGATTGCAGATTGCAGATTGTTCGCCGCGTAAGCTCATAGAGGCGATGAAAGCGGATGTGACGCGGTTCGTGGACGGCGCGCAGCAGAGCGACGACCTGACGATGCTTGCGATCCGTTACCAACAGGACGCCATCATCATGCGCAACGATATCCAGCAGATCCCGACGCTCGCGGAGTGGATCGACAGCCTGGGTATCCCCGAAGAACTGAACATGCCGGTGAACCTCGCCCTCGAAGAGGCGGTCAGCAACGTGATGCTCTACGCCTACCCGGAGGTCAAGAACGGACAGGTGTTGGTAGAGTTCGTCCGTAGTCAGATAGCCGGTGAGCAAGCGCACGAACAGATCATCTTCACCATCACCGACAGCGGTATTCCTTTCGACCCGACGCAACAGCCGCCGGCTGACACTTCCTTATCTGTCGAAGAACGCGCGATAGGCGGGCTGGGTATCCACCTCGTGATGCAACTGATGGACGAGGTGAAGTACGAGCGCGTCGAAGATAAAAACGTTTTGACATTAGTCAAAAAATTGTAATTGATGATTGATAATTGATAATTGATAATTGATATGAAAACAGTAATCACACACAACGCAAATCAAGTTATTGCTGCCTTTGAGGGCCGTCTCGACACGGCTGCAGCGGTACAGACGGCAGAGGATGTAAAGCCCTTGATGGAACTCGAGCACAAAGAGATCATCCTGGACTGCACGAAGCTGGAGTATATCTCTTCGTCGGGCCTGCGTATCTTCCTCGGTATCCGCAAGGAAGCGGCTGCGCACGGTAGCAAAGTGATTGTTCGCAACATCAACAACGACATCCGTCAAGTCTTTATGATGACCGGATTTATATCCTTGTTCGAGATACAATAATGGACCTGCATTGTGAAATGATCTTGGAGGAGTACCGCGAGGCCGTTCCGGAGTTGGAGCGTCTCAAAGAAGCGGTACTCAAGACCCTGCGCGAAGCGCTGGACCGCAACGGCCTCGTCGTGACGGCTGTAGAGGGACGCGTGAAGACGGAGCAGAGTTTGGCCGGCAAATTGGCGCTGAAGGGTGCCAAATACGCCACGCTGAGTGATATCACTGACCTTGTCGGTGCGCGTATCATCACCTTCTATACCGACGATGTGGACCGTATCGCTTCGATGGCCGAGCAGTTGTTTGAGATAGATTGGAACAACTCTGTGGACAAGCGGAAATTGCATGAGTTGGACAGCTTTGGATATAGCTCGTTGCATTATATCTGCCGTCTGCCCGGATTCAAGTTCCCGTTTGAGTTACAACTGCGCACGACGCTGCAACATGCTTGGGCGGCGATCAACCACGATACGGGCTACAAGTCCGGCATCGAGATTCCGCGCGAGTACATGCGCCGCATGAACCGCCTGGCCGGTATTCTGGAAATGGCGGACGATGAGTTCAGCCGTATCCGTTCGGAGATCACCGACTATCGTCGCCGCGTGCAGACGCTCGTGCAGAACGGCAAGTTGGACGATGTGCTGCTGGACGGCGATACCTTCCGCAGTTATATCCAGGCCCGTCCGCTCGATGCGCTCAACAAGCGTATTGCGGCTATCAACCAGGCGGAGATCCAGGAAGCGCCGCTCATCCGCTACCTGCGCGTGCTGTTGGCACTCCAATGCAAGACGCTCGGCGATGTGGATCGACTAATTCATAAATACGAGGCGGACGCGTACCTGCTGGCGCGTCACCAATTGGGAAACACCGACATCGATATTGTTTCGTCCGCTATCGGACTGCAGAATATCTGTATCGTCTGCGTACTGACGACCGGCGGCGGCAAGATTGGCTTGGAGCGCCTCTTCGATGCCCTCAACGGACATAACTCGCAGAATGTCGCTCTCGCCGAAATGACCTATAACCTCGCGGCAAGTTTGCCGTTCATGCAAAAACAACAATAGCATATGGAACCCATTAAGATTGATTTGAACGATTATGTGCGTACGGGCGAAGGAGCCAACGGCGCCAGTTATAACCATAAGACCGACCCGTCGATCATGATGAAGTTGTATTTCCGCAATTTTGAGGCCGCCAAACTCGAACTGGAGTTGGCGCAGAAAGTGTATCGGATGGGCATCCCTACACCCGAACCGGGTGACCTCGTGACGGACGGCAACCAGATGGGTATCCGTTTCCGCCGCATCGACGGAAAGAAATCGTACTCCCGTGCGTGCGGCGACAATCCAGAGAAAGCACCGGAGTACGGAAAAGAGTTTGCGCAGCTATGCAAGAAACTGCATGCGACGCATGTGGATACGACGCAGTTTGAGAGCGTCAAAGACCGTCTGTATACGATGCTGGCGAATAATCCCGATTTCACCCCGGAGCAGAAACAAAAACTGCGCGACTTCATTGCAGCCGCCCCGGAAGCAGACACGGCTATTCACGGAGACCTGCAGTTCGGTAACGCGATCTTCACGGAGAAAGACGGTGTCCGTACGTCCTATTTTATCGACCTTGGCGACTTCTGTTACGGCTATCCGATGTTTGACATTGGTATGGTGTATCTGTGCTGCTGCCTGAACGACGAGAGTTGGACGATGGAGGTGAATCATATGACGAATACTACAGCCGCTCGTTTTTGGGACGCCTTCGCGCTTGAATACTTCGGTGAAGACGCGAATATGGAAGAGGTGATGAAACAAGTGAAGATATACGCCGGTCTCAAGACCATCATGATCGAACGCGACACACATTGCCCGATGCCGCAGTTCCGCGCGATGTTAGAAGGAACCATCTATTGATACGACACAGTTATGGCAAACAAGTACATGGATACGGAGTTGCTGGACCGCGCAATCATGTTTGCGGTACAGGCGCATCATAACAGCGAGCGGCGCGGGAAAGGTTTTCCGTATATCGTGCATCCGATGGAGGCGGTGGAGATCGTGGCGACTATCACGCCCGACCAGGAACTGTTGGCTGCAGCGGCTTTGCATGACACGATCGAAGATACAGACGTGACGGTAGAACAGCTGCGTGCAGAGTTTGGAGACCGTATCGCGAACCTGGTGCACGCGGAGAGTGACCAAATTAATGGTGAATTGTTTAAAGGTGAAAATGAGGAGGAGACCTGGCATGCCCGCAAACAGGCAGCTATTGACCGTTTAGCAAAAGCGCCGCACGATGCGAAGATCGTAGCATTAGGCGATAAGTTGAGCAATATGCGCGCTATTTGGCGGGACTATCAGGTTAAAGGCGACGAGCTGTGGAAGATCTTCCATTGTTCCGATAAGGCCGCGCATGAGTGGCATTACCGCGGACTCGCCGCTTCGCTCAAAGAGTTGAATGATACCTTTGCTTACCAGGAGTTTGTGCGCCTCATTGATGAGGTGTTTAGTGAATGAGTGAATGAATGTTCTATTTGAACATATTGATAATGCCCGCGACTTAGGCGGTATTGTGGGAGCCGGTGGACGCGTGATACGTCCGCATCGCCTATTGCGTACGGCGCACCTGCATGATGCCACGGACGCCGATGTGGCGCGGCTGAAGACTGAGTACAACCTCTGCCGCATCTTCGACTTCCGCTCGCTGGGTGAGTTCGAAGCTGTGCCGGATCGCGAGATAGACGGTGTACAACATCATTTACTGCCGACTATAGACATGCGGGCGGAGCAGCAGACGGGAAAACCGATACCGGACGAGGCGTTCCTGGAACTCGACCGTCATATCGTCAATTATTCCTTCTATCCGGAGGTGCAAATCATGGCGGCAAATATGTACCCGTCGTTGATACAAAGTGAGTTTTCCCAGTTGCAGTACGCGGCATTCCTGCGTCTGATTGTCGAAGCGCCGGAAGACGGCGGCATCCTTTGGCATTGCGCGCAAGGCAAAGACCGAACGGGCTGGGGCGCAGCCTTCCTGATGTTCGCCCTGGGCGTGGAGCGGGAGACGATTATAGAAGATTTTGAGTTGAGTAATGTGGCCTATCGGCCGATCGTGGAGAAACTGAACGCGGATGTGATTGCAAGCGGCGGTGGCGAAGCGGAGATGGCAGTCATACAAGCGTTTATGGGTGTTTCGACACCGAACTTCATCTCCACGCTGGACCTGATAGACCGCGAGTTCGGAGGCATGACGCGATACTTGCATGAGATACTGTGCCTCACCCACGAAGACTTACAAATACTACGAAAAAGATACCTGTTATAATACCATGATTGATTTACATCTCCATTTAGATGGTTCCATGCCTATCGATACCGCCCGCAAATTGGCGGCTGAGCAGGGGATACCTGTGCCGGCCACCAGGGAAGAGTTGAGGCAGGTGATGTCCGTGATGCGGGACTGCAAGGACCTCAACGGCTATCTGGCGCGTTTTCAGTTGGCTTGTTCCTTACTGCATGTGCGCGAGGCGATTAGCGAGTGTATCCATGACTTGATGGAAGAGTTGCATCAACAGGGACTGCAATACGCGGAAGTGCGGTTTGCACCCCAGAAATCCTGCCTGCATGGACTGACGCAATATGAGGTGACGGAGATAGCTTTGCAGGCCTTGAAAGACTCACCGATACCGTGCGGACTGATCCTTAGTATGATGCGCGGCGACGACACGCATGAGGCGAATAAAGAGACGATCGAAGTAGCGAAAGCATTCTACGGCAAAGGCGTAGTGGCGATAGATTTGGCGGGTTCGGAGTCCTTGTATCCTACGCATAACTTCAAGGAAGAGTTTGCTTTGGTGCGCGAGGCAGGGATACCGCTTATCGTCCATGCCGGCGAAGCGGCAGGCGCAGAGAGTGTGCGCGAGGCGGTAGAGGCCGGCGCAGTACGTATCGGGCACGGCGTGCGGTCGCTCGAAGATCCGGAGGTGGTACAACTGCTTGTAGATAAGCGAGTGATGCTGGAGTTGTGCCCGACGAGTAATTTGCAGACGGGTATCTTCCCTTCCTACGAAGCGTATCCGATACGACAACTGATGGAAGCCGGTGTGCGTGTATGCGTCAACACCGATAACATGACCGTGAGCGATACGACGCTGGCGAAGGAGTGGCAACACCTGATAGAGGCGGCGCACCTGACCAAGGAGGAGGTGCACGCGATCTTGCTTGACACGATAGACGCGACTTTCGCCCCGGAGAAAACAAAAGAACAACTCCGAAAAGCTGTTCCTTGAGAGCCACGTCTTAGCCCCTACGGGGCACGATTATTGCCTGACGGCAATTCTCCCGGACTCGAAAATTGCGACTTGTCGCAATAATCGTTCGAGCGAAGCGAGATAAGAACCCCCGGTTAGAGTCCGTATGGAAGTGACAAAACGGACGACAACCCAAAGGTTATACGTCCGTTTTGAGAGCCACTTCCCGGACTCGAACCGGGGACCTACGCATTACGAATGCGTTGCTCTACCAACTGAGCCAAAGTGGCATAGATTTTGTTGCTCATTTGCAAAA
Source organism: uncultured Bacteroidales bacterium (assembly GCA_900321005.1). GTDB lineage: Bacteria > Bacteroidota > Bacteroidia > Bacteroidales > Paludibacteraceae > Colicola. Next base: position 49,378 of record ONUF01000006.1, on the reverse strand, counting down.
GCGGGTGCAAAGGTACTACAAATTTTTGAAATACACAAATATTTTGTGAAAAAAATAGCATTCATACTCATTTTTATCGCTCTGACCGCAGGGATGTGTGCTCAGACGCATACGCGTGTCTTTAAGGAGCGCGTGCGTACGCTGCGCGTGGCGCGCGAGGTGTTGCTGTTGGAAGACCCGGCGCCGCTGCATATCTCGTTTGATGAGATGAGTCACGACGTACACATGTACACCTATACCGTCAAGATGCTCAACAGCGACCTGATGAGCAACGAGTATCTGGAGGGATTCACGACGCGCGACATCGTGGAGTATGAGCATTCGATCAATACCACCCGCGAATATACGCATTATTGGTTTGAGTTTCCGAACGAAGACATGCGGCTGACCAAGAGCGGTGACTATCGTCTGACGATCTACGAAGACGGCAATCCCGACGATAAGGTAGCGGAGATTGATTTCTGCGTAGCAGAACCGTTAGTGAAGATAGCTGCGAACGTGCGGGCCAACACCGACATCGAGTTCAACGGTCGCTACCAGCAATTGGATATCGACGTGAACACCGTGGCCTTGGATGTGCGGGACCCGAAAGAACTGCGTATCGTTGTGACGCAGAACAACCGTACGGATAACAGGGTAGAGTTGACCCAACCTACATTCTTTGAACCTACCCGGCAGCGGTATATCAATAACAAAGCCCTGATCTTCGAGGGCGGCAATGAGTACCATCATTTCGATGCTTTCTCCACCTATTATGCCGGCACAGGCATCGACCGCGTGTACTATGAGATGGGCGATTATAACGCGCTGCTTTTCACGGATGAGGTGACGCAGGGGCAGTATATCCATCATTTTGATGCGGACGGCAGCTATAAGATCAATGCCGAGCATACGCAGGATGATGATATCGAGGCCGAGTACATGTGGGTGCATTGGATGCTGGCGGTCGATAAACCCTGGCTGGACGGCAGTATCTATGTCGGCGGTGACCTCTTCCAAAACGAGTGCTCGCTGCGCAACAGGATGCAGTATGACGCGGACGCGAAGGTCTATTGGCTCACAGCGCTCGTCAAGCAGGGCGGGTACGACTATCAGTATTGGTTCTCCGGCAAAGGCACGCAAAACAAAACTACCACCCAACGTGTGGATGGTAGTTATTGGCAGACGGAGAATGAATACGCCGTGTATGTCTATTGGCGTCCTTTCGGCGCGCGCTACGACCGCTTAGTCGGCGTACAGATTCTTCATTAGTCCTCTATACGAAGGAATTTATCGCGCTTGGTGAAGACGAGCGTCATCTCGTTATTCAGTTCAATGACTTTCTTTCCAAGATCTACTTCGTACTTTGTGATGGTGGCATTCGGGAACATATCGCGAATGTATTCCTGAATTTTCTCCGGCACAAGTGCCAGTGTGATACCATCCTTATTGTCCACCTCAAGCAGTACGGCTTTGTTAGAGTACTTGAGCTGCGTACCTTCTTCCATCGTGAACGTATATTCGAACTTACGCGGAGCCACTTTCTTTACCGTCACGAGTTGAATCTCCAACGGCATGAAGTACTTCTGAACTTCCTCCTGCAGCGCTTCCGGTACATTCTCGAAAGCTACGGGTTTTTTGCCACGCGCAAAACCGCTCATGGCAAAGGCACTGATGAGCAGCGCTACTAATACAATCTTCTTCATATCTTATTTGTTTAAACGTTCCTTAATAGCCTTGCTCTCCGCCTCATATCCGGGTTTGTCGAGCAATGCGAACATGTTCTTCTTATAGGCCTCTACGCCCGGTTGATTGAACGGATTCACGTCGAGTACATATCCCGAGATACCGCAGCCGCGCTCGAAGAAATAGATGAACTGACCGATGTTGAACTCGTCGATCTTCTCGAACGAGATGTGGATATTGGGCACACCACCATCCACGTGCGCGAGTTGAGTACCTAACTCCGCCATCTTATTGACCTCATCCACGCGCTTGCCTGCAAGGAAGTTCAGTCCGTCGAGATTCTCTTCATCCATCGGAACAAGCACCGTCTTATTGGCTTTCTCGATAGAAATCACGGTCTCGAAGATCGTGCGCTCGCCGTCCTGAATCCACTGACCCATAGAGTGAAGGTCCGTTGTGAAGTCCACGGATGCCGGGAAGATCGCCTTATGGTCCTTACCTTCGGACTCGCCGTAGAGTTGTTTCCACCACTCGCTGAAATAGTGCAGTTTGGGATTGAAGTTAACGAGTATCTCGATCTTCTTTCCGCCTTGATAAAGGGCATTGCGGATGGCTGCATATTGGCATGCGGGGTTCTGAGCAAACGGCACTTTGACATCCGTTGCTTTCTCCATCTCTACTGCGCCGCGAACAAGTTCGCGGATATTTCCACCTGCAACGGCGATAGGCAGCAGACCTACCGGCGTGAGGACGGAGAAACGACCGCCTACATTATCGGGGATAACGAAGGTCTTGTAGCCCTCTTTGGTGGAGAGGCTGCGCAGCGCGCCTTTGGCGCGGTCCGTTACCGCTACGATACGATGACGCGCTTCCTCTTTGCCGACTTGCTTCTCGAGCATCATCTTCAGCAGACGGAAAGCGAGTGCGGTCTCGGTCGTCGTACCCGATTTGGAGATGTTGATGATACCGAACTGCTTGTCCGCCAGAAACTCCATCAGTTCAGCCAAGTAGTCTTCGCCGATGTTATTGCCTGCATAAACTACATACGGGTTCTTGCGGTCTTTAGCCACAAACGCATCGAAAGCCGAACTCAGCGCTTCGTTCACGGCGCGTGCACCGAGGTACGAACCGCCGATACCGGCTACAATCACTACCTCGCAACGACGGCGTAACTCGTCTGCGCTCGTTTGGATCTCTGCCAACTCAGCCTCCGTGATAGAGGAGGGCAGGTGTACCCAACCAATGTAATCATTGCCGGATCCCTGACCGTTCTCGAGCAGCAGATTAGCCGCTTCGGTCTTTGCTTCCAGTTGTTTCAACGCTGCAGCGTCCACAAACGAAGCAGCATTCTTTAAACACAATTTCATATTATTGTAATTTTGAAGTTAATGACTTGATAATAGGTTTCGCTTTCTGCTTGTTGTACAAGATCTCGTACATTGCATCCACGATCGGCAGCGCCACTTTCATGCGGCTGTTGGCTTCGTAGATGGCTTTGGTGCCATAATAGCCTTCGGCTACCATCTCCATCTCCATTTGGGCAGCCTTGACGGAATACCCCAAACCCAACATTTGGCCGAACTGACGGTTGCGACTGAACTGCGAGTAACCGGTGACGAGCACGTCGCCCAGATAGCCGGAAGCCGTGATATCACGCGGCACATTACTCATCGCGGTCGCAAAACGCTGGATCTCCTGAATGGCGTTCGAGAGCAGCACAGCTTGGAAGTTATCGCCGTAGTGCAGCGCCTGGCACATACCTGCCGCGATAGCGTAGATATTCTTCATGACCGAACTGTACTCCAATCCGATCACGTCATTCGAGATCGTCGTATGCACATACGGGGTTTGGAATAACTTCGACCATATCTCTGCATTTTGGCGGTTCTCGCAGCCGATAGTGAGATAACTCAGACGCTCCAGCGCAATCTCTTCCGCATGACACGGACCGGCAATGACGCCGAGTTGGTCAAACGGGATACCGAAGCGGTTATGCAGGTAGTCGGTGATGATGACATTCTCATCGGGGATCATACCCTTGACGGCCGAGATGACAACTTTATGCGTCATGTCGCGACGTATCTTGTTCAGCGACTGCTTCACGTAGGGCGAAGGGATGGCGAGAATCAGCACGTCGGACTGAGCCACTGTCTGGTTGATATCCGACGAGAAATGAATACGTCCGATATCAAAACTGGCTGCGCCCAGATACGAGGGGTTCTTGCCGGTGGCGATGAACTCGTCAATCACTTCCTGGCGACGGATGAACCAGTTGATCTCACTCTGGTTCTGCATCACAATCTTCGCCAGGGCCGTCGCCCAAGAACCTGAACCTAAGATAGCTATTTTTCGATACATATTACGCCTCCGGTTTCATGGTGGGGAATAAGAGTACTTCCTGGATGGTGGGCTGTCCGGTCATGAGGATAGCCAATCGGTCAATACCAATGCCGATACCGGATGTGGGCGGCATACCATATTCTAGCGCGCGCATGAAGTCATGGTCAATCACCATCGCCTCGTCGTCGCCCTTATCCGCGAGCTTCATCTGCTCCACGAAGCGGTTGTATTGGTCTATCGGGTCGTTGAGCTCCGAATAGGCGTTCGCCAACTCTTTGCCGTTTACCATGAGCTCGAAACGCTCGGTCAGACCGGGTTTGCATCGGTGCATCTTCGTCAGAGGAGACATCTCTACGGGGTAATCGGTGATGAACGTCGGCTGGATGAACGTGCCCTCGCAGGTCTCGCCGAAAATCTCGTCAATCAGCTTGCCTTTGCCCATGTGTTCGGTGTCCTCTACGCCGAGTTTCTTTGCCTCTACGCGGATCTCGTCCTCGCTCATCGAAGCCAAGTCCAGACCGGTCTTCTCTTTGATGGCGTCGAGAATCGGCAGACGACGGTAGGGGGCTTTGAAGTCCACCTCATGGTCTCCGATCTGCACTTTCGTAGAGCCGTTGACCGCTATTGCGATACGCTCGAGCAACTTCTCCGTGAAACTCATCATCCAGTTATAGTCCTTGTATTGAACATAGAGCTCCATGCAGGTGAACTCAGGGTTGTGGCTGCGGTCCATACCTTCGTTACGGAAGTTACGGCCAATCTCATACACGCCCTCGAAACCGCCCACGATGAGTCGTTTCAGATACAACTCAGTCGCGATACGCAGGTACATATCTACGTCCAGCGAGTTATGATGGGTGATGAACGGACGGGCACTCGCGCCGCCGGCTATCTGCTGCAGGATAGGTGTCTCCACCTCCGTGTAACCCGCCTCGTCGAATACCTGACGCATCGTGCGGATGATGGTTGCACGCTTGAGGAAAGTGTCCTTCACTCCCTCGTTAACGATGAGATCGACATAACGCTGACGGTAACGCAACTCAGGGTCGTTAAAGCCGTCATACGCTACGCCGTCTTTGTACTTCACGATCGGCAGCGGTTTGAGACTCTTCGCGAGCACGGTCAGCTGCTTCGCATGCACGCTTATTTCGCCCATCTGGGTGCGGAAAACGAAACCCTCGATGCCGATAAAATCACCGATATCGAGCAGTTTCTTGAACACTACATTATACCACTGCTGTTCCACGGTAGCGGGCTGCTCGCCTTCGGCGACAGGCGCCTGGATATCATCGCGGGAAACATACACCTGGATACGTCCCTTCGAGTCCTGCAACTCAATAAACGAGGCCTTACCCATAATACGCTTACTCATCAGTCGACCGGCAATACGCACCGGCTTGCCGGTAAACCATACGGCATCCGGCTCGGGTTCTCCCTCTGCGCGGTCCACAAAAGCCGCCTTGATGTCGGTCGAAAAACCGGTCACTTCATACTCCGCCGCAGGGTAAGGATCGATACCCAAATCGCGCATCGCCTGCAAACTCTGTCGGCGTACTAATTCTTGTTCACTTAATTCCATTATGATTCTTATGATTTTTTCGTTTTTTGTTGTGTATTTATGTATTTACATAAAATTCCGCGACAAAGATACTACAAAAATTGTATATATGCAAGTTTTGAAAGAAAAAATTGTGAAATAATAGCCCATAATGGCACGCAATGCATTTTATGCTTGCGTATATCAAAAATAATGTGTATCTTTGCACGCTAAATTGGATGAGTATGGACTCTTTTGAACAATTATGCCAAAAACGCCGGTCGATACGCAAGTATACGAATCAGCCGGTGGAGCAGGAGAAAATCGATTATATGTTGCGCTGTGCGCTGATGTCGCCGAGTGCCAAACGAACCTGTCCCTGGGAGTTTATTGTGGTGCGCGATGAGGCGAAGTTACGTGCGCTGAGCGGATGTAAGACCTACGGCAGCCAAATGTTCGATACCGCGACGGCGGGCATCATCATCGCCCTCGACCCGACGCTGTGCGACAACACCTGGATGGCGGACGGCGCAATAGCTGCGGAGCACATCCTTCTTGCGGCAGCGGAGCAGGGCATCGGTGCGTGCTGGTGCCATATATACGAGCGCGAAGAGTCTGAGACAATGGTCAAAAACCTCTGCGCCATCCCTGAAGACAAAATGGTGCTTTGTGCGATAGCCCTCGGTTATCCGGACGAAGAGCGCCAGAACTACGACTTGAACAAACTGAAATACGATAAGATACATAATGAAACCTATAGTAGCCATCACAGCCGGTGACACCAACGGCGTAGGATACGAAGTAATCATCAAATCCCTTCTTGCGGGGTATATGTTCGAGATCATGCGCCCTGTGATTTACGGCAACGCAGCGGTAGCCAAGAAGCACATCGCTACGCTGGCGGAGGAGTACCATAATGTGACGTGGAACCTCATCGACACGCCGGAGCAAGCCAAAGACGGACGTCTGAACCTCATCACCTGTTATACGGATAACTTACCCGTACAACTCGGCACGCCGACGCCCGAGGCCGGTAAGGCGGCGCTCGCGTCGCTGGAGCGTGCCTGCCGTGACCTCAAAGCCGGTAAGGTACAAGCGCTTGTAACCGCTCCGCTGAACAAAGAAACGGTAGCGCAGGCTGTGCCCGGATTCACCGGTCATACGGAATATTTAGAGCGCCAATTCGAAGGCGAAGAACTAATGATGCTTTGTAGCGGTGGTCTTCGCGTGGCGTTGGTGTGCAATCATGTGGCGCTGTCGGAGATACCGGCGCAGATAACAGAAGAGCGAATTCTGCAAAAACTCACGATACTCAATCAATCGCTCAAACGCGATTTCGGAATGGAGAAACCGCGCATCGCGGTGTTGGCCCTCAACCCCCACGCAGGCGATCAGGGCTTGCTCGGCAAGGAGGAACAGCAGATCATCGTGCCGGCGCTCGAGAAAGCGAAAGAGCAGGGTATATGGGCGTTCGGCCCGTACGCTGCGGACGGCTTCTTCGGGAGCGGTCATTTCAGCCATTTCGATGCCGTACTCGCGATGTATCACGACCAGGGTTTGATACCCTTCAAGACCCTCGACATGAGCGGGGTGAACTTCACCGCAGGCCTGAATATCGTGCGTACTTCGCCGGATCATGGCACGGGGTATGACATCGCGGGCAAAGACCAAGCGGATCCTTCGTCCATGCGCAATGCCGTCTTTATGGCTATCGATGTGCTCCGCCAGCGCGCCGAGTACGATGAACTGACCGCCAACCCGCTGCCTTTCATCGAGCGCAATGACGGCGAAGGCAAACCGCGTCGGGAATTTATTGACTTTAAGACAACAAGATATAATGAGAACCAGTAAAGAAATTCGTCAGTCCTTCTTGGACTTCATGGCGTCGAAAGGACACCAAATCGTTCCTTCCGCACCGATGGTCATCAAAGATGACCCCACGCTCATGTTCACCAATGCCGGCATGAATCCGTGGAAAGGTATTATCCTTGGCAATGATCCGATCAAATACCCGCGCGTGGCGGACAGTCAGAAGTGCCTGCGCGTGTCGGGAAAACATAATGACCTCGAGGAGGTAGGGCATGATACCTACCACCACACCATGTTTGAGATGCTCGGCAACTGGTCGTTCGGAGATTATTTCAAGACCGAAGCGATCGATTTCGCATGGGAGTATATTGTCGATGTACTGAAGATTGACCCTTCGAACCTCTATGCAACGGTCTTCGAGGGCTCGCCCGAAGAAGGGCTGGCTCGCGACGATGAGGCCGCTGCTATCTGGGCCAAACACCTGCCTGCCGACCATATTCTGAACGGCAACAAGCATGATAACTTCTGGGAGATGGGCGACACAGGACCTTGCGGTCCTTGTTCGGAGATCCATGTGGACAGCCGTCCTGCCGAAGAACGCGCGAAAATGCCGGGACGCGATTTGGTTAACAAAGACCATCCGCAGGTCATCGAGATATGGAATATCGTCTTCATGCAGTTCAACCGCAAGGCGGACGGCTCTTTAGAGCCGCTGGCAAAGAAAGTGATTGACACCGGCATGGGCTTCGAGCGCTTGGTGCGCACCATTCAGGGTAAGACCTCGAACTACGACACCGACGTCTTCCAACCTATGCTCAAGCGTATCGGCGACATATGCGGTTGCCAATATGGCAAAGATGAGAAGACCGACATCGCGATGCGCGTCATTGCCGATCATATCCGTACGATCGCTTTCGCCATCACCGACGGACAACTGCCGTCGAACGAGAAAGCGGGTTATGTCATCCGTCGTATCCTCCGTCGCGCCGTGCGCTATGGCTATACCTTCCTCAACATGCGCTCGGCTTTCCTCTATCAACTCGTGCCGCAACTCATCGCGGACCTCGGCGAGGCCTATCCGGAACTGAAAGCCCAAGAGGCGCAGATCACGCCGGTCATCAAGTCCGAAGAAGAGGCGTTCCTGCGTACGCTGGATAAAGGTATCGGTCTGCTGGATAAACTCATGGATGAGGCGCGCAAAGACGGAAAGAAAGAGATTAGCGGCGTGGATGTGTTCACGCTCAAAGATACCTACGGATTTCCGCTCGACCTGACGGAACTCATCCTCCGCGAGAACGGCTTTACCACCAACGAGGAGGAGTACAACAAAGCCCTTGAGCACCAGAAATCCATGGGCCGCGAGGCGAATAAGCAAGACCTTGGCGACTGGACCGTGCTGGCCGAAGGAGAAACGGAGTTCGTCGGCTACGATGAACTGACTGTGGATTGTCATATACTCCGATACCGCCAGGTGAGCCAGAAGGGCAAGTCGTATTATCAGGTCGTCCTGGACAAGACACCGTTCTATGCCGAGATGGGTGGTGAAGTAGGTGACACCGGCACTTTGGGTAATGTGCGTGTGCTTGATACAAAGCGCGAGAACAACCTGCCGGTACATATTCTTGCAGAACTGCCGGCGGATCTAACCGGAACCTTGACTGCTATCGTGGACGCAGAGCGCCGGCAGGCTATTGCATGCAATCACTCGGCTACGCACATTCTCCATTATGCGTTACGCGAAGTGTTGGGCAAACACGTGGAGCAGAAGGGTAGTCTTGTCACATCTGAGAGTCTGCGTTTCGACTTCAGCCATTTCCAGAAAGTGACGCCGGAGGAACTCCGCGAAGTAGAGAAACTCGCGAATAAACTCATCCGTCAGGATATTCACCTGGAAGAAAGCCGTCATACACCGATAGCAGAAGCAAAGGCAATGGGGGCTATGGCGTTGTTTGGCGAGAAATACGGAGATGACGTACGCGTGATTAAATATGGTCCCTCGGTAGAATTGTGCGGAGGTTGCCATGTGTCTTCAACAGGACGTATCGGTTCTGTACGTATTATCATGGAAACCAGCATTGCGGCCGGAGTTCGTCGTATTGAGGCTGTTACCAGCGCAAAAGCTGACCAGTTATACTATGGTATGCAGGATATTCTCAACCATCTACGGGATATATTCCATAATGCTCCCGATTTGGAGGGCGCAATTTTGAAGCAGATAGAGGAAAACTCCGATTTGAAAAAACGTATCGACCAATACGTGGCGGAGAAAATAGAGATGTTCCGTGATCGTATCATCGCATCAGCGGAAGACTTTGGTGATATTAAACTCGTTCGCTTGCAAGGTGATCATAACCCCGAGATGATTCGTGGTGTCATGCCTCTGCTGCGTGGCAAGTTCACTGACGTCAAGTTTGCCGTGATAGCTGCTACCCAATGGGAAGGAAAACCGACCATTGCCGTCTTCCTCTCGCAACCTCTGGTGGATGCAGGTCTGAACGCCGGCGCGATGATCAAGTCGGCCGCCAAGCATATCCAAGGCGGTGGCGGTGGTCAGCCGTGGATGGCGACAGCCGGAGGTCGTGACGTCAACGGCCTGAATGCTGCGATGGAAGAGCTCCTTAACGGTTTAACAGCTTAACAGTTTAACGGTTTAACGCAATGAAGCTGCCCTCGTCCTATCTTCCCACAAAAATCCGCAGTGCCTTCCGCTTTGCAGTCGTCGGCACGACGGGTATGTTTGTGCAGACCTGGATTTTTATTGCCGCATTGTTGCTCTTTGACCACCCGGAGAAGGGTGCGGCATTGTATTATGTGGCGTTTGCAATAGGTTATCTGTTGGAAATGGTACCGAACTATCTCTTTCTGAACTGGTACACCTTTGGCACCAGACCTAATATCAAGAATGCCGGAGGTTTCCTCTTGGCGCGAGTAATCAATCTTGGAATTCAGCTAGGACTTCTGCCGCTGATGATTCTCTGGCTTTCTACATGGCGGGATGATTATATCAGTTATGTCGTCATCTTCATCGGCGGGTGTATTAATTACCTCGTGTGTCTGCTTTTCTTCAAGAAAAAAGAAGAACCCATTAAAGAACCCCCGGTATGAAACGTATTTTATTCATAGTACTTGCTTTCTTGCCGCTTATGAGCATTGCGCAACTGGTGCAACCTGTCACCTGGACGGGCGAAGATATCGGCGATAGCGTGCGCCTCAAAGCCGTCGTAGACCCCGGCTGGCACATGTCTATCATCGAAATGGGCGATTTTATGTTTACGCAGGAGTTTAAGGACTCGTTTGAGATGACGGTGGCCAAGACCGAACTCGCGCCGATACGCTACAATGCCTGCAACGACAACATGTGCACCGCGCCGGAAATATGGGACTATGCCTCATTAAGCGCTGACAGCGCGTTACCATTGAGTTCGGACACCGAACGCTCATTAGTACTCATCTTCCTTTTGGGCCTCTTGGGCGGTCTCCTCGCCATCTTCACGCCTTGCGTATGGCCGATTATTCCGATGACCGTTTCTTTCTTCTTGAAGAAAGGAGGAGGAAAGAGGGATGCTATCCTGTATGGTATAAGTATCATTGTATTGTATGTCGGCTTGGGCTTGTTAGTTACATTGCTCTTCGGGGCTTCTGCATTGAATGACCTGAGTACCAATGCGATAGTGAATATCTTCTTCTTCCTCTTGCTGGTAGTTTTTGCGTTGTCGTTCTTCGGCCTCTTCGAAATCACTTTACCGGATAGTTGGTCAACAGCCTTGGATAACAAAGCCCGCTCGACGGGTGGTTTCGTGAGTATATTACTCATGGCATTCACGCTTGTCATCGTCTCTTTCTCTTGTACCGGCCCTATCATTGGTACCTTGCTGGTAGAAGCAGCCGGCCGTAGTTTGCTGGCTCCGACTATTGGTATGTTGGGCTTTGCCATCGCGTTAGCTATGCCATTCTCTCTCTTTGCTATGTTCCCGCAATGGTTGAAGAATGCTCCAAAATCTGGGGACTGGATGACATCTTTCAAGGTCGTATTGGCTTTCCTCGAGTTGGCTTTATCTCTGAAATTCCTCTCCGTGGCAGATCTAGCCTATGGTTGGGGGATCTTGCCACGTTGGCTGTTTATTGCTATTTGGGTTGTTTGTTTCCTTGGAATTGGAATATATCTTCTTTGGAATATTTGGAAAGTATCTATAACACGCAAGATTATTCGTGCAATTGTGATTATTCCTTCGTTAGCTTTTGCTTTTTACCTTGTCCCGGGTCTTAGAGGTGCGCCTGTAAAAGCCATCTCTGCCTTTGCTCCGCCTATGGAAATAGAAGGGCGCGAGGTGTTCAATGATTATGACGAAGGTCTGACCTACGCTCGCCAGATCGGCAAACCCGTCATCATCGACTTCACGGGCTACGGCTGCGTGAACTGCCGGAAGATGGAGGCCTATGTGCTCGATGACGATAGCGTCAAGAGTCGCTTGCAGAACTATGTCTTCATCCAACTCTTTGTGGACGACAAGCGCGATGGAATAGGGGATCGCAACTCGCAGATACAACGTGAGCAGTTCGGGGCGAACGCTCAGCCGTTCTTTGTACAATTAGACCCGTACGGGCATACGATAGCTGAACCCATGGTGTTTACCACCGAACCGGACGAGTTCCTCCGATGGCTTCGATACTAAGCATGGAAGAGAAGCAGCACATAGGGCAATTGTTTGACCGCATCGCCGGCACCTACGATGGTCTGAACCATGGTCTGTCGTTGAATATCGACCGGTGTTGGCGGCGCAAGACGGTGGCGTTGATGCCGCCCGTACCACATGTCCTGGATGTGGCAATCGGCACGGCCGACCTGGCCATTGAGATGCTTCGTCGGGGCAAAGCGGAACGGGTGACGGGACTTGACCTGTCCGATCAAATGATGGCTATCGGCAAAGCGAAGTGCGAGAAACGCAAGATAAACATAGACTTCGTGCATGGTAATGCGCAAAAAATGCCTTTTAAGGATGAGTCCTTTGATGGCGTGACATGTGCCTTCGGATGCCGCAATTTCAGCGACCTCGATGCGGGCCTAAAGGAGATGTACCGCGTGCTTCAACCCGGAGGACAGGTGACCATACTCGAGTTCTCGTACCCTACGAACCGTATCGTGCGAGCAATGTATGATTTATACTTCACGCGCATCCTGCCGTTCATCGGACGGGTTGTGAGTAGAGACAAGACAGCCTACACCTACCTCAACCGTAGCGTGAAGTCCTTCTGTTGGGGCGAAGCGTTTGTGCAACACCTCCATGACGCAGGCTTTCGGGACGAGCACTTCATCCCGCTCAGTTTAGGTATAGCAACTATTTATACAGCATCAAAATGATAAAACACATCATCCTTTGGCGTCTGCGCGCAGACCTTACTGCCGCAGAGAAACGCGAGAAAGCCCTGGCTATCAAGCAGGGTTTGGAAGGCCTGAAAGGCCAAGTACCCGGACTCATTGACATCCATGTGCAGATAGACGGTCGTCTGGAGAGCAGTAATGTCGATCTCATGCTCGATAGCACGCTGGAGTCCGAAGAAGCACTCAAGGGCTATGCCGTGCACCCGGCGCACTTGGCAGTAGCGAACGGTGTCGTACGGCCGAATACCGAATTGCGCACCTGCCTGGACTATCAGATTTGAAAACACACAAAAACGATTGGTATATGAAATATAAACTGTTCATTCTGGCGCTCTTTTTCTCGACCTCGGCTTTCGCCCTGCGTCCGCAAGTCCGCGAGGTCGTGATAGATACGATCTGTAATGCACCGTTGCATGACATGCTCATGACCGCCAATAAGTTCTGCTACGAGTTCCAGGCATGCCCGGACAGTCTGTTCCAGTGGGCGTATTTGGGTATGAGCGAAATACCACCGGAGCCGGGAACGGAAACGAAGAAAACCAAGGAGAGTCGCGATGCCATCCAGTTGCGGTATAAAGACCGCGTCTATGATCCGAAGCATAAGACCGGCGATGTAGCCATCGACATCTATGTGTTGGGTGTGCGGTGGTGGAAAGATACGCATCTTGGAACGAAGTACGTGCTCTCGCGGCCGGCTAAATCCAAATACCCGCTCACGGCGCGTATGACGGCTACCTATAGCGGCTCGATCCTCGAGGGTGGGGATTTCGTGCTGCGGATGGAACCGATCTCGGAAAACCAAACCCGCGTGCATTATGAGTTCCGACTGGTCTTTGGAAAGGTGCTCTCTACCTTTATCTCGGATAAGACATGGCATAACGCCATCGAGTGGCGCTTCGAGACCATCTTGGAAAACTTGGTAGAACATGCGGAGACGGGAACGGTTCAGCAGAAACAACGCGGACCGAAACCCTTGTAGCACGGCTTATTTCCTGCCGCGTGCGGGCTTGATGTTATAGAAGTTATTGCTGATGCGGCAGGTCTCGCAGGTGTTCCAGCGATAGGAGATCGTCAGACCGAGTTGGAACCATCCGTCGTTCCAGTGCATGGTCTTCTCGCCGTAGCGGTTCGTGTACGTCATACCCGTACCTCCCATCGAAACTCCCTTGCTGTTCTGATTAGCTGCCATCGGGTAGGCATCCAAATTCATGTAGTGCTGGTCCACCAGGCCTTCTTGCAGCATGAGTTCTACACTCAGGCCCCAAGACTCGTTCAGACGCCAACTGTATCCCAATCCTAACTGCACCATAGGCAAAATACCAAAAGTGCTGCCTGTTATCTTATCGAGTTTTTCAGAGCCGTGCGGGTAGTAGAAGAACTCATAATTAGTGACGATACTGGCCGTCACTGCCACACCGGCGTACAGATAGAAGCCTGCGCGCACGGAAGGATAGATCTCGATACCGACAGCGGGCTGAACCAATACCGCTCTAAAACGACGAAAATCATCGCGCGGAGGATTCAGACGTTTGAATTTCTCTTCGTTATTCCCGTGAATCGTACCACCCATGATGGTATAACGGATGTTACAATGCGTACTCGCCGGCATCATATAACCGAATACCAACGAACCGCCGTAACTCAGGTTGTTGATATTAAATCCTCCGTTGAAAGCCACTCCCTCATTATCTACATCGCCAAAGTAATACAAAGCGTTGGCGTTCAGCGTAAGACCATGCGAGATAAAGAAATTGTGCTGCGTGTATAAGCCGGACTTACCCGTAGGTTTTTTCGACCATACGATGCGCTCACGCTCACGCGAACTCTTAGCCGCCATATCCGGCGCTAACAGCAGCATCGCGCAAAGCGAAACAAAGGCAATATAGACGGTTTTCTTCATGCGTATGTACCTTTGACGCCGCAAAGTTACTACAATTTTTCCAAATACGCAAGAAAATGCACAAAAAAAACGACCCGCAAAGGTCGTTTTTCGTAGTGCTACCCGGACTCGAACCGGGGTTTACGGCGTGAGAGGCCGTTGTCCTAGGCCACTAGACGATAGCACCCAGAAGTGTCTTTTTCTCAAAAGCGGTGCAAAAGTACTGCTTTTTTTTGACATGACCAAATTTTTTGACAAAAAAATGCATTTATGACATATTTTTTTCTTTGGCACACTATTTGTACGATACCTATCGTACGAAAAATTAATGCATATGAAACGTATTTCCGCTTTATTTCTGCTCTGCGTCATGGCCCTAACTGCCACGCAGGCTTGTATCAAGAGCAAAGCTCCGGTGTTCACTTCTCCGGTGACTGTCATCGTCATGGATACCACTCAGGCCCTTCTGCAAGGCGCCCAACTCAAGATTGGCAAGCAGACTTTTGCTACTTCTTTTGACGGTCGCGTCGTGCTCCAACCCGAGCAAATCAACGCTATCAAGTCGTTTACCGTGTCCTGCGAGGGCTTTAAGGACCAAAAAATAAAGGTGGACAACACCCTGATGATCGTGCGCTTGGAAGGCAAACCGGTCAAGAACGGCAAGCACACCAAAGACGAGCTCTACTACTCCTACGGCCCTACCCGCGAGGCCAAGACGGGCATGATGTATAAAACCATGACGCTCGGTGCGGCGCCTATGGCAGCGGATGCGGCAGTAGCAGAAATGGCAGTAACGGAAGAAGCGCATACCATGCCGTATCGGCCCACCGAACCCAATAACGTCAGTGCAGGCAAACTGACCGCAGGCGAAGTGAACGACTTTGCCAAGTGGAACCTATGGCTGGGCATCCTTGATAACTCTCACAAGAAATTTATCGCCGACTGGAAAATCACGCCGCGGCAGCGCTATACCGTGCAGGTGGTGAATAAAGACGGCTATCCGGTCGCCAATTACCCCGTCAACCTGACGGACAAAAAAGGCAACACCGTCTTTCAGGCGGTCACTGACAACACCGGCAAGGCCGAACTGTGGAACGGCCTCGTAGGCCAACCCGCGGACGTGGACCAACCTGCTTTCCGGACCATCGTAGTTGATGAGCCTTGCGACCACTCCGACGATGTGGATGTGGTCTTTGTCTTCGATGCGACGGGTTCGATGGGCGACGAGTTGCGCTATCTGCAGGCAGAGATGAAGGATGTCATCTCGCGTGCCAGCGACGCTACGGGTGGGCTGAACATCCGCACGGGCGCAGTGGTCTATCGCGATCACGGCGATGAGTATATCACCCGTATCTCGCGTCTGACACAGGATATCAAAACCACGCAAGCTTTCATCGACAAGCAGCACGCCAACGGTGGTGGGGACTATCCCGAGGCGGTGCCGGAAGCACTCATGGCGGCGCTCAACAGCAGCGGCTGGGACGCTAACGCCCGCGCGCGCATCGCGTTCCTTATCTTAGATGCGCCCTGCCACCAAGACTCCGCAACCCTCGCATTGCTCCACGACCAGATCCTCAATGCCGCCGCGCAAGGCATCCGTATCGTGCCCGTCGTATGCAGCGGTCTGGGCGAGAGTGGGGAACTCCTCTTGCGATCGATAGCCCTTGCTACCAACGGCACCTCGTTCTTCCTCACCGATGACTCGGGTATCGGCCACCCGCACCTCAAACCCACCACCGACAGCCTCAAGGTGGAGCACCTCAACGACATGCTCGTCCGTACCATCGTCGAGTTCAGCCTCATGCCGCCATGCGAAGCGTCCGATGTCCAATATCCAATATCCAATGACCAATCCATAGAACCCTTCCTCCCGAATCCGTTCAATGAGCAGGACCTTGCGGCCGATCCGTCCATCCCGCACGGCGAAGGCATTCACTACCTCGTCGATGTTAGCGGCAAACTCCTGGGCGTCTTCGAAGGGAATGTACCTACCGACCAATTACCCATCGGTATCTACTTCATCAAGACCTATTATGACGGAATCTGGCACACCAAAAAGATCCTTGTACTCTAAAAAATGCCCTTCGGGGCGTTTTTTTTTATGTAAAAATGCATTTTTCTCTTGCATGATTCAATTATTTTGTGTAATTTTGCGGTCGATTTTGAAATTTAATCGGATTAAAAACGAAAAATAGCGTCAAAAGTATGAGTAATATTCGTTTTGAAGCATTAAAGTCGGCTTTTTCGCATAAACCTGCGGAAGTGGAAGTGCCGGAAGGCAGAGTAAAGGACTATTTCGCCCGCGATGTGTTCACACGGGAGAAGATGAAGGAATATATTGCCCAGGAGGTCTTGGACCAGCTCTTCGACGATGTGGACAATGGCCGCACTATCCATCGTGACATAGCAGGTGTCGTAGCTATCGGTATCCGTAAATGGGCCATCGAGCACGGCGCCACGCATTTCACCCACTGGTTTCAGCCCCTCACGGGAGGCACGGCGGAGAAGCATGACGCGTTCTTCACCCTCGACAAGAACGGCACGCTCCTGGAAGCCTTCAGCGGCGACAGTCTGTATCAGCAGGAGCCGGACGCTTCGTCCTTCCCCTCGGGAGGCATCCGCAACACCTTCGAGGCACGCGGTTACTCGGCTTGGGACCCTTCCTCGCCGGTCTTCCTCATCGGCGACACCCTCTGTATCCCGACGGTCTTTGTAGCTTATACCGGCGAAGCGCTCGACTATAAAACCCCGCTCATCCGTTCTACGGCGGCGCTATGCCATGCCGCACGCGAGGTGTGCGCGTATTTCGACAAGCAGGTCAAGCACGTGCACGCGAACCTGGGTTGGGAGCAGGAGTATTTCCTGGTGGACGAAGCGCTCTATAACGCCCGCCCGGATCTCATGCTCACGGGTCGCACCCTCATGGGACATAACAGCGCCAAGAGTCAGCAACTCGAGGACCATTATTTCGGCGCTATCCCTGCCCGCGTGCTGGCTTTCATGCGCGAACTCGAGTACGAAGCCCTCAAGGCCGGTATCCCTGTGCGCACGCGGCATAACGAAGTAGCGCCGAACCAGTTCGAGATGGCGCCGATCTACGAAGACGTCAACCTCGCCAATGACCATAACCTGCTTGTCATGTCGATCATGGAGCGCGTAGCGGCGAAGCACCATTTCCGCGTGCTGCTGCACGAGAAACCCTATGCCGGCGTCAACGGTAGCGGCAAGCACTGCAACTGGTCCATGGAGACCAATACCGGCATCAACCTGCTCGCGCCGGGCAAGAACCCCTACCAGAACCTGCAGTTCATCACCTTCCTGGTCAACGTGCTCATGGCCGTACAGCGCCATAACGGGCTGCTCAAAGCGTCCATCGTCAGCGCGACGAACGAGCACCGCCTGGGAGCCAACGAAGCCCCGCCGGCCATTATCTCTGTCTTCCTTGGCAAGCAGATCTCCGCCGTCCTCGACAAACTCGAGCAGGCTACGGCCGAAGAGGCCATCATCATCAATGCCAAGAAAGAGATGAAACTGGGCGTAGCCAATATCCCGGAGATCCTGCTCGATAACACCGACCGCAACCGCACCTCGCCTTTTGCCTTCACGGGTAACCGCTTTGAGTTCCGCGCCGTCGGTTCGTCGGCTAACTGCGGAGCAGCGATGCTGGCGCTCAATGCCGCGGTGGCCGAGCAACTCATGCTTTTCAAAGAAGAGGTGGACAAACGCATCGAGAAGGGCGAACCCAAAGAGCGCGTGCTCTTCGATGTGATCAAGAAATATATCGTGGCTTGTAAGGCCATCCGCTTTGACGGCAACGGCTACAGCGACGAATGGAAAACCGAAGCGGCCAAGCGCGGCTTGGACTGCGAGACCTCTGTGCCGCTGGTCATCGACCGTTACCTCGCGCCGGATACCGTCCGCATGTTCGAATACACCGACGTCCTGAGCAAAGCCGAACTGCAGAGCCGCAGTGAGGTCAAGTGGGAGACGTATGTCAAGAAACTGCAGATAGAGAGCCGCGTCATGGGCGACCTCGTCGTCAATCATGTGCTGCCGGCGGCGAAGCGTTACCAGACCATGCTGCTCCAGAATGTGCTGGCGGTCAAGCAGGTCTTCTCCGCCGACGAGACCGCGTCCCTCAATGAGATGGACTATAGCATCATCAAGCAGATAGAGCACCACTCCGGCGCTATCCTCGAAGGGGTGGAGCGCATGACCGACGCGCGTCATAAGGCGAACCGTATGCCCGACGAGCGCAGCAAAGCCCTCGCGTACCACGACTCCGTCCTGCCGCTTATGGCGGACATCCGTGCGCACGCCGACGCCCTCGAACTCATCGTCGATGATGAGATGTGGACCCTCCCCAAATACCGTGAACTCATGTTCGTTCGTTAATGTATGCAGACCTTACCGTTCATTAAGATGCACGGGCTGGGAAACGACTATATCTATATCGATTGTTTCCGCCCGGAGACGGCTGCCCGAATCGCCAAGATCAACCTGGCGGATTTGGCGTGGCGTGTCTCTGACCGCCATTTCGGTATCGGTTCGGACGGGCTGGTCTTGATCTGTCCCTCGAAAGACGCCGATGCCAGGATGCGCATCTTCAACGCGGACGGTAGCGAAGCGGAGATGTGCGGCAATGCGATCCGGTGTGTAGGCAAATACCTGTACGAGAGCGGACGCTGTACCCACCTCCATATGGAGATCCGTACGCTTGCGGGCGTGCGGAATCTGGCGTTGCAGGTAGCCGAAGGCAAAGTGACGCAGGTGACGGTCAATATGGGCCGACCTACGCTGCAGCCGGCTACCATCATGCTTGGCGCCGACCCGGTGGGATACACGGCGGTGAATATGGGTAACCCGCATGCGGTCTTCTTCCGCGATACGGTCCCGCAGTTGCCGCCTAATACGAATGTGGAGTTTGTACGCGTGCGCAACGAGCACGAACTCGATGTGCGCGTCATCGAGCGCGGGTCGGGAGAGACGCTCGCCTGCGGAACGGGAGCCTGCGCATCCGCTGTGGCGGCAATCTATGGAGGAATGACCGCCCGTGAAGTGACGGTCCATTTACCCGGAGGAGACCTTCATATCCAATGGAAATCCGACCTGGCACCGGTCTTCATGACCGGACCGGCTACGGAGGTCTTCCGGGGCGAATATAGGTATAACAATGAATAGGAATAACCATTTTGACCGATTGCCGGACAGATACCTGTTCAAAGAGATAGAGGTACGTACGGACGCGTACAAGGCGCAGCATCCGGATGCCCGCCTGTTGCGTATGGGTGTGGGGGATGTGACCCAACCGCTGCCGGCTGCGGTTATCGAGGCGATGCATAAGGCCGTGGACGAACTGGCGCATGTCGAGACTTTCCGCGGCTATGGTCCGGAAGAAGGCTATGCATGGCTTCGTCAGGCGGTCATAGATCATGAATATACGCCGCGGGGAATCCGTCTGGATATCGACGAGGTGTTTATCAGCGAAGGCGCAGGGAGCGATTTGGGAAACCTGAGTGAACTGTTCTTGCCGTCTAACCGCGTAGCGATCTTAGATCCTTCGTATCCGGCGTATATGGACGGTAGTATCATGGCAGGTCGGGAGGTCATCCACTTGCCGTGCACGATCGCGAACGGTTTTGTGCCGGAACTGCCCAAGCAGAAAGCGGATATCATCTATCTCTGTCTGCCCAATAACCCGACGGGAACGGTGCTCCGACGGCATGAACTGCAACAGTGGGTCAATTATGCGATAGAAAACCAGAGTATCATCATCTTCGATGCCGCGTACGAGGCCTATATAGAGGAGGACGATGTGCCGCACAGTATCTATGAGTTAGAGGGCGCGAAACAGGTGGCGATAGAGGTGCGCAGTTTCAGTAAGAGCGCAGGCTTTACGGCCGTTCGTTGCGGCTATACCGTCGTGCCGAAAGAGACAGGACTGAATGCGATGTGGCTGCGTCGCCAGTGCACCAAATATAACGGAACAGCGTATGTGGCACAGCGCGCAGCGCAAGCTACGTTCACGCCGGAAGGCAAGCAGGGTATAGCGGCCAATCTGGCGTATTACAAGCGGACGGCTCATCTTATTGCCGACGGACTGACCGCTTTGGGATATAAGGTGTATGGCGGTAAAAACGCACCGTATATATGGTGTAAGACCCCTGATACGATGGATTCGTGGACCTTCTTTGACCTGCTCTTGCATCAATGTCAAGTGGTGTGCACGCCCGGAGCGGGATTTGGTGATGCGGGCCAAGGATTTGTGCGCTTCTCTGCGTTCTCCAACAGAAAAGATGTAGAAGAAGCATTACAACGAATGAAAAAACTATAACATATGTGTGGAATTGTAGGATATATCGGTCGCCGCAAGGCGTATCCGATTCTCATCAAGGGACTTCATCGTCTCGAGTATCGCGGCTATGACAGCGCCGGCGTAGCGCTCATCAACGAAGCCGGACAACTCAATGTCTATAAGGCGAAAGGCAAAGTGGCAGAACTGGAAGCGTTCTGCGCGACGAAGGACACGGGTGGTTCAATAGGTATCGCTCATACGCGCTGGGCGACGCACGGCGAACCCAATACGGTCAACGCCCATCCCCATTATTCGGAGTCCGAGCGGCTGGCGATCATCCATAACGGTATCATCGAGAACTACGCCGTTCTCAAAGCCGGATTGATGGAGCAGGGCTATACCTTCAAGTCGGATACGGACACGGAGGTGTTGGTGCAACTCGTCGAATATACGCAGGTGAACCAGCATGTGGACCTCAAGACGGCTGTGCAGTTAGCGCTGCAGCAGGTCATTGGCGCGTACGCTATCGCCATCTTGGATAAGACGCACCCCGACACCCTCATCGCAGCCCGTAAGGGTTCGCCGCTGGTGGTTGGTATCGGCGAGGACGAGTATTTCCTGGCTTCGGACGCAACACCCATCGTCGAATATACCGACCAGGTCATCTATATCGAGGACGAAGAAGTGGTCTCGCTGCGCTTGGGTGAAGAAGTGGATATCACGACGATCAATAACGTCACCAAGACGCCGGAGATCAAGCGCCTCGAACTCTCGCTGAGCCAACTCGAGAAAGGCGGCTATCCGCATTTCATGCTCAAGGAGATCTTCGAGCAGCCCCGCACCCTCACGGACTCCATGCGCGGTCGTGTGAATGTGCGCCAAGATAACATAGCGCTGTCCGGATTCATCGATAACAAAGACCGCTTCCTCAACGCCAAGCGCATCATCATCACCGCTTGTGGCACTTCCTGGCATGCCGGTCTCATCGCGATGTACGCTATTGAAGAGTTCGCCCAGATACCCGTCGAAGTGGAGTACTCGTCCGAGTTCCGCTACCGCAAACCCGTCATCAACAAAGACGATGTAGTTATCGCTATCTCGCAATCCGGTGAGACGGCTGACACCCTGGCGGCCATCCAACTTGCCAAAGAGAAAGGTGCGTTTATCTTCTCGATATGCAATGTCGTCGGTGCGTCTATCCCGCGTGTGTCCGACAGCGGTTGTTACACCCACGTAGGACCGGAGATCGGTGTTGCATCCACGAAAGCCTTCACCGCGCAAGTGACCGCCCTCACGATGCTCGCCCTCTGTATCGGCCGCGAGAAAGGCACGATCAGCAAAGAGCAGTTCGTCACTATAGTACGCGAGTTGGGTCAGATTCCCGCTAAGATAGAGCGTGTCTTGGGAGAAGACAAACGTATCTCGGACTTTGCGAAGATATTCTCCTATGCCCAGAACTTCATTTATCTCGGTCGCGGATATAACTTCCCCGTAGCCCTCGAGGGCGCGCTTAAATTGAAGGAGATCTCGTATATCCATGCCGAAGGCTATCCGGCCGCAGAGATGAAGCACGGACCTATCGCGCTGATCTCGCAGGAGATGCCGGTAGTGGTGGTGGCGCCGCATTGTGGTACCTACGAGAAGATCGTTAGCAATATTCAGGAGATCAAAGCCCGTAAGGGTAGGGTGATAGCTGTGGTGACAGAAGGCGATGAGTTGGTTAGCAAGATCGCGGACTACTGCATCGAAGTGCCGGCTACCGAAGAGTGCCTCACGCCGCTCTTGACTGTCATCCCGCTCCAACTTCTGGCGTACCACATCGCCGTCGTCAAAGGTTGTGACGTCGACCAACCCCGTAATTTAGCCAAATCCGTCACGGTTGAGTAATAAGAATAAAAAGAACGCCTTCGGGCGTTTTTTTTGTGTCTAGACGCTAACCCCTAAACGCTAAACGAAAAAATCGGAGATTTTATTTGCATATATCATTTTTTTGTTGTACCTTTGCAGCGAAATTGGCGGTGTAAACTATCCAATTGGCGGTGTAAATTAACCTGTTTGGCGGTGTAAACGATGGATTTGAACGAATTAAAACAGAAATTAGCTCAATGTGAGCGGCAGCAACAACAGTTGTGGGCGTATCGTCCTCTCAGTCACGAAACGCTGAAGTCTCTGCGCGAGTATTATCGCGTAGGTTTAACCTATACCAGCAACGCCCTGGAGGGAAACAGTCTGACCGAATCGGAGACGAAAGTGGTTATCGAGGACGGTTTGACCATCGAAGGCAAGCCATTGCGCGATGTGTATGAGGCGGTTGGTCATGCGAAGGCGTATGATTATCTCTATGATTTAAGTCATGACGCACCTATAACGGAAGAAACGATTCGTGCCGTGCATAAGTTATTCTACCAGCAGATTGATCCGGAACGTGCCGGTGAATATCGCAAGGTACCTGTTTTCATCAGTGGCAGCCAATATGCCGTTGCACCTGTGGCGGAAATCAGCAAACGAATGCAGCAATTAGTACAATGGTACACACGCCATGAAGGCAAGATGCATCCCGTGGAACTGGCGGCTGAACTCCATAAACGTTTTGTGTATATACATCCTTTTGTGGACGGGAACGGTCGCGTGGCACGACTTCTGATGAACTTGTCGTTAATGCGTAATGAGTATAACATAGCCATCATTCCGGCAGTGACGCGTTCCGAATATGTGGCAGCATTAGAGGCCGGACATCATGACGCGGAAGTCTTTGTTGGTTTCATTGCTGACCGTGTGATCATGACCCAACTGGATATCCTGCGCCTATTCCGAGAGAGTGAACCGACGCCTGAACGTAAGGATTTTGAGCAAGTCCTTTTGCAGACAATCACCCAAAGTCCGGGTCTTAATGCGCCATTACTTTCTACTCGTTTAGGCCGTAGCCTCCGCACAACTCAACGCTACCTCAAATCACTTACCGACAAAGGACAAATAACCTTCCGCGGCGTTGCCAAAAAAGGCGGATATTATCCAATATGATATATGCCGAACAACCATGAACAGACACCCCGACAAGTTTGCCAGAAATCAAAAAAAAATAACCTCTTCCGCATAAGTACCTAAAATATGGAAACACTTAAACTTAAAGAAAAATTAAAAAAATTTTCCTCTATTGGAAAGAAAGTTGAAGATTTAACAAAAGAATTTGCAGATCTTGCGCCATATTTTATTTCTGGCGGATATATAAAAGTACGCGAAGATTACCGCATCTATCCTACAACGGTCGAATTCTATTTCCATAGCGAGGATAAAGATGGTGTGCATGACCCTATCGTTTACCACCGCAATAATAAATATGTGCAAGGGGAAATCCCCTATTTCCCTATGTTTACATTACATGCCCATGATTCGGGATATGATATTACATTTGAAAATCCCGCAGAAAAATATCGTGCGTCCGTGCTTATTCGTGCATATCAAGTATGGGATGTAAAACAAAATTGTTGGCTAAAATGGGGAACAAAAGAGCAACAATTTCGTAAATATGATGAAAAGGAGGACGAGACACCGATTAATACCCAAGTTTTATATTTGAAATATATTCTAAATGGATTTACTATGGGTAGTGGAAATCTTATTGATTGGTTCGATGCAGAGAAAAAAGAAGAAACAAAAGAGCCTGATCAACGTAAAAATGTACCGTTGTATAAAATAAATAAGGATGGCGAGGAGGAAAAAGTTGAGATAAAAGATTTTAAGGAAGAAGAATTCGCTAGTCGATTTAAAAATCCATTTAAAGAAGGTCAAAAGATAACACCCAAATCCTTCTCTTCTCAAAAAAAATATTATGTGAATGATCCCCGGCTCTGGAGTTTCGTCAGAAAAGAACCTGTTCCAAAACCAACTAAATAAATTAACTTAAGAGGACTTTGTCCTCTTTTTTTATTATTAATATCTTCTCCTAAACTTTTAACAATTTTTAACGGAAAATATTGGGAATTGCGCGAAAAAACATATACCTTTGCCGCAGAAAGTTATTAACTAAAACTGCAAAGATATATGAAATTAAATCCAATTATTCCTCAACGTAAAAATCTGCATAATATTCTTTGGAAATTAGTGCAACCAAATAGCACGTTTCAAATTGAATGGGAGTTAGAAGAACAAAAGTTCACCTATTTTAATGAAAGTTGCTATGATTTCCCGATTGAAGCAGATACCACTCCTGCACTTTTTCAAATCTGTCAATCCGTTAAAGAGCGTTTGCAGATAACCAACGATATCGTTTTCTTTATAGACGGTCGAACACGTGTAGATGGTAGTTGCACCGCGTCTGCCAATAAAGAATATCCTAGTATAATCACTATCTCTACCGGTGCTGTAAACACCCTTACAGATAACGAGTTAGCATGTTTAATCGGCCATGAGTTGGGACACCTGATTACACAAGATTGGTTGATTAGTTTCTTTTTCAATAAACTCTATAAAAAGTACGCGACAACGTTCCGTGTACACCAATTTCATATATTAGATTTGCTCTCAGAAATGGAAGCCGACCGCTACGGCTATTTGGCTTGTGGTAGTAACTTAGATACATTTGTCAGTTATCAATATAAGTTATACGGAGGCATTAACCAACAGCCTTTTGGTGTATCAACTGATACTTTCCTCAAAGCAAATCAACGTCATATGCAAAAATTCCTACATGGAGGATGGCTCGGGAAGAATCACCCTGCCAATGCCTTGCGGATAGAAGCAATTCGCCTTTTTGCCACCTGCAAGACTAACCGCGAATTAAAGGCACAAATGAAACCTATTATTGATTCAATCATAAATTGCGATGACTAATCTTGTTTGTTTTTCTCAATATCTGACCGCATATAAATGTTGGACGGAATTATCGGCTGCACTCATTCGACAGCAAGTAGAATATGCCCTTCTGCCGAACACCAAAGATATTTGGATGCGGGATTATATGCCTATTCAATGTAACCCTGACCGTTTTGTGGCATATCGTTACGAACCTGACTACCTTCGCGGACAGTCGCAATATATTACCAATTGGAAACATGTGATTGCGCCAAATCGCCTTTCGTATATCCATTCAGGTCTTATTATTGACGGTGGAAATGCTATCATGTGCGGCAACAAAGTCATTCTTACTGAAAAAGTCTTTCAGGAAAACCCTTCTTTGTTACCGATGCAAGTAATCCACAAGTTAGACGAAGCTTTCCATGCAGAAACGGTGATTATTCCATGGGATCGCCATGAGCCCTACGGTCATGCGGATGGCATGGTACGATATATCGGAAACGGCAAAGTGTTACTAACCAATTATTGCGACTTTGATAGAGAACTGCGCAAGAAAATCCTTGATGCACTTCAGCCGCATTTTGAGGTTGTTGAACTGCACTACGATACGCCAAAGCCGCACAAATGGAACTGGGCATATATCAACTTCTTATTAACCAACGGCAAGCTTTTTCTTCCTCGCCTGAATACTCCCGAAGACGAACAGGCATGCGCACAAATAGGATCAGCATTTGGTATCCCGCGCGAAGATATTGAATTGGTGGATATCACCGGTATTTTAAGGCACGGCGGTGGGCTAAATTGTATCTCATGGAATGTAACATTATATGATTCAATTTTATGAAAGACAATTTGACAACCGACATGCACGCGGAATTTACCATTGATGCCGCAACAGAGATCAAACATAAAGCCGCGTGTGTTTGGACATTATTAGGCAACGATTATTTAAATGAGCAATTAGAGAAGTATTGTTCTCTTTATGGCATCACACCCGAACAAGCACTCCAATGGAAAGACTATTGGTTATAAACACAAATCACAATTAAAACCGACGGGGCGATGGGATATAACAGCCGCAAAATTCATGAAAAAGTTACTTTCAATTTTAATCGTAATGATGTCGCTTTCAGCGATTTGTAACGCTGAAGAGTATAATTTCGAGGATTATATTTATCCCTTCGGCAGTCGGACTTTCAGCACATTGGACGCTAACGGAAAAACGATTTCCGTGAGTCAATACAGTTTTGTTTCTGAGTACTATGACAATTATCTTGTTGAAGAAGTGTATATCGGCATGGGAATGCAGTCCGCAACAAATTATTATCGTTATCGTATAGTGGATAATACCGTCATTTCAGATCTCCAAATCAAGAGGAACAGGTTAAGCGGAAGTACCAAGTATCAAGATAAAAGAACACTCTTTGCCTTTCCGAGCAAAGACAAACCATATACTTGGTCCGAAACTGAACAGGGCGAGAAAATTGAAGGCAAATCTGAATATGTTTATGTCTTATTTCAGGGCGTAAAAACGAAAGCCATCAAAATCACCGAGAACATTAGTTTTATTGTGAATAATGTGAAGCGCAAACACCTACGGAAAAGTTATTGGATTGAAGGCTACGGACGAGTTGTTACGTACTATCGCATAGATGGCGGTAAGGAGCGCATTCAATCCATCGTCGAAATGCCTGTTGCTTTTGATGGCGTAACAGAACTCCCCTCGCAAGAAAAGTAAATTCTTGCTTCCCTTTTATTTCTTCAACAATCAAGTTTTTCTCCCTCCTTTCTGCCCGCATTTAAGCGGGCTTTTTTCTTTGTCCCTTACATCCACTACTGTCGGCCTATACTTCGCTATATTTAGGTTTATCTCGGTTTATGTACCATTAAAAAAAATGCTTAAAATCTTGCAAGTTTGAAAAATTTGTAGTAATTTTGCAGCGCAAAATTGATTTATATGATAAAAGTTGCAATTTTAGGTTATGGTAATATCGGCAAAGCTGCCGAAGAGGCCATCAAAGCTGCGCCGGATATGACGCTGGCAGGTGTTTATCACCACAATGATTGTTTGGATTGCATCGACGCAGACGTCGTGCTTGTTTGTACGCCGACGCGCGAAGTGCAGAAGTTCGCGACCGTTCTTGCCGCACGCGGGATTTGTACCGTCGATAGTTTCGATATCCACGGTCAGATCTGGAACTTGCGCGAAGCGCTGGATGCCGTCTGTGTGCCCAACAAGGCCGTTAGCATCATCTCTGCCGGTTGGGATCCGGGTTCGGACTCCATGATTCGCGCGATCCTGCAAGCCCTCGCGCCGAAAGGCCTGACCTACACCAATTTCGGTCCGGGTCGTTCGATGGGTCATACAGTGGCTGCAAAAGCAATCCCTGGCGTGAAGAATGCGCTGAGTATGACCATTCCTTTAGGAACGGGTATTCATCGCCGTATGGTGTATATCGAGCTCGAAGAAGGCGCAGATTTCAAGACCGTACAAGCGGCGCTGCTCGCGGACGACTATTTTGCACACGACGAGACGCATGTCATCCCCGTCGAGAGTATCGACGCGCTGAATAATGTCGCGCATGGTGTCAACCTCGTGCGTAACGGCGTATCCGGCGAGACCCACAACCAGCGTTTTGAGTTTAACATGACGATTAATAACCCTGCGCTCACGGGTCAAGTCCTTGTCTCCTGTGCCCGCGCAGCCGTGCGCCTCAAAGAGCATGGAGACTTCGGTGCCAAGACCATGATCGAACTCGCCCCGATTGACCTCCTCCCCGGAACAAAAGAGAGCCTCGTAAAGGCTCTCGTATAAACTTTTATACACGTTTTACGCAGTAAAACAATCAACGTTCCCGCAGGGAACCATTCCTATACATCGCAAGGAGTTGTTCGAGTGCTTCTATCTGCTCGAGCAACTCTTTTCCTTTGTCCGTATCTTTGATACGGATACGCTTGCCGCTAAAGTCCTGCAGCAGCGTCCGGCTGTGGATGTCGGATCCGGACAGAACCGCCTGCTCGCGGCTCTCGAAACTCTCATGCTCTACGAGCTGGATACCGTGGCTGTTGTATATCAGCGTATAGCCCGCGATGCCGGTCTTCTCCTGATAGGGCTTGCTAAACCCGCCGTCTATCACAAACCGCTTGCCTTTCGCGCGAGTAGGGGTCTCGCCTTTGATGGTACGAACAGGCATATGACCGTTCACGATACGTCCCGTCGCAGGGTCTAAACCGAACTCCGCAAGGATACGCTCGCATACCTTCTCGTCATCCGCCAGCGTGAAGTACGCCCCTTTCTTCTCCTCATGCGTAGTCTTATCAGCGATTAGGTAGCGCTCAAACGTCGTCATCTTATCCTTGTTATACAGCGGCGAGAACTCGCCTTCCCATAGGTAGAGCATGTAGTCGAGTGCATTCTGCTTCGCCTCGCCCTCGCCGTAGTACGCCTGGCGGATGATGGCGTCGGTGCGGTCCATCAGCGCCTTGCCGCTCACGCGCTGCCCGCATACGTCCGCTTCGGTGAACGAACCGTCGGCATTGAGAGGTATCGCCGCGTGGTAGAGTAGGAAACCGTTGCGTACCAGATAGAGCGAACCATGCTCGTAGAGCATGCGCAGGTGACGTTGCATCTTCTCGCTCTTGCGGAACGACCGCCATAGCTGGTTCATCAGATCCTGCTCGTACTGACTGAGCGCGTACGGGTCTTTCGGGTCGATGGTCGGCAGGTGCTGGTCTAACAGCTCCTGACCATTAAATGACCAATGACCATTTACCAATGACAAATGATGAAGTATCGCTCGGTGCTCCATATGCCACTCGGGGTGGCGCAGCACCGTCTGTCCTTCGAGTTTGAACTGGATGATGGATATCGCCTTGTGCATCTTCGCCATCAGTTGGGCGGAGCGCGTCAGACGCGGGTTGTTCTCGAAATCTTTCGTCTGCCATATCGTGCATGGGTCGTCGCCATAGACCGTCATCGCGAAGTTCGCTAACGGCAGCAGGTTGATGCCGTAACCCTCTTCGAGGGTTTCTATATTGGCGTAGCGGATACTCACGCGCAGCACGGTCGCGAGCAGCGCCATGTTACCGGCCATCGCACCCATCCATTCGATGTCGTGGTTGCCCCACTGGATATCGTAGTCGCGTACGGTGGAGAGCACGTCGAGTATCTTGGCGGCGCCGGGACCGCGGTCGAAGATATCGCCTACGATATGGAGCGTGTCGATTGTCAGACCGTGTATCAGATAACTGATGGCTATCAGCAGTTGTTCGGCGCAGCCGGTCTCGATGATGGCGTCGATGATGGCGTTGTAATAGGTGTTGCGGTCCTTGAGCTCGAGGTGCGACTCATGCAGCAACTCGCCGATGATATACGCATAGTCTTTCGGCAGCAACTTCTGCACTTTCGACCGGCTGTACTTGATCGTCACCGCCCGCGCGACCTCTACCACCTGTCCGAGGCGTTTCTTGTACCAAGCATTGATATCGGATTGAACGCTTCGCTCATATTCGATGCGTTCGTCGGGGTAGTATATCAATGCGCATAGAGCTCGTTTCTCGTCCTCGTCCATCGAGTAGCCATACACTTCATCCACCTTTTTGCGTACTACGCCGGAGGCGTTCTTGATCATATGGATGAACGCCATCGACTCGCCGTGCAGGTCACTCACGAAATGCTCCGTGCCTTTCGGCAACGAGAGAATAGCACGCAGGTTAATGAGCTCTGTCACCACCGCCTGCGCATTCGGAAATTTCTCACTTAATAATCGTAAATACCGTTCGTCTGTCATAGTATCAAATCTTTGCGGCTGCAAAGATACGGCTTTTTTCTGACATACGCAAATATTAAGTGATTTTTGTGGCTGATAAAATTTAATGACAGATTTTGGCGGGTAGCCCGCAAGCCCCCTTAGTAGAGTAGTCTATACCCTATATAATAGGGATAGACCTACTAAGAGGCTGGGCCACCACAGCCAAGCAGCCGGACCAATACGTAACGGTGACGTCCGTAATGGTCGCGAGATGGTCGCGGGAATGAAAGCAAAAAATCATGAAAGTGGGAGTTAACAGGAATGGAACGACGTCCTTAGTACGTACGCATACTACCCCTTACAATGGGGTACGTATGCAGTACTAACGGACTCCAATCCTCGTTAAAAATCGGCACAATTCCGTTTTGTGGCAGATTTATTTGCACATATCAGATTTTTTTTGTAATTTTGCCCCGCAAAAAATGTTTACATTAATCGTGCCCTTGTGGCTAAGAAATTGCTTGATATGAAACATAACTCATTCTTTTGCATGGCGATCGGCGCGATCATAGGCCTGACGGCATGCACATCCAAACCGACAGAAACGACAGAGACGATGGACTATCCGCGTGGTGAACAACAAGTGCGCGCCCTTTGGACGCCGGCAGACGGAACACAGGAGGAGTTGGAGCAATTTATTGCCGACCACACCTGTAAGACCGACAGTGAGCGCATAGCGCTCTTTGAATCCCTCAGCAGGGCGTTTGAGAACCTCTTTCAGTCGGCAGACATGCTGACGGTGGAGCTGCTGCGACCGACCCAACTGACCAATGCCGCCGACCCGCAGACACCCGACTGGATCCTCTCGGGCTACAGTCCCTTAGCGCATTTCTCGGACGATATGTTCGCGAACAAACTCGCCTTTGTGACAATCCTCAACTTCCCGCACTACACGCTCGAGGAGAAGAACACGCTCGGCAAGCACTGGACCCGCCAAGAGTGGGCTTTTGCCCGCATGGGAGATGTGTTCACGACCCGCGTGCCGGCGGCAGTCAACGCCCGCATGGCGCAAGCCAATGCGAACGCCGAGAACTATATCGCGGACTATAACATCTACATGGGCAACCTCCGCACAGAGGACGACCGCCAACTATGGCCGGAAGACAAGATCCTGCTCAGCCACTGGAACCTGCGCGACGAACTCAAGGCGCTTTACGGCGCTGAGGGCGGGCAGGAGAAGCAGGAGATGATCTATCAGGTCATGCAGCGCATCGTCAATCAGACGATCCCGCAGGCCGCCATCAACGGCGCAGATTATATTTGGAAGCCGTCAGTGATCAGTGATCAGGAGTCAGCGGAACCCTACACCCGCTACGAGCGGATACTGGAGATCGCGCAGGCGTTCTTTGCCGCTGACCCGTACTGTCCGACCGCACCGACGGGTATCATCCGTAATTTCGAAGAAGGGGTAGAGATCCCTGCCGAAGAACTGGACAGCCTCTTCCGCGCCTTGGTGGGTTCGCCGCAGGTACAGCAAGTAGCGGCCGTCATCCGTGAGCGCTTGGGTCGAGACCTCCGTCCGTACGATATCTGGTACGACGGCTTCAAAGCCCGTGCGGCCTTGGACGAAGATGCACTGAGTGCGCAGACCCGCGACCTCTATCCGGATGCCAATGCCTTTGCCGCAGACATGTGGCGACTGCTGACGAGCATGGGTTTCTATAGCGAGGACGCCCGTGCTATCGCCCATCATATCGTCGTAGAACCTGCACGCGGTTCAGGACACGCATGGCCCTGTCTCGGTCGCAAAGAAGATGCGCGTCTCCGCACCCGCATCCCTGCTTCCGGCATGGATTACAAGGGCTATAACATCGCCGTGCATGAGTTCGGACATTGCGTAGAGCAGGTGCTCGACATGTACTATATCGACTATTACATGCTCTCCGGCGTACCCAACACGGCTTACACGGAGGCCAGCGCCTTCCTTTGGCAACAACGGGACCTGCAGCTGCTGCCGGGTGCCAAAATCACCAATCATCAATCATCAATCAGCAATGACGCAGTCCTCGACCAATTCTGGTCGATGTACGAGATCATGGGTGTGAGCCTTGTGGATATGCGTATGTGGCGCTGGATATACGACCACCCGAAGGCGACGCCGAAGGAGCTCTGCGAGGCAACACAGGCGATTGCCAAAGAGGTATGGAACGCGTATTACGAACCGGTGCTGGGCGAACACGACTGCATCCTGTTAGCCGTCTATAGCCACATGGTGAACGCTCCGATGTACCTGCCGAACTATCCGCTGGGCCATATCGTCCAATACCAGTTGGAGGAACACCTGGCGCAATGCAAGACGCAGAAAGACTTCGCGTACGAGTACATGCGCATCTACCGTCTCGGCCGCCTGACGCCGAAAGAGTGGCTCATTCAGGCCGTAGGCGAAGCGCCGACGATTGAACCCATCTTGCGCGCCGTAGATAGGGTAACGAAATAAAAATACCTACTTTTAGGTATTGCACGGTTCGGGCAAAAGCAGTAATTTTACACCGAATTTCGAAACCACTATGCAAAAACGTTATCTTTTATACCTATTTGTAGTGTGCCTAAGCGCAGGTATGTACGCGCAGGAGGCCAGTGATTTCCAAATAGAGGAAGTCACCGTCGTGCAGCGTAAGAAAGGCAAGGTGAAGAGCCGTACGGAGGCCTTTGACACGGAGAAGATCAATTCCGAAGAACTATGCCGTGCGGCGTGCTGTAACCTGAGCGAAGCGTTCGAGACCAGTGCCTCGGTCGATGTGGCGTATGCCGATGCGGCGACGGGCGCCAAGCAGATCCGTCTGTTGGGGCTGAGTGGCACCTATGTGCAACTCATCCAAGAGAACACGCCCGCCGTGCGAGGGCTCGCGCAGACCTTTGGTCTGGAGTACATCCCCGGACCGTGGATGAGCAGTATCCAGGTCAGCAAAGGTACGTCCTCCGTCATCAACGGCTACGAAGCGACGTCCGGTCAGATCAATGTCGAACTGCTCAAGCCGCAGATACAAAACCCGCTGTCCGTGAACCTGATGTTCAACAGCGAAGTGATGGCGGAAGCGAACATCATGGGCGGTTGGCAGATTCCGCTCAAAGAGCACGAGCACGCGGAGGGCGAGCACTGCCACCATGAGTCGCTATATACGGGCATCCTGGCCCATTACACGGGCTCGTACATGGCGATGGACGAGAACCACGACACCTTCGCCGACATGCCGAAAGTGCAGAACGTGAATGTGGCGAATCGCTGGTTCTACCATCACGGCGACTATACCTTCCAAGCCTTTGTGCGCGGCCTTTACGACCGCCGTCGCGGGGGACAGAACGCCCATCACTCGATGGTCGATAACCCGTATCTGATTAACCTCAATACCTGGCGCGTGGAAGGCTTCTTCAAGAACGGCTATGTCTTCGATCCCGAGAGCGGTTCGTCCGTCGCCCTCATCACCGCCGTCAGCTATCATAACCTCAATAACACCTACGGTGTTCGGACCTGGGACGCGAACCAACTGAACGCCTATGCCAATGCTATCTATCAAGGTAATTTTGAAGGGTCCGGCGATGTCGATAACGACCACCGCCTGAGTGCCGGACTGAGCGTCAACTATGACCGCTATCAGGAAGCACTCAGCATCCTTCCGAACGCCTTGAACCGCTCGGAAGTGACACCCGGCATCTTCGCCGAATACAGTTTCAAATACGATGAGATGCTGTCGCTCGTAGCCGGTGTCCGCGCCGACTATTCCACGCGCTACGGCTTTTTCTTCACCCCGCGTATGAACATCCGCTATACGCCGTTTAGTTGGTGGACGCTGCGCGGAAGTGTAGGCATGGGTTACCGTAGCCCGAACGCGATAGCCGACAATGCGAATATCCTGCCGTCGAGTAGGGTGCTCCACCTCGCGGAAAATATCCAACAGGAGCGGGCCGTCAATGCCGGTCTCTCCACGACCTTCTATATCCCGATAGGCAGCAAGGAACTGCAGCTCTCCGCGGAGTATTACTACACGCATTTCCTGAACTCCCTCATCGTCGATATGGACCAAGACCCGCATGCCGTGTATATCTACAACCAGTCGGACCTTCCCGGCGCGAAATCCTTTGCGCACAGCGCGCAGATAGAAGCGTCCATCGAAGTGCTGCGCGGATGGACCTGGACGGCAGCTTTCCGCTATACCGATGTGCGTCAGACGACCCTCGACGAGAAGGGTATCGCCCGTCTGCGCCCGAAAGCACTCTCAAACCGCTTCAAGGGCATCATCACGACGAGTTATCAGACGCCGCTCAAGAAATGGCAGTTCGATGTCACCGCCCAGTTTAACGGCGTAGGACGCATGCCGGACGGCTTTGCGCAGCCCTTCACGTGGTACCCGCAACTCATGGCGCAGGTCACGAAGTATTTCCGCACCTGCAGTCTGTATCTGGGTGCAGAGAACATGACGAATTTCCGTCAGGAGAATCCGATTGTTGGATGGGAAGAACCCTACAGCCCGAATTTCGATGCGTCGATGGTATGCGGACCTACGATGGGTTGGAAGATCTATCTGGGTTTTCGGTATGATTTAGAGAAGCCCGAAAACTAAACTCACAGCCGCAATACTGCTGGTTGTAAAATCCGTACTCTTTGAGCAACGCGTTACGACGGTCTTGCAGGCCGTCTTTTCGCCAGTTCTGTGCCCAGAAGGCAATAGGATTGCCACCCGGATAGCCATTCGGGGTGTTATTGACCGTCTCTGCAGCCTTCAGACCGGCGGCATTGACTTGGTCGAGGTTTTTCCAGCGGGAAGAGGCGAGGGTGGTAGCAAAGAAAGGAATACCGAGTTCCTGCGCCTTGCGCGCCGTAGCTAACAGACGGTGATAGAAACACGCCTCGCAGCGCTTGCCGCGCTCCGGCTCATGCTCCAAACCCTGTACGGCAGAGAGCCATTCTTCATGGCCATAATCTCCGTCATGCCAAGTGACTCCCAGCGACTCTGCGTGGCGCTTCGATTCGTTCTTGCGGATCTCGTATTCCTCGAAGGGGTAGATATTGGGATTGAAATAATAGATGACGGGCGTGACGTCATGCGCCAACAGCCACTCTACGATAGCGCTGGAACAAGGTGCGCAACAGGCATGTAATAGCACTGTTGCGCACCCTTCAGGAATAATAATGGCGTTCGACTTACTCACTTAGAAAGCGTAACGAACGGCAAAAGCCAACTTCCAGTCGAAGTAGTGACCTGCACCCCATTTTGTGAAACTCATACCATAACCGGGACGGAAGTCCAATGCGAGAACTACCGGCACAGCTGCGAAATGATAAGCAGCACCAACTACAGCATTGATACCGAACTTACCCGAAACAGCAGGAGTCGAAGCATAAGCATAAGGATCAAAGTCCACATAATCCGAAGGGTCATACTTAGCAGGAGCATAGTACGGATAGCCATAATCGGAATAACGAACAGGCAGATTGTTCATCATACCGAAGTTGATACCACCACCGCAGTAGATCTTGAAGTTAGCGGGGAGTTGCCAGTGATACAGCACGTTCGGGTTGATGGTGAAGTCCCATACACCATAGTGTGAGCTGTAGTAATGACCTTCAATGTTCGAACCGCTGGCAGCCTCCGTCAGACCTACAGCGAGATCAGCCTGGATAGCCAAAGAGTTGCTGAACCAGTACTTGTAGCTAAGACCGTTCAGACCACCGACGATACCACCGATTTCGTGCTGAGCACTAACGGTAACAGCCATCATAGCAGCTGCAAAAAGAACGAAAATCTTTTTCATAAATGTAAAAAAATTAGTTAATAAATTGAGTTTGTTTGTTCGTTTACATTCCAAATTTGGCGCAAAGATACGGAAACTATTTCATATGCGCAAGAAAAATGTGCAAAAAATACAAAATAATCAACTATATCATAAAATTGTATAATTTTATTTGCTTAACTCAACTATTTTTTGTACTTTTGCACGCTAATTTGAGTGATTATGGCAAAAACAGCATTAATAACAGGAGTTACGGGACAGGACGGAAGTTACCTGTCGGAGTTTTTATTGGACAAGGGATATGAGGTGCACGGTATTATCCGTCGCTCTTCGGTGGACTTCCGCGAGCGCATCGCGCATCTTGAGGGTACACCGCATTTCCATCTTCATTACGCAGACATGAGCGACTCGATGTCGCTGGTCAAGTTGGTGGGCAAAGTGCAGCCGGATGAGATCTATAACCTTGCGGCGCAGAGCCACGTTCAGGTGTCGTTTGACGCGCCGGAGTTTACCGCAGACGTGGACGCGGTAGGTGTGTTGCGTATTTTAGAGGCCGTGCGTACGAACCACTTGGAAAAGACCTGTAAGATCTATCAGGCTTCGACATCTGAGCTGTACGGCAAGGTAGAAGAAGTGCCGCAGTCCGAGACGACGCCTTTCCATCCTTACAGTCCGTATGCCGTAGCCAAGCTCTATGGATACTGGATCATCAAGGAGTACCGCGAGGCGTACGATATGTTCTGCTGCTCGGGAATTCTCTTTAATCATGAGTCCGAGCGTAGAGGTGAGACCTTTGTAACGAGGAAGATCACGCTCGCAGCGGCACGTATCGCGCAAGGCAAACAGAAATGTCTCTATCTCGGCAACCTCGATTCGCTGCGCGACTGGGGCTATGCCAAAGATTATGTCGAGTGTATGTGGCTAATCCTTCAGCACAATACGCCGGAGGACTTTGTCATCGCGACAGGCGTGCAACACACCGTACGCGAGTTTGCGACCCTTGCTTTCCACCATGCCGGTATCGAACTGCGCTGGGAAGGCCAAGGAGTGGACGAGAAAGGTATAGACGCCAAGACCGGCAAGGTAGTCGTAGCCGTCAGCCCGGATTTCTATCGCCCGACAGATGTAGTGAACCTGCTCGGCGACCCGAGTAAGGCCAAGCGTGAGTTGGGCTGGAACCCGCAGAAGACGAGTTTCGAAGAACTTGTCGAACTGATGGTTCGTCACGATATGCAGAAAGTGACCCGCGAGCACTTCAATGCCGCCGAGTATTTGGAAAAGGGAATTGTAAAATGATGGAATTAAATTCGAAGATATACGTAGCAGGTCACCGGGGAATGGTGGGTTCCGCTATCGTGCGTGAACTGCAACGTCAGGGTTACACGAACATCATCACTCGTACGCATAAAGAGCTTGATCTCTGCCGTCAGGATGCCGTAGAAGCGTTCTTTGAGACCGAGAAACCCGAGTATGTGTTCCTGGCTGCCGCCAAAGTAGGTGGTATCATCGCCAATGAGCGCCACTTGGCGGACTTTATGTACGACAACATGATTCTGGAGATGAACGTCATTCATGCAGCGTGGAAGAACGGCTGTAAGAAACTGGAGTTCCTGGGTTCGTCGTGTATCTATCCGCGCATGGCACCGCAGCCGATGCAGGAGAGTTGTCTGCTGACAGGCGAACTGGAGAAGACGAACGAAGCGTACGCGCTGGCGAAGATCAGCGGACTCAAGTACTGCGAGTTTCTGAACCGTCAGTACGGCACGGATTATATCTCCGTCATGCCGACCAACCTCTACGGACCCAACGATAACTATCACCCCGAGCACAGCCACGTGCTGCCGGCACTTATCCGTCGCTTCCATGAAGCGAAAGTGAGTGGAGCGGAGAGTGTGACCTGTTGGGGTACGGGCAAACCGCTGCGCGAGTTCCTGTACGTCGATGACCTGGCGAACCTCTGCGTGTTCCTCATGAACCACTACTCGGGTAATGAGACCGTCAATGCCGGCACAGGCAAAGAACTGAGTATCAAAGAACTGACGGAGTTGGTGGCCAAAGTGGTAGGCTACGAAGGCGAAATTCTTTGGGATACCACGCGTCCGGATG
The DNA here is from genome assembly GCA_900321005.1 of uncultured Bacteroidales bacterium. Classification (GTDB taxonomy): domain Bacteria; phylum Bacteroidota; class Bacteroidia; order Bacteroidales; family Paludibacteraceae; genus Colicola. The sequence goes on along the minus strand of ONUF01000006.1, from coordinate 11,032 downwards.
GCACTCCGCGCAAACTGCTCGATGTCAGCAAAGCCACCGCCCTCGGATGGACCTACAAGACCGAACTGGAAGACGGCATCCGCCTGGCGTACAAAGACTTTTTGGAAAACCCCATGCGGGCCGAACGCTAATGAAGGACTTTACGCTTGACATATATCGGGAGTTGTTAGAGACCCTTCAGCAAAAGGGCTATCGGCTGATCTCGTTTGCTGAATATCTTCGGAATACCGGGATATCGGGAGATCGGGATACTGACAAGTTCGTCATCCTACGTCACGATGTGGATGCGAGACCCGAGAACAGCCGGAAGACCGCGCAGATAGAGCATGCCCTCGGTGCGAAAGCAACCTATTATTTCCGAGTAGGCAAGGAGAGCAATAATCCCGAAGTGATCCGTGCGATAGCAGCCTTGGGACACGAGATAGGCTATCACTACGAAGACATGAGTCTGTGCGACGGCAAGGTGGATGAAGCGTGGAGTCATTTCCGGACATGGCTGGAGTATTTCCGCCAATACTATGCGGTGGAGACGATCTGTATGCACGGCGCGCCGACGAGTAAGTGGGACGGAAAAGACCTGTGGAAGAAATACGACTATAAGACGGTGGGCATCATCGGCGAACCGTACATGGACACCGATTTCGCAGACGTCTTCTACCTCACGGATACGGGCCGTTGTTGGGACGGATATAAAGTGAGTGTGCGCGATAAGATTCCGGGACATCAGGAAGAATGGACCGCCAAAGGACTGACGTGGCATACGACGCCGCAGTTGCTGCAGGCTATCGAAGCCGACCGACTGCCGGCACACGTGATGATAACGACCCATCCGCAGCGCTGGACGAACAACACCGCCGCATGGCTGAAGGAGTTGGTACTCCAAAAAACGAAGAATGTGATAAAGAAACTATGGATAAAAAACTAAAATTGGTATGCATGCTTGCATTGGTTTGCTTCGCGCTCTCGTCCTGCGTGACGGCGCGAAAAGTGAACTATATGCAGGAACCCGACAAGTATATCCCTCATTATGCGGATACACTTAGTTTTGAGGATTATGAGCTGCGAATCGGTGACCGATTGTATGTGTATGTCTATTCGTTGGATGAAAACGTCACGAAGATGTACAATGCCGGAGGTAACGGAAGTCAAATGAGACAGCAAATGATGATGGGTGGCGGCGGTTCGATGGGCTCGTACGATTTGTACACCTATCTCATTGCCGAAGACGGAACGATCGACTTCCCGACGATCGGCAAGGTGTTGGTGCGCGGACTGACGACTCGCGAGGTAAAGCGAAAGTTGGAGGATGAATTAAGTAAGCTGTTGCAGGAGATTCCGGGTTACAGTACCGTGTCGGTGGAGGTCAATATTGTCAACCGTTCCTTCTCCGTCATCGGTGCGCAGAGCGGTCGGTACATGATCACGAAAGAGAAGATGACGATCTTCGAAGCCCTCGCGTTGGTGGGAGACCTCGGTGAGTTCAACAGCCGCAAGGAGATCAAACTCATTCGTGAGAAAGAAGGCGTGACGACCGTCAAGACCTTTGATGCCCGCTCGAAAGATATCATCAATTCCGAGTTCTACTATATCGAGCCGAATGATATCATCTATATCCGTCAGATTCCGGGGTATAGCTTCGGCATCAACTCCGCAGCCACTGTAGTGGGCGTGACAGCCGCTACGATATCGTTCGCGGTATTCGTTTACTCGGTGGTTCAGACGGGTATTAACCATGTTAACAAACATTATCCAAAACAATAAAGCTATGAGACAGATCAGATTTATCCTTTTCGGCCTCGTAGCCGTGTTGTTATCGAGTTGCTATAGCCACCGTCAAATCGGTTATCTGCAAGAACCGTCCAAGTCCAACAAACTGCCGGTCTATGACTCCGTGCCGTACGAACCCTACCGCATACGCGTCAACGACGAGATCATCTATCGTCTTATCACGCTGGATCAGACGATCTCGAAGATGCTCGAAGCCGGTAATGGCGGAGCGGGTAGCAGTCAATATGCCAATTACTATCGTGTATATGAAGACGGCACGGTCGATCTGCCGTTCCTCAAACCGGTGCGCGTGGTAGGACTGACGGAGTTGGAGGCGCAGGACACCATCCGTGCCGCTATCCGCGAGATATTGCCCGACGCTGATGTCAAGGTGGCGTTGTATAACAAGTACTTCTCCGTAGTTGGTGATGCCCGCGCAGGACGGTATTTTATCTATAAAGAGAAGATGAACATCTTCCAGGCCCTCGCCATGACGGGCGATGTGATGAACAGCGGTGACCGCCGTCATATCCGTATCATCCGTCCGCATGATAATGGCGAAGAACCGGAGATTCTGGAGTTCGATATGCGTACCAACACCATCATCGACTCCAAATACTACTACGTCTATCCGAATGACGTGATCTATGTTGCGCGAACCAAAGACAGTTTCTATAAAGTACCGACCTATACGGGCTTCTTGGGCTTGATTACCAGCAGTGTGGCGCTCCTGACGACGGTACTCAACTATGTGGCATACTTATATAAATAACGATTATGGCAAATAATCAATATTACAATCCGGGCGGAAATAACGCCTATTACAATCCGGGAGGTAACAACCATTACTATAACCCGGGCGGTAACCAACAGTATTATTATCAGGGCGGAAACCAGCAGTATTACCAGCAAGACCCGCAGCAGCAGAATGATGATGATGACAACAGCATGAACTTCAACCCGCTGGAGTGGTTATTCACTTTCCTGCATTATTGGTACTTGTTCGTGATTGCACTGGTGATCGCGTTAGGTCTCGCGATGTTGAAGAACAGACGCTGGATACCGACGTATTACTCGCAGGGCACCATCGTCATCAAGGAGAGCGCTACCTATGGTAGTTCGGCTTCAGCCCTGATGAGCGGATTCGGTGTCGATGCGGGCTACAAGAACGTGAACAACCAAATGATTATGCTCGGTTCGTATGACCTGATGAGCAGGGTAGTGGACTCGCTGCCGTTCCTCGATGTAGAGTACATTACGCAGGGACGCTTCAAGACCCGACAACTCTATCGCCAGACGCCGATACTCGTGGAGGCCACCCGTATCGACCCGCGTGCGTATGAGATCCTCTATCAGGTAAATTTCCGTCATGACGGATCGATGCACCTTTCGTCCACCAACGAGAACCTGTATCTTGAGATGGATGTGCACTATGGCGAACCGATTCATTGCCCGTATTTCGACGGAAAAATCTTCCCGACGGAACTCATGACCAATAACGGAAAGATCTATTTCCGCTTCCGTAGCCATGAGTCCTTAGTGGATGAGTTCATGAGTCGTCTGCAACTGTCGTTCGTGACAGAAGGATCGACCGTATTGGCCCTCTCGCTCGTCAGCGAGACCCCGCAGCGCGACTGCGAGTTCATCGACGAGTTGGCGAAGATATACCTGCTGCAGAACCTCGAACAGAAGAATGAAGTGGCAGAGAACTCCATCCGCTTCATCAACGAGCAGCTGCAGAACCTGCAGTCTTCCTTGCAGGTAAGCGAAGGTGCGATGACCAATTTCCGTCAGGAGAATAAGTTCGTCGATGTCAACTCGTATGCCGGTCAGCTGATGGGCCGCATCGCTGCTTACGACCAGCAGTCGATGGAGTTACGTCTGCGTGAGACCTATTTCGACTACTTGATCAAGTATATCCACGATAATATCGAGAAAGGCGCCGTCATCGCTCCGACGACCATGGGCGTGAATGAACCAATCTTGGTGGGCCTCGTACAACAGCTCAACGACCTGCGCATCCAGCGTGGCGAGTTGACGGAGAAGAATGTGTACTACGCGAAATACACCAAAGATATCGAGAATGTCAAGACCGCTATCGAAGAGGTAGTGACCTCTATGCGCGCTTCGCTGGAGATCGAGAAAGAGGACCTGGCGAACCGCTATAAGGAAGTGGAGCGCTCGATCAAGCAGTTGCCGCAGAAAGAACTTGAGATGGTAGCTATCGAGCGTAACTACCGCATCGACGATAACTACTATACCTTCTTCCTCCAGAAGCGTGCCGAGGCCGAGATCCAGAAGGCTTCCAACACGCCGGATAACAGCATCATGGATAAAGCCCGTACGACGGCTATCATGAATGCCAAGGCCAAGAAGAAGACCACTTCGACCTATCTCATTATCGGCTTCCTCATTCCGATGATTCTTATCATCCTAAGCGAGTTACTCAATAACAAGATCCGTTCGCCGAAGGATGTAGTCAAACTCAAATACTTCCGTCTCATCGGTACACTGCGCCACGCCAAGAGCCAGAACCCGACGCTGGTACGCGCTTCGCCTCGCTCCAGCTATGCTGAGATGCTACGTGCTATCCGTACGCGTATGGAGTTTGTGCTGCGCCGCAAAGAGAAGATGGTTATCTGCGTCACCTCGACGGAGTCCGGTGATGGTAAGACCTTCCTCTCTACCAACCTCGCAGCCCTCTATGCGATGACCGGAAAGAAGACCTTGTTGGTCGATCTCGACCTTCGTAAACCGAACATCCACACCAAGTTAGGTCTGGAGAATGGTTCTGGTATGTCGAACTACCTGATCGGAGAGGCTGAGGAAGAAGATATTATCGTGCACAACACGCCGTTCGGCTTTGACTTCGTGCGTGCAGGTACTATCCCGCCGAACCCGGGAGAGTTGGTTCACTCCGACAAACTGGCCAAGACCCTTGAAAAGGCGCGCGAGGAATACGACTTCATCATTATCGATACCTCGCCTATCGGTTTGGTACCTGACGCGTATGCCGTCATCGAGCATAGCGATATCTGTCTCTATGTGATTCGCTGTATGCAGACCAATAAATCCTTCTGCAAGCAGACGCTTGAGCAGGTATCGGATGTAGTGGATCAGCCGGAGAAGATCCAATTGGTTCTCTCGGATATCCCGACTTCCGGTCGTCACTCTTACGGCTCCGGTTATGGCTACGGCTACGGCGGTTACGGCGGTTACGGCTACGGCCACTTCGGTTATGGCGGTTACGGCGGTTACGGCTACGGCTACGGAGGCAACAACTCCAGATCCAGCCGCTACGGCAAGTTGTACGGCAAGATATACGGCAAACTCGTCAAGGACGATAAGGCTTACCGCTCGTATTATTATTACCACCACGACGAAGACGACGAGGAGTCGCAGACCAACGAAAAAGGTAACAACGATAACAAGGCATAAGTATGTCGGCTGCTTTTGACAATGATAAATACATCCGTATTCAGTCGGAGCATATCCGCGAACGCATTGCGCAGTTTGGTAACAAGCTGTATCTGGAGTTAGGCGGAAAACTGTTCGACGACCTGCATGCGAGTAGGGTACTGCCCGGTTTTATGCCGGACAGTAAACTGCTGATGTTGACACAGCTGCAGGACTCGCTGGAGATCATCATCGTCATCTCAGCGGAGGATATCGAGCGCAATAAGGTGCGTCAGGACTTAGGTATCACCTACGACGAAGACGTGTTGCGCCTGCGCGAGGCCTTCATGGCGCGCGGATTCCTGGTCTCGTCGGTCGTTATCACGCACTATACGGGCCAGCGCTCGGCGGACGCATACCGTCAGCGCCTGGAGCGCAAAGGTATCCGCGTGTACTACCATTATATCATCGACGGCTATCCGCATAACGTGGATCTCATCGCATCGGAGGATGGTTTCGGCAAGAATGATTTCGTAGAGACGACGCGTCCGTTGGTGGTAGTGACGGCTCCCGGTCCCGGAAGCGGCAAGATGGCGGTGTGCCTGAGCCAACTCTATAACGAGCAGGCGCACGGGCACGAAGCTGGTTATGCGAAGTTCGAGACCTTCCCTGTTTGGAATCTGCCTCTCAAGCATCCGCTGAACGTGGCCTATGAGGCGGCGACGGCGGACCTGCAGGACGTCAATATGATTGACCCCTTCCACCTGGAGGCCTACGGCAAGACGGCGGTGAACTATAACCGTGATGTGGAGATATATCCTGTCCTGGATGCGCTCTTCACCTCTATCTACGGCCAGAACCCCTATAAGTCGCCCACCGACATGGGCGTGAACATGGTGGGCTTCTGCATCAGCGATGATGACGCCGTACGCGAAGCCAGCAAACAGGAGATCATCCGCCGTTATTTCCAGTCGCTGTGCCACATGGCCAATGGGGCTTGCAACGATGCGGAGATCAAGAAGATAGCCTTGTTAATGCAGCAAGCGGGTATCACGACGGCTTACCGCCGCACGACCGTAGCGGCTCGCGAGCGCAGAGCGCTCACGGGTGCGTTGCACGACGGCGTCTTTGCCCATGCGGCCGCTATCGAACTGCCTGATGGTCAAATCATTACCTCGGAAGCCGGAGACCTCCTGGGTTCGTCGGCAGCCTTATTGCTCAACGCGATGAAGGAACTGGCGGGCATAGACCACTCCGTACGACTTATTCCGGAAGAGATTATCGAACCGATACAGCGTACCAAGATCAGTTACCTGCATGGCCAGAACCCGCGTCTCCACACGGATGAGGTGTTAGTGGCGCTGTCGGTATTGTCGCTGCAAGACGAGAACTGCCGCAAGTCCCTGGAGACCCTGCCGTTGTTGAAAGGCTGCCAAGCGCACTCGACGGTGATGCTCAAGGAAGTGGACTGGAAAACATTTAAGAAATTAGGAATTGATTTAACAACCGATCCTGCGAAAAAATAGATAGCAAAGACTTCGAAGAGAACTCGGGTGAGAATCCCGGACTGACCGGCAACTGTGATGGTCGAATGACCTAAGTCAGATCGCTTCCTCTTTGCACGATGGAACGTCCTCCAGGAATAGGACAAACCCATGATAAGACGTCTGTTCTTCATACTGATTCTTGCACTTAGTGCGGCCTCTGTTTTCGCGACAAGCGAGACAGAGCTCGATTCGTTATATCGCGACTTCCGCATTGAGGAGGTCGAGGTGACGGCGCGTGCCCTCACCAAAGACGTCATTGTGCCGCAGACCCTCAAAGGAGCGCAGTTAGAGCGCCTCAATGCACTCAATGTGGCGGACGCCTTACGCTATTTCTCGGGCGTCCAACTCAAAGACTACGGTGGAGTAGGAGGTATCAAGACCATCAACGTACGCTCCATGGGAAGCCAGCACACCGCGGTCTATTATAACGGCGTGCAACTGGGTAATGCGCAAAACGGACAAGTGGACTTAGGCCGCTTCTCGCTCGATAACATGGAGCAGATCCAACTCTACAAGGGTCAGAAATCCGATATCTTCCAGTCCGCACGCGAGTTCGGCTCGGCGGGAAATGTTTATCTGACGACCCGCAGACCGTATTTTAAAGATAAGGAACGCGTACATGTGCGCGCGCAACTGCGCTGCGGTTCCTTTGCACTCGCTAACCCCAATATAGGCTTTGACCTCAAACTCACGGAGACGCTTGCCCTCAATTTCGATGCCGAGTATGTGCATTCGGACGGTAAATACCCGTTCCGGTATCGCCGTGTACTCCCCACCGGCGAGGTGGCGTATGACACGACGGCTATCCGCCAAAACGGAGACATCAACGCCGTGCGTGTAGAGGGCGGTTTGCATGACTACTACAGCACGACGGGCTTCTTCCGTATCCATGCCTATAACTACTGGTCGGAGCGCGGTATTCCGGGCGCGATCGTCAATAATGTGTGGCGAAACGGTGAGCGTCTCTGGGACCGCAACACGTTCGTGCAAGCCGAGTGGCAAGACGAGTGGTTTAACCGCTGGAGCACGCGTGTCTTAGCCAAGTGGGCGAACGACTATACGCACTATAAGAACTACGACGAGCGCCTGCTGCCCTCCGACAATGAGTACCTGCAACAGGAGCTCTATTTCTCCTTTGCGAACAAAGTGCAAATCTTCAATTGGTGGGACGCTTCGCTGGCGTACGACTACCAGTATAATGTACTGGACCGGAGCAATTTGCTCATCGAGGCGGAGCCTGAACATTTCGGGCGTCACAGCCACTGGCTCAGTGCCGCTACAGCCATGAATATTAAGGAATACCTGCGTCTGCAAGCCTCGGTGCTCATGACGGCGGTTAGCAATCAGCCTTCAGCTGTCAGCCTTCAGCCCAAATTTACGCCCGGCGTCTTCTTCTCTTTGCGTCCGTATCCGGCGATAGACCTGAGTATCAATGCCTTCTATAAGCAGAGTTACCGCTATCCGACCTTCAATGACCTCTACTATACCGACCTGGGCAATGCCGACTTGCGGCCGGAACTGGCGCGCCAGCATTCGGTAGAGGTGGCATATAAAATCACAAATCACAAATCACAAATCACAAATGATGCGGGCTATGAAATAGCCGCATCGCTGTCCTATTACTACAACCGTATTACGGATAAGATCATCGCATATCCGAAGGGACAACAGTTCCGATGGACGATGCTCAACCTCGGCACGGTGAAGATCAACGGCGTGGACGCTCACGCGGACTTCTCCTTCTTCCTGCCGAAGAATTTCACGCTCCATGCGCAACTCAACTACACCTATCAGACGGCGATAGATGTCACCAACCCGGAGGACACCTATTACGGTCATCAGATCCCCTATATCCCTTGGCACAGCGGCAGTGTGGTCGGCGGACTGGACTGGAAGAGTAAACGTGGAGACCACTACGGCTTCAACTACTCCTTCATCTACGTCGGCAAGCGTTATTGCCAGCAGGAGAATACGGTCTATAACGAAGTACTGCCGTGGTACACGCACGACTTGATGCTATACGCCGAATGGGGTATTCACACGAATCATGACTACTGGCTAAAGGCCAATTTTGAACTCAATAACATGCTCGGACAGGACTACGAGGTCATCCAGAACTATCCGATGCCCAAACAAAACATACGATGTACCGTCGCTTTCAGATATTAATCGTCATAGGACTCTTGGCGCTTAGCGCTTGGCTCTTCACCGCTTGCCGCGGCGATGAGATCGTCTATCCGACGATCGGCACGCATGTCACGGATGAAGTGCGCAAGGGTGGGTTGTATGTGCTCTGTGAAGGAAATATGGGCTCCAACAAAGCCCGCCTGGATTATATCAACCTGCATGACGGCGACTATTACGCGAACTGGTACGGGGCGATGAATCCCAAGCAAATGAAGGAACTCGGCGATGTAGGCAATGATATCCAGCAATACGGCGGTCGTCTCTATGCCGTCATCAACTGCTCGCATAAAGTCGAAGTGATGGACCTCAAGGGACGGCACATCGCCAAAGTGGATATCTCGAACTGCCGCTACATGGCCTTCAAGGGCGATAAGATGTATGTCAGCGCGTATGTGGGTTCGGTGGCAGACCCCGACATGCTCGGTTCGGTCTATGAAGTGGACACGGCGACGCTGACCGTCACGCGAGAAGTCAAAGTAGGCCATCAGCCCGACGAATTGTGCGTGGTAGGAAACCGACTCTATGTCGCCAATTCCGGCGGTTATCTCACGAACCGTTACGACTCCACGCTCTCGGTCATTGACCTCACGACCTTCACGGAGACGCAGCAAATCGTCGTAGGCCTCAATCCGACGCGCGTGCGTGTCGATGACAAGAACCATCTATGGGTGTGCTGCCAGGGAAACTACGCGGCTACGAAACCTTCCCTGGTCATCTTGGACCATGCGACTGTTTTGAAGTGTATTCCGGTGGCCTGCTCGAATATATCTATCTACGGAAATACCGTGTATGTGATTGATAATGAGACGAATACCTTACGGGCTTTTTCGACCATCGACTTCACGGAGCAACCCCAACCGATAGATATTTCCAACTACGAGCACCCCTATGGTCTTTTGGCCATGACGGATGTCCTGTACGTCACGGATGCCAAGAACTACGTCTCGTCGGGTGTGCTGCATTGCTACAGCTACGACGGTCGCGAACATTGGCGTGCGCTGACGGGCGACATTCCCGGTCATCTATGCCGCGTGACGGGTGAATATACCTTGCTACCGGACACGGGTTCACATGAAGATGTCCATCCGTATATTGCCCATGTGTATGAATACCTGCCGGGCATGGGCCAATTCGTCAATGAGTTGCCAAAATACGACGAAGGCGACGATGCCGAGACGATGTGCCGTAAGTGCGAGCAGGCGATTGCCAACAATGCCGGCGGTATGGTGTGCTTAGGCGGATGGGGCGGATATATTACCTTCGGTTTTGACCACTCTGTAGAGAACCAAGAAGGCCGTGACATTCAAATCCTCGGTAATGCCTATTACATGACCGGAAGTGCGGTGTATGGCAGTTCCGAACCCGGCATCGTGCTCGTCAGCCGCGATGAGAACAAGAATGGAAAACCCGATGACGCGTGGTACGAACTGAAGGGCAGTCTGTACGATGACCCGCAGACAAATCATATCTATCAAAAGACCTACACGCGCGCCGGGGATACAATCCAAAATCCCTTCCATAAGCAACCGTACTACCCGCAGTGGATAGCAGAAGACGAATACACGCTTTACGGCGCCAAACTGCCCTCGCAGACGGAGAAAATCAGCGGACAGGTGGTACAGAAAATCTTGGATTTCGGCTATGTGGACAATAAACCGAATACGGATATAGAAGGTACGAGTTTTGACATTTCGTGGGCTGTAGATGCGAGCGGACAATCAGTTAGTCTGCCGACGATTGATTTCGTTCGTGTCTACACCGCGATTGATGAGATCAACAGTCCTACGGGCGAGATTAGTACTGAGATTAAAGGTGCAATTGATTTACACATCAATAATTAACTTATTTATTAACTTTTAAAAACCAATTTATTTATGAGAAAAATTTTCCTTTTTGCAGCGGTTGCTATGATGAGCACCGCAATGTCCGCTCAGCTGCAAGTGGCAACCTTTGAGGATGTCACGATCGGAGCTCCGGAGAGTGTGCTTCACCTAAGTGAGACGGGCGCTATCAAGAGCGGTAGCTTCTTCTTCACACAAGAAGTTGACATGAGTTGGGGGTATGCTTTGTACTATGGAAACTTGCCTTCCAACAAATCGGACAATGTGTTTGTGTCCTATCTGGATGCAGAGAAA
>ONUF01000011.1 GCA_900321005.1 uncultured Bacteroidales bacterium | reverse complement strand
CGATTGAAGCAATTTTAACGCTTCCATTTTGACCACTAAGGGCACTTTCTTTCTCATAATTAATCAATTAAAGTGTCCAAAAAATTGGGGTCAGTACAGGGTCAGTACATACGTGATACGCCGATGATACGCTAAATCACCAAGTAACAGTTAATATATCATTAAATAATCACTAAAGATTAGATAAAAGATAGTCAATAATTATAAGCATAAAATAAGCTAAAAACGTATAGATATGTCACAAGCAATTTTAAGTGCGGGGTTGGATATCCTGCGAGGAAAGGTAAGCGGACGAGGAGCGAACAGTTCGAACATGGTAATGCGCATCAAGAGTTACCGCGATGACTCGGGGCGTATTATCGCGATGGGGCCGCAAGAGTTTTACCGTTTACGCAAGCGAGACTACAAGCGAAGTCCGAGGTCGGCGGCGGAAGAACGGCAAGCGGGGATTTGGCAGGCGGTTTGCCGCGAGGCAAGTGCGATCGTGAAGGACAAGAACCATCCGAGGTACGCGGAGTTGCGGGAACGATGGAATGCGCAGTTTAAGGGCGGGTGCGACGCGTTTCTGAATGAAGGGCGGGTCAAGAAGGTCGTTTACGGGATGTTTCCCGTGTTCGTACGGATGGTATTGCTGAAAGAGAGGAAACAGGCCGCCGGATGACATCCGGCAAAACGGACATAGACAGGCCAAAGTTGCGGTGAACGGTAAGGCCTTAGTAGAGTAGTCTAATATATGTAATAATATTAGACCTACTAAGAGGCCGGTGTAACCTGCAAAAACATTCCGCCGATTACTAATCGGCATAACGGACAAAGCAAAACCGGCATGAGATGCCGGGCTAATAGACGAAGATGGACTCGCGTCTAACGCCGCGAGCACGGGACAAAAACAGAAAAAACAAGAGAAAACGACGGACGCGAGGGGCGAATGTCCGCACGCAGAGGGGGACAACTACGCCGCCAAGTGGGCATCCGCCTACACCGCAAGTCCAACAAAGAAGCGAAGGTTAACGGGATTGGAACGACGTCCTTAGTACGTACGTTAGTTTCCCTGTATAGGGGAAACCTAACAGTACTAACGGACTCCAATCCTCGTTAAAAATCGACACAATTCCGATTTTTTTGCAAAAAATTTGCATATATAAAAAAAAAGTAGTACTTTTGCAGTCGCAAAAGGTGCGGCACGGAGAATAAACGTCGGATAATATCCGACCTAACGAACAAAGCCCGCCAAATATAACGACAAAGAGGCAAATAAACAATACACTAATATAAAACGGGTAAGAAACAAAAAAATACTAACAAACAATATTTTAAACACATGATTTATTCGAAAGAAGTACAAGAAATGTGCGTAGTGGCTAAGGGTCCGAAGCATGGACCGGCGCCTATTCCCGAAGAGGGCAAATGGGTAAAGGCTACGGAGATCAAAGACATCTCTGGTATGACGCACGGTATCGGCTGGTGTGCACCGCAACAGGGTTGCTGCAAACTCAGCTTGAATGTAAAAGACGGCATCATCGAAGAGGCTCTCGTTGAGACCATCGGTTGCTCGGGTATGACGCACTCCGCTGCTATGGCTGCTGAGATCCTGCCGGGCAAGACGATTCTGGAGGCGCTGAACACCGACCTCGTTTGCGACGCTATCAACACGGCAATGCGCGAGTTGTTCCTGCAGATCGTTTACGGTCGTACGCAGAGTGCGTTCTCGGAGGGCGGTCTGACCATCGGTGCTGGTCTTGAGGACCTCGGCAAGGGACTCGTCAGCCAGTGCGGTACACTCTACTCCACCAAGGCTAAAGGCGTTCGTTACCTGCAGCTCACCGAAGGTTACATCACCAAGGAGTTCCTCGATGAGGACAATGAGGTTTGCGGATACGAGTATGTGCACATGGGTAAGTTCATGGACGCCATCAAGAAGGGTGTTCCGGCAGACGAGGCACTCAAGTCCGTTACCGGTACATACGGCCGCACGACCAAAGAGCAAGGTGCAGTTAAATCGATTGATCCACGCAAAAACTAAGGAGGAGACGTTATGATTCGTGAAGTAAAATTTGAGTCGCAAGACCGCCGCGAGAAACAGATTCTCGCCGCTCTGAACGCTAACGGTATCGCTTCTATTGAGGAGGCTAACCAGATTTGCGAGCAATACGGCCTCGATCCTTATATGACATGCGAGGAGACCCAACGTATTTGTTTTGAGAACGCCAAATGGGCGTATGTAGTAGGTACGGCTATCGCGCTGAAGAAAGGTTGCAAGAACGCCGCTGACGCTGCCGAGGCTATCGGTATCGGTCTGCAAGCTTTCTGTATCCCGGGTTCTGTAGCTGACGACCGCAAGGTAGGTATCGGTCACGGTAACTTGGCAGCACGTCTGCTCCGCGAGGAGACCCAGTGCTTTGCTTTCCTGGCAGGTCACGAGAGTTTCGCAGCTGCTGAGGGCGCTATCAAGATTGCTGAGATGGCGAACAAAGTTCGTAAGAACCCGCTTCGCTGCATCCTCAACGGTCTGGGCAAAGACGCAGCTATGATCATCAGCCGTATCAACGGATTCACCTATGTACAGACCGAGTTCGACTATTTCACGGGCGAGTTGAAGATCGTTCGCAAGAAAGCGTACAGCGACGGCCCGCGTGCGAAAGTGAACTGCTACGGTGCAGACGATGTTCGCGAAGGTGTGGCTATTCTTTGGCACGAGAACGTGGATGTTTCCATCACCGGTAACTCTACCAACCCGACCCGTTTCCAACACCCGGTAGCAGGTACGTACAAGAAAGAGCGTATCCTCGCCGGCAAGCCGTACTTCAGCGTAGCTTCCGGCGGTGGTACAGGTCGTACGTTGCACCCGGATAACATGGCTGCAGGTCCTGCTTCCTACGGTATGACGGATACGCTCGGTCGTATGCACAGCGACGCTCAGTTCGCAGGTTCGAGCTCCGTTCCGGCACACGTAGAGATGATGGGCTTCCTCGGCATCGGTAACAACCCGATGGTAGGTTGTACTGTCGCTTGCGCGGTGAATGTAGCGCTCGCGCTGAACAAGTAAAAAAAATAATTAATTAATAGAATTAAGGTTGAAAATTGAGATGAAAAAAATTCTTTTAATTGCTGTTTTGGCTGTAACAAGCCTTGTAGCATATGCACAACCCCGTGCAATCGGTGTTAACTTAGGTCCCTGGTCTTCGTTCTCGTACCAGCACGGTTTTGGAGAGAGTAACATGTTGGATTTGGCTGCCAATGTCATCCTGCCTATTAACAGCGGTGTCGGTGTCGGTGGTCATGTTACCTATGATTGGATTGATCCGTTCAACGCTCCTGTTCCTTGGAACAACAAGGGCGAATGGCACTGGTACATGGGTGTCGGCGGTTCAGGCGGATTCGTATTCCCGACGGGCGAGATCCCGGGCACATGGTATGCCGGCGTAGCAGGTCATATCGGTATCGAGTATGACTTCTGGTTCCCGTTCCAGCTGTCGTTGGATTGGCGTCCGTCGATCGGCGTTGCCGGTAACAACGGTATCGGATTCAACATCCCGGGCCTTTGGGGCGGTCTCCAACTCGGTGTACGCTACAAATTTTAATTACTAACTCTTCAAAAAACGCGTGTGCCGGAGAAACGGTGTACGCGTTTTTTGGAAAAAATTGCACCTATGAGAAAATTCCTTTTTTCGCTACTCGCAGTAGCACTTTGCGTGCCGGCCTTCGCCGGTCTTCGCCAGAAACAAGCGGACAAAGACACGAATCAGTTCCGCTATGAGATTGAGTGCGCAGGCAATGCCATTCAAGGCACCTACCTGGTCAAGGTATGGACGTATAGTAAGAAAGCTTCGGTAGCTGAGAACCAATGCCGCAAGAATGCCGTTCACGGTGTGATCTTCAAGGGCTACGGCGGTGGTCAGGGTTGCGTGTCGCAACGTCCGATGGTTGCTACCCCGGGCGCAGAAATGCAGTACAAGGAGTATTTCGACAGCTTCTTTGCCAACGGCGGTGAGTTCCAGAAATACGCGTCTATCATGGAAGGTTCGACCGAGATAGTCAAAGTGGGTCGCGAATACAAAGTGGGCAAAATTGTCAGCGTTCGCAAGGACGATTTGCGCAAAGCGCTCGAAGCAGCCGGTATCATCAGAGGACTCAATAGTGGATTCTGAAAACTGAATACTGATAACTGAAAACTGAATACTTATGAAACGTTTTTCATTATTCATAGCCGCTTTCGCTGCGATCGTTTTCGCAGGATGCGGCTCCAAGCGCTCGCAGGCTTATTATGAGAAGCCGAGTGAAGTACTGAGTGCCAACTACGACGGCAGTTATGTCATCCGCGTACAAGTGCGCGCCAAAGATGCGGTGCTTGCTTTCACGGACGGTCAACGCAAAGCCGTAGAGGAAGTGATTTTCGATGGTGTCAAAGCCGGTAGTAACGGTATCTCGGATCTAAAACCGCTATGCTTCGACAAGAACGCACGCGAGAAACACGAGGACTATTTCAATGCTTTCTTCGCAGACAAAGGCGCGTGGACACAATTCGCCAGCCTCAAGGACAAACGTGTCGGTTCAACCCGCTACCAGCGTGACGGCCGCCAAATGGTTGAGTCCGTGACGGTAACGGTCGATCGCGCAGGACTGAAGAAGAAACTGCAAGAAGATGGCATCATACCGATGGAGGGACGTTATTAATTAACCTCGGTATATCGGGATTCCGGTATATCGGTATAACGAAAAATAATTATGAAGAAATACATCTTTTCCCTCGCATTGGCGCTGGTAGCGCTGGTAGCGAGCGCGCAGATTAAGAAACCCGAGTTGATGGTCATCCCGTCGGATGTATGGTGCATCAATAACGGCTATTACACTGAGGTAGAGAACATGGGTATCACCGCCAAAGTGCCGAACTACAAGCAGGCGCTGCAGGAGAACATGGGCCTCAAACTCGCGATAGCCAAGTTGAACGACCTGATGGCGGAGCGTCAGTTCCCGTTGCAGAGTCTGGAGCAGACCATCAAGAACCTCGAGCAACGCCGCATGGAGGACAATATGACGATGAGCAAAGCCGGTAATGAACTGGCAGAGAGTCCGCTGGACGAAGTAGCCCGCGTAGCGAAATGCGACATCATCCTGGAGCTCAGTTGGGAAGTCAAAGACTTCGGCCCGAAGCACTCAATCGCCTATATCCTCGAGGCACGCGACGCATACACGAGTAAGTCCATCGGCGCTGCAGCCGGGACAGGTGCACAATCGTTCTCGGCAGACGTAGATGTACTGCTCGAAGAGGCTATCGTAGCGAACATGGATAACTTCGTAAACCGCCTCATGGACCATTTCACGGAAATGCAGACTATCGGCCGCGAGATCACTTTGGACATCAAGGTCTTTGCCAACAACGCAGCCGGCGTAGACCTGGAGACCGAGTTTGACGGCGAAGAGTTGGTGGATATCATCGAGAACTGGTTGCAGATCAACACCGTTCAGGGTCGTTTCTCCCGCCAGTACTCCAGCGAGAACGTAGCGAACTTCACGCAAGTGCGCATCCCTGTCTATGACGAGCGCGGACGCGCTATCGACGCCAACGGCTTTGCGAAAGGTCTGGCCAAGATGCTGAAAAAAGAACCGTATAATATCCCGTGCAAAGTACTTGTCAAAGGTCTTGGCCGCGCGGTGATTATTCTCGGGGAGAAATAAACTCGGTATTCCGAGATTCCGGGATACCGGGATTTCGAAAAAAAAATATAACTATTATGAAGAACTTTCTAACGATATGCATAGCGGCGCTCATGAGCGCAACTATGTTTGCTGCCGAGACGGAGTTTCTACCGATCTCTGTGTACGCAGCCGATAACTCGGAGAACTTCCCCGAAGGCGCGAAAGCCATGATAGAGAACAAGTTGACGCAACTGCTGACCCGCAACGGTATTGCAGGCATCGACTACACGGGGCAGTTTGTACTCACCGTCACCACGACTCCGCTTGACAAAGATATCATCGCCGGCCCTCCCGCCAAGATTGCCGAGAAGATGGAGATGAATCTGTATATCGTGGACGCGTTCGCCAAGACGGTTTTCGCTTCGACTTCCTTCACCGTACGCGGTTTGGGTGAGACCGAGAACAAGTGCTACCTCAACGCCATCAGCCGCATGCCGCTCCAGAGTCCGCAGATCGCGCAGTTTGTTCAGGACGGCAAAGAGAAAATCATCGGTTACTATGACCATGAGGGCGAGACGCTGATCAAGAAGGCGCAGTTCCTGGCAAAGCAGAAGAAATACGACGAGGCATTGTTCCAGATAAGTCTCATCCCGCAGCAGAGCAAGCACTACGATGCCGCCCTTGCAGCAGGTCTGGAGATCTACCAGCAGTTTATCAATAACGAGTGCAACATCAACCTCGCTGCAGCTCGTCAGGCTTGGGCAGCGCACCAGAATGCTGATGGCGCTACCGCAGCAGGCGAGTTCCTCGCCAAGATTCAACCGGATGCCGGTTGCTACGACGAGGCTATGGCGTTGTACAAAGAGATCAAGGGCAAAGTGCTGGACGATTGGAAATTCGAGATGAAGATCTACCAAGACGGTGTCGATCTGGAGAAACAACGTATCGAAGCAGCCCGCGCCGTTGGTGTGGCTTACGGAGAACATCAACCGAACAAAGAGGTCAATATCGATTTCATCCGTGGCTACTAAATTTGCGCAAGCAACTATAAACTCCTCAACGTTTGTGAAACAAACCATCATCACATTGCTCTGTGTCTGTGCGGTCATTGCCGCGCAGGCTCAGAGCGATATGGCATATCGCCGCAACTCGCTTGCGACGGTATTGGTCTATCACCCGGAGGATGAGTTTGGACCGGAGATCTTCAAAGCTTTCGATTCTCTGCCTATCCCCGACAAGTACGACGACCATACCATTGAGGGCGCACGCGTCATCGACAACAGTACCGTGCATGGTTTGCAACGCGAATCGGGTTATTACAAAGCGACCTACGGTCACCAACTCTCTGCAGCGGAACTGCAAGCCAATGCGCGCTATACCGAGCAACTGCTCAATGACGCGGAGATAGGCAAGAAGATGGTCGCCAAATGGTTCGGGTTTAACGGCACTTCCGCCGAGGACGCGACCTTCAACACCGAGCTGATTCAGACCCGCGGTCAGTATAACGCCAACGATGTCGATGTGGCCTTGGCGCTGCAGACGACCCGCGGACTCGCTACGCTCTCCGATGCCGGCGAAGAACTGCTGCAGAACACGTTCGTGCTCGTCAATGATATCACCTACGTCACCGCCGAGCAGGAAGCCGCAGCCGCCAAAGCGGCGGTAGGCGTGATAGGCAGCCTGTTCGATGCCTTCACCGGCGGAAAGGCCGGAAGAGAATTGGCGCAAACCGCAGGGGAGATAGCCGACAGTTTTACAGGATTCAAGGTCAAGACGCACTCATACCTCTACCAACTCGAGTGGAATGATTCTATCGCGGCCATCTTCTATCAGTTCCATTATACCGGTACTCCGAATCCGGAGAAAGTGCAGAATTTTCTGGCAGACAAAACAACTTATCGCCTCAAATACGTAGCGCATCAGTATGAGTTCGACAAGAAATCCGTGCTCAAAGGTCAGTACTCGCGCACGGAGCTCGTGCGCACGATATGCGCGCGCTCCATAGATAAGAATATTGTCGCGCTCGCGAAGCAGTACGAAGATTTCAAAGTCAAGACGCCCGTTTACAGCGTGCTCACGGATTCACGCGGACGTATCGAAGGTTATGCTGCAAAGATCGGAATGAAAGAAGGTATTGCGGACGGGTCGAAGTTCCAAGTGGTACAACGCATACTTGATCCGGAGACAGGAAAGACCACCTATAAGTACGTCGCGACCGTCAAAGCCAAGAAAGACTGTATCTGGGATAATCGCTATAACGCCGTGCTCGAAGAAGCCGACGGCGCCACGCTGCCCTATACCACTTTCACCAAGGTATCCGGCGGAGAGATCCTCCCGGGTATGCTGCTCATAGAAGGGAAATACCGCAAGATCACAGAGTAAACAAAAAAGGCTCGTCTCCCGACGAACCTTTTCACTATAACAAACAATCTCTATTTATTGCCGGTAGATCCCGGCGGAATATCTTACTTACTTACATTAAATCAAATACCGTGCCAAACTCATTTTTTGTAAGAAAAAAAGATTAAAAAATAAAAATACAACATTTTCTATTCATATGGTACATGATTTATACATCTTGATGATCACGGCGGGCGTAGTGAGTCTGCTATTCAAGTTGTTGAAGCAGCCGGTTGTGCTGGGATACATTGTGGCCGGCGTATTAGTAGGTCCGAACCTGTTGGGGCATAACCTCGTCAACCCGGAGAATGTGGAAGCATGGGGCAACATCGGCGTGCTGTTTGTGCTGTTCTGCATCGGTTTGGAGTTTCGTCTCAAGAATCTGTTTGAGAGCGGGAAAACAGCCCTCGTCGGCGCAGCGACCATCATTGTGGGTATGCTCGTCTTGGGCTACGGCGTAGGGCGTTTTGCGCTGTTAGACAACATGAACTCGCTCTTCTTGGCCGCGATGCTCTGTATGTCCAGTACGACTATCGTGATGAAAGCGATTGACGAGGCGGGGCTGAGTAAAGCGCGGTTTGTGAAGGGTGCAACCGGTATTCTTATTCTCGAAGATATTGTAGCCGTAGTGCTGTTGGTATTGCTGTCCAGCATCGCGGTGAAGAACAGTTTTGAGGGCGTGGAATTGCTGAAGAAAGTAGGCGTACTGGCCATCACGCTGGTCGTTTGGTTTGTAGTGGGTATTCTCATTATTCCGACGCTGCTTCGCAAGGTACGCCCGTATCTGAATGACGAGACGCTTATCATCTTGGCGCTGGGCCTGTGTCTGGGTATGGTGTTGACGGCAGAAGAAGCCGGATTCAGTAGTGCCCTCGGTGCATTTGTGATGGGTATGGTACTCGCAGAGACCTTGGAGGCGCACCGTATTGAGCACTTGATGGCGCCGCTGAAGAATGTGTTTGCCGCGATCTTCTTTGTCTCGGTAGGTATGATGATCAACCCCGCGTCGTTGGCAGAATACTGGCCGTCCATCCTCTTTGTGTCAGTGGTTATCATCATCGGTATGATCGTTTTCGGCACACTCGGTTGCTGGTGGGGCGGCGAGACGATGAAAGACTCCATGTCCACAGGTTTCTCGTTCGTGCAGATCGGTGAGTTCTCGTTCATCATCGCGGCCTTGGGAAGCAAACTCGGCGTGACCGATCCGGCTATTTATCCGATTATCGTAGCGGCTTCGGTGTTGACCACTTTCCTCACGCCGTATATCATGAAGGCTACCGTACCTTGCTATAACTTCCTCTATAAGCACGCTTCGCCGCGCTTGAAGACAAAGATTGATACGCGCGAGCAAGTGGTTGAACAGGCGGAGCAGAAGTCTTCGAGTTCTTCCGAGGACAAGTTCCAGGCCCACAAAGAGCGCGTACAGCATGCTTTGCGCAAAACCGTTATCACCAAGCGCGTCGTCAACCTTTTCTTCACCAACATGAGTGAAAACGACACGAAAGTAGAAACCGATACAAAAGATGAAAAACATGCATAAGATTACTTTATTGATTGCCGCAGTGGTACTCAGTGTTACCACCGCGACGGCCCAGAGCGAGAGTGACCCCCTGGCAACAGGTGTAGGCGGTGTAGTGACCGTAGTGGGTGAGACGCAAACGCCGGCAGACAGTGTGTCCGCAGAAGTGCCGGAGAAACCCATTCCGCTGTGGAAACAGAAGTTGTACTACGGATATAATTTTGACATCTATTGGCATCACGACTCGAATCGTAACACAAAGGAAAACGGTTGGTCCATCGCCCTGGAGCCGGAGATAGGTTGGAAACTGAAAGAGCGTGTCTATCTGGGTTTGCGGGTAGGAGGTTCGTTCCAAGACATATGGTCGAGTTATTCGCGTGCCGGTTTGGATGCGAATCTGAATGAAAAGACCTTCACGGAAGACCTGCGCGTGATGCACGGTTCGTGGTCTGTAACGCCTTATGTGCGCTACCGGTTGAAGACGCTGTTTAACGACAAAGTAGGTATCTGGCTGGAGGCGCACCTCTATACGGGAATGGAGTTCCCGCGCGTGGTAACAGGGGATGTCACAGACACCGAGTTCGACGGACTCAAGTATAGTGTGACATACGGCGTACAGGTATCGCCGGTGATCACCTACCAGTTCAATCGGAGAAGTACATTCCAAGTATTCTTCTCCATCATGAGTTTCGGCTACAGCGGAACCACCCGCTTGTACGCCAATGGTCCCAACGAGTATAGCAATGACATTATTATCTTCTCGGGTAAATTGCGTAACTTGCTGGCAAACCAGTTTACGCCCGGACTGTATGGTCTGAAATTCGGTATCCAGAAGAGTTTCTAAGTGAGCCCAAAGAGTCTTTGGTGGAAGGTTCCGCTTGCGCTCGTTGGCGTAGTGTCGGGTATCGTGCTGTTGCTACTGATTGCGGTAGCAACGGCGATTTATACGCCTACCCTTCGCACAAAGATTCTGCATAAAGGCATCGCTATTGCCCAAGAAAAAACGGATTTTGACATTGACTTGGGCGGCATATACCTCTCGCCTTTCCATCATTCGCCGATGGTACTATACCGCGCCTACAGAGGGCAAGAGGATCTGCCTGTAGAGGTAGCTATCGACAGTCTCTTTGTCGGTCATCGCGGACAAGACACCTTAATTTATACGCGCGCACTTAGACTAAAAGGAAGCCTTCAGACATCAGAAGTCAGGATTCAGGATTTTACATCTATTCCCATTATCGTTGAGCGACTCCGACTCGACCAAGCCACCTTCCATTCGGATAGTCTGATTGAGACCGTAGGTGTCGATGCTATCGTGAACAACTTGGAAGTGTCGAGTCCGGAGATTCTTATTGCCAAAGGCAAATACCCGCTGCACGGGCTGCGCATCTATGATGCCGATGTAGCTATTGATCTGCGCAGCACTTCTTCTCCGGATACTGCGGCATTGGATACAACACCGCTACTACTGGCCTTTGACATACCAGATGGCGAGTTACGGAACATCCATTATGCGATGACGCCGTTGAATCTGGACATTCGCACTAGTCACTTATCCACGGAGGCTCTGGTCGATGTAGGAGCCAACCACTATGAGGCACGGCGATTGCATGTAGGTGGTTTTTGTTTCGGCTTGAATCAAGTTCGCATACCGGCAGACACGATTTACGGCAATGCAAACGTGCTACTGAACAACAACCTGATCACTTCGGACGGTCTGCATGTTCGTTCGGATGATATCGGCGCGAAAGCCGACCTCTATGCGACCGAGATGAACCTCGCGACGATGCGTATAGAGGTAACCGGTGACGCGGAATATCAAGGTAGCAAAGCGAACCTGCGGGCGAGTTACGATATCGACGATGAGATCTACGATGCGTCGGTACATATCGAGCGCGTCAACCTCTCGCCTTTCCTGCAGGACTCCACACGGGTCGTTCTCGCCGGAGACATCGAAGCTCAGGGACGAGGTGTCAACCCCAAACGGCCTATGGTATCGCGCGTAGAAACACATCTCGACGAAGCGATTTACGGTCCGTATGACCTCTCTCATACCACGTTCAAGGGTGCAACCGACAGTGTCACTTCGCTCGCGCTTACCATGCCCGGCGTGAAAGCAGACATCCGTTCGCCCATGCCGCTAATGAGTTTGATAGATAAGATTCAGCCGCTCGTTCAGACAGTGACTGACTCGGCGGTTATACATGCACTCACTTCATTAGAGGACCTCACCGTATTGGATACGATCCGCTGGAAAATACCGGCCATCAAGGCCGATGTCACGCTGCGAAAAGGCAGTCCGATACAAGCCATCATCGACAGTGCGGGTTTGGATTTCCGAAAGGTGGCCGTCTCGCTTCGTTTCGACTCGCTCCGGACGAGTTTTTCTCTTTCGCCTGTCACTTTGGCCTTTACCAAACTCGACCTGCCGGCAGTGAAGGCTTCGTTGGATCTTCGTATGGCGGAAGGGCTCACAAATGCGACACTCGCAGCCGACACCCGTCTCACGGACGGCGCGATGAATTTCGAAGGGCTTTGTACCGACGCGGCAGTCCGTATGGACATCATGCGTAAGGGAAACAGCCTGCACGGCGACGGAAAACTGACGCTTGACAGTCTGTACTACGAGGATATAGCCTTGGGCGACCATACGATAGACTTGCGTCTGTCTCCTTCGGAGACGGTTGCGAATGCGCTGCGCGCGGACGTTCATACAGAGGACATTCCGCTTGCTCTCATTAATAGTTTCGTGACGCTCACGGACATAGAGCTTCGCGGAGCTGTACGAGCAAACGCTTCGGTGGACGGACTGCCGCATAAGCCGGATATCTCCGCCGAGGTACAACCGCGCGGCATAGCGGCGGAATACAAGCCTTACCAAGTGGGGGTCCGTCTCGGCGAGACACCTATCACCATGGTTCATAACCATATGAATCTGAACGGTCTGCCGATCTATGGAGCGGATAGCACGTTTATCGCGCTATCCGGCGGGCTCGACCTTGATAAGATGCGCTTGAATATCACGCTCGCTGCAGACAGTTTTGCGCCGGTGAACTTACCACAAGGCGGTCCTATTCCCGTCTATGGCAAGTTAGCCACGGATATCCGCGGTCAGGTCTCCGGTCCGATGGATAGTATCAGAGCGGACATCCATGTAACGCTGTTGCCTGTGACGGACATCACGTACCAGATTGATAAGAAGAACCTTGCGCAGGTCAAGCCGTACGGCACAGCCGGTATTCATTACCACATGGCTGAAGCCGACCCGCTCTCCCTCAGCGGACGCATCAACGTAGATGACGGCTTTGTACGTTACTCACCCAAGGCATACCCTATCATGCCGTTCCATGTGGATTCCGGAAGTCATATCGCCTTCCACGGACCCGTAGGCCATACACAACTCCATGTCTCTGCTTCGCAGAAAGTAAAAGCAGATGTTGAGTCAGAAGGGGAAGAGACACGACGCGTGGACTTCATCACCGGCGTGCGAGTGAACGGAGAGATTGATTCGATTGGTCTGCAGAGTATCGGTTTCTTCCTTGAAGCCCCGGATGATGAGACTATCACACGCGAACTGGCTTCGCTCGACGAGGGCACGCGCGAGGGACTGGCAGCCACCTTGTTAGCGACAGGCATGTATGTAGGTGAGAGCAACGTAGCGGCGCAACGCAACGGGTATGCGCTCTCGTCTATCATCAACAGCCGTATCAATGCGGCGATGGCCAATTCCAAACTCGGCAAAGTAGTGGACATTGACTTCAGCAGCGGGCAGACAGAGCACGCTTCCGGCAAGACCAACGACATGAACATATCTATCAGCAAGTCATTCTTCAAAGACAAACTGCGCATCACCTTGGGTTCAACCCTCACGGATAACCCTGAGCTCAACGACGCCAAAGGTATGTTCACCAATTTCACCGCCGACTACAAGTTAACCAAAGACGGAGGTGTCTCGCTGCGTCTCTTCTCGCAACGCGACTATAACAACGTGCTGGAAGGCGAACTCTATAAGTCCGGTCTCGCCGTGCGGGCCATCAAAGATTGGCGTCGGCAAGAACTCTTCCGCGGCGATAGTATCACACGTACCTACGGACTCTCCGCCGACGCCGGAGTAGCCTACCGCTCGAACAACAGTATTGGTCCGGACCTGACGCTCAAATCAACCATCAAGAACGTGCTCGGCAAGGGCGAGAGTTTTACACTCAAGGGCAACGGCGCGTATTACTGGGCATTGCGTAACAGACATCCGGGCGATCCGAGAAAGACCGACACCTACAAACTCGGTCTCAACGCTTCGCTCGTCTTTCCATACCTGCATTGGACAGGTGACAATATCCCGGAGGGCGACACGCGGTATATGCTCGGCTATCAGTATGAGAACATCGCCGGCGGGTACGGCGTACATAAAATCTCCGGATCGTTCTCCTATTTTATTCGCTCAGCCAACAGCCCGTATATCACGCATGCTTTCACGCCGTTCTCGCTCTCGGTAGTGAAGATGAAAGCGGAGACAGACAGTCTGACGGGCAAAGCGGCCGAGTACCCGGAACTGATTCAAGTCATTGCAGGAGATGAGTTTGTGCCATCTATCAGCTACCATTTCATCTATGATGACTATCGCTCCAAGCGCGCCGTGAACAGTTTCCTTGACCTCGGCGTGAAGGAGTCCGGAAACCTCATCAACGCCCTTTACTGCCTCTTCGGATATAAATGGAACGACAAGGACAAACCCTTGGGAAATATCACCTTCAACCAATTTGTCAAACTCACCTTCGAACTGCGCAACAAGTTCAATTTCACGGATAAGATTTGTATCGCTACGCGCCTGTTTGCCGGCGCGAATATCCCGCTTGGCAACTCCCTTTTCGCACCCCTCTCCGAAGCCTTCCATACAGGAGGACCGCTTAGTCTGCGTGCCGCTTCGCCATATGCATACGGACCCGGAAACTTCTATTCCTCCAAATACAACCAGAGTTTCTTCCACGCCGGAGACATCAAACTGGAGGCGAATTTCGAGTTCCGCTTCCCGATTGTATGGAAACTCTTCGGAGCCGCTTTCGTGGACGCCGGTAACGTATGGAACTGGTACTCGTTCAACGCCATCTTCAAGGCAATCGGTCATGAAGAGTACCTCTCCTATCTGCACGCCAACCAGCCTTTGTATGACGGCATCCTCAGTAGCCCCGAGTTTGCCAAACAGATTGCACTCGGTACCGGCGCCGGCCTGCGTCTTGACATAGACGGACTCGTTGTCCGACTCGACATCGGCGTTGGTATCCACGCGCCATACCAAACCTTCCGTTATGACAAGGACGGCAAACCCGACCCCACACAGCCGATCAACACCTACTTCAACATTCCCTCCGCGCTTGATGCCATCCGCGTGAACTTTGGTATCGGTTACCCGTTCTAAGATTTTTGCGTTTTTATTTGCGTATGTCAAAAAAAAGCAGTACTTTTGCACGCTAATTTGAAAAATCAGATAGATGATCACGAAGAATTTTGTTGAAGAACTCCGTTGGAGGGGTATGTTGCAGGACATCATGCCGGGTACGGAGGAGCAGTTAATGAAGGAAGTGACGACCGCGTATGTGGGTATCGACCCGACGGCGGACAGTCTGCATATCGGTCACTTGTGCGGCATCATGATGCTGCGTCACCTGCAGGCCTGCGGCCATAAGCCCATCGCGCTGGTGGGCGGTGCGACCGGCATGATCGGTGACCCGAGCGGTAAGAGCGCAGAGCGTAACCTGCTGACGGAGGAGACGCTACGTCATAACGTACAGTGCATCCGCGAGCAGTTGGAGCACTTTCTGGATTTCAACAGCAACGAACCGAACGCAGCCGAGCTGGTGAACAACTACGACTGGATGAAGGACTATACCTTCCTTGATTTCGCGCGCAACATCGGCAAACTGATCACCGTCAACTACATGATGGCGAAAGACTCCGTGAAGAAACGCTTCAACGGCGAGTTCAGTCAGGGTATGTCGTTCACGGAGTTCACGTATCAGTTGCTGCAGGGGTATGACTTCGTCTATCTGAACGAGCACAAGAACTGCAAACTGCAGATGGGCGGTTCGGACCAATGGGGCAATATCACCACGGGCACGGAGCTCATCAAGAAAATCACGGGTAACGAAGCCTTCGCACTTACCTGTCCGCTCATCACGAAAGCCGACGGCGGTAAGTTCGGCAAGACCGAGAGCGGCAATGTATGGCTGAGCCGCCAATACACGAGTCCGTACAAGTTCTTCCAGTTCTGGATGAATGTGAGCGACGACGATGCGAAACGCTATATCAAGATCTTCACGAGCCTCAGCCGCGAAGAGATCGAGGCGCTGATTACGGAGCACGAAGAGGCGCCGCACCTGCGCGTGTTGCAGAAACGGTTGGCCAAAGAGGTGACCTGCATGGTACATAGCGAGGAAGATTATAACAAGGCGGTGGAAGCTACGAATATATTATTCGGAAACGCGACCGCGGACGCGCTGCGCGCATTGGACGAAGAGACATTCCTGCAAGTGTTCGAAGGCGTAGAGACATACGAGATCAGCCTGGATGAGTTGAAAGCCGGTATCGGTCCGTTGGACCTGCTGGCAGAGAAGACGGCTATCTTCCCGTCCAAGGGCGAGGCACGCAAGATGATTCAGGCGAACGGTTTCTCGATGAACAAAGAGAAACTGACCGACCCGGCAACTCCGATCACCGACGCCGCGTTGCTCAATAACAAGTACTTGCTTTTCCAAAAAGGGAAGAAAAACTACTACCTTGTTGTAGCAAAATAAAATGTTGTACTTTCGGCCCTCCCGCAAGCGGGTTCCCGCCGAAATTACGTTCGCACTAACGTGCAAACAGCAAATATTTTGCCTAAAACAACTGATTTTTGCGAGCAAACTTATTTTTTTTGACAAAATATTTGCGTATTTGATTTTTTTGTAGTAATTTTGCACCCGCTTTTTCAAAAGCATTGTCCACTCGTATATCGGTATTACACCGGATTTTGGTTCCGAGAAGCGAGGTTCGACTCCTCGGTGGACAACAAGGCTGCGGTTGCAGCCTTTATAATGGCTAAAGGCCAATGGCCGAATGGCGAATGGCCGACGTGTGATGGAATACACGGTATTAAGTAACACAAAAACAATTTTATTCAAATGAAAGAATTCGCATTGGTAGGTACTCCGCGTAGCGAGTACGGCAAGAAGGCCGCTAAGGCTTTCCGCGCAGAGGAATTGATTCCTTGCAACATTTACGGTTGTGGTTTGAGTTGCACCTTTACGGTAGCAGCTGCTGACGTTCGCAAACTGATCTACAGCCCGGACACCCAGATCGTTGACCTCACCGTAGGTGACACCAAGACCAAAGCTATCGTGAAGGAGCTGCAGTTCCATCCGATCGACGGCAAGACCCTGCACATTGACTTCCTCGCAGTAGATGAGAAGAAGCCGGTAGTAGTTGAGATCCCTGTTCAGTTGAACGGTCTCGCAGAGGGTGTTAAAGCCGGTGGTAAGTTGGTTCAGGCTATGCGCAAACTGAAAGTTCAGGGTATCTACACCGCATTCCCCGATCGTATCAACATCGACGTTACCGAGCTTGGTCTGGGTAAGAAGATTGCTGTTGAGGATGTGAAGGTAGAAGGCCTGAAGTTCGTTAACCCTGCAGACGCTTGCGTAGCAGAGGTGAAGGCAACCCGCCAGAGCAAACAAGCGTAATAACGGTTAACGGTTATCGGTTAACGGTTATCGGATAAGGGCGAGGCGGTTTACGCCCGCCCTTAATTTTTAAGAAGATGGCAAAGTTTCTAATAGTTGGGCTAGGTAATATCGGCGACGAGTACGCCGGCACGCGACATAACATCGGTTTTATGATGATCGATGCGTTTGCGGCGTCGAAAAACGTTAGCTGGGAAGACAAGCGGTACGGGTTTGTCGCCAAATGTCGCGTGAAGAACGCCGAGTTGGTATTGCTGAAGCCGTCGACCTACATGAACCTCAGCGGCAACGCCGTGCGGTATTGGTTGCAGCAGGAGAAGATTCCCGTGGAGAATATGCTCGTGCTGGTGGATGACCTCAACCTGCCCTTCGGAACGATTCGTATTCGCAAGCAGGGCTCCAACGGCGGACATAACGGCTTGGGCAATATTCAATCCGTGTTGGGCACAGAGAACTACGCCCGCGTGCGCTTCGGTATCGGAAACGAGTACACGCGCGGCACGCAGATTAACTTCGTGCTGGGCGAGTGGACCGAGGAGGAGAAGAAGAACATTGACGAGCGTCTGAAAGTGACGACGGAAATCATTCCCTCTTTCTGTCTCCAAGGTATCGACCGCACAATGAATCTATTTAATCATAAATGATTAAAATTTGTGATTTGTAATTGGTGATTTATGTCTGAGGTCAGAGTTGACAAATATCTGTGGGCAATGCGGATCTACAAGACCCGCTCAATCGCTGCAGACGCTTGCAAGAACGGGCGAATTTCCATGAACGGCGTGCAACTCAAACCCAGCCGTACGTTCAAAGTGGGCGATGTGTTCCATGTGCGCAAAGGCCCCGTGACGTACACCTACCGCGTGCTGCAACTGACAGAGAACCGACTCGGTGCCAAACTTGTGCCGGAATACATGCGGGATGAGACGAGTCCGCAGCAACTCGAGATACTCGAACTGGCGCGCATGGCCGGTAATGGCGGGCGAGACAGAGGCATGGGGCGTCCGACGAAGAAAGACCGCCGCGAGATAGAGGTCTTTATGAGTGACAACTACTTGGATGAGATAGATTTTGACGACGAAGATGAGGAGTAAGAAAGACAATATCGCCGAATATATTCTCTATCTTTGGCAGATGGAGGACTACCTGCGTGCTTTTCCGCAGAATGCAGAGGCTACACCGGAGTTGCATGACCTGAATGAGATGATGCACCGCGAAGGCATTGTTGAGGGTGGTCACTTGGCGTTGGCGAACAATGCGCTGAGCGAAGTGGAAGAACTGCACGCGCAGTTACTGGACGAAGATGCGCTATACCGCGCGGCGATGATTCGTCTGCGGCCTGCGCTCAACCTGCTGAAAGCCAAGACTGACCGTCCGACGATGAGTGATATCGAGGCATGCTTCGTGCTGCTCTACCAGATTATGATGCTGCGTCTGCAGAAAAAAGAGATTACGCCCGAAACCGCGGATGTGCAGCAACGCGCGACGCAAGTGCTTACGTTTTTGAGCAAAACGTATAAGGAATTAGTGAATGAGTGAGTTAGTGAATGAGAGTTAGTGAACGCTATAAAAATATTCTCGGTTGGTTTGAGACCAACATGCCGGTTGCGGAGAGTGAGTTGCAATTTCTCAACTCCTTTCAGTGTCTCATAGCCGTGATGCTCTCGGCGCAATGCACCGACAAACGCGTCAATATGGTAACGCCGGCGCTCTTCGAGGCTTTTCCTACACCGGAAGCATTAGCACAAGCGACGAGCGATGAGGTGTTTGAATACATAAAATCTGTCAGTTACCCGCGTTCCAAAGCGGAACACTTGGTCGCGATGGCGAAACGGCTTGTGGAAGTGTATGACGGCATTGTGCCCGATAATATCGACGATCTGCAGACGCTGCAAGGCGTAGGACGCAAGACCGCGAATGTGGTGTGCGCGGTGATATGGAACCAACCGACGATGGCGGTCGATACGCACATTTTCCGCGTCAGCGAACGACTCGGACTCACCACCAACAGCAAGAACCCGCTACAGACGGAGAAAGCGCTCGTCCAATACATTCCCGCGGACATCATTCCTAAGGCGCACCATTGGTTACTGCTTCACGGCCGCTATGTCTGCCAGGCGCGCAAACCGCAATGCGAACGGTGCGGACTCAAAGAATTTTGCAGATTTTTTCACAAAAAGTGAGCACATACTTGTGTATGTGCTTTTTTTTTTGTAATTTTGCGCTCGATATACCGACATATCGGTATAACGTTATTTCGAAACGATTAAAACTACTATATTATGGCAGAAAACAAGCAACCCTCTGCAGAGAAGCTGAAAGCGCTGCAGGCAGCGATGGCGAAGATTGACAAGAACTTCGGCAAGGGCGCTATCATGAAGTTAGGCGACGAGAATATCGAGAACGTAGCCGTTATTCCGACCGGCAGTATCGGTTTGAACCTCGCGTTAGGTGTAGGCGGTTATCCGAAGGGACGTATCATTGAGATCTACGGTCCGGAGTCGTCCGGTAAGACCACCTTGGCTATCCACGCGATGGCGGAGGTGCAGAAAGCCGGCGGTATCGCTGCTATCATTGATGCGGAGCATGCGTTCGACCGCTTCTATGCCGAGAAACTGGGTGTGAACATCAACGATCTGCTGATTGCCCAACCGGACAGCGGTGAGCAAGCGCTCGATATCGCCGATGAGTTGATTCGTTCGGCCGCTGTGGACCTGATTGTCATCGACTCTGTCGCAGCACTGACGCCAAAGGCGGAGATCGCCGGTGAGATGGGTGATAACAAAGTCGGTTTGCAGGCACGTCTGATGAGTCAGGCGCTGCGTAAGATGACTGCGTCGGTGAATAAGACCGGCACAACCGTCATCTTCATCAACCAGTTGCGCGAGAAGATCGGCGTGATGTTCGGTAACCCCGAGACGACGACCGGCGGTAACGCGCTGAAGTTCTACGCTTCGGTTCGTCTCGACATCCGTCGTACGGGTCAGATCAAGGACGGCGAGCAGATCAAGGGTAACCAGGTGCGCGTAAAGGTAGTGAAGAACAAAGTGGCTCCTCCGTTCAAGAAAGCGGAGTTCGACCTGATGTTCAACGAAGGTATCTCCCGCGTAGGTGAGATTCTGGACTTTGCGGTGGCTACCGAGATCATCAAGAAGAGCGGTTCGTTCTTCAGTTACGGCGATACCAAACTGGGTCAAGGACGCGACAATGTGAAGGCAGTGCTGGCTGACAACCCCGACCTCTGCGACGAACTGGAAGCTAAGGTGACCGAGAAGGTAAAAGAATTGGGTCTGGAAGTCGTACTGGCCAAGTTGGCGAAAGGCTAATGGCTGAAAGCGGAATGCTGAAAGCTGAGAGCTATATATTTTCCCCGCGTGAGGCGCACGAAGCGGAGCAACATTGGCGGGTAGTGAAACGTTCAGTAGATGCACGGCAGCGAGAGTTGCGCGTGCATCTTACTATATTAACCGACGAGAAAGGACAACCGATTGCCAAAGATGCACCGATACCGTTGTATGAACCGCCGGTCTTTCTGGATGTCCATAAAGCTAAGCGCTCGGCAATCATCATCGGTGCAGGTCCGGCAGGACTCTTTGCGGCGCTGACGCTGTTGGAGCACGGCATCAAACCGATTATCTACGAACGCGGCAAGGAGGTGAGCGAGCGGAAGAAAGATATCGCACTGCTAAATCGGAACGAGGGACTGAATCCCGAATCGAACTACTGCTTCGGCGAAGGCGGAGCGGGAACCTTCTCAGACGGCAAACTCTTCTCACGCTCCAAGAAACGCGGCAACATGCAGCGGGTGATGGAACTATTCCATTATTTCGGTGCGCCCGACACGGTGCTCTACGAAGCTCACGCGCATATCGGAAGCGACAAACTGCCGGGAATCATCAAGCGGATGCGAGAGACGATTCTTGAGAAAGGCGGCAAGATACATTTTGAAACGAAAATAGAAAGTCTCTCTCAAATCACCAATCACAAATCACAAATCACAAATTTGCCAATCATACTGGCAATCGGTCATTCGGCGCACGACACGTATCGGATGTTGGCGGAAGAAGGTGTTGCGCTGGAGACAAAAGGTTTCGCGATGGGCGTGCGTGCGGAACATCCGCAGGCACTGATTAATAAGCTAATGTATCATCTTCAGCCGTCAGCCATCAGTAATCAGCCATCAGTTATTGATTATGTCGGCAACGCCTCGTATAGTCTCGTGACGCAAGTCGATGGACGCGGCGTCTATTCGTTCTGTATGTGCCCCGGCGGACATATTGTTCCGGCGGGAAGCAGCGAAGGTACGTGCGTTGTGAACGGAATGAGTGCGAGTCATCGAAATAGTCCTTTCGCGAACAGCGGCATGGTTGTGCAGATCAATCCGGAGGATATAGAAGGAGCGGATCCGCTGCGGGGATTGGAGTTTCAGGAGACATTAGAACGCTTAGCGTTTGAGCATGGTGGTCCGCAGGCACAGGCACCTGCACAACGTTTAAAAGACTTCGTAGAAGGTCGAGCATCGAAAGACCTGCCGGCATGCAGTTATCTGCCTGGCATTGTGGCAAGTCGGTTAGACCAGTGGTTACCGGCGCATATCGGTCCGCGCTTGCAGCATGGTTTTCGGGATTTTGACCGCAAGTACCCGGGCTTTTTGACGAACGAAGCGGTGATTGTGGGTGTAGAGAGCCGCAGCAGCAGTGCGGTGCGTATCCCGAGAGATTCGGAAACGCTGCAATCGGTGAGTACGCCTCTGCTCTACCCTTGCGGCGAAGGAGCAGGATATGCCGGCGGTATCACCAGTTCCGCCCTCGACGGCATCAATGCGGCGCTGAAGATTGCCGAATTGGCATGATTATTGAAAATTCAGTATTCAGAAGTCAGCTATCAGATTTTTAAAAATATATTCTTATGAAAAAGATTCTACTCTCTGCCCTCTTTTTGGGCGCGGCGCTGAGTATGAGCGCGCAAAGTAAGTATGACAAGTACTACGTCGATCTGCCTATTGAGATCGAGCATGTGCAGGAGGTGAAGTTCCCTGCTACGGCGGTGAACATCGCCCAGTATGGCGCGGTGCCTGACGGTAAGACCGATTGCGGCGAGGCAATTAACAAAGCCATCCAGGAGCTGAGCAAGCAAGGCGGCGGACACGTCATCGTTCCGCGCGGCGTGTGGAAAACCGGTCCGATCGTACTGCAAAGTAACATCGACTTGCACCTGAGCAAAGGCGCTACGTTGCTCTTTAGCGAGAATAAGGAGCTGTACGTACAGGAAAATAATCCGCGTGACGGAAGCCAGAAGTGCAACGCGCTTATCCGCGGTTCGAAACTGGAGAACGTAGGTATTACCGGTAAGGGTGTGATTGACGGTCAGGGCTTTATCTGGCGTCCTATCAAAGAGAAGAAAGTGGTGCGTGATGGCGGTTTAAAGGATGTTTGGGATGAAGCGATTGCGTTAGGCGGTACTCTTAAACCTGACGGCAACGAAGGTTATCACACATGGTTCCCGTTCAACCTGAATCCGGAACTTGGTATTCCTAATATCGCCGCTACGCCGGAGGCACAAGAGAAGATGCGTCCGACGCTGGTCAATATCATCGATTCGAAGAATGTAGTGATTGAAGGTGTGACGATTCGTAACAGTCCGAAACTGCACCTCGTGCCGACGCGTATCCAGAACCTGATTATTGAGAATGTGACGATTGATTGCCCGTGGTGGGCACAGAACGGTGACGCTATCGATCCGGGTAACGTACAGGTGGCGCTCATCGCCGGATGTAATGTAAACTGCGGCGATGACGGTCTGTGTATGAAAGGCGGCGCGGGTCAGAAAGGCGTCGATGCCGGTCCACAACGCGACTTCCTTATCTGCAATGATACCGTTTATCGTGCGCACGGCGGTTTCGTCATCGGTTCGGAATACAGCGGCGGCATGCAGCGTATCATCGTGAAAGATTGTATGTTCGACGGTACAGATATCGGTTGCCGTTTCAAGTCGGCTCCGGGTCGTGGCGGTTGGTGCGACAATATCTATTGCATCAATATCGTGATGAAAAATATCCGCGAAGCGGACTTCTACTTTGAGTCGGGTTATGCAGACCGTGCAGCGGGCGGTCGCGGTGCTACGGATAACGACGATAAGAGTAAGTTCTTCCCCGAGTGGAGCAATTTCACTTTCCGCAATATCACCTGCGTCAACTCAGCGAGAGCGGTGGACATCACCGGTCTGAAGGCGCTGCCGGTACATGATCTGCTTTTCGACGGCATAAAGTGGTATGGGACCCGCGAAGGCATGAGTATCGACTACGCTGAGAAGATCACTTTCCAGAACTGCACGATGAGTCCGCAGAGAGAAAACACGATCAAGCATAGTTCGGACATCAAGTGGAACGGTAAAGCGCTTGAGTAAGGTCTTATCTTCCGAGAATGGACCGAGAATGGATCGAAAACGGACCGAGAACGGACCGACACTAAAATAGGCTCGCAAGCGCGAGCCTATTTTGTTCTAATTGTAAGGTTCTCGGGAGATGGTCCCGTGATGGTCCTGTTCTAATCCTCACTATTAGAGAGTAATCTCTGCACCGAGGACATTGAAGAAGCGGTTACCTTTCTTCACAACAACTTGACCATTGTGGATGAACTTAACAGCCTTCTCTGCCTCGAATACGTTCTCTACGCCTTGCGTACCACCAGGAAGAACAACACCGAGTTTAAATTTCTGTGCTTGCGGGCTCTCAGCACGGTCATCAGACCAAAGAACAATCTCCGAACCGGTTGCGGTCAGTGTATTCAAGACGTCCTTGTCACTTCCCCAACCTTGGAAACTAATAGATGCTCCTTCAGCTGCACCTTCGACAGCAAACGTAATGGCATCCTGAACACCGATCAGCACTTTCTCACCGGCAGCAGTCGGAATAATAACAGAACGTCTTGCACCGTTCGGTTGGATATACGTACCATAGGATTTGTAAATATCTTTTCCAGCTTGCTGGTCAGAACCTTTGAAAATAACACCGCCCAAAGAGAACGATACTTCACCTGCCTCTGTGTTCTTGAAAGAGTACTTGCCGGCCGATGTCTCGCTAAGTGTAAGATTCACTTCGTCTGCCAACAAACCACCTGCAATCTGTGCACCCAGGTCTCCGGTACGGCCATCAAAGCCTACAAACGAACCAGGAACAGGGTCATCACCAGGATTATCACCCGGGTCATCGCCTGGATCATCGCCAGCAGCCTCGATCGTTGCGCTTACAATACGGAAACCACCGCCGATCTCTTTAATCTTAACATCGCTAGCGGTTGCTGTAAATATAACCGTTGCGAAATCCTCCACATTATTAATCTTAGCAACTTTTTGGTCATCACCACTTGCACCTTCTAAAGCATTGAATTGAGCATCTGTGCTACCTTTAGCGGAAACAACTAATTTGATTTGGTCACCGACATTTACGTCAGAGAAAGTAAGAATGACGTTCTTACCATCTGCTTGCATAAAATTAGCAGCAAATTTCAAGATGTTGTCTTTCGATTTACCTGCACTTTGGGTGTAGTTGATAACTAAACCTTCTTGACCATCGAGCGTTACATTGATATCAACGCCGTCAGGTTGGCTAACAGAAGGAATCTCAACTTCGTCCATTACATAAGTACCAATAGTACCATCAGTCGAAATTTGCTCGGCTGTGATACCAGCGAAGTTGTAAACCTTAGCATTTACAGTCATTGCTGCAATAGCAGCTGCTGCGAAGAGGAAAAATTTCTTCATAAATGTTACGTTTTAAATTGTTAATATTAGGGTTGATTGTAAAAATCTTTTACAAATACGCCGCAAAGGTACTGCTTTTTTTTCATATTGGCAACTACTATTTGCTGAAAAATGTAGATTTTTTGACGTTTTGTATTTTTCTATCAATATAGATGCGCTACAATATCGTTTAGATAGACATCTAAATTGGTATGTCCGGTGACCAACGTGATCTGCCTTGCGTCTAAGGGATTATTCGGATCCAAGCCGTTTTTCTTCTCCCACGTATCCGGTATTCCGTCGTAATCCGTATCAGTTTCTCGGGCTGCTGTTTGCAGTTCAGGCCAACCGCCCACATCCGACTGCGTATCAATCAATCCGCCCGTCGAACCTTTCGAGCCTTCGTACGTGTACGTGCCCGTGCGAACTTCTTCTATAATACGCGTATCGACAGCATCGCGATGCAGCGAGCAACCGGCTTTAGCCAGAACCGTCTCATAGGCCGCTTCTGCTGTCTGCTCGTTCACAAGGGGCGTCAAGCCTTCCATCCAACGGGAGGTTGCTTTGCATTGTTCCTTCTTGGATGCCTCATCGGGATATACGCCCGACCAGTTATCTAAGGTCACTGACGACGATCCATCCATGATATTGTTTGCTAAATAGAACTTACCGGGATCGACAGTACCGCCAAGTTTACCCGTACACCCGGCATGTGGATCTTTCTCAGTAGGACCGCATTTTGTAGTCGGATTCAACAAGCGAGCTTTCACGCTATTTTTTGTCGCCTTGCCCGGCTTGTAGTAGTTGCTGACAAAATTGATATGACGTCCACCAGCGCCGTTCGTCGAACCTTCACCGCCGTATGCAGAGTTGCCTCCCCAGTTATAGACCACATTATTGACGAAGTCAATCGGCCCTATATGCGTGGAGTTTACGTAGTCATGGTCGAAGCGCGGGGTACGACTATCGTGGTGCGCGAGCAGGTTATGATGGAACGAAGCGTTCGTTCCGCCCCAAATCCCCCCGTAACCGTGACTTCCCTTGCCATGCACGGAGATTTTGAGCGACTCCGAAACAATGCAATACTGCATCGTGAAATTCGTATTGCCGTAACAACTCACACATTCGTCTACAGACCACGAGCAACTGAGATGGTCGAGCACCACGCCCGTAGCATCATTCGCCGACACGGCATCGTACTCCGTGTTGCTAACATCGCCCAAACGAACGCGCAGGAAACGTACAATGACATTGTTCGCTCCATCAATAATCAGCGGATAATCTGCAAGACAGATACCATCACCTGGAGCAGATTGGCCATCTATTGTAATATTCCCCGCGCTGATGCGTAACGCACTCTTGAGATGAATTGTACCGGAAACTGTAAATAGCACGCGACGCGCGCCTACCTGATTGATAGCATACCGCAGCGTACCAGCCATGGGCCGTCCTGTAATCGAATCTATCTCATCGTCCAGACGACTCACACGATAAACCGTGCCGCCGTCTCCGCCTGTGATTTTGGTACCGCCGCCCTCAATATGATGGCAAGCCGCTACCAATTCCGGATTCGTATCGATAGTTGGCACATCAGGCGACTCACCCGGCTTGCAGCCTGCGAGTCCGCAGGCTATGCAAGCAATGAGTCCTATGTGTTTCCAATACGTCATGTACGATTAGTTAACGTAGTCGTAGTCGTTCCAAAGCGCGCCGTTCGACTGACCTACATTCACTGAGAAAATCGGCCAGAGTTGACGTCCGTTGAGGCGCTGCGGGAATTCGCGATCGAAAAGCATATAGCTATCCGGAGCTAATACACGGCCGGATTTGCTCTGATAGATACAGGTCTTTATCCATCCATTCGCTTTGCTATAATACGGCGGAATTCCGCTCTCGTCTTTATTCAAACCATATACGGAGTCAATGACATATCCTTTGATACCGGGCTCATAACTGTATTCGTCGCCGACAAATTTATACTTCATATAGATCGTATCACGAAGACCAGCAAATTCGCCATCGTGCAGGTTCATTGCATCCAGACGTGAGTGCGCAGCAAGCAATGTCTCTTTCAAAATGCCCCATCTCATCAAGTCCCACTTGCGAATGTACTCGCCGGTGAACTCGAGTTTGCGCTCTTCCTGGATATTGGCCATATTCAGCGTTTTCGTTCCTACACCCGCACGTGTACGAACCTTATTGAAACACTCCGCTCCATCAATTCCATAGGTCTCGCTCGGCATATCTCCGCCGATACCGCCAATGTATGCCTCCGCCGCCATCAACAGTACGTCGGCGTAACGAATAACAGGGAAGTTAATACCATCTTCATTACCGGAACGCTTACGAGTCATCCATTCTACGCGGTATTTGTTGCCGTACCAGCTATTTATCATTACGCCTTTCTGATAGAGGAATTTCTCTCCTCCGTCCACGTCTACCTCCGGAAAAGCAAGAGCAATATTCGCAGGGTCGGAGTTGTAGTCGGCGCCATCATCATACATCCAGATATAACGCGCCATCGTCACATCGCGACGGACATCGGTAGCCTCGAAATCATAATAGAGCGTCGGCACGATACCTACAGCCGAGTTGCTCGAACCGCCTTCATTATTTTTTAATCCTCTAACAGCATCGCTCATCTTGGTGCAGTTATATTGTAATACCTGACCACGACTGCCGTCCGCAAACGGGATCTCCCAGAACACCTCCGAACTGTAATAATCGGTCACATCGGCACAAATTTTCTTGAAGATATCTTCGTAATTTGTTTGGAATTTCTTTTGCTCGTCGCCGTTATTGAGAATCTGCGAGCATGCCCAAAGCACCTCTGTATTCAGTTCCGAGCGCAGTGTGGCATTCTCTGCGGTAAGGAATTCCGGTCCAACCTGCCAAGTCGCAGGACGTACGCCTTTACCGGCATACATCAGGTCCACGCGAGCTAATAGCGCCAAAGCCGCAGCTTTACTCGGACGGCAAGTGGTATTCTTCGCCGTACCCGGACAGTCCTTCGACCACGGCATCAACTCAGCTGCTCGTTTCAGGTCTATACGGAGTTGTTTGAGTACATTTACACGGTCTGATTTCGGCATCTCTAATCCTTTCGGATCTTTCGTAATGGACACAAACCGTGCGGGTACATCACCCCACAGTTTCACCATATCGAGATAGCAGAATGAGCGCAGGAAAAGCGCCTCTCCAAGCAGATAGCGCATCTTCTCGTCATTCAGGTCGCCGTAGTCCTCAATACCCTCAATGATATTGTTGCATTTCTCAATGGTCGCATTGAGATAGCCCCACGGGTCCTTACCGGTGGAGGTAGATAGTTCGCCGTTTGCGAGCGACATACTATAAATATTGTATTCTGCCTTTCCCGAATTCTTGGTACCATGCTCGGTATCGGTATTCATGCTCATATAGCCGCACGCGAGACGGTTACGATAGGATTTATCTTGACCGAACTGTTCATACACGCCGGCGATTACCAACTCCGCATTATCCGGGTTGGAAAAGACGGCAGCGCCATCCATCGCAGAGGGAGATTTCGAATCAAAGAAATCACAGCCGGCAAATGCTACAGCCACTGCTGCGATTGCTATATACTTATACGTTTTCATATTATTTCTGTTGTTAGATTTTTGTGACTGTGATTAGAACGAGAGGTTAAGACCGAAGTTAAATGCACAACTCTTCGGGAACGCCGAGAAGTCCACGCCGGTCGCCAACGGGTTGATCTTCAAGCGAGTATCTACTTCAGGATCCGCACCCGAGTACTTCGTTGCACAGAAGAGGTTCGAACCGGAGAAGAAGATACGAGCCGTCTTGATGTACGCTTTCTTCAGCCATACCTCCGGGAGAGAGTAACCGATAGTCAGCGAAGACAAACGCAGGAACGAACCATCCTCTACGTATTTGTCGGTCAACGCAATCTTGTCGCTAATCGGGTTTGCCGTCCTTGCGCCGGCATTCATAGCCGCCAGCATAGCAGCCATGGCAGCATAGTCATCACCACTTATACGGCCTTGTGCATCTAGATTATCTTTATATCCATCCGGGACAAATCCGCCCTCTTGGGTGAAGAGCGAGTAACGAGAACCGTATGCCATGTCTGCGGTAATATTACGCAGTTTCGATTTGTCGGTGACGTTTCCGTAGTCCAACGCAGAAAGGTTCAGCACCTTGTTTCCTGCGCTATACGTGAACTGCGCATTGAGGTCCACCTTACCCCATTTCTCACCGCCGATATAGAAACTCAAGCCGAAACCGCCTTGTACCAACGCTTGCGTGTTCCCCAACACCTTGCGGTCTTTATCGTCAACCTTTCCGTCACCGGTCCGATCCACGAGTTTCACCATACCCGGTTGGGCATAACCAAGAATGGTACTTATGGCTTTGCCGTTCGCATCGTACCAACGGTTGTTAGCCGGATTATACGATGCAAAATCTTCCGTAGTGTACCAACCGTCTGTCTCATAACCCCAGATGTCACCTACTTTCGAACCCGGAGTAATCAGATACTCATAATCCGCGTTGACGTAGTTTCCTGAGAAGCAACGCGAGGCTACGGGGTATACATCCATACCACCGAGGTCAACCACTTTGTTGTGATTATGCGCGATATTGAAGTTCACGCTCAAGCCATAATTCAAGTCCTTTGCCTTATGATCCAGAATCACGCCGGTGACCGAGAACTCGACACCCTTATTATCCGTCGAACCGATGTTGCGGTATTGGTAGTTATAACCGCCCAGACCGCCCAACGAATACTTGAGAATCAGGTCCTTGGTCGTATTCCAATAGAGATCAATGGTACCGGAAAGACGCTCGTTGAAGAAACCGTAGTCGATACCGAGGTCACGGGTGATGGTCGTCTCCCAGCGAAGTTTGTTATTCGCCGCAATAACATCCGCACCGCCATCTGTCATCTTTGTATCAAAGAGTCCGCTATATGCTGCCGACGATGCCAGATACTCCGAACGAAGATAACCCAAATCCACATTGTTGTTACCTACCGAACCGTACGAGAGGCGGAGCTTAAAGTTAGACATCACGTCTTGTGCCGGTTCCATCCACTGCTCGTCGATAATACGCCAAGCAACGGCTGCCGAGGGGAAGAAGCCCCATTGGTTGCCTTTCGCGAAACGCGTAGAAGCATCAGCACGGAACGTAGCCGTGATGTAGTAGCGATTGAAGAGAATATAGTTCGCACGAGCGAAGAACGACAGCATGTTATCCGTCGGGTTAACATACGAATTTGCCGTATAAGCCTTGGCTAAACCGAGATAGTTAAATACCTGCGGGCCCGTCATACTCTTATCGAAACCGAATGCCCTGGTCGTACGCAATTCGCCCTTCATTATTTGCAACTCTTCACCGACCAAAATACTGAGGTCGTGCTCGTTTTTCCAGTTTTTCTTGAACTCCAAGGTATTGGTATTCTTGAAACGGCTATCCTTTTCGTAAGTCGATACGGCATGACCGTAACCGGCGCCGCCGGCATAGGTAACACCCTCTCCCATACGCGAGTAATAAGATGTCGGACCATAGAAACGATCCTGATTGATGTAACGTCCTTCATAACCCAACTCAGTCTTGAAGGTAAACATCTTTGCGAACTTATAACTCAGGTAGCCCTGGAGGGTGTATTTGTTATCTACCTTGTTGCGATAGTTATGGTTAATCGTCGTAATCGGGTCATAGAGAGATCCGAAAGATTCATAATCCTCGAGGCCCGGCACGTTATCTTTTGCGAACAACTCAATCGGCGAATAAGCAATAGCGTTACGCACGCGGCTCTCTGTCGTAGATCCTGCATCTTGCGCAGTATTTGTACCAGAACCAAGCACTTGGGTGTTCGAGAAACGAGCGGTAAAACTCAACGTCAAGTCTTTCACCGGTTTGAATTTCGCTTTAAAAGCGATGTTATTACGGTTATAATCCGAACCGTACATGATTCCCTCGTCATCCACGCGGTTGTAGGTCAGCGAGAAGTTTGCCGTTTTGTTACCGCCGCTCAACGTGAAACTATGGTTACTATTTAGACCATGATGACCAAATGTCTCGTCTTGCCAGTCCGTCACTTTCTGGGTATGCCAATACTCCTGAATTTGAGGAATAGTCATTGTCCGAGTTTTATCCTCTACATAGAGCGGATCAAAAAACTGGTTGAAGTTTGACGGTATTGAAGCCGCCTTGCCGCCAGCAGCATATTGTGCGTACTCATACTGCATCAGGATAAAATCGTCCACATTCATCATGTTGTATTTCTTCGACATCTGCTTCCAACCCATATAACCTGTATAGTCGAAATGGAACTGCATCTTATCGTCCATGTTGTTATCCGCATCTTTGGTTGTGATGATGATAACACCGTTTGCACCTTGTGCACCGTAGATAGCAGTAGCCGCAGCGTCTTTCAATACGTCCATCGACTGAATATCCGCCGGGGAGATATCAGCAATAGAACTTACTTGGAATCCGTCCACGATATAGAGCGGGTCACTCGACTGCGTCAGAGACGTACCTCCACGAATTCGGATCTTCACGTCTGCATCAGGGCTACCCTCAGTCGTAACTACCGATACACCGGCTAACTTACCTTGCAGCGCTTCGCTGGCCGATGCAACAGGGATGTCCTTTAACTGGTCCGCGTTCACGGAACTAACCGCGGTAACGAGGTCGCGCTTCTTGGTTGTACCATAACCGGTAACAACAACCTCATCCAGCACTTCGCTGTTCTCGCGGAGTACCACGTTCATTACGTCGCCGGTAATGTTCAACTCCTGGGTCTGCATACCGATGTAGGAGAAAACAAGCACCTTAGCGTCATCCGGCACATCGAGGGTATAATTACCGTCGAAATCCGTCACTGTACCGATAGTGGTACCCTTCACAACCACGGAGGCTGAGATAATCGTCTCGCCCGTCGGGTCTGTTACCGTTCCGCTGACCACACGTGCCTCTGCAGCCATGCCCACTAAGAGCAAGGCTGAAAGCATCATGGTACGGAACACTCTAAAATGTAGTTTCATAGAGATTTGTTTGTATTAGTGTTAAATGAAAAAAATTGGTTTTTCCTTATTATCGCGCGTATATACGTATCAATTCGGCGGCAAAGGTACAAAAAAAAACACATATGAATGTGTATTTTTTGACGGAAATATTGCACAAATGCATATTTTTGCCAACTCGACTTTGCAATTCTTAAATATCAAATCAAAAATCTTAAATCAAAACGGCTCCGCATAGGTGCATCCTTCACGCCAACGGGAGCATCCGTAACGAGTGTTACCGCGGATGATGAGTCCTTGGCGGCAGACAGGACAAAGCATCCCCGCCTTGTTCGTCTTCACATCGCGTACGACGCCGGAGGTCATCTCTTTCAGTTCCGTCAGAAAGTCCTGCGCCCGGTATTCGCCGCGCTCTATCTCGCGCAGTTTTTTCTCCCAGAGACCCGTCAGTTCGGCGGATTTCAGCAGCGGAGAGATAATGGTATGAATGAGGTTGATACCCGTCTCCGTCGCGCGCAGGCTCTTGCCTTGCTTCACGATATACTTGCGCTGGTAGAGTTTCTCAATGATCGCCGCACGTGTGGACGGGCGACCGATACCGTTCTCCTTCATTGCCTCGCGCAGTTCGTCGTTCTCGACCGTCTTACCCGCCGTTTCCATCGCCCGCAGCAACGTTGCCTCGGTATAATACTTCGGCGGCGTGGTGGTCTTCTCTTTCAGCAGTGGCTCGTGCGGCCCGCTCTCGCCTTTCACGAAAGCCGGAAGGGACTTGGTGGATTCTTCGGATTCCGGGCTATCCGGATTCTCTGGAGTTTCCGGTTCTTCTTTTTCAAAGACCGCCCGCCAACCCGGCTTGAGGACCTCGCGGCCGGTGACCTTGAAGTCGATCTCGCCGGCTTTCGCCAGCACGGTCGTATTGCTCACCTCGCACTCCGGATAGAACGCCGCGATGAAATGCAGCGCCACGAGATCATAGACCTTCTTCTCGTCCGCCGTCAGTTCTTCGGGGCGCATGCCCGTCGGAATGATTGCATGGTGGTCGGTCACTTTCTTGTTGTCGAATACCTTTTTCGACTTCGGCAGTTTCGTGCCTAAGAGCGGCGCGACTTGCGGATAGTAATCTTTGATACCGGCTAAGGTATTCGGGATTTTCGGA
This sequence comes from uncultured Bacteroidales bacterium, assembly GCA_900321005.1. Classification (GTDB taxonomy): domain Bacteria; phylum Bacteroidota; class Bacteroidia; order Bacteroidales; family Paludibacteraceae; genus Colicola. The sequence continues at coordinate 18,586 of ONUF01000011.1, read as the reverse complement.
TAGATATCGTCGCTCAGATAGGTCGTATCCACGCGCGGATAGGTCGTCACGCGCTTCTCGTAGAGCGACTGAATGAGTTGGAGCGTCTGCTCGGCAGAGAAAGAGTATTTCTTGTTGCAATCGACCTGCAGCGAAGTCAGGTCGTACAGCTTCGGCGCGAACTCCAGTCCTTTTTTCTTCTCCACGGAAGTGATGGTCAGCGGCAGATCTTTGATGCTATCCACCAGCGCTTGCCCCTGCTCTTCGCTCGTGATGGCGTACTCGCCTTCTTCCACGGGAATCTGGGCGTTAAACAAGGTATCGCGGTAGTTCGTTTTGAGTTCCCAATAGGTGCGCGGAACGAAGTTCTCTATCTCTGCCTGCCGCTTCACCACAAGCGCGAGCGTCGGTGTCTGCACGCGTCCCACGGACAACACCTGGCGGTCCTTGCCTGTCCCGCGTGCGTACCTTATAGTATACGCGCGCGTGGCGTTCATGCCGAGCAACCAGTCACCGATAGCGCGCATCATGCCCGCTTCGTACAAATGCTGGTATTCCGATTGATCTTTGAGTGCTTGGAATCCCTCACGAATCGCCTCTTCGGTCAACGAACTGACCCACAGACGCTTCACCGGACATTTGCATCCCGCCTGCTGATAGACCCAGCGCTGGATAAGTTCTCCTTCCTGGCCGGCATCGCCGCAGTTGATCACTTCGTCGGCTTGCTCGATCAGACTCTTGATGACGTTAAACTGCTTATGCACGCCTTCGTCGCCGGACACCTTGATAGCAAATCGCGCAGGAATCATCGGCAGCGTACTCAGGTTCCATCCTTTCCACTGCTCCGTATATTCCTGCGGATCCAACAGGGCGCAGAGATGACCGAAGGTCCAGGTTACCTGGTAACCGTTCCCCTCGAAATAACCGTTCTTGCGCTGGTTGGCACCCAGCACACGGGCGATATACTCGCCCACCGACGGTTTCTCTGCGACACAAACGATCATGATTAACTCTCTTGAACTCCGTACCCGTAGCCGGTGTGACTGCTCTTCGTGCCGTTGAGCACGCAAGCCACATGATGCATACGATCTAGCTCGACAATACGGTTGAGGTAGTCAATCATCTCCATCGGCGTGTACTTGAAGCGGCTGACGAGGATCGTCAGATCGGCGATGCGGTCTAACAGATAAGTATCGCTCACGAGCGCTAACGGCGCGGTATCCACGATGATATAATCATAGCGCTTACGCAACTCCGCAAACAGCTCCTCAACGCGCTTGCTCTGCAGCAACTCGGCCGGGTTCGGCGGGATAGTGCCGCAAGGCAGCAGATCGAGGTTCTTATGCTCGCCGCTCGGAACGATGATATCGTCTATCGTCACACTCGGCTCTGCCAGATAATCCGTCAGATGGCCTCTCTGCGACAATCCGAAATACTGCGCAATCATCGGCTTACGGATATCCATGCCCACCAACGCCACCTTCTTTCCGAGGATTGCAAGCGATAGGGCGATATTGCACGAGATATACGATTTTCCTTCGCCGTTGATGCACGAGGTGACGAGGATCACCGGACTCTTGACTTCCGACGATATGACGAAGCGTAAGTTCGTACGCATCAGACGGAAGAGTTCCGCCGAGACAGTGGACTCGCCTTCACGAATCGCGATATGTGCATGACGGGAGTTCTGAACGATTTCCCCTAACATCGGTGCCTTCACGCGGCGCTCATAGTCCTTCACGTCGTCAATCTTATCGTTCAGGAGCGTGTAGATATACAGCAAGGCGGCCGGGAACATCAGGCCCAACATAAAGCACAGCACCAACAGGTTCTTCAGTTTCGGCGAACGGCTGCGCACGTCACATTGCGGGACATCCACCACCTTCGCCGGAATTGTCGTAGCCGCTAACATCAACGCATTCTCCTCCCGTTTCTTGTACAAGAACAGATAGAGCTGCTCCTTGATCTTCTGGTCGCGCACGATACGAACATACTCGCGCTCCTGCTCCGGCGCGTTTTGAATCTGGCGGTTGAACTTCGAATCCTGCGCCTGCAAGTCACGCTTGCGGATACGCAGACTCTCGCGCACTGAAGCAATGGTAGCGATGATATTCTGGCGCATCGAGGCTAACTGTGCGTCCATCTGCTCCAGTACCGGGTTATTCGCCGTGGCGGTGCGCTGGATACGCATACGCTGCAACATAATGGAGTTATACTGCGACAGACTCGAACCCAACGCGGCGTCGGTAATACCGATATTGGACGGAATAAGGCTGCCTTGTTTCGACTCGTTATGCATGAACTCATCGATATAATCGACGAGGTTCAACTGCGTCTCGATCTCCGCCAGAGCCTGTTGCTCCACGCTGTTGGCCTCCAGGATCAAGCGGGCTTGCGTCTCAATATTCGCAATCTTATTCTTCTCCTTGTATTGAGAAACGGTCTTCTCCGCCTCGCTCAACTCGGCCGTGATGATATTCATTCGCTCTTCGATAAACGCGCCCGTATTCGAGGCCAGCATGTTCTTATCGACGATCGCGTTGAGGTTATATTGCTCAATGAGTTGATGCAGCAGCGCGCGGTCGCGATCCGGCATCGGCGACTTCATCGAGAGATTGATGATATTACTCTCTTTCTTGTGGAGCGTCACCATGAGCATCTTGCGGAAACCGGCTACTACCAACTCCGGACGCTTATGTATCACGCGATAAGTCGTGTCCCTGCTCAACTCGCGATTCGGGTGAATAAGCAGTGTACCGGCGAGCGTCTCTACCGGTTCATTCAAACTCGCTACCTTCGTCGATGAGCGATGGAAGAAACCACTCTTCACGCGCACCTTATAACCTTTCTTCGTCGGTTTCACATACACAATGAACGGCCGCTCCTCACCGCGTTCACTCAACTCCAGGTAATCAATAGTCAGCGCCGGGTTCCGGAACTCCCCGCTCCAGCGGATACCGTCCTTCACGAACGATGCCTCCCATAGATTCAGTGCATCCAGCGCCTGCGTCATCAACCCGCGCGATGTGAGAACCACTACCTCGTCCTCGACAGCAGTGCTACCGCCTAAACCAAACATCGCGAGGGATCCCAGCTGGTCAGCCAGGCCGCCGTCTTTCTGACGTATCATGATACTTGCGTCCGTCGTCCATTGCGGGGACTTACGCAGGAAGTACGCAACACCCAGCAACACGAAGAAAACTACGCTTATCGCGAACCAGTACCATTTTTCCATAACGATGCGCACGATCTTCCGCACATCGATCTCATTATTGTTGTTCTGTTCCATGCTCTAATTCTTATTTTCTCGCTGCGGTAACTACGGTAACTACCACCGTCGCGGCACTCGCCAAGGTCGAAACCAGACTCAGCCACAGACTCGTGTTCGCACTGTTCACTACGCGCACTTTGTTCGGCGAAACATACACCACATCGTTTTGTTGCAGGAAGAAATACGGCGAAGTGAAGATATTCGCATCGCGCAGATTCAGACGCGCAATCTGTAACTTACCGTCCACCTCACGCGTCACGAGCACGTTGTCGCGACGACCATACGGCGTCAAGTCGCCGGCAGCAGCCAGCGCCTCCAGAAGCGTCAGGCGACCGCCTGCCATCCCTACATTTCCGGGACGGTTGACCTCACCCAGCACCGCTACTTTCGCATTCACAATATGCGCATGCACCTGCGGATTGAGCACCTGAGCCTCCAGTTTCTCCTTTACCAGGTTCTCCACCTCGTTGCGCTTCAATCCCGCTACATGCAACTTACCCAAGACCGGGAAGTCAATGTCTCCGTTCTCATCGACGATGTAGTATTGCAGCGCGGGCGTCGTGGACAAAGCCGTCGTTCCCGGCGTAGCAAACACCACAGCCGGCAGGTTATACGGCACGACCGCCTCGAGGTCCAACGCCGATACATAAATCGTGAGCGCGTCGCCGATACGAATGGTCAATTCCGCCTGCGATTGGAACTTCGCATTGATCGAGTCCTCCATCTCCGGTTTCGCATTCGACACATAGGTCATCTGTTTCTGGGTTACGCAACTCGCCATCAGCGTAGCTGCCACAACCGCAAGAGTGATTTGCAAAAATTTACGCATAGTTATTCAAAATAAGCGTGCAAAGGTAGTATTTTTTTTTGATATACGCAAATTTTCGAAGAAAAAAGTGTTTATATTTGCATATGTCATAAAAAAGCAGTACTTTTGCATGACATTTTGTCAGGTTTTTATGACGCAACAGGAATTATTAGCCATCAAACAGCGTTTCGGCATCATTGGCCAGAGTCCGCTGCTCAATCGGGATATCGAGGTCGCGGTGCAGGTAGCGCGCACCGATTTGAGTGTACTCATTACCGGCGAATCCGGTGTAGGAAAGGAGCATTTCCCGAAGATCATCCATGCTTTCTCGGCCCGCAAACACGGTGCGTATTTCGCCGTGAACTGCGGCGCTATCCCCGAGGGCACGATCGACTCCGAACTCTTCGGACATGAGAAAGGCGCTTTCACCGACGCGAAGGCCGAGCACAAAGGTTATTTCGAGATCGCCGACGGAGGTACGCTCTTCCTCGACGAAGTAGGTGAACTGCCGCTCCAGACACAAGTGCGTCTGCTGCGTGTGTTGGAGACGGGCGAGTTCTTGCGCATGGGCTCCAGCACGGTAAGGAAGACCAATGTCCGCGTCGTGGCAGCGACGAACCTCAACATGCGGCAGGCTATCGAAGACGGCCGTTTCCGCGAGGACCTGTACTACCGCCTCAACACCGTAGAGATTCGCGTACCCGCACTGCGCGAGCGCAAAGAGGATATTCCCCTGCTCTTCCGTAAGTTCGCTGTGGATTTCTGCACGCGCTATCAGATGCCGCCTCTCTCGCTGAGCGAAGACGCGACGCGGCTGCTGCAGAACTGTTACTGGCGCGGAAACATTCGCCAACTCAAAAACCTCGCGGAACAGATCGCGGTGATTGAGATGGACCATCAGATCAGCGCTGACACGCTGCGCAGATACCTGCCGAAGGAGGAAAACCAGCAAGGCATCGTTCTTCGCAACCCCGCGCTGGAGCAGGCCAAAGACTACTCGCACGAGATCGGCATTCTCTATAATATGGTGATGCAGAACAAGAAAGACCTCGAGGAGTTGAAAGCACTTCTGACTCATCGGGATACCGAGATACCGGAATTCCGGAATACCGAGATCGCCCCTGCGCGCAAAGTCATCCAGACGCCTGCTGACGACGAGCCCTGGGAAAACGGCGAAGTCGTCGAAGATGAACATCCCGAAGAGAAGCCGCAGGCGCCCGTCAGCGTCAGTCTCGAGGACACCAACCGAGAACTGATGCGCGAAGCACTCGAGCGCTGCGGAGGCAACCGCAAAGTTGCCGCCGCCCAACTCGGCATCTCCGAACGAACCCTCTATCGCAAAATCAAAGAGTATGGGTTATAATCCAAAATATATATTTTTGCTGGTCATTTGCTTGTTATTGTCCGGTTGCTCCATCAGCTATAAAATGAACGGCGCGAACATCAACTACCAGACGACGCACTCCATTTCGGTTGCCGACTTCCCGAACAATGCCCCGCTCGTGAACCCTACTCTCAGCAACGCTCTCTCGGAAGGCATACGTGACCTCTTCCAGCGCCAGACGCGTCTGCAGATGTTGCGCAAAGGCGGCGACCTGGAGATAGAAGGCGAAATCACGGGTTATACCGTTACCCAGGGCGCCATCTCCGCCGACGGCTACGCTTCGGAGAGCAAACTGACCATTACGATTGCGGTCCATTTCACAAACAACGTGAACCCCGAGGACTCGTTTGACAAGACCTATACTTCGTATCAGACCTATGACTCGAACATGCTTCTGACGGATGTCCAAGACGAACTCTGCACGGCGATAATTACCGAATTTGCGGAGAATATCTTCAACGACACCGTCGCCCGCTGGTAAAAAAATGCACAATTATTTGCGTATATCAAAAATTTGTAGTAATTTTGCACCCGATTTTGCCGCCAAAAGGGCAACAATTAGAATTTAGAACTTAAAATTAACATAGCTATGTACGTATTTTTAACTATCCTGATCGTTATCGCCGCTATCCTGCTGACGCTTCTTGTGTTGGTTCAGAATAGCAAAGGCGGTGGATTGGCTGCCGGTTTCGCGAGCGGCAACCAAGTGATGGGTGCGCCGAAGACGGCAGACTTCCTTGAGAAAACGACTTGGACGCTGGTTGCCCTGATTGTCGTTTTCAGCATCGCTGCTGTCGGGTTCAGCAAAGGCCGTCAGGCTGTTGCTGAGGATCAATCGGTTATCGTAGTGGACGACGCTCCTGCTGCTCAACCTGCAGCTGAGTTCCCCGCTGAGCCGGCTGAGTAATCGCACGCACATTCACAACAAAAGCGACCTGCATTGCGGGTCGCTTTTGTTATTGCGAGGCGGGTCTTTGCACCCACTCTCAAACGCATGTCGTTCGCATTACGGACGTCACTATAGGATGTTTGTCCGGCGTTAGCCTCCCGTGCCACCGCTTATCGGGTCGCCGATGCTTATTCCGGGGGTAGAACTTCCGGCCATGACGATGGAACTCATTTGAACTGGTACAGCCTCTACAATAGGCTTGCTATATACTTTGTTTTTCATAATGTTTTCCTTTCCTTAATTCACTAATTCACTAACTCTCTAATTCATTAACTCATTACTTTACCATCCGTCCCGTTGCGTCATACACATTCTCTCCGCGGAGAATGTACAGTACGCCGTCGATGACAACTTTCACCGGTTTATCCGAAGTCTGGATGTTCTCGAAGCCTTGTGCCTGATACTTCTGCATCGGCATCGAACGTACTTTCTTACCCGGAGCAGGACTCGGCGTAGAAATCGGGGCTATCTCACCAACAATCACGTATGCGCGGTAAGCAGGAAGCGAGTTGCCTCCGGTACCAGTACCTGTTGCACGACGTAACTCATTACCGATAACGAGATATACATCTTTATCGTCTGCCGCAGCTTTCTTGCCATCCAAATCAGCTTGTCCCAAGTTAGTAAACGTTCCGTGCAGTGCACCGTTCGCAACAGGTTCACTTACTTCTCTGTCCAGAATAGCCTCCAACTTCTCCGACTCAGCAAACAAGATATACGGTTTACCGGCCTCAAACGGAGCACTCTCTTGTACAATGTAAGCGAAGTCAGCGTCCCTGCCGATGAACGACCATAAGCTTGCGCCGCGAATCTGCTTCATCTCGCGGTTGAAGCAAACCGTGTAGTAGTTATCAGCCGTCAAGCCCGTACGTACGTCCTCAAACGGCAGTACTGTTTCGGCACTCAGGCAAATCTTTTGCGTTGCAGGATTATAACTAATAGTCACATCCTGTGCGCTTTCAATCTTGAACTTCACATTGCCGTTACCGCTGGTAACCGCTGCGCTCGAACAAGCACTATTCAGATGCTCCTGTCCGCCAAGGCTCCAAGCCCAAGATCCGTTTGTGAGTTTGAACTCATAGATGCCTGCCGGGAGATCGGAAAGCGTGATTTGATTGCTGCCGTTCAATTGACGCTCAGCGAGATCAGCCTTCCAAGCGTTGCCGACTCCCATGATAGCCTCGTCACCGGAGGTAAGGAAATAATTGACGGTGCAACTCTCATAGAATTTCGCCTTAATGGGGTCGCCGTCCACAATTTCATTCGCAATGTAGCATACATCCTTTTGGACATTCTCTATATCGAAACTCTGCATGCCGTTGTTATTGTCATTGAAAACAACACACGCGCCTTTTGCAATGGTTGCTTTATACCACTCGCCATCTTTGGTTGCGGGTATGCCGGGCCAATCGCCTGTAAGTTGTTCGTTTTCACCGCCCGTACGACGCCAAGCATACACATAAACCTCATTCCACGGATGCTCTTCCGTACGCGGCGGGAAGAACTTCACCTCATTGGTTCCCGTCTTCGGCGTTTCGGGGAATGTGATCGCTATTGCATTGGTCGCATAGGTCCAAGTGAAGACATAATCACCATCGGCATCTGCCTGAAGTTGCATGTTCAAAGTATTGTCCGTCGTGATACCCGCAGCGGATGTCCAGAAACGATGGAATGCATTGGCGTTACTGAGCCAGTTGCCGTCCACAATGAGTTTGAAATCATAGTTGCCTGCCGGAAGACCCGCCAGAGTAGCCGTAGCCGTCAAGCCGCTTCCATCCGGAACAAACTCCAACGCATCAGTCCAACCGTCCCATTCTCCCTTTGCCTCTACCGTCACAACCGGTGCGGCATGCGTACCCCAGGTGTAAGAAGCACCGTCAGCTGCTACTACCGCACAGTTCTCACCTATTCCGGGAACGGTGAATGGTAAATTAGCCCAACCGTTTTTCTCGGTCTTGATAAAGGCTTCAGCCATTGTGGTCCAAGTTACATTGGCAGTAAAGGCAATGGTCTTGATCGTTCCTGCGCCAGCGCCATCGTAATCAACACCAACTTCGTTTACTTTCGGATAATTGACACCCTTGGTTCCTTCGGTCATAGCGCTGAAGTCCACATAGATAGTAGTGCCATTAGTAAAAGTATACGATTGATAAACCACTACTGCGCTCTCGTCATAGGCAACCGGTTCACCATATTCAAGCGCTTCTACCTTTACTACATATTCGCCATTTGCATTGAACGTATAATTTGCATTGATTGCATCACCATAACTACCGTTCTTCTCTTTGATATAGAAGCGATAAGTTGGGTCATCAATACCGGAAGATGTAACACAATTTGCTAAATTAATTACTGACCCCTTGAGGATTTCAGAAGCCAAACTGTTAAATGTTACATTCTGTGCGGGGACAGCAGGATAAGTAACCGCCAAGGTGTTCGTTGCATAGGTCCAAGTGAAAGTGTAATCACCGTTTCTGTCCGCATTGAATGTGCAGTTACCGCTACCGGCTACGACTGCGTGAGAATTATTATCACGCGTAAATGCAGAACCGTTAGAGGTCCAAGTGCCATCAATCTTAACACCAAACTCATAGTTGCCTTTGGTCACACCCGTCAGCGTCAGACTGGCAGTTTCTTCATTTCCTGCGAGAGCAAAATTAGCAGAAGATTCCCAAGACGGGTTTGTAATGTTGCTGTGCAACTGAATGGTAGCCGGTGTCGGCTCCGGCATCCCACCTGAATAAGTATCCCAATGACAGTCAACACCATTCGCATCACCTACCAGCATATTTTGGCCTTCGGTCGGCAAAGTGGGACATGTTTTGTAAGACCAGCCGTTAGGTGCACTCTTGAATAAATTTGTGGTAGCCGTAACCTCCCACGCACTGCTCAGCGTTTCGCAGAAAATAGCAGATGTGTTTTCATGCCACGGTTCGCCTCCGTTAATACACACATTAACACCGCTTCCATACGCCGTAAAATCATAATAAATCGTGGTTCCGTTTGTGAAAGTATAAGAAGGCACAACAACCGGAGTTGCTTGTACGTAGGCTTTGTTGGAGCTGGTGCTGTAATAGAAAGTCACATCGGATGTAGTGCTCAGTGTGAATTTTATGTTACCACCTACGTTAGACAATGTCACATTGGATGCGCTATTGTCGAAACTTGCGGTACTCCAATCCCAATTCCCTTGGGTAATTTTGAATTGATAGTCGCCAGAATTCAGTTGTTTGGTCACGGAATACGGATTTGAGCCGCTCATTTTGTAATTGTTGTCCCCGGCATTCCAACCGTTCATGGTACCTGCGACATAGTAGTCCGCCTTCACGGTCATACTGCCGAAGAGAAGCAGGGCAGTGAAGAGAGTAAGAATCTTTTTCATGATCTTAAACTTATTTGTTAATTAATTGATTTTGCTTGCAAGGGATGCAGATTTATCTTTGACTATGCTCTACTATGAAATCATGGTATTTACTTAGCACCGCGTTATGCATTGGGTGATCCTTACGCAAAATAATTTATAAATCTGTATGGTTAGCCATAATCTCACGGACACGCGCCTCGAAGACCTTTCTTAGGCCGACCATACGACGCAACGCCTCCATACGTTCTTCCTCTGTGTTGTACTTCACAAACACACTCTCTTCCATAGTTGTTTTCCTTTCTTTCAATTTTGCGCTGCAAAATTACTGTTTTTTTTTGACATATGCAAATATTTGCCCATAAAAATGCATTTTGCGCATCCTTACGGGGTATTTGCCTGGGGTTTTGCTGGTATTTTGCTGTCATTTCCGTGACCACTTCGCGACCATTACGGACGTCACTGTTGGGTCTCAGCCCCTCTATAACCCAACAACCCTGCCGGATGGCAGGGCTGTCGAGTATGTTCGCCTTACGCGTACGCGCTAAATATTGTTCGCGCACACAGGCGAGAGGGATAGTGTGTGTTAATCCGGGATGAAGGAGCCTCCGCCACCTCCGCCTAAATCAACGTTACCACTTCCAGCCATTACGATGGAACCCATCGCCAGTTGCGTCATCTCTACGCTCGGTATTTGATATGTCTTTTTCATAACAATTTTCCTTTCGTTAATTAGAATTTGTGTTCTGCGGATTAGCAGGCAGGTTTCCCGAACCTGCTAATCCACTGATTTCACTCTTTCAATTTTCACTTTTCACCTTTCATTTTACCAAACGTCCGGTTGCATCAAATACTTTCTCACCACGGATGATGTACAGCGTACCTTCAATCATTACCTTCATCGGTGCGTCACTGCTCTCGATGTTCTCGAATCCCTGAGCCGCATCCTTAGTTGCAACACTCATGGAGATACGACGGCGTGATGATTTAGGAACTGCGACACGGCTCGGCTCGGTACTGTTAATGTTGATGTAGCAACGCTCGCTCGGCAGCATAGTACCTTCTTGATTGATACGAACAACCTTATTACCATGGATAACGAAGGTGTTATCCTCGGCTGCGCTATAATCTGCGTGCCATACGGTAAGTTCTTTCGGGGTTGCGCCAATCCAGCCATAGAAGCCATTTACACCGTCACCGGCAGCATCCAGAACTGCACCTGTCTTGTAACCGCGAATCTCATTAGCATTAGCGATGAAGAAGTACGGTTTGCCGGCAGTAAGGGTTGTTCCCTCAATCTCGTCGAATAACATGTTGAACGGCAGACCATCTTTCTCCTCCAGATACGAGATCTGATAGAATACAGCACCTTCTACATTCTCTACATTCTGTGCCGGACAGAGCGTTCCCCACTTACCATTGCCCAAACCACCGCGGATAAGATCTTTCACAGGTACATCTTTCTTGTAGATGTTAATGTCTGTCTGTGAATCAGAACCGTAGCACGAGAAGATTGTACTTCCACTATTATATTGCATTACCGTCTTGCTTCCAGCAGCAGCTACAACACTTGCAATGCCCTCGCCATCAATAGAGATAGTCCATTTAGCATTATCCAAGTCATAGTTATCTGCCTCCAAGAGGTTATTGCTTGAACCCGAAGTAGCAGAAGTCAGATACTTGCCATTAGAAGCTAGGATAGCGAACTTGCCTTCTCCAGCATCAACAAGGGTAAATACCTTAGTTGCTGCGCCAGGAGTGAGAGTTGCTCCCTCAAGCGTACTTGCTACAGCGGCACGATTGTTGCTATTCTGCTTACCCATTGCATAGGTATTTGCATCCTTGGTAGCACCAATAATTATCTTATCACCGGCAGCTACGGTAGAAGCAAGTGTCCATGGGCCGGTCAAGTCCTCTGCGGGCTCGTTAACCGTGATGGTGAATGTAGCCTCACTTTCGATGTAGTCATCATCACCTGCGAAGGAAGCCGTAATAACAGCTACACCCGTGCCACCTGCAAGAGCGATATTACCTTCAGCATCTACAGTAGCCACAGCCGGTTTATCCGAGTTATATGTAATCGGCGATACATTGTGATCATTGCTGAATGTCGGAGCAGTCAAACTTTGACCAAATGTAAGTATTACCGAAGCAGGGATGTAAGCCAATGCCGGATCCTCTTTTGCGGAAGCATTAACGGTAATGTCGTACTCAGCAATCTTAACGCTGTTGAGCATAACATTTGCCTTCTTTGCACCAGCCGTGCTCAGATCAGCCTCAACCGTGAAGCCTGTAACTGCCTCAGTAATGGTCTCTAACTCATCATAAGCTGCAGTAACGGTCAAGCCTTCGTAGCTAAACGTACCAAACTGCTCAAACTCGGTAGCATAAGTACCGCCCAAGATGTAGTGGTCAACAGCAAGAGCGTCACCTGTGTACCAAACCTTGATAGAAGCAATCTCCAAACGTCCGCTGCTACCGGTTCCTTTGTTCACGATATTCACACTTTCTACATTCAAGCCGGAAGGTGTGCTATAATCGCTCGACTTAGCAACACTTTCAGAACCTAATAGATTCTCATTTCCATCTACACTATAAGCAACAGTAGTAGCGTAGGTGTTGGTAGTTGTGATCTTAACCTGATCAATCGTGCAACCCTTCTTAGCCTTCAAAGTGATAAATCCACCAATAGCATCGGCACTCGGAGCCTGATACAAACGGATAGCGTCATTGTAGTTAGCAGGAGGATTACCTGCGCCACCTTGATAAGAAGCAAATGTAATATCATTCGGCGTCATGTCACCGCTAACAGTAGTGAATGTAGCAGGACTATTAGCTACCTTACGTGAATCAGCAGAAACGGTAATTTCATACGTCTTAACTACTGCTTCGTTATAAGTAATCTCAATAGTCTTTGCTCCAGTTGTACTCATATCCGGTTCAGAGAACGTACACATAGAAGTAATATCCACCTTATTCTCGCCGAGAGCATCGTATACAGCATAAACAATCAGACCTGTATGGTTGAAGTCTTCATTCTGCATAAATGCCGTTTGATATGTTCCACCTAACTCATAGTGGTCAATAGCGGCAGGTTCACCAGTATAGTAAACCTTGATGGAAGCAATCTCCAAACGACCACTGCTACCGGTTCCTACGTTGAGAATGTTTACACTTGATACATTCAAACCTGTACCTGTTGTATAGGAACCAGATTTTGCAACGCTTTCAGATCCCGAGAGAGTCTCATTGCCGTCTACGCTGTACGCAACGGTAGTAGCATAGGTGTTGGTCGTTGTAATCTGTACTTCATCAATCGTGCAACCAGCCTTCGCTGTTAATGTAATGAAGCCACCAAAGGTATTAGTACCACTAATTTGATACAAACGGATTCCATCATTATAATTTGTCGGTGCAGTACTTGCTCCACCTTGGTAAGAAGCAAATGTAATGTCTGCCGGGTTCAAATTTCCGCTTGTAGTGGTAAACGCAGCCGGACTTACGGCTTTATTACGAGCATCAGCCTCTTCTACCGTAATCGTATAAGTAGCATTTCCAGCATTGTATGTAGCATCACCATTGAAGTGTGCCGTAATCACAGCCGTTCCAAGTCCTCCTGCAAGTGCAATCACACCTTCACCAGTAACCGTTGCTACGGACTCATTGTTAGATGCGTACGATGCAATAGTTAAACTATGCGGGTTAACCAATGTCGGAGCAGACCAAGCGTCGCCTTCCTCAATCGTCTCGGAAGCCGGATCATAAGACAATTCCGGATCTTCTTTTACATTAACGGTAATATCCTCTTGTCTCCAAACGTTCAATTGTTGATCGGTGTTATGGAAGCCCGGATAACCGATAATATCTACATTATCATCAGCGGTAAGCGTGATAGTGCTTGCAACTGCTGCATAAACTGCCAATGCTGCACCATCATTGATAGCACCGTTGCGGTCGCTACCACTAATAGCATCTGTTACGTTTGCACCAGCAATCTTAATACGCTTGCTCTCATAAGCAGCGAAATCTGCATTGAGCGTAGCAATCGAAACCGTCGTCAAAGGAATCTCAGCTGTAGTAGTTGCTGCACCTGCTTGCGGTTCAATAGCAGTAATTTCAAACTTACCTTGATAATCAGTAGTAACCACCTGATAATCACCGTTCAGACAGTCACCTGCAGTAAAACCATGATCTTGGAAGAAGATCAGTGCACCACCAGTTGCATCCTCAATAAAGGCGTTCTTGCCATTTACGTATGTAACAACTGCATTGGTGAGCGTCAAGATATAGGTGCCTCTCTCTGCGGCCTTCAAAGCCGCCAAGTTAGCAGCTGTCGGAGTAACTACTGGAGTTTGTGCCTCTACATCAGCTGCCGAACGTGGAGCAATCTTAACAACTGCATCATCACCGTTTTTGTAATAAGTAACTACACCAGTGATGTCATAAGTCGTACCATCAACCAATGCCAACGAACTAAAGAACTTGTTGTCAGCAGCAATCGAGTTAACGCCATCAAAAAGGGCGGAAGAGGTATAAGTTACACCTTCCAGTTTAACTACGGTACCTTGCTCTGCGGGATGTCCGCTCGTCAAAGCAGCAATAGTCGTAGTACGCGGAGAAACTGCATCAGCATCTGTTACGGTTACTTCCGAAGCAACCAAAGATGTCAATTCCGGATAGAGGTTGTAGAGTTTAATCTTCGTGCCGACAACTGTACCATTCAGTTTCTTGCCCGCGGTAAATCCATGACCGGACTTGTAAAGCAGAATACCCTTTTCGTTATCTGCGTCTGTAATCCATACTTGGCTACCACTGACAGCAGTTACAACCCAGTTAGAGATAGCTACGTTGATTGCTTTCTCTTCTGCCGCTGCCTCTGCTTGAACTTCTGCCATAGTTGACAGAGCGGTAACTTTCGTGAAATCTTTCTCTGCTACGGCACTTTCGTCCGAACCTTTAACAGCATAAGCCTTAACGGTAGTTGTTCCATCCGCACTCACGCTAAACGGAGACGAATATGTCAGTTTTGTACCAGAGGTCTTCGGATTCGAACCATCCGTGGTATAGTAAATAGCGTCAGCATCTGCGTGAGAAATCGTAACTGTAGTAGAAGTAACAAAGTTTTCTTCACCAGAGATCGTCGGTTTAGCAACTGCTGGAGCTGCTCCGAAGAAAATCTTGATAGTCTTAATCTGAAGATTAGCAGCACTAGTCACTTTAAGACGATATACGGCATTAGCCTCAACGGGATCAATATTAAATGTATATGCATCATTTTTACATCCAGAAGCCGCTGTACTTACCGCATCGTCGCCTTTAAATATATTCCATGTTACGCTTGCCGAACCGCCACTATTACCCGATACCACAATTTTTTCTATCGGGTTTGCAAATTCTGGCAATTCAATGTATGCGCCATTTTGTCCCAAAAGGAAATACGTGCCATTAGTTCTAAAACCTTGCCCTGTTGTTCCTGCAACCTTGATTGTATAATCCCCATTAGTATAAGATGTTTCATCTACAACTTTGCTTGTTGGGAATCCCCATCCATCATCCAGAAGATTGAGCGTTACATCCGGACCTTCGGTAATCGTATAAGTAGCTTCAGCTACCTCACTATTATCTAAACCACTTTTAACTGCAAATGCCTTAATGGTCATATCTGCTGCAACAGGAATTGCAGACGAATAAACACTGGAACTTGTCGTAGGAGTGCTTCCGTCTGTGGTGTAATAAATAGTTGCACCGTCGGTTGAAGTAATTGTTACATTCTGAGTGCCTTCATAAGAACCGGCTACCGGATCAAATGTCGGAGTGGCACAAGCGGTAGAAGATGATGCTTCTATTTTATACAAATAAGCTTTGGTTTGACCGCTCTTGTACCAACGCAGATAAGCATTAGAGGAGTTCTTTACTAAGATTCTATCGTTCGTGCCATCATTTCCAGACAGGATACCTTCACTATTCGCGGTTAGCACAGAACAATCTGATGATGTTCCGCTTCCCCATGCATTAGACGCGGGTACCTTTAAATATACAGCACCATTGTACAAATAGAAGCCGCCTTCTACATTTTTTGCATTCCAATGCACCCAACTTGCTTCAGTTGTGTTAATGGATGTACCACCTGTGTTTGTAGGGCAACCATAATTGTCCACATCACCAATAACGTACTCTGCAGATTCATCAAGAGATGTTGCAGAAGTGATTTTGGTGTAAGTGTTCGTTAGTCCCCACACATTTCCCACGCTGAATGCTATCAGCATCAACATGGAGAGAAATAGTTTCAGTTTTCTCATAATGTTAAAATTTTTAAAGTTAAACAAAAAGGTTAATTATTGTTCGTTATTTTGTTTGTTCGGTTCTTAAAAAACGAAAAGAAACAAAACCGTACTATGGTTCTGTTTCTTATAGCGCATCACACCCTACCACGGATGTCAGGCCGGTAGTAAAATACTGATATGTAGTTGTTTGAGCTATCATAAAGTAGTCGGACTTAAGGGGTTATTACAAAAACCGCGGCAAAGATACGAAAAGTTTTTGACATATGCAAGGAATTTATGAAATAAATTTATTTTGTCAGTAAAACCGCGAATTTGCACATTATTTTGGATAAGGAAAACGCGCGGAGCGCAAGAAAACGAGGTAAGAAAACGAGCCGAAAACATTATTAGAGTAAACCAAAAACGCGTACCCCTGTCCGCTTAGGGCATGTGGCCCACGCGGCCTTAGCGTAGTCTTCCAAGTGCGCGCTCGTGAGCGAGCTCCCAGCGCACCCTTACAAGCCTCCGCTTGCCCGTGCGCTTCCGATAAGCGTACGGACGGGTACTTACAAAAATACGGATTTGCAATCCTCACAAAAAAATCGCTCATTGCATTCGCTTTCAAAAAATATTTGCGGGGGCAAAGGAGAAAATATCAAAAATAGTTTTTTCTAATTCACGCAAGGAGCCAGGCTCAATAAACACAGCAAAGGCAGCCGAAGCTGCCTTTGGTGTGCTATACCTTTCTTGAAAGAATTACGCGGCTTTTAGGACATCAAGCACGGAATAGATGCGCGTCATATGCTCAAAGGAGAAATACTGATCGTCCAAGATCATCCATTCGTTGCGATGTTTCACCGACATCTGCTGAATATCAGGGAACATGGATACCGGAACAATTATCTCACGACCATCGGTTAACGACACGGAGAACTTTCCTCTGTGCGAGGTAAAGTCCATGTTTTTAATACCAATTTTCACATTCGGAATCTTGCACATAAGTAATCCTCCTATATTATTTGCCAATATTCTTAAGTTCAGTTTTCTCTCCCCGGAAAGTCAGCGTTATCTGTTCATTTATTAACTCCCAATGCTTATCTATTGCCTCTACTAGCATTGCATTTTCTTTTGCACTCAACTCAGACTCTGCTATTTCGATACATTTCACTCCATTAGCTTCTATCCAGATTTTAGCGACAGACTTACGGTGACGGCCGCCCTTTTTGAACACGTGTACATGCCTGCGGTTATCGTTGATATCTATAGGCATTGTCACCAAGATAAATGTTTTTATAAACGCTAACTGTCCCATTTCCTTCAATTTTGCGGTGCAAAATTACTACTTTTTTTTGACATATGCAAATATTTGGGTAAAAAAATAAGGAAAACGCGCGGAGCGCAAGAAAACGGGGTAAGAAAACGAGCCGAAAACATTATTAGATAGAAAAAAATAAAGAAAATACCATTAGACGCTATAATTAAGAATGATGGCCTACGCGGCCTTGCGGTATACCGTATACCTGCTCACTTGTATGCGAGCATCCAGATGTGCAGTTATCCGATATCCCTCACAACACGAGTTGTTCCATTCCTAAATTATACCATCTAATGGAGAAAATATCAAAAATGGTTTTTTCTAATTCACGCAAGGAGCCAGGCCCAATAAACACAGCAAAGGCAGCCGGAGCTGCCTTTGGTTAATCAAATTCCTGATGGAATTGTTCGATATAAACCTTGAGATGCGGGATGTCTTGCGTGATTGTGGCCCATAACATATCCTTACTGATATGTATGTAATCGTGCACGAGCACATTACGCATAGCCACTATCGGTCGCCAGTCAACCTCCGTGTGCGCGTCGCGAAACTCGTGCGTCAGCATATTTGCCGCTTCGCCAATAATCTCAATTTGCTTCACCAAACCATAATACAACAGCCGATTATTCAGCAATTCATCCTTGGGATATGTTGCCAAACCATTCTCAATAACGCTAATAGCGTCTAAGATATGTGCCAAACGCTCTTTGTCTCTATTATGCTCTCTCATAAATTAAGAACTTATCTCGGTTTGCCGATTCTTGTGCAAAAGGCAATAACTCATTGCTCTCCACCAGATCCACCTCACGCTGAAGCAGGTCCTGCAAGTCCAGCTTCATCGTCACATATTGGAACAGCCCCATCGGTTTGGACTTATCCAAATCGACCAATATATCCACATCGCTATCTTTCGTCTCTTCACCGCGCGAACAGGAGCCGAACAGATAGGCTCTATTAACCGGCTGTGACGCAAAGAAACGCTGCATCTTCGGGATCATATTTGCTACTTCCTGACTTGGCATCTTGTTTTCCTTTTACCTTTGACGCTGCAAAGGTACAATAAAAAAATGACATATGCAAATATTTGGGTAAAAAAATAAGGAAAACGCGCGGAGCGCAAGAAAACGAGGTAAGAAAACAGGCCGAAAACATTATTAGTAAATAAACATAGATAAACTCCTCTGTATGAGTTAGCCTGGTATACGGCCTACGCGGCCTTAGCGTACTTGCCTACCAATACGCGCTCACAAGCGAGC
>ONUF01000040.1 GCA_900321005.1 uncultured Bacteroidales bacterium | reverse complement strand
ATAGGTCCGAACGAGATCTGGGGCGGCGTGCCGGCGAAATTCATCAAGAAAGCCGAACCCGCACAGACCCAAGAGATCAATCAGAAAATAGCCAATAACTATGCCATGTACGCTTCATGGTACCGGAGCGGCTCCGGACCCGAACAATAACAACGCTAATACATTATGTTTAAACGCATTTTACTGAAACTTTCCGGTGAGAGTCTTGCCGGAGAAAGCAAACAAGGTATCGACACCGAGCGCTTGAACCAATATGCCGAGCAGGTGAAAGCTATCGCACAACGCGGTGTACAGATAGGCATCGTCATAGGCGGCGGGAATATCTTCCGCGGCTTATCGGGTGCACAACGCGGTTTTGATCGCGTGAAAGGTGACCAAATGGGCATGTTAGCGACGGTCATTAACGCTTTAGCGTTACAGTCTGCCCTCGAAGCGATCGGTCAGCCTGTGCGCGTACTGACTTCCATCCGCATGGAACCGGTGGGAGACTTCTACAGTCCCGCAAAAGCCATCCGTCTGTTGGAAAAAGGCAATGTGGTCATTCTCGCCGGCGGAACGGGTGCGCCTTACTTCACCACCGACACGGGTTCGAGTCTACGCGCGTTGGAGATCAAAGCTGACGTGATGCTGAAAGGTACGCGTGTGGACGGCATCTATACCGCTGACCCTGAAAAAGACCCGAAGGCCACGAAGTTCGACGAGATCACCTATGACGAAGTCATCCGCCGCGGCCTGAAGGTGATGGACCTTACGGCGACGGCTATGGCCAAAGAGAACGGTCTGCCGATCTATGTCTTCAACATGGATAAAGAAGGAAACCTCGCGCGCGTCATTAACGGCGAGAAAATTGGAACATTGGTCACTCCGTGACAATTGATAATTGATTATTGATAATTGATACTATGAACGACGAATTAGAACTCTATCAGTCTGCAGCCGAAGAGCAAATGCAGAATGCGGTGGAACACTTGGACGACACCCTGCAGCACATCCGTGCCGGCAAGGCCAATCCGCGTATCTTAGACCCGATCAAGATCGACTACTACGGATCGCTGTCGCCCCTCGCTAACTGCGCCACCATCACCACTCCCGACGCACGTACGATTGCTATCACGCCGTGGGAGAAGAAACTGATCAGCGACATCGAGCGCGCTATCATCAACTCGAATATCGGTCTTGCGCCGTCCAACAACGGCGAGACGATCCGTCTGATCCTGCCGCCGCTTACCGAGGAGCGCCGTCGTGACCTCTGCAAACAATGTAAGGCAGAGACCGAGAGCGCCAAGATGTCCATCCGTAATGCCCGCCGCGACGCTATCGAGGAATTCAAAAAACTCGTGAAGAACGGCCTGAGTGAGGACATCGAGAAGGATGCCGAAGAGGACATGCAGAAGACCCACGATAAGTATATCGCGAAGGTCGAAGCTCTCTATGCAGCCAAAGAGAAAGAGATCATGACAGTATAACTGTCATTGCTAATTGGTAATTGGTGAGGGGACTCGTCATTAAATCTACGGGCAGCAGTTACATCGTTCGGTTGGACGATGGTTCGGATGCGGAGTGTCATATCAAGGGCAATTTCCGCATCCGAGGCATCCGTAGTACCAATCCGGTAGCCGTCGGGGACTTCGTGGAAATACAAACGCTCGCCGATGGCACCAATTGGATCAAAGAGATCGAAGAGCGGCGGAACTACATCATCCGTCGGGCGACCAACCTGAGCAAAGAGAGTCATATCCTCGCTGCCAACATCGACCAGGTGGCGCTTATCGTCACCGTCAACCATCCTATCACTTCTACCACCTTCATCGACCGCTTCCTCGCGACCTGCGAGGCCTATCGCGTGCGCGCGTTCCTTATTTTCAATAAGATAGACCTGCTGACCGAAGAAGAGTTGGCACAACTCCACGAACTGCGCGCGCTCTACGAGTCACTCGACTATCCTACCCTCGCCATCAGCGCCAAGCACTTAAACGGCGAAGCGATAAACGGCGAAGCCAATACACGCGAAGCACTCAACACCCTGCTTGCGGGCAAAACGACGCTCTTTAGCGGCAACTCCGGTGTAGGAAAGAGTACGCTGCTGAACGCGCTCTTCGGCAAAGAACTCACGCGAACAGGAAAAATCTCCGATGCACACGACACCGGCATGCACACCACGACTTTCTCGGAGATGTATTTCCTGCCGGAGGGCGGTGCGGTCATCGACACCCCGGGTATCAAGGGTTTTGGTACCATTGACTTCGAGAAAGAGGAAGTCAGTCATTATTTCCGCGAGATCTTCCGTGTCGGCCGCGACTGCCGTTTCAGTAACTGCACCCACACCACCGAGCCGGGCTGCGCCGTGCAAGAGGCCGTAATAAAAGGATCCATAGCAATTTCTCGCTATGAATCCTACTTATCAATTCTCAACGATTCTACAGAAGGAAAGTATCGAGGGTAGCCGTCAACTCATCAAAGTTCTTGGCTTTCGCTTTCCCGCGTACTTCGGCGATTTGGTTATTCACCGCCTCGTCGTAGGTCTCTGCAGCTACATTGCGGATGACACCCAGCGCTATCGGCAGTTCATTATCCACTTCCGCATTCGTATTTACAACGCGGTCTTGGCCCATCAGGCCTAACAGGCGATGCAGCGTCGGATCGGGTTGTGTCGCATCATGCGTCAACACACGCGGGTCGTCCGCCGGCACGACGATCATCTTCGGCACAAAGGTCACAGGATCAATCTCTACTGCCAAACCTTTGTCTTTGTTGGCGCCGAAAATCATCTTCTCGCCGTGTTTGAGGATGATCGAATGCTCTGCGCGCTGCTCGCGGTCAGCTATCCAGGCGTGCGTGCCGTTGTTGAAGATCACGCAGTTCACGAGGCACTCGACGATCGAGCAACCCTTATGCTGCTGCGCGGCTACGAGACAGTCCACCGTCGTCGGCATATCGACATCCAGCGTGCGGGCAAAGAATGTACCTCCGGCGCCGAGCACTAACTGCGCCGGCACGAACGGGCGTTCTACGGTACCAAAAGGACTCGATTTGGACACAAAGCCCTTCGGGCTTGTAGGCGAGTACTGACCCTTCGTAAGACCATAGATGCGGTTGTTGAACATACATACATTGAGGTCCACATTGCGGCGTATCTCATGGATAAAAACGGCGAGTTCCGGATGCGAGGTCTTCACGCCGGTAGCTATCGCGCCGCCGCGGCCGTGGATGGTATTGAATCCGTAGGTATTGAGGTAATGCGGCATACGGCTGGAACAACCGATACCGGAGATGACAGCCACTTCGTGTGTCGGGATACCTATCTGCGACATCGCTTTCTGCAACGCCATACAAATCGCGTGGTCTCCGCAGCCCGGGCAGAAACGAACATATTGATCGGATTTAAAATCACTTGCTTGCATACTCTACTATCCTTTCTACAGCGAACGGCTGTCCTTGAATTTCGTTATATTGTTCAAATTTTATATCCGGGAATTGTGAACGGAGATAGGCTGCGAATTGGCCTGTATTTAATTCGCAAACTATAATTCGCCTATATTGACTCAGCACCTCGCGGGTGTTACGCGGTAGCGGGCAGATATAGTTGAACTGCGCCAAGTCGCATCCTAATGCATTCGCCGCGGCGTGCAAATGACCTTCCGTACTACCCCAGCCGACCAACAACATATCTGAATGCTGACCACTGACTGCTGACGACTTAATGACTTTCAGCTCAGGAATGGAATTAGCTATTTGCTCGATCTTATGTTTGCGGGCGAGGACCATCTTCTCGTGGTTCTCAGGGTTCGTGGAGATAGTGCCTTTCTCGGAGTCGCGCTCCAAACCGATGTTGCGGTGCTCGAATCCTTCCATACCCGGGAAAGCCCAATAACGCACGCCGCGTTCGTCGCGGAGCGCCGGATTGAAATGCCCTTTCAGTTCTTCGGGTACAGTCTGCGGGTGAATTTCCGGCAGGTCAGCCAATTGAGGAATTCGCCAGAGTGCCGTTCCGTTAGCCAGATAGGTGTCGGTAAGCAAGATGACAGGCGTCATATTCTCCAAGGCAATCTTACATGCCTCGTACGCAAAATCGAAGCAGTTAGCACTGCTCGAAGCGGCCAAAACTACCGCCGGACACTCGCCGTTACGGCCGTAGAGGGCTTGCAGCAAGTCCGTTTGCTCGGTTTTCGTTGGCAGTCCCGTACTCGGTCCGCCGCGCTGTACATCTACTACCACCAACGGCAGTTCGGCCATGACAGCCAAGCCGATGGCTTCGGATTTGAGGCTCAGACCGGGGCCGGAAGTCGTTGTACAAGCCAAGTCTCCGGCGAAAGCTGCGCCGATAGCCGTACATACGCCGGCGATCTCGTCTTCGGCCTGCACCGCCATAACGTTCATGTCCTTGCGCGCCGCGAGTTCATGGAGGATATCCGTAGCAGGCGTGATAGGATATGAACCGAGGAAGAGGTGCTTGCCGGCTTTCTCTGCCGCCGCGATAAGTCCCCAAGCCGTCGCTTTATTACCGGCGATAGAGGTATAGCGACCGGACTCTTTGCCGGCGGTATTGGCTTCATCCAAGTGAATCTGCATGATATTGAGCGCAAGGTTCTGGCCGTAGTTATAGCCGTCCACCATCACCTTCGTGTTCGGCGCGATGAGAGCCGGTTTTTTCTTGAACTTGTCTTCCAGCAGGTGGATTGCTTTCTCCATCGGCTCGTCGAACAGCCAGTAGATAAGACCGAGCGCGAACATGTTACGGCACTTGAGGACGGATTTATTATCCATCCCGCTGTCTTTCAGCGCCTCTTTTGTCAGCGTCGTCAGAGCCACCGGCACGATCTGAACCGACTCGGGAATACCTAATTCGGTAAACGGGTTGTCCGTATGGTACTGTGCCTTCTCGAGGTCTTTGTCCGTCAGGCTGTCGGTGTCCACAATGACAATCGCGCGGCGATGATACAAAGCGAACTCTTCGTCAAAATGCGCCTGCGGGTGGTTGAAATGACTGCCTAAAGTGCAGACCTTCAATGCCGCGGCATTCATCGCGACAATCACGTCGGCTTTATCACCCGGCGTGTACACCTCGCTACCTAACTCTACTTGAAAACCACTCACGCCGCCCAAGGTTCCTTGCGGCGCGCGTATTTCCGCCGGGAAGTCCGGCAAGGTAGAGATCTCGTGACCTAATTCGGCGGCAAGCTGGGCAAACATGTTACCCGTAAGCTGCATTCCGTCGCCCGAGTCCCCACAAAAACGTACTACGATATTTTTCACAACAATAGATAAATTGTTAAATTTTGCGCAAAGTTACAAAATAATTTTGATATGTGCAAATTTTTTTATACCTTTGCAGCCGAATTTAGTTTGGGTAAATAGGATTTAATGGATAAGATACGAAATTTCTGTATTATTGCGCATATTGACCACGGTAAAAGCACCCTGGCGGATCGCATGTTGGAGTTGACGGGCACGGTTGATGTCCGCCAAATGGAGAACCAGGTTCTGGACGATATGGACCTGGAGAAAGAGCGCGGCATCACCATCAAGAGTCACGCTATTCAGATGCAGCATAAGGGTTATACCTTGAACCTCATCGACACTCCGGGGCACGTGGACTTCAGTTACGAAGTCAGCCGTTCTATTGCGGCTTGCGAGGGAGCCGTACTCGTCGTGGATGCTACGCAAGGCGTGCAGGCACAGACAATCAGTAACTTATATATGGCGATTGAGCACGACCTCGAGATTATTCCTGTGCTCAACAAATGCGATATGGATAACGCCATGCCGGAACGCGTGGAGGACGAGATTGTCGATCTGTTAGGCTGCAAACGTGAGGAGATCCTCCGCTGCTCTGCCAAAACCGGAGAAGGCGTACCGGAGATTCTGGACGCCATCATCGAGCGCATTCCGGCTCCGAAAGGCGACCCGAACGCTCCGCTGCAATGTCTCGTTTTCGATAGTGTTTTCAACTCTTTCCGAGGCATCATCGCCTATTTCAAAGTGGTCAACGGAACCATGCGAACCGGCGATCAGGTGCGCTTTGTCAATACAGGCAAGGAGTACGACGCCGACGAGATAGGTATTCTCAAACTCGACATGTCTCCGAGAAAGGAGATATCCGCAGGAAACGTGGGTTACATCATCTCCGGTATCAAGACCTCGACCGAAGTCAAAGTGGGTGATACGATTACGCATGTAGCACGACCGTGCGACAAAGCGATTGCCGGTTTTGAGGAAGCCAAACCGATGGTCTTCGCGGGTGTTTATCCGATTGAGTCGGAGGACTACGAGGATCTGCGCGCTTCGCTTGAGAAACTGCAGCTGAACGACGCGTCCCTCACTTTCCAGCCCGAGTCGTCTATGGCACTCGGCTTCGGTTTCCGATGCGGATTCCTCGGACTGCTCCACATGGAGATCATCCAGGAGCGTCTGGACCGCGAGTTCGACATGGATGTCATCACCACCGTCCCGAACGTATCCTATAATGTCTATACCAAAGACGGCGGCATGGTCGAGGTGCATAACCCTGCCGGCATGCCGGATCTCACGGAGATAGACCGCATCGAGGAGCCGTATATCCGCGCGAGTGTGATCACTACGGCCGACTATATCGGACCGATCATGACGCTCTGTCTCGGCAAACGCGGTGAACTCGTCAAGCAGGAGTATATCTCCGGCAACCGCATGGAACTTCTTTTCGACATGCCGCTCGGCGAGATTGTCATTGATTTCTACGACAAACTCAAATCCATCTCCAAGGGCTACGCATCCTTCGATTGGCACATGAACGGTTTCCGTCCGTCCAACCTCGTCAAACTGGATATTCTTCTTAATGGCGAGCAGGTCGATGCCCTCTCTACCCTTACCCACCGCGACAACGCCGTGGATTTCGGACGCCGCATGTGCGAGAAACTCAAAGAGCTCCTGCCGCGTCAGCAGTTTGACATCGCAATTCAAGCCGCCATCGGTGCGAAGATAATTGCACGCGAAACCGTAAAGCAGGTTCGCAAGGATGTATTGGCGAAATGTTACGGCGGTGACGTGAGCCGTAAGCGTAAGTTGCTCGAGAAGCAGAAACGCGGAAAGAAGCGTATGAAGCAGATCGGAAATGTGGAAGTGCCGCAGAAAGCCTTCCTTGCCGTCCTCAAACTGGATTAGTCATTCTCTCATCACCTATTAGCCGGCATCCATTGTGCCGGCTTTTCTTTGTGCCTTTCTCGGTTCTTGCCATTGCCAAATATCATGCGAGGAGGTCATATCTGCTTTATATTCTTTTCCGCCTGCAAAGGTACAATTATTTACGTAATTCAATGATTTGTAGCGCTTTTGTTGTGAAATAAGGCTTACAATCATAAAACACATGGGCGACTCATTCATTGAGCCGCCCGATTTGCTCCTTTGTACATTGTACATCGTCCCTTGGTCACTTTATTTTACTTCCTGTCCTTGGAGGGTATATACCTTCTCCCCGCGGAGGATGAAGATCTGCCCGTTGCGGAGGATCTTTTGCGCTTTTGTACTTGGTACTTGGTCGCTTGGTACTTCTTCTATCGCCTCCGAGTCATCGCCTTCATATTCGCCTTGTGTGGCAAAACTTTGCTCGGCGCCGTAGTAATACTGGTCGCCCACTTTGCCATAGACGCGGTATTTATAAACCGTACCGGCGTCCAGGTTGGTGAGTGTAGCATGTAAGGCGATGCCGCTTGCCTGCACAAAGAAATGCTCGTTAAGAGCCGCAGGCACACGATGAGGTGCGTTTGCTCCGCCGTTAGCACGCGTCTCCGCCCAGTACTCGAAGCCTTGCTCGGTGAAGTCCTCCGAGCCTGCGAGGGCGTAACCGCTGATAGTAGCTTCGTTCTCCTTAACAACGGTTGCACCGTAGGTATAAAGTATCGGGTCAAACTCTACCGCCACATCGCCGGTGAAGATATACTGCCAGTCGCCGTAGTACATATTGCCTGCTGCGGACTGATAGAAAGCGCGGTATTTGTAATAGACATCGTCTTTGAGGTTCTTGAGCCGTCCTGCCATCTGCCCAGAAGCCACCGGGCAGAAAACTTTGTTCCCCTCCATATCCGCCGGTGCGTCATTGCGCTTATACTCAAAGCCGCAAGAGGTCTCAATGTCTGCCATGTTAGTCTCGGCTAGCAGAATAGCAGTGTTCGAAGACACCGGCTTCGACGGCTGAGTGGTAAGCGTAAGAGCAGATGTTGTGAAAGAAAGGTTGACAGTCATATTCTCTGATGTATTCGAGGTCAATACTATTGGCACATCGGTATATTCACTATTGGGCTCCAATCCTATATACTCCAAAGTATTGCCGCTGAACATCTCTCCGCCTTCGATGCCGCAAGAAACAATATAGTTCCCGTTAAGACTCCAAGCATTATTCGTCATACTGATAACCGCACTCGTCGGTGCTTCTGTGTTCTCGGAATCAATTAGTCCTCTTAGGCTGTAGTCTTTCCAATTTATAGCATTCTGATAACTATTTAATGCTTCGTTGTATACGTAGATTGTTACACCTGTTGGGATTGTGTAAGACTTAATTGTTGGTGGAGTGTTTGGTAGTGAAATAATATATTTCAGTCCGCTGCAATTGTAGAACGCATAGTTGCCGATACTTGTGACGCTATTAGGAATAGTAACCGAAGTCAGTCCGCTGCAACCGTAGAATGCATAGTTGCCGATACTTGTGACGCTATTCGGGATAACCAAATCGGTAATAAGTGACCCGTTCAAATATAAATTATGTGCATAGTAAAGTGGGTTGGCAAAATAACTACCAAAACCAATCTTGCACCATGTTGCCAAATCTGATATATGCACTTCCTTCAGTCCGCTGCAACCATAGAAAGCATCCTCTCCAATGCTTGTGACGCTATTAGGAATAGTAACCGAAGTCAGTCCGCTACAATTGTAGAACGCATAGTTGCCGATACTCATAACGCTATTCGGGATAACCAAATCGGTAATAAGTAACCCGTTCAAATATAAATCATGTGCGTAATCAAGCGGGTTGGCATTATAACTACCAAAACTAATCCTGCACCATGCTGCCATGTCTGAGATATGCACTTCTTTAAGTCCGCTGCAACCGTAGAATGCACTCTCGCCGATACTTGTAACGCTATTTGGAATAGTCACAGAAGTCAGACCGCTGCAACCACTGAACGCATAGCTGCCGATACTTGTAACGCTATTAGGAATAGTCACAGAAGTCAGTCCGCTGCAATCGTAGAACGCATAGTTGCCGATACTCGTAACGCTATTCGGGATAACCAAATCGGTAATAAGTAACCCGTTCAAATATAAATCATGTGCATAATCAAGCGGGTTGGCATTATAACTACCAAAACTAATCCTGCACCATGCTGCCATGTCTGAGATATGCACTTCTTTCAAACTGCCGCAATATCCGAACGCACTACTGCCGATACTTGTGACGCTGTTAGGAATGGTGACCGATGTTATTCCTTTACAACCGCGAAACGCGTTTTGTCCTATTGATTTTACTGTATTGGGAATTGTTACTTCCCCTTCAATATTTGATAGACATCCTAAAAGGTTTGTTTTAGTGGCATCGCTATATACAAAATAACCATCCACATATCCATTAACACTTTTAGCACCCCATGGTGAACCGGTAGCCTTACCACTATATACGATATTAAGCACATCATAAAAGGCATCTCTACCTATCTTTGTAACGCTATTTGGAATAGTATTAGTAGTCAGTCCAGTGCAATTGTAAAACGCACCGCTGCCGATACTTGTAACGCTGTTAGGAATGGTAACAGATTTCAGTCCGCTGCAACCACGGAACGCATCGCTACCGATACTTGTAACGCTATTAGGAATAGTAACCGAAGTCAGTCCGCTGCAATTGGAGAACGCATAGTTGCCAATACTTGTGACACTATTGGGTATGACTAAATCAGTAATAAGTGCCCCGTTCAAATATAGATTATGTGCATAGTACAGGGGGTTGGCAGCAGAACTACCAAAACTAATCTTGCACCATGCTGCCATGTCTGAGATATGAACTACTTTAAGTCCATTGCAATCAGAAAAGGCATTATAGCCGATACTTGTAACGCTGTTAGGAATAGTCACAGAAGTCAGTCCGCTGCAATTAGAGAATGCTGACTCACCGATTTTTTTCACTCCAGAAGGGATGTCAGCTCCTCCTTCTATCGCGGCAGAGCATTTAATCAACTCTGTCTTTGTGGCATCGCTATAGACAAAATATCCATCTACATATCCATTAACGCTCCTTGCACCCCATGGCGAGCCCGTAGCGGTTCCATTATAAGCAATATTAAGCACATTATAAAACGCATAGCTGCCGATAGTTGTAACGCTATTAGGAATAGTAACCGAAGTCAGTCCGTTGCAATTGTAGAACGCATCTTTGCCGATACTTGTAACGCTATAAGTTACGCTATTATAGAATACAGACATAGGAATATCGGCAGTCGTAATAGTTGCTGACCAATACGGATAACTGCTATATTGTGATGTTACTTCTGCCATTTTGTTAGTGGCATCGAGGTTATAATACAAATCGCCGATTTGGACGTGTTCATAATCCCAAGCGAAAAGCGTTCCAAGACTTGCCGTTACCACAAGCAAAAGTGTAAATAGTTTTTTCCTCATAATGATTTCCCTAAATTTGTGTCGGGCGCAACTGTTAAATGTTGATATTTGAGTTAGGTACATATATACAAAATTAAAAGCGCGAACATTATTCACGCTCATTCTCCTTAACTGGGTTCTAGCAAAACCTTTCTGCAAGAATAAACAATAACGTCCACGCCCGATATGTTTCATCCTCCCACCCATATGGGCGAGGACTGAATATAACATATCCACGAGGACGCTTATTGCACTATCTTGTTTCGGGCAGATAAATTTGCTAGATTCAGTTAAGCCAAAACAAGCGTCAATAAACGCCTTTTTATGTCCTCCTGTTTAACGTCAGTGAGTGACGGTGGTTTATGCTTTGGGCAATTGAGGTAGCCCAGAGATATCAAGAGCAGACAAGGTTTGTAACTGCTTTATTGCCATATCACGCAATGATTGCAAACGACTTGATTGGGGTTGATGTTGTTCTATTAAAAGAGCATTATACGATTCCAAGTTAGCTAACACCAATAGTTGTTGGATTGAGGCATAATCTCTTATATTTCCCTTTTTGCCTTGGTTCTGTGCTCTCCATTGAGCAGCTGTCATACCAAACAAAGCAACATTGAGCACATCTGCCTCATCGGCATAGACATAAGATTGTTGTTCCTTTGTTAATTCAGAAGGCAATAAATTCTGCTGAATAGCATCAGTATGCACCCTATAATTGAGTTTAGAGATTTCCCGATTGAGATTCCATGACAGCGAAAGACGCGAATTCTCGTCATATTTTAGACGGCGATAATCCTTCATCAAATAGAGTTTAAACTCCGATGAAATCCACGAAGCGAATTCCATTGCTATGTCGCTGTGTGCATATGTGCCACTTCCGTACCGCCCTGCCTTTGTAATAATACCTATGGCTCCGGTTAAGTCTATCCACTTGGATGGCGTCATCACAAAGCGATTCAATCCGGCTTCATTTTTAAACGTGTCGAATTGCACACGGTTAAAATTCGGGTTATGCAATGTTTCCCATAAGCCTAGAAACTCAATGGTATTGCGGTTTCGCATCCAGTTTTGTATGGCAAAACGCGGATCATCACTATTTCGGTAGCGAGCAATATCTGTCAATGAGATATACTCATTCCGATAATCTTCTGTGTAGATTCCTACATTAATGCCTTGCACATGTAATGTGTCCGATTTAACTTTCGCCATAATTAATTTATATTTTCCAATATTTTTCACCGCTTTTTTACGCTGTCGGTGCCAGCGTTAGCACTAACCCTCAATTACACCTGCGTGTAACTGTTCTACCGGGAATACCAAATCCCAATTCTTGCCCCAGACAATATTACCGTCCTCAATTTCGAAGCGGCGGAAATGGCGAGGGTCAAGATACTTATTATACTGCGGATGAGGGTGACGACGGATGAAGTCACCTATATCCACTCTGCGGGTAGTTTGGTCGCTAAACTGCAAATCTACAGTGAGGTTACCCGCGTCTTTTGCTCCTATTATACAAAGTCTGCTCATAGTTATAATTTGGTTTTAATGGTTGTACTTTTTACTGCTTGCCTTAGTACAAAGAATTTAATCCACTTGGTTATTACATTTTGCGTTGCAAATTTACAACTTTTTTTTGAAATACGCAAGTATATAGGAAAGTATTTTTGATTTTTGCATATTTTGATGCATCTACGAGCTGAAAAGCAGGCACAAAAAAAAACAGAGCCTCGTCTCCGAAACTCTGTATATAAAATATGTCACCGCTTTTTTACGCTGTCGGTGAGGTCAGACCTGATTCTGTTTATGCTTTCAATATACGTTTGCTTTCTACGTTTTCTAACACGGTCATTTGCTGGATAGCTAATTGGCATAAATGAGTGAACGATGGTAAGGGTCAATCTCCTGCGGGATAAGGTGCTCTTTTATCGCGTCCGTATGGATATGATAATTAATCTTTGCCAACTCGCGCTTTGCCGACCAGCCGAGAGCTTTTTGTTCTTCCTCTTTGAGGCGTTGGAATTCCTTAATCAAATAGAGTTCAAATTCAACAGATACCCAACTGGCAAATTTAAAAGCAATGTCCCGTTGCGCAAACGTGCCGCCATTATTCCCAGCCTTCGAAATAATGCCGATAGCTCCCGTTAATTCAATCCAGCGTGACGGACTAAGTGTGAAAGCATTACTACCAGCCTCTCGCAAAAGGGGATCGAATTCGACCCCTTTGAACTGCGGGTTATTCAATGCCTCCCACATTCCAAGATACTCAATCGTATTCTTGAGTCGCATCCAATTCTTTACAACATCTTTCGGTTCAAGGGCATTCTTCTGTCTGGCAATGTCCGTTATACAGATATAGTCCCATCCGTTCTGCGAAAACGAACGGATAGTTGTGTCCTTGACGATTATTTCTTTTTGCTTTGCCATCTTCTATCTTTCTTTTCACCGCTTTTTTACGCTGTCGGTGTCAGCGGAATTACGATGCGATTATTGTTCCGCACGCAATTTGCATGCAAAGGTATAACTTTTTTCTGAATTATGCAAATAAATCTCTCTTTTTTTCAACATCCACAAAAAAATCTGCA
>ONUF01000049.1 GCA_900321005.1 uncultured Bacteroidales bacterium | reverse complement strand
GTGGCGAGTGCCAACTGCGTACTTGGTCTCCACGTTAGCCCACGGATCAGCCTTGAGTTGCTTGATACCGAGGGACATCTTACGCTCAGCGCGGTCGAGCGTCAGGATGACAGCATCTACCTCGTCGCCGACTTTCAGGAAGTCGTTAGCGGAACGCAGGTGCTGGCTCCAGCTCATCTCACTTACGTGAACGAGACCTTCTACGCCTTCTGCGATCTCAACGAATGCGCCGTAATCAGCCATCACAACAACCTTACCGTGTACCTTGTCGCCTACCTTGAGGTTCGGATCAAGCGCATCCCACGGGTGCGGAGTCAACTGCTTGAGACCGAGAGCGATACGCTTCTTCTCCTCATCAAAGTCGAGGATAACGACGTTGATCTTCTGGTCGAGTTGCAGGAGCTCGTGCGGGTCGTTAACGCGTCCCCAGCTGAGGTCGGTGATGTGGATAAGACCATCCACGCCGCCGAGGTCGATGAAGACACCGTAGTTGGTGATGTTCTTAACCGTACCTTCGAGTACCTGACCCTTCTCGAGTTTGCTGACGATCTCAGCCTTTTGAGCCTCGAGTTCAGCCTCGATGAGAGCTTTGTGACTTACTACTACGTTGCGGAACTCCGGATTGAGTTTCACGATCTTGAACTCCATCGTCTTACCAACGAGGATGTCGTAATCGCGAACCGGCTTCACGTCAATCTGGCTGCCCGGGAGGAATGCTTCCATACCGAGTACGTCCACGATCATGCCGCCTTTCGAACGCCATTTGATGTAACCGGTAACGATCTCACCTGCGTTGTAAGCCTCATTAACGCGGTCCCAAGCGCGAGCGGTGCGTGCCTCATTGTGCGAGAGCACGAGTTGGCCCTTCTTGTCCTCCTGGCTCTTGATGTAGACTTCTACTTTGTCGCCTACTTTGAGCTCGGGGTTGTAACGGAACTCAGATGCCGGAACGATACCGTCCGACTTGTAGCCTACGTTCACAACGACTTCGCGTTTGTTGATACTGATGACGGTACCCTCAACGACTTCGTTGTCCTTGATGGCGCTTTATACTTTTGGATTTCTTCTTCGTTTTGTTTGCCTTGCTTTTGTGCTTCATAGGCATCCCAGTCGAAGTTCTGGAGAGAAAGATTTTCTGCCATGTGGTAGAATGTTGCTTGGCTCAGCCTTGGCTTACCAAGCGTTAAAATTAAACATTTAGTTAGCCTCTCTCGGCTTCTCAGCCGAAAAAGCGGCGCAAAGGTACTGCTTTTTTTTGACATACACAAATTTTTCGGCAAAATAATTTGCATACATGCAATATTTTTAGTAATTTTGCACCGCAAAAACACCTAACCATGTTAGAATATGTAGATCGCAAGGGCTCCGATTGTTATAAGTGGGATTCGGAAACCGCCCAAGATTGTCTGCCCCTTTGGGTTGCGGACATGGATTTCAAGGCTGCCAAGCCTATTCGTGACGCGATGCAGCGTCGTCTGGACCACGGTGTCTTCGGTTACTCCATCGTGCCGCAGGCCAACTACGACGCTGTTGCTTCGTGGTTCGAACGCCGCCATGGCTGGAAAGGTATCAATTGTGATAACCTACTCTACACCACCGCCGTTGTCCCCGCCATCTCCGCCGTCTTCAAAGCCCTTGAAATCAGAAATCAGCAATCAGCAATCACCAATCATCAATCAACAATCATCAATCAACAATGTACACGTTTACGTGTACTGACCTTCACCCCCGCCTATAACTGTTTCTTCTCCTGCATCGAGAATATGGGCTGCGAACTGGTGCCTTCGCCGCTAGTGTTGCGCAACAACCGCTTCGAGATCGACTGGGACGACATGGAGGCGAAAGCGAAGCGCGCCGATGTGTTCCTGCTCTGCAACCCGCACAACCCCACGGGTCGCGTGTGGAGCCGCGAGGAGTTAGAGCGTCTGGCGGATATCCTGCGCCGCGAGCACCTCTTCTGCCTCTCCGACGAGATACACTGCGAGTTCGCCTTCCCCGGACATGCCTACACGCCTTTTGCGTCCATCGTCATCAACGACACGGATTTCTGCGTCTGCACCTCTGCCAGCAAAGCGTTTAACATCGCCGGCCTGCTGTGTGCGAACATCTTCGTGCCGAATAAAGAACTGCACGCCCAGATCAACCACGCGCTGGAGATCCACGAGGTGAACGGACTCAATCCTTTCGGGCTTGTGGCGCAAGTGGCGGCGTATAACGAGTCGGAAGCATGGCTGGACGAACTGAACGACTATATCTACGGCAATTTCTGTTTCCTGCGCGATTTCCTGCACGAGCACCTGCCGCAACTCATCCTGCATGAGACGGAAGGCACCTACCTCGCGTGGGTCAATATCGCCGCGCTGGGCATACCTGCCGAAACGTTCTGTCAGGCCCTGGCGAAAGACGGACATGTGCTCTTCAACCCTTCGGAGATGTACGGCGCCGAGCAGTATATCCGCATCAATTTAGCCACTTCCCGCGACATCCTCTCCGAAGCTCTGACCCGCCTCCAAGCCTATGTCAAATCAATCAACGAAGTAAAATAAATTATGAAACACTTTCTTTTAGCATTGAGTCTGTTGCCGATGGGTTTGATGGCACAGAAGCTCTCCGTCTCGGACACCGTGTGGGTCAACGATGAGATGGATAAAGTGAAGCAAGCGCAAGCGACACGCTACGGTATCGTACAGGAAATGGATACGGTTGCCCATATAGCGACCATTCATTATTTCGACCGCGAGACGAACCGTAAGGATATCATTCGTCGCGTAGCGGTCAAAGAGAAAGAAGGCAAACTGCGTACCCGGCTGATCAGCGAGATCCTTCTGTATCCCGACGGAGCCACACAAGAAGAGCTGGTCATCACGAATGCGGAGAACGAGGAAGGCAAAGAGCCCCGGACATACGCCCGTAAGATTTTCTACCCGGACGGAGCGCTGCAATACGAAGAGACCATGAACGAGAAAGGCGAGCATGAGTGCGTCTATTACAAGCCGAACGGAAAGATTGACAAAAAACCCAAAGAGCAGATCCCGCTCTATCAGACCATGCCGGCATACCCCGGTGGACAAAAGGCGCTGATTGAGTTCCTGTCGAAGAACGTGAAGTATCCGGCGGAAGCAAAGAGAGACGGTATTCAGGGGCGCGTCTTGGTGAAGTTTATGGTCGATAGAGATGGCGCGATTGCCAAAGTGAAAGTGGCACGCTCCGGCGGCGACAAGTCCTTGGACAGAGAGGCCGTACGAGTCATCAAAGCCATGCCGGATTGGAAGCCCGGTACCGTACGCGGCAACCCCGTCAATGTTACCTATACCGTACCTGTCAACTTCAAGTTGAACTAAATGCATTTCGAGCCGAAGGACTTCGCCCGAGAACAAAAAATCAACATAAATGCACTAATTTTGCATTTTTTTGCAGAAAAATTTGCAGGATTCAAAAAAAAGCAGTATTTTTGCACCCGCTTTTGAGAAAGCATTGCTCAATGGTGTAATGGTAGCACTACAGATTCTGGTTCTGTCTGTCTGGGTTCGAGTCCTGGTTGAGCAACAAAGAAGAGACCTTCGGGTCTCTTTTTTATTTCACTCGCAAGGTTTTAAGCAATGCCTTTTGTTCGTCTGTGATGCGGAAACTCTCAATGGCTTTCTGGATAGTTTTGTTGTGCGTATCCTTCTCTAAACGATGTTGCTCAATATAGGGCAGCGTGGCATCCCATTGTTTGGCGAAAGCCGTAGCAAAGAACCACGCTGCGAATAAGCGGTAATAGTTCTTGAGTATGCTTCTTAAAGCAACACGGCGATAGTTGGTCACATGTTGCCCAATTATCCACATACGGCAGGAACTGCTCTAGATTAGCGATACAGATGTTGAAATCTTTCTCTTCCGACAGGATAAACGCGTGCAATTGGTTCTCGTCAAAATAGCGATGAGGCAAACTGTGCAAGAACTCTTGCGCAGCAGGAGTCTTGCAGATTTGCTTCGCCATTTTGCGCAAGTCCGGTGTCCGCACACCAATAACCGTCTCGCGTTTGACAGTCGGAAGTAACTTGCTTTGGAAGTCAGCATATGCCTGGTCTTGCAAAGCAAAGAGTTGTGCGGTAATATCTACGCTATTTGTTTCCATTAAATCCAATCGGTAAAAACCGCCCTGTGCGACGGCAATAAGACTCGTATTCATCGCCAAAATCACGGCGGAGGCGTTTCTCCTCAGTCAGCACTTGTACGAACATGATAGCAAAGAAAATACACCACACCAACACTGCCTGCCACGTCCATAGCCAGACGATAAATGACGCGAGATAGACAAGCGTCCCGGTCAGCATCGGATTGCGGTTGAGACGATAAGGTCCATCTGTCATCAGATGTTGCGTGCGAGGAGCCACCTCATGTCCGAACGCATCCATCGGATTGCCTTTTCCACGACGCTTCATATAGACAATAGTCCACACACTGAGCGTTAGGCCGCCAAGCATCAACAGTCCTGTCAAAGATGCGCGCAACGCACCGATATGTACAGCCATGTCCGGCATTCCTGATGCCAGCCACATAATCGTCGGCAAAAGCACTACGAACATCACTCCGCCAAGCACATAGCCGGCTATGTTTTGAATGCTCTTTTTCATATTCTGTCATATTCTAAAACGTTCATTATTCGTTTGGCAACTTCATCGGGATGGTCGATAAGGAGTTGACCATGGTTCATTCCTTCGAAAATTTCTACATGTGCAGACGGGCATAGTTTCAAC
>ONUF01000007.1 GCA_900321005.1 uncultured Bacteroidales bacterium | reverse complement strand
GCACGCGCCTGAGAGCATGGAGGATACCATGAAGACCATGTTGATGAAACCACCGCAGAAAGACTTAAGGTTATGCGGAGGTGTCGCATTACCGCCGATAGACTTCGTGCCGCCGATGAGCCAAGGATACATCGTGATAGACGCGCAATAGTTTGCGAGGTTTGTCTCGTCGTTTTTGTAGATGAAGTGCTGGTTAAGCAGATTCATGTAGCGGTCTGACAACTCCTTGCCGTACATGGTCTTGATACGCTCGGTCAACAGACGGCGGTTGAGACGGATGAAGCCCTGCTTGGGCAACTCGCCGATGAGCGTCGCGATGTTCTTGTGCTCCACGTTGGCGTTGGCGTCGAATTTTGAACCCTCTGCCGCGTTGGACGCCTGCACATAGTTCATCATAAAGTCCAGACGACGCTGCGTCTCGCGGTCCTCCGTGTGACCCTGACGATAGAGGATGAACGCTTTGGCTACTTGGAAATAACCCTCGGCCATCAAAGCTACCTCTACTTGGTTCTGAATCTCCTCTACGGTTGCTTCGTTATGTACTCGTAAGTGCGAGAGGATAGCTCCCAGCGTCTCCTCTGTAGCAAACGCACCTACCGCTAAGAATGCCTTCGAAATGGCATTTTTGATTTTGTCGATGGTGAATAATTCTTTCTTACCATCACGTTTGATAATGTATGTTTCCATATATAAGCGTATAAAATTCGTCTCTTGCTTGTTATATCAAGGCCTCATGGCATAGGCTCCTAATCGTGGAGCCGAAAAAACGTTGCAAAAGTAGTACAAATTTTTGAATTGTGCAAATTTTTTGACAAGTTTTTTTTAAAAAAAATTCACAAAGTTTTCCAAAACTTTTCGTTATATTGCTTATTTTCAGCATTTTACGTTTTTTATCAACAGAAAAAGTTGTCCAAAACGAAAATTTGTTAACAACTTGCGGCTTCTATTTATGGAAGATTTATCATCTGTTTAGATCATGAGTGGAAAACATTACATTTAACACAAAATATTAAACAAAAAACGATAAAAGTTACATTTTTCTTGCGTATATCATTTTTTTTGTATATCTTTGCGCCCGAAAACAATTTAATACCAAATACAATGAGAAAAATTCTTTTAACTCTACTTTGCTTCGTGTGCCTGAGTGCGTCCGCTATTACTTTGCATGTGGAGCAATTGAACGCCTCCGACTTTGAGTTGGCGGTGTACAAAATCGGCAAAATGGTCTTTGTGGGAGAGACGGTTGTTTTCTATGACCGCGAAGGCAATGTGTTGGAAGAGGTGCCGCTGGGTTCCATGAAAGCCATGACTTTTACCGAAGAGAAGGTTGGTCTCTTCCAAGTGAATGATCCGCGTTATGTGGTTTATCCCAACCCGACAAGTTCCCTCGTTTTGATTAAAGGTTTGAGTGAACCGACGATGTTACGTCTATACTCGTTGGAAGGAAGCCTCGTCAAAAGCGAGGAGGGCACAGAAATGCATATGGATGGAGTGCCGGCAGGGCAATATTTCCTCCAGTTTAAAACCAATATTGTGAAAATTATCAAACAGTAATACCTATGAAACGTTTATTTACTACCTTATGGATTGCCATGGCGGCAACCACTATGATGGCCCAGATGCAAATTTGGTACAACGGCGCTATCGTTTATGAGCGCGATTACAAAATGATCGACAGTGTCACGTTCGCACTGCCTCACCATGAAGGAGGAGAGGGCGAAGGTGATGTACTGAGCCCGGAAGGCACCAAAGAAAAACTGATGGAGATCGCGAAGAAGATGGTGAACACCTTCCAGACCAACGACCAGCGCGATTTTATCGAGATTGCAGACGCTTGTTATACCAAGTACGAAAACTATAGTTGGGAAGGCTTTGAGGATTATTTCGTGAGCACCTATGACCCGGTCTTCGATGACGGAAGAAACTATGCGTCCGAAAGACCTAATCCTGTT
Organism: uncultured Bacteroidales bacterium; assembly: GCA_900321005.1. GTDB lineage: Bacteria > Bacteroidota > Bacteroidia > Bacteroidales > Paludibacteraceae > Colicola. The sequence continues at coordinate 57,242 of ONUF01000007.1, read as the reverse complement.
GCTCCGTACGTAGGCATGCTATATCGCGTAGCTCGCGTGGCAGAAGGCAAAGCGGCTCCGACGAACATCAATTATATCTTCAGCTTTGAGCAGGATAACTTCGTCTTCGAAGCAGACGATGCCAACAAAAAATGGAATTACCTTGGTAAATCGAGCGACAACTCCGTTATTGTCCGTTTCAAGGACGCGCAAGGGCGCGCGTGCGAACTGAAAGCTTGGCGTGAGGGGTCTTCCAAGACCTATAAATATACGTGGGTAGAAGACGGCCAGCAGCATACCATCGGTGCCGTATTGCCCGAAAAGGTGTATGTGCGCCTCACCTGCGCCGGTGTACAGCGTGCACAACTCGCGTTCACGCAAGAGTTGCAGAAGAACGATCACGCCTATCTCACCTTTGGTGTGAACCTCATTAACCTGGCATGGAACATCGACATGAAGATCAACTCCACACACGGTTCGTGTGCATTCGAGATGAAATACGGCGACCAGCCGTACCTGAGTGCAGCCGTTAATCTGCCGTTGTATGAACTGATCGGCAAGCGCGATGACCAGAGTTATGAAGACTGGGCAGAGCAATACGCTGACCGCTACGATGAGTTGATTAAGAAAATCGGCGCAGCAGACGGTCTCGTGGACATCCTCGGTCAGATGCAGATTAAGGTAAAAAGCAACAACGTGGGCTATGCGTATCGCGATTTCATGAACTGGGATAAGAATTATTCACATTCGTCCTCCACCCGCGAGAGTGTACGTGCTTTCTGCAGCTGTTTCAATGACAACAACTCGAATGGTATTTATTTCAACAGCGACGTGAAGCAAGCCGAAGTTCGGTTACAACCCATGTATAACGAGTCGTACAATCAGTATGAGCCGGAGGGAGTACTCTACTTCCCCGCAGACGGAACGTCCTACGGCTTTGAAGAGTATTTCGTTCGCAAGCCGTTTACAGACCTGCAATACATGGTAGAGGATTTGATCAACAAATACATCCGGTTGTCGCAAAACTTGTTTGGCGAAGTAGGAACTATATCCTTCGACGACATGGATAATCATCCTACGCACTAACATGCTTTATTGGCTGATAGCGCTAATACTATTATTTGGTGGCAGTCTGTCCGTTTTCGGGCAGACTGCTGCGGATAGTAGCAGTGTGACTATCGTCAAGCAGTTGGAAGATATCGACGTCGTGCAGCAACGCACCCGTTCTATCGTTCATCAGACTGCCGAACGCATGGAGGTGGACGTAGCGCAATTGCAACACATGCCTAAATTCCTCGGCACGTCCGATCCTATCCGCTATCTGCAAAGTCTGGCGGGTGTACAAACGAATAACGAGACGGCAGCAGGTTTGCATATCCATGGTTGCGACGACTATCAGACCTTGGTTTCTATCAACGGGGCGCCTGTGTTCTACCCGAACCACCTGATGGGTTTGTATTCCACGTTCATCGGTGCACATTTCAAGACCATCGAGATGGAGCAGTCCGAGCACACTGCGATGATGGCAAACCGAATCGGCGGTTGGGTGAACTTCCGCACCTTCTCCGATATTCCCAAGCGCTTTTCGGTGGAAGGAAATATCGGCATCATCAATTCCGACCTCACTTTTACTATTCCTATCGGCAGCAAGCACGCCCTGTGGATATCTGCACGTTCGTCGTACATCAACGCTCTCTACGGACGTTTCTTGAAAATGGAACAGTATAATATCCGCTACCATTTCATGGATTTTAACCTCACCTATGCAGGGCAAGTGAGCGAACGCGACCGACTGGTGGTGACGGGTTTCTACAACCGCGATAAGATGGGGCTTTTCTCCAACACGGGAAACACACAGATCTCGTTCCCCTGGCAGAATATCGTAGGCTCCGCCTATTGGCATCATCGCTTAGATCAAGGCTATTGGCGAACGACGGTCTACTACTCGTCCTTTGACAACCAGTTGGATGTATTGGCGGACTCTGCGCGTGCGCGCTCCACGGAATGTATCGCAGTAGCGGGTATAAAGAATGAATTGAATTATGCCTTGCCGGCCGATATCACCTTGCGTGCAGCGCTGGACTACGAACATTATATGAACCTGCCGTTAGCCTTTACGATCCGCGGCATAGAGATGTTCGAGACGGATGCGCCGCAACCCGGTTTGGCTCACGCAGACGAGGTTTCAGGAGCCCTTGATATGCGGCATGAGGTAAATGAATGGTTCGCGTACAACGCCGGCGTGCGTTTATCCGGCTACATCCATGACCATCACTTCTGGTGGGGCATAGACCCGCGCGTTTCGCTGCATTTCTGCCCGAAAATCAACCATGATATCTCCGTGCATTACGGCATGTATCATCAGTATTTCCATAAGTCCGGCGTAACAGGCGGCGGACTGCCTACGGATTATTTCTTTGTGGCTACCGAGCAGTTTCAACCGGAATTGGCGCATTCGGCAAGCGTAAAATATGTGGGCTCCTTCTATCATCAGCAATACAGCGTGTCGGCCGAGGTGTATTTCAAGCAACTCTATAATGTGGTGGAATCCACCGGTAGTGTGCTGCAGGTACTCAATAAGCAATTCTCGTATGACAAATATGTGACAACGGGAAGCGGGCGCAATTATGGACTCAACCTGATGTTCCTGCGCAATAGCGGTATCGTAACCGGTTATGTGAGTTATACCTTGGGATGGGCGCGGCGCTGTCTGCCCGGATTAGAGGGATATACCGATTATCGCTATGCTGCCTCGAGTGAACGAAGACACGACTTGAAAGTGGTCATCAATTCGCATTTCGCGAAACGCTGGCACATAGGCGCGATGTTCGTACTCGCGACCGGTGTTCCCTATACCGAGACACGCGAAGCATATATGTTCAACGGCAGACTGATGGGGGTCTATTCGACTTTCAACGGTGCCCACCTGCCGCTCTACCACCGCCTGGACCTCAGTTGCTCGTGCGACATCATCAAGACGGCAGAGCATGAATTAGGTATCAATCTGTCGTTGTACAACGTCTATGCACATAAGAACGCGCAATTTGTGATGTACCGCGACGATCTCAAGCCTATCTACGGCAATGCCTTAATGACGATTATTCCTTCCATCAGTATATACGGAAAATTCTAATGAAACGCATCTTATACATAGTAACTTGTCTGCTTTTGTTAGCCGGTTGTTCCTACAACCCGCCGCAAGACTCTTCCATGGTGTTGGAGGCATGGATAGACGCCAACGGTCATCCCGTTGTGATGATTCACAAGAGTTATGTAGTGGCAAACGCACCGGATTCTGTGCGAACCTTAGAGAAGATTATTGAAGAACAACTTATTCCCTTCGGCAAAGTGACCTTCTCGGATGGCGAGCAGGAAGTAGTCATGACCGGGCGACTGGACACGATGTATATGCCGCCCTATACATATACGACTATCGACATCATAGGCGAGCCCGGAAAGCGATACACGGTGACTGCCAAATACAACGACTTATACGCTACCGCCACGACAACTATTCCGCCGATTGCTACGCTCGACTCGCTATCCGTTCAAGCCAGTTCGATGGGCATGGTGGATGTGACGGGATACATGACATTGGAGAATCCTTTCGAAGAGAACTACTATACACTCTTCGCACGCAAGAAAGGCACGAAGCAATTCCAGTTGTGTCCGTTTGGCGTGTTCGACAGCCGCGATGCGAAAGACGGGCCGTTCAAGATGAAGGTCTATAATCCGATCTCTCAAGGAAAAGACTACGAGGCTTTGGCAAGTTATTTCGCCGTAGGAGACTCCGCCGATTATCAATTGCGCGTAGCGCGCGTGGACTATCCTACGTACTGCTTCTGGAAGGAGTATAACGAGAATATTCTTTCGCGAGGCGTACTCTTTGTGCCAATCTACAAAAACATGCCTACGAATGTGGTTGGCGGTATCGGTTTCTTCTCCGGATTCGGTAGTACTATTTACCAGTTTAATCTGCTCAACGATACCACCTATCGCTACTAAAAAAAGAAGGCTGCGCGGTGCGCAGCCCTCGTTTTTGTTTATCGGAGCGGGTTCGATTAACGAACGCGGGTGCCGATAGCGTTGAATACCTTATTGTCGCGGATGATGAACAACTGACCGTCCACAGACACTTTCTGTACTTGCTCGGTCAACTCGATATTCTCGATACCTTCCGTTTGACCTTCCTCAGCCGTCTTGATAACGAACTCGTACTTCACGTTGTTCTTAGCCAGCATCCAACCGGTAAGTACAAAACTGCCGTTCTGACCGGCTGCTACGCTAAACTCAGCCGATGCAATAGCAAAGCGAACTTCGTTAACGAATACTCCAGTATACGACTGGTTAAGATCGGCCTCCGTAAAGGAACCTATGAATTCGTCATTAGCAATAGCCAAGGCCGCAACAAACGAAGAGTCCGCATTAGCAGCCAACACATAATGGCTGAAGCCATAGTACCAAGAAGAAGCACTTATATCCTGATGATCTGCGTTGTCGAGATTGATTTGTACAACTTCATCAACTACTGCCTTGTTGCTGCGGAGCGTAAAGATGTAGCAAGTCAAATCAGTAGCCAGATAATTTACCGTCACATCATAACCGGCCTCATCCTCTACCACCTTCAAGGATACATCCTCATATGCGACCGAAGCTGTATCGGTTCCATTGATAGTGTACAAGCCTACATAATCCGTATAGAGATCAGCCAATGCGAACTCACCGGCTATCGTTGTACTATAGTAGTCCATATAAAGCAAGTATTTGTCACTCTTTGCGACAAAATAGAAATCTCCACCAAAGTCATCAATCGACACCGGCTCTTCGAAGGTATAACGAACGGTGTCTGTTGCCACCGGCTTGACATACTGCAGTTTAACATGGTACAAGTTCTCATCGCCCAAGAACAGGTCTGCAGCGATGTTGTACACACCGTCTTTCAGCACGATAGTAGCATTGGCATCAAAGATACCTTCAATTTTCGTCGTGTCCTCGCCGTCTACCGTATAAAGGCCGGTATAGTTCAACAGGAAGTCTTCTTTGGTATACGAACCTTCAATCTCCGGGGTGGTAACGATATCCAATGTTACCAAGTAATCCGCACGCTCACCTGTGAAATACCAATCTGCGTCTTCTGCATAGTACTTACCGGTACCCTCGCCGAAGTCAAGATTGATTTCTGCTTTCGGCTCATCCGGAGCAAAGAAAGTGAGGTTGATGTTGTAGGTATTACCGTCTTCATCTACAGCAGAAGCTAAAAACTGCTGTCCTTTTGCCAGCTGATTGAGCTCTGCAGACGTAACCGTGAGTGCGATTTCATTATCGTCTGCATCATAAACAGTCAATTCGATATCCTCATCATCAGAAGAATAGGTAGTAAAATACTCCTCACTCATCGGGAAAAGAGCGGCCTCTACAGCCCACTCGTCATTACTGCCAGAGATACCAACATAGCCATAACCAAAATACTGGAGATACAACTGAAGGTAAGAATCGTCTATACTGAGGTTATTCGCCTCAATGTTGATTACCTCGCCATTGAGTTGAGCAGGAGCTTTTGGAGCTGCTTTGCGAACATGGTTAACAATCGCATCCTTAGTTAATTGTTTCTTGCCGATGGGACGCAGATTCATCGGCGCTGCACTTGCGCTCAGTACGATTGCGAGAGCGCACAAAAGAGAGTAAAATTTTCTCATACCTTAAATGTTTTAGTTCATTATGTTAGTTAATCATTGCTGTTTATTCCCTAAAAGCAATAAAACGGCGCAAAATTAATACAAAATGTTCATTACTGCAAGAAAATTCAAACAAATTGTTTATATTTCTTTATTTTGCAAACTGTACTTTGCATTTTATACCCCTTTTATTTGCGTATGTCGAAAAAATGTAGTAATTTTGCACCGTCAATTGAAAACAACAGCTTTTTATGCGTAAATACTCCTTATTGATAATCGCGCTCCTATGTGTATGCGCGCAGGCACAGACCCGCTATGTAGGCGGCGATATATCTATGCTCACACAGTACGAGCAATACAGTTCGGGATACAAAGACGTGAGCAACAAGAAGATCAGCAACCTGATTACTTGGCTTATCTCCGATTGCGGATGGAACACGTTCCGCGTACGTATTTTCGTGAATCCCCAACAGAAAGCCCCGGATTATACGAAGACCGACTATGCGATCGTGCAGGACTTGGCGTATGTCACGGCGCTCGGCAAACGCATCAAGGATGCCGGCGGGTATTTCATGCTGGACTTCCATTATTCCGACTCGTGGGTCGATGCCGGACATATCCAGCCGCCGGCAGCCTGGAAAGGGCTCTCCGACGAGCTGATGGCGGATAGTCTCGGACAATACACCCACCGCGTACTGCAGGCCCTCAAGGCGGCAGGAGCAGAGCCGGATCTGGTGCAGGTGGGCAATGAGATCATGTACGGTCTTTGCGGCATCAAAGTGCACCCGTATAACTATAGCGGCGACAACTGGACCGGCTATCTGGGTTTGCTGCATGCCGGCTGCAACGCGGTGCGCGAAGAGTGCCCGAACGCACAGATCATCATCCATACCGACCGCCCGACCAACACCACTTACAACTCCTATTATTACAAAAAGTTGAAGGACAACCATGTCGATTTCGATATCATCGGACTGAGTTATTATCCTTTCTGGCACGGCTATCTCACTGTAGATCAAGTAGCCTCGAAAACCGAAAAGAACTATCTCGTCAATACCATCAATAACCTCAAGGCACTCTTCCCTACCAAACGCGTGCATATCGTCGAGTGCGCGTATAACTTCCAGTACTGGCCGTCCGAGGGCGTGAACTACGACACCCGCGACGCATGGCCGTGCTCCGTATCCGGGCAGTATAACTTCGTCAAGGATCTGGTAGATAATCTCAAGCCGTTGGAGAACGTGGACGGTATTAACTATTGGTTCCCGGAAGATGCCGGCAACGGCGATAATGTGGATTGGAGCACCAAAAAAGGACTGGTAGAAGAGACGTGGTCCAACCGCGGTTTCTGGAATGAGAATACCACCAGTAGCGGACATGCCATCAACAAGACCGGTTCTGTGTCGGCGACCAAGACAGCAGCGGATGTCTGCGCGCCGTATTACATGCGGAATTTCTATCACAGTACCACGGGCATGGAGGATGTTGCCGGTCGCCCGTCGTCCACTCGCAAGTTTGTACGGGATGGGCAGCTGGTGATCGAGCGCAACGGGCAATTATTTGATGTTACCGGCGCACGGGTGGAATAAAAAAAAGAGCTCGCAATTTGCGAGCCTTTTTCTTGTAAGAACCAGAATACTAGAATTCTAGGAAACTAGGATACTAGGTTACTTCGCAGCTTTCTCTGCTTTTTTCTTTGCTTGGTCAACGACTGCTTTGAAGGCAGCGGGTTGATTCATAGCGAGGTCAGCGAGAGCCTTGCGGTTGATGACGATACCTGCTTTCTTGAGGCAGCCCATGAGTTGGCTGTAGCTCAGTCCCTCGAGGCGTGCAGCAGCGTTGATACGCTGGATCCAGAGGGCACGGAAGGTACGTTTTTTGTTCTTACGATCGCGGTAAGCGTACTGCAAACCTTTCTCCCATGTGTTCTTTGCTACGGTCCATACATTAGCGCGGCCACCAAAGTTACCACGGGTAAGGCTCATGATCTTTTTACGACGGTTGCGCGAAGCAACGTGATTAACTGATCTTGGCATGTTCTTGTCCTTTCACTTTAATGGTTACACTTAACGAAGCAACAACATCTCGCGGATGGAGCGTGTGTTCGAATGATCTACGATAGCAACATGAGTCAAGTTGCGTTTTTGCTTTTTAGTCTTCTTCGTCAGAATGTGACTCTTGTAAGCGTGCTTACGCTTGATTTTACCGGTTCCGGTAAGCGTGAAACGCTTTTTTGCACCGGAGTTCGTTTTTACCTTTGGCATTTTAAAAATAATTTAGTTTGTTAATAAATACGCAGTCTCAGGCAGCCGCTCACAGTTCATGGGAGTTCCAAGGTAAGCCCTACGACTTGCGGTTTGCTTATCCTTTATTACTTCTGGGGCTGACGAACATAATCATTCGTTTGCCCTCGAGGTTGGGTACATTATCGGGTTTGCCGTACTCGGCGAGGTCAGCCGCGAAGCGCGCGAGGAGGAGTTCGCCCTGCTCCTTGAAGACGATGGATCGTCCGCGGAAGAAGACATAAGACTTCACTTTATTGCCTTCTTTGAGGAACTCGATGGCGTGCTTGAGCTTGAAGTTATAGTCATGATCGTCCGTTTGCGGTCCGAAGCGGATTTCCTTGACTTCCTGCTTCTTAGCATTGGCTTTGGCCTCTTTTTGCTTTTTCTTAGCAGCATAGAGGAACTTCTGGTAGTCCACTACGCGGCACACGGGCGGAGTCGCCGTCGGAGCTATCTCGACCAAGTCGAGGTTGAGGTCATCCGCAATGCGCATTGCTTGCTGGAAGGTATAGATACCTTGCTCTACATTGTCGCCGACGAGGCGCACTTCCTGGACACCGCGAATTTTATCGTTAATACGATGCGGATCCTCTTTGATAACTCGACCGCCGCGCGGTCTGTTAGGGGTTGTTGCTATAGTTTTTTCCTCCTATAAATAGTTATTAAATACCGTTTCTCGCGCGGACACAATACGCCCTACCCACGAAAAAGCGCACAAAGGTACGACATTTTTTTGGAACATGCAAGAAAATTGATTTTTTTTTCACTTTTTTTCCTATTTATTTGCGCGCGTGAAATATTTTTTGTAATTTTGTGCGCTATTTTGAGAGTTTTATGGATATCCGCATGAAAATCTTAAATACTACATATATGAAAACTGCAGGTAATCGTGCCTTTACGGCTAAGAAAAAGTACATTTTTATCACGACCGTGCTCGTTGCATTGGCGATGATAAGTTGCGGGGAGCCTTCGTATATCAACAAGCCCGGCGACAACTCGTTTAACAACGATTCGATCCCTATTCTTATCCCGGATACCGAAGGTATCGTGATTTCGGTGGACAGTGCGCTCAAGATTTGCAAGAGCCTGTCGGTCAACGCGAAGACGGGCGAGTTGTACAAGTTGTCGGGTGTGATTGCCAAGAATACGACGAACCCGATGAACGTGCCCTCGTACACGAACATCAACTTCGATTTGACGGATAGCACAGGAACGATTTCCTGCTACTATATCAACAACCTGCTTAACAAACCTTTCCGTAAGAATACGGATGTGCCGCGTGTAGGTTCGAAGGTGACGGTGATCGGTGTGCTGACGTATTATCAGAAGACCGGTTCGACCTATGCTCCTACGCCGGAGTTGACCGACGGTTACTTTGTTCGTATCGACTCGATGGTAGCACCTCCTCCGTTCCCGGGTTGCCCGGATCCGGCAGAGGGCCAGATCAGCGCAAGCGATGCGGCTACGAAAGCCTTGGCATTGGTTGACGGCAGTACTTCTACCGAGACCTATGACGTGCTCGGTGTGGTAACGGAAGTATTGGAGTTCACGGACGGCAAAGCAACGTACATCATCTCGAGCGACGGCAAGCAGTTCTTCGAGATTTATCGCGGCTACGGCATGAACAATGCGCCGTTCCCGGACAAAGAGTATATCCTGCCGAACGACACGGTAGTGGTTCATTGCAAGCTCAAGAACTTCAAGGGCACGCCGGAGACGAACGACAACGCGCCGCTCGTAAGCACGACGAATCCCAATTTTAATTGATGATTGATAATTGATAATTAAAAATTATAGTATTAAAAAATGGCAAGTTTACAAAGAATTAGAAATCATGGCGCCCTGCTGATAGCGATCGTGGGTCTGGCCATGTTAGCATTTATCCTCGGAGACTTTTTGAACTCCGGTAGCAGTTTCTTCAACCGCAGTCGTGAGAATGTCGGTGTGATCGAGGGTCAGAAGATTCACTACACGGAGTATGAAGCGGCAAAAGACCAACTGACGGAGGTTTACAAGATTGAGAGCGGCCGCACGGATTTTGACGAAGACATGAGCGCACAGATCCGCAATCAGGTGTGGAACATGCTGATGATGGATTACACGCTGCGTGCGCAGGCAAAGAAAATCGGCATGGACGTGACCGTTGACGAGTTGAGCGAACTATGCATCGGCGAGAATCCTCACCAGATCATCCGCGGCCGTCGCGCTTTCTATGACGAGAACGGTCAGTTCAGTCGCGACGCAGTGAAGAACCTCATCTCTGCTATCAACGACGGCAGCGAAGATGCTGAGCAGAACGCAAATCTGCAGCAGGCTAAGACCTATTGGTTGTACTGGGAGAAAGTGGTTCGTATCAGTCACCTGCAAGAGAAATACAACGCGCTGCTTCAACACCTGTTGAAGGCCAACTCGCTGGACGCACAGTTTGCGTTCGACGCACGCGAGAAGGGTGTGAGCGCAGAGTTTGTTGCTCAACCGTATTTTGCTGTAGCTGACAGTCTGGTGAAGTACAGCGAGAGCGACATCAAGAAGCTCTACAAGCAACACAAAGAGCAATACAAACAAACCCCGAACCGCGCGATCAAGTATATCGCATTCGACATCGTTCCGTCGGAGGATGACTTCCGAGCAGCTCAAGAGTTGCTGACGAACCTGAAGGATGAGTTCCGCACGACGGATGACATCAGTCTGGTGGTTAACACCAACTCGGATATCATGTACGACGGTCGTGACTATTCGGAAGAGACCGTTCCGGCTCAGTTCAAGGACTTTGCGTTCGCTAAGGGAGCAAAGGCAGGCGACTGCACGGAGATCCTGTTTGAGAACAACACCTACTCGATGGCTCGTATCATGCAGGCCGGTTACTCGCTGCCTGACTCCGTAGAGTTGAAGGCTATCGTAGAGGACGGCGAGGACCAGGAGCTTGGTTGGTTCAAGGCTGCCGATCTGCCGAAGAACATCGCAGAGCCCGCTTTCGCAGGCAAACGCGGCACGCGCTTCACCGTAGCACAGGGCATGGGTGAGCAGACTTTTGAGATCATGGAGCAAGGCAAACCGACTCCGAAAGTGAAGTTGGCTATCCTCGCACGCGAGGTGACTCCGTCGAGCAAGACCTACTCGATCATCTATAACAACGCGAAGCAGTTCATCGTCAACAACCCCAACGCAGAAGCATTGGAGGCTGCTGCACAAGAGGCAGGCATCGCTGTGGTTCCGCAATATAACCTGACGGCCAACACCGACAAGATCGGTCAACTCAAGAACAGCCGTCCGATCGTTCGCTGGGCATTCGAGGCCAAAGAAGGCAAGGTATCGGATGTATTCGAGTGCGGCCAGCAGTTCATCGTAGCTGCACTGACGGAGGTCAACGACGGCGAGTACCGCTCGTTGGAGTCCGTTCGTCCGGAACTGGCATTCGAGGCGACCAACAACGCGAAGGCTGCGTATATCAAGAAGCAGTTGAAGAAGGTTGAGTCGCTGGAGAAAGCCGCTGAGGTACTGGGTCAACCGGTTCAGAGCGTAGAGCGCGTGTCGTTGGCTGACAGCCGTTTCGGCAATGCCGGCATGGAGCCCGCTGTGATCGGTAAGGCACTCGCTATCGGCGAGAACGCGCTGAGCGAGCCTATCCAAGGCAACACGGGTGTGTTCGTTGTTCGCACGGGCGCAGCCAACAATGCAGCAGACGCTTTCAACGCAGAAGCAGAGAAAGCACAACTGGCTGCACGCTTCGCTTACCTGCCGTACCAGGCTATGCAACTCATAGAGGAGAAGGCCGAGGTAACCGATAACCGCGCTAACTTCCAATAATCGCGCGCACGCGTATTATATATAAGGAATAAAAGCAACATATCACCATGGGTGTGGGTACCGACGTTGTACTTCACAGAAGGTATCCCATATTTCTTGGTAAACAGCATCTCCGTGATGCTGTTTACCAAAATGGGAGTGCCTAATGACCAGTTGGCGTTCTTCACAACGCTGCTCTATTTCCCGTGGTTCCTGAAGGGTCTCTGGAGTCCGTTCGTGGATATCTTACGGACCAAGCGCTGGTGGATCATCGCGATGCAGGCCCTGCTTACGATACTGTGTATCGTGCTGACTGTCAGTCTGCCGCACCCTGCGGCTGAGACGATTGCCGCCAAGGCTACCACTGCCGGCACTTTCCGCTTCACTCTAGTCCTGTTTATCATCGCCGCTTTTGCGTCTGCGACACACGACATCGCCGCGGACGGCTATTACATGCTGGCGCATGACACACAGAGTCAGGCGGCTTTTGTAGGCATCCGATCGACCTTCTACCGCATCGCGGCGGTGTTCTCGCAAGGCGTGTTGGTGTATATCGCCGGCTATATAGAGAACAAGACGGGCAATATCCCGTTCTCGTGGCAAGTGACGCTGGGTGTGACAAGTGTGCTGATGTTACTCGTGACGCTGTATCACTCGTTTTTCCTGCCCCGCGCAGCGGAAGACCAACCGCGTGAAGGCGTACACGGAAAACAGGTATGGGCGGAACTCAAAGAGTCATTTGTTACCTTCTTTACCAAGCCCGGCGTGGCACTCGCAATAACATTTATGTTATTGTACCGCTTGAGCGAAGGCTTTTTGGTGAAGTTATGCCAGCCATTTTTGGTGGATAGCAAAGAGGCGTTTACCCGCGAAGGACAGATCCTCGGCGGAGGTCTGGGACTGAGCACCGACACGGTGGGAATATTGTACGGCACGATAGGCGTCGCATGCCTGCTGCTCGGCGGCATTTTAGGCGGTATTTATATCTCGCGCAAGGGCTTGAGACGCTCTATCTGGATCATGGCGGCCGCACTGACCCTACCCTCTTTCGTCTATTGCTACCTGAGTATGGCGCAGCCCGAGTCGCTATGGATTATCGGCACAGCGGTCAGTTTCGAGCAGTTCGGCTACGGCTTCGGTTTCACGGCCTACATGATGTACATGATGCACTTCTCGGAAGGGCGCTATAAGACCTCGCACTACGCTATTTGCACGGCTTTCATGGCGCTGAGTATGATGATCCCCGGGTTTGTGGCCGGCGCGATCGAGATGGCGGTGGGCTATACGGCGTTTTTCTGGATTGCGAATGCCTGTAGCGTGACGACCTTTGCAATTACCTATTTTGTATATAAACAATTGAAAAATGAATAAACGAATCATTCCTGATGCTATCACGAGTTGCAACCTGCTTTGCGGCAGTATAGCGGTTTTCCTTGCTACACAAGGAGCATTCATCTGGGCTTTTGTGTTCATCCTTGCGGGTGCGTTCTTCGATTTCTTCGACGGACTGAGTTCCCGATTGTTGAAAGTACCGAGTCCGATAGGTATTCAGTTGGACTCGCTGGCTGACGATATCACCTTCGGTCTGGCGCCGGCGATGATGCTATTCAGTTACCTGCGTCCGATATTGGGCTGGTGGGCATTGTTGGCCTTGTTGATGGCTGCTTTCTCGGCGCTGCGTCTGGCAAAATTCAATGTAGACGAACGTCAGCATGCTTCGTTTATTGGTCTGGCGACACCGGCGAATGCCATCTTCTGGGGCGCGCTGTGCTGCATGCCGATTTCGGTGATTGCATACGACTGGATGGCATGGGTGTTGCTCGGTCTGTCGCTCGTGAGCTGCTACCTGATGAATGCGGAGATACCGTTCTTCAGTTTCAAATCCTTCCGCAAGGACAAGGTGGTAGTGATCGGCTTTGTGATCGGTTGTATGATTTTAATCGGTTTTTGCATCGCCAAGGCGATCGCGGCCAAACATATTGAGTTTGCGCTCTTCAGCGGCACGGCTTGTATCCTTTGGTACGTGGTCTTGAACCTGTTGCTGGTGTTCGCCAAAAAAAAAAATTCTGAACAGCACAAAACTAGTACAAAATAAGTATAAAACCCCTATTTAGTAGTACTATGAAAAAACATCTCTTCTTGGTTATAACCGTCCTCTTCTCCGTCGGAATGATGGCAGAAGACATCCCTGCCGGTTTCTATGATGCCATCAACGGCACACAGGACTCCGTATTAAAATCCACGCTCAGTCTGCTTGTTCGCGGCGGTGAGCGTTATGAGTATGGGGCGAATCAATACCATACTTCTTCCAACCCGCCTGCTTGGGAAAAGGGCGACTTGAAGGCCTATGGCACGTGGCAGGCTTTGCCCTTAACGGATATGCACCCGGACGGAATCATTTGGGACATGTATTCCAACTGTGTGCGGTACTACCCGAACAAACTCGGTGAGTCGGGCTGTTCGCTTAATATCGAGCACTGTCTGCCGAAGAGTTGGTGGGGCGGTGAGAACAACGAAGCTTATAAGGATCTTTTCAATCTCAACCCCTCGGATGCCCGTGCTAATCAGCAGAAGAGCAACTCTGCACCGGGGCATGTCACGAAGGGCGATAAGTTCGACAACGGTTCTTTCCGCATGGATTCGAAGAGCAAATCGCAGTACAACTATATATGCTGGGAACCGGAAGCACAGTACCGCGGTGATTTTGCCCGTACCTATTTCTTCATGGCTACGGCCTACGAGTACTTGGAATGGACGGCATATGCGGATTACATCAGCAATAATTCGTATCTTATGTTCTCCGATGCGATTATTCAAGTGTTGCTGGATTGGCATCGCTCCGATCCGGTAAGCGAAAAAGAATGTTGCCGTGCAGATCGTATCTCCGATATCCAGCATAACCGCAACCCGTATATCGACTATCCGGAACTCGTAGAGTATATCTGGGGAAACAAAAAAGGACAAACTGTGAACCTCAATGCCCTCACATGCGCTTTCCAAACAGGTGTTTGCCCCGATCCTATTACACCGACGCCCGATCCGCAAAAGTATGATACGATTATCAACTTGCCCGGCATCGCCAAGAACACCGTGAAGAACTACACCAACGGCACTATTCAAGGTGCAGAGAGCGATAAAATTCAGAGTAATGGAACACAATCCATTACGATGGGTGCCAGTTCAACAGACGGCGAGATATCCTTCACAGGCATTCAGCTGACAGACACAGCCGTATTGGCTTTCCGTGCCTCGCCCTATAACACGGCCAAGAGTATGCAACTTGATATCTATCTCAATGATGGTAATACACCTTTCTACACGATCAGCGAGACAGTAGAACAAGAGACGCGCAACGAGGTTCGTTATCGCATCACTATTCCGGCCAATACGCAAACTATACGGATTGTCTCCGTAGGCGGCGGTACCGAGAAACGGGCGTGTATGCAGGAGTTGTATCTACTTGCACCTAAGGCAGGACAAGGCGTCTGTAATACCGGCGAAGAGAAGCAAACTACGCGTAAAGAAATACGCGAAGGGAAGATAGTTATTGTCAGAGACAATAGTTTCTACTCCATTTTAGGCCAACAAATCCGATAAGTGTGTCAATTTTTACACATTTATCGCGAATATCTGCACGCGCGCGTGGAGAAAATTGTGTAATTTTGCACCCGAATTTGGATGCATACATTTAACACTTTTAACAATATGAAAAAACAACTATTCTTCGGAGTGATTCTGGCGGCGATGCTCGTGATGCCGAATACGCTCTTTGCGCAATCCACCGAGGGTACGGATTTCTGGGTTACTTTTCTGCGTGCCAACAACAATGGTCCTGATCAGCACAACCTTTCTCTTGTGTTTGCAGCTAAACAAACCGCCAAGGTGCATGTCGAGAACCTTAAAACCGGCTTCGACTCTACTATTGTGGTGAATGGCGGAGAAACATTTTCTTTGGAAAATCTCAACAAATCCGATTGCTATGTGGGCGACGATGAAGAGGAAAAGGTGAGCGACAATGCGCTCCACATCTCTTCGGACAAAGTCATCTCTGTCATTGCATCCAACTATGGGCGCAAGACTTTTGATGTGGCTGCCATCATGCCGACTAAAGCCCTGTTAAGTGAATATTACGTTCAGTGTTATTCTCCATCTTCGCATGGTTCGGACGACCCTTCTCAAGGTTCACACTTCGCTATCGTTGCTGCAGAAGATAATGTTGTGGTGGATTTCGTTCCTACCGTTAAGACATGGAAAATGTATAAAGGCGAAATATCCGAAGGTATAGGAGACACTATCACCACTCCCGTGCTGAACAAAGGTCAAGTATATTATGTATGGACCGGAGAAGGCGAAAAGAGTGATTATGACTTCACCGGCACCTGGATTAAAGCGCGGGATCGAAAGAAAATTGCCGTCTTTAATGGCAACCCACATACCAATATTCCGTATAAAATCAATTCGCGTGACCACGTATTCTCGCAAGCTATGCCAATTGACTATTGGGGTAGAAACTTTGCCTTGACATCCTCCTTAACAACCATAAAAGAGACACCTGCCGGCTCTACTTGGGAGCGTCTGGACAAAGTGCGCATAATTGCTTTAAAAGATTCTACGGTTGTGAAGGTAAATGGCGACACTTTGCACGTTTTCAGTTTTGAAGACGGTGATGCGGATGATAAAAAACATTTCTTTGAGTTTGAGTTTGGAGCCTTGGATAGCAAAAGCAACTGGCAAAAAGACCCGGAGCGTCCGAATATCAAACGCGACACCACAGACAACTGCTATATCGAGACCAGTTGTCCGTGCGCCGTACACTTGTTCTTGACAAGTAATCGTTACGATCATGATAAGATGGATGGCAATAAAAAGTATTGTAACGGAGACCCGTCCCTCATTTGGATCAATCCGATTGAGCAACGTATCGACACCTTGACATTTGGAACATTTGAAACCAATCAGGTAAAGGACCACTTCTTAAATATTGTAACGCTCAATGAGCCGAACAATTTGAATAGCGTCAAGTATGATAATGGACCTATTGATGCGGAATGGAAAACAATGATTGGCAACCCTGATTATGTTTTCGCACGTAAAAAGATTATTCATGGTACGCACTCATTGACAGCAGATAGTGGTTTTATTGCTCACGTATATGGTTTTGGAGATGAGGAAAGTTATGGCTACCCCGCCGGAGGTAACACACGTAACTTGTCAGCTGCGCTGTATATTGATGGCACTCCTTATTCCTCAGAGGGAGACAACCTCCTCTGTGGCGACAAGAGTGTACTCTTCGAATGCCGCTTGGATTATAAACCCGATAGTATCTATTGGTACTTCGGCGATGGCGCAGACACCTTGCTGATTGGCGTGGATTCCATCCGCCACTTCTATGATATAGGCCAGCGTGGCAATGTGACATTCGAAGCTTATGTAAAAATCTTCCGCGAGGTCGGCACACATGACGATGATTGCTATGAATGGACCAATTACGAGTACGACAGCATTCACTTCCACGTGAATGTCGGCATGCCAACCATCGAAGTGAAGCGTATTGAGATCCCGCGTTGTATTCCGCTGGGCACAGCAACGGATATCCAGATCGTCTTGGACAACCCTGCAAAAGTGGACCTGACAAGCGACAGCGTACAGATCACCTTAGAGCAAAAGGCTATCCTTGCCGGATTCAAGGACGAAGATATACAGATTCAGGGAGACTCGATGATCATCGTGCATGTACCGGCTGACACGCCTGACCGCACGCCGTACAACATGCATATTCACATCGGTTCACAATGTGAGTCTACCGTCTTCGACAAAGATATCGAGTTCCATATGGAATATGCAATCAAGCAGTTAGAGCAGCGCTACAACAATGTGTTAGGTCTGATTGCTTCGAAATACGTAGGCAAGACGCTGAGCGACTTTGTTTGGATCCACAATGCAGTCGATACTTTGCAAAACCAACAATCGAGCGTGCTCTACTTGGACGAGAACGATCCTCAGACGAGCGGCGATTACTTCGTATGCTACACCGTGAAGGAAGCTGGCAAAGAGGAGTTCAGAGAATGTACCTGTCCGGTGACCTTCGATCCGAACGGCAAGGGTCATTCCTTTGATCCGGATGTGGACAACCTGACCGTCTCCGGTTCGGTGGCTATCAAAGGCAACACGGCCTTCGTCAATGCCGATTGGCAAGGAAAGACCGATATCGAGTGCTACGCACAATGGATCAGCGTGAGCGGTGCGACCAGTGAGAGATACGATCTCCCGGACGGCGGACGCGCTATTCCTACTCCGACAGAAAACGGATTCTATATCCTGCGCGTGGTAACAGACGGCGCCGGTCGTAGTTTCAAAATCTATATTAACCATTAATCATCAAGGAGGACACAGTTATGAAGAACATTTTTCAATACATATTGATTGCCAGTGTTGCTCTTAGTTTAACCTGCGCTCCTGCTGCCGTTTATGCAATGCCGGAACCGGCACCTGCGGCACAAACGGCACAACAGAAAGCGGCTGAGCAGAAGAAGAAAGAAGCAGAGAAAAAGAAGAAAGAGGCCGAGAAAGCCAAAGCAGCCAAGGAAAAAGAGAAAGCCAAAGCGGCTGCTGCCAAGGAGAAAGAAAAAGCGAAAGCTGCTGCCGCCAAACAACGCGAAGCAGAGCAACGCCAACGTGATAGCGAGAAAGCGAAAGCTGCTGCCGCTAAGGCCAATGAGCAAAAGAAAGCCGCTGCAGCCAAAGCGGCTGAGCAGAAAAAAGCAGAAGCAGAGAAACAACGTGCTGCTGCCGCCAAGGCCAATGAGCAGAAACGCGAAGAAGCCGCCAAGGCTGCTGCCAAGGCACAGGCACAACGCGATAAGGAAGCTGCTGAGCGCGCGAAAGTAGCCGCACAACGCGAAGAGGCTAAGCTCAAGAAAGAGGCTGAAATGAAAGCTAAAGAAGAGAAAGCTATTCGCGACTACGAGAAATACCAGGAGAGTTTAGAGAACCCCAAACCGGAGGTTATCTCGCTCTTCAACCTCGGTATCCGCGCCGGTTACTCCGCCCTCATGGATAAGATCCAACCGTCGGCAGACGGCTCGCTCTGGGGTGCCGGAACACTCAACCGCAGCAATGCGTTGCAGCAACTCAAGGGCGGCGGAGGTGTCGGTTTGAACCTCACGTATAATCTCGAGTACGAGCACTTCCTGTTCGAGACCGGTTTAGACTTCCGCTTCCTCAACTCGACGTCCAACTACGGTTTTTCCGCATCGCGTACGGACTTGACTTACGGCGCGCGATACGACTACCTGTTCGACAACCTCAAGGAGCAACGTAATATGATGCAAATCGGCTTACCGATCATGTTCGGTGCGCAGTTCAGCCGCTATTATTTCCTCGTAGGTGCGAAGGTATATTACTCGATGTGGAACTCCTACAAACAGAGCGGTCGCTACGACATCGTGGTGAACGATCCGATGTATGTAGAGCCTTATGGTATGGGTATTCATGACTTGAACGGACAGACGAACCAGAAGATTCAGTTCAAGCAACCGGACCTGAGCCTCGCGGCGGAATTTGGTATTGACCTTGACGAGTGGTTGCAAGCCCAGCCGAGCAACGATAAGGACGCGAAGAAGAAACGCCAGCAGGTGAAAGCCGGCCAGCGCCTGCCGTTCGGCCGCGAGCATATACACTACCGCGTGGCGCTGTTCGCAGAATACGGCGTGCTGAACATCAACGGAACGCCGAAGGCTAACCCTGTAGAGTTCGCGGACAATAAAGTGCCCGTTCAGCGCAGCAACACCCTGCTCGCCATGAACGGAGACAGCAAACTGAACTCCCTCTTTGTAGGTGCGAAATTCACCGTACAGTTTGAGGTTCCGGGTAAGAAAGCCCGTCCTGTTCCGCCGCCTCCCGCATACGCTATCTACAGCGTAGTGGACGAGAGCACGAACGAGCCGCTGCCGGTTGCCTTTATCGAGACGCAGGCCGAGTCCGGAAAGATTGCGCTGCGCGAGAAACAAATCGGTCCGAAGGGCTTACGCCAGAAACATGCGTTGGGCAACTTCACGGTGAACGCAAAAGCAGAGAACTACTACCCTGCTTCGCAGCAGTTTACAGTGGACGAGGTGGGTTCGACCCAATATGTGACCATCGCCCTCAAGCACCTGCCTGTCCTGCGCGTACGCGTATATAATAAGGAGACAGGATTGGCTGTTCCGGCTACGGTACAGATTCTTAAGCCGAATGTCGCTGAGCCCGCTTACAGTCTGGCAACCGATTCGACAACCGGTACTACCAGCAAGATGTTAGAGGAAGGACCGCAGTACTCGATCCATATCGCGCAAATCGGTTATGACACGCTCGATATGCCAATCGCAAATATCGGCGATTCGATGAACATCGCGTTGTCGCCGGTTAAGAAAGGCGAGGTATTCATCGTGAAGAACCTGTATTTCGCTACGAACAAGACGCGTATCCTCAGTCGTTCGGAAGAGGCACTCCAAGCCCTCTACATGTACCTCGCGCGCAATCCGCAAGTACGTATCAAGATTGTCGGTCACACCGATAACGTAGGTAAGGATGCCGCTAACCAGAAGTTGTCCGACGGTCGTGCCAACGAGGTAATGAAAGACCTCATCGAGCGCGGTATAGCACCGGAGCGCATCGAGGCGGAAGGTCGCGGCGAGAGCCAACCGATCGACACCAACGACACCGAAGAAGGTCGTCAGAACAACCGTCGTGTAGAGATCGAAATCCTCTAGGATTTAGAACCGCATTTATGCAAATCGAAATCCTGTAAAATATAATCATCTGAGATATGAAACGATTCATCAAATCGCTAACATTAGTAGCGTTGTTCGCGAGTTACTGCATCCCCTCCCGGGCGCAAGCACCCTCCACGGAAGGCAAAGACTTCTGGGTAACGTTCCTGCAATGGAACCAGGACGTCGATAAAGACGAGGATAAGAGGAATCGTGAGCTAAAACTTACTATTTCTGCAGTGGAAGAGTGCGACGTACATATTGTAAACCCCACTACCGGTTTCAGTCGCGCTGTCCATGTCCCGGCTAACAGCAGTGTAGAAGAAGTTATCAGTAGAGGTTACGGTAATGAAAACAATGAAAAGAGTTGTTATATTATGGAGAATGAAACAGCCAACCTATACAGGGCGCTGCATGTCACTTCAACCAAAACCATTTCCCTCTTTGCCGGTAACTACCTCAACAAATCGTTCGACGCTGCCAATGTGCTTCCTACTCCGGCCCTCTTGGACGACTACTTGATCCAAACCTATCCTCCTTCGGATCACGAGGATAGCCCTCAAGGTAGTCACTTTGCCATCATTGCGGTCGAAGATGGAGAAACAACTGTGGATTATAATCTGACAGCAAAGACTGCCGGTGGCAAAACAGGCACACAATCGGTGACGCTGAAGAAAGGACAAGTATGGTATGTCTGGACGGGAAAAAACAAAGATGACGCTGCGGACTTGTCCGGCACCACCGTCAAAGCACGTAATGGTAAAAAGATTGCTGTCTTCCAGGGTTGTCCGCATACCAACGTTCCGGACCGGGTACGTGACCGTGACCACCTTTTCTCTCAGGCTATGCCTACGGCATACTGGGGATCGGAGTTTGCTATCACCTCTTCGCGCAGACACCGTCGCGACATCGTAGCCGTGATGGCTATCAACGATGGTACGGAGGTGTATATCAACAGTGAAGACGGCGAACCGCAGTTAGTGCATACCTTCGACTTTACCAAGGACAAAAAGCAATATTGGACTTTTGAGATCGGTGAGTATTTGGCTTATTGCGCAGACAATGAGGGTCAATCACCATCGCATGGTCAACTTCCTCCTCCATTGATTGTAGATTCGTCCTGTTATATCACGACCTCTTGTCCTGCCGGTGTACACCTTTTCATGGTATCCAACCGATACGATAATGTCGTTCCCAAAGTAAGTAGTGACACCCTGGTAGATGACCCGGCGATGTTGTGGATCAGTCCAATTGAGCAGGTGATTAAACAGATTAACTTCGCTACCTATCAGACAAAAATGGCGAAGTTCCACTATATGAATATCGTCACTCCGACTGCCGACATTAACGACATGGTTTGGACGGATCAAAATGGAGATAAGCATAATATTGCGGAGCATTTCCACCCTGTTCGAGGTACTGATAATGAGTATTCGTTTGCACGTATAGAGATTCAGCATGGTGGTCATAACCTGAAAGGCAAGACCGGATTCCTTGCGCACGTATATGGATATGGAGAACGTGAGTCGTACGCCTACTCTTGCGGTTCTTCGACCGTTCAGCGCAGTATTACCTTCAATGGCCTGCCATTCGAGATTGACAGTGTCTGCGATACGACCTTCTGCGTGAATAATGCGATTGAGATGAAGCTTAATATTGGTAACAACGACTACCAACGCGTATTTTGGGACTACGGAGACGGCGTGACGTATGAGTCCGATCCGAATGCATCGAGCAAAGAAATGAGGGAAACAAGCCACACTTATACTTCGCCGGGATGGTACGATTTGCGAGTGTTAGCCGAATATATCAACCCGTGTACCAGAAAAGCATTTAATGACACGCTCGGTTTGCGCTTCTATGTATCGCGTCCAGATACGGTTTGGCATGTCAGAGATTCTTGCGTAGCAGAGGACTACACAGGCGATTTAACAGTATTAGACACCATCCCTTACGGCTGCGACTCTGTAGTGGTTGGTTTGTTCTTCCTCCATCGTAAATCTTCCGCTACGATACCAATTTCTGTTGAGGATGCATGGACCTTCAAAGATTCAACCTATACCACCTCAACGGTAATCTATGATACCATCCCCAACTTCGTAGGATGCGACTCAGCCATTACATACCAGCTAAACATCGTAAAATGCCTCGGTTTAGAGATGGAAAACAAACCGGAAGAGCAAAAGGTTTGTGCCGGAGAGAACTTGGAGATTCCATTCTCTTATAATCGTGACGGTGGGTATGAAAAAGCGTATCTAAGCATCGTAAAGCACGATCCTACGGCAGAATGGGGTTACCGATTGGTTGGCAGGATTCCTATTGAACAATTTGAAGACAAAGGTGAAGAAGGAGACCGCAAACTCGCTACGTTAATCTTGCCGATTAAGTCATGGGCTCCGGGTCACTATACAGGCTGCGTCCTTATGGTAGATGCGAACTGTACAAAGACAGAAGGCGGCATCTCAATACCTGATACAATTCCTTCTCCGGCTTTGGATATCATGGTGAAGTATCCGGAGGAGTTGTTGGTATTCAAGTTCAACAACGTGCTTGCCGTGCTGCAAAACAAGGGTTATGACTTCGTAACATACCAGTGGTATCTGAACGGCGAGAAGATTGATCCGCTCAAGAATCCGTCTGCAGTCACTTCCGTCTTCCATACGGAAGAAATCTTCACTCCGGGCGACGAGTACTTCGTAATGCTTACGGAGAAAGGCAAAGATGCATTGGCTTCTTGCTCGTTCTTCGTTCCAAAACAGGAAGATCTGGACGACTACACTACGAAGAAGGATGCTCCTGCGGCAACGAAGAAGCTCATCAACAATCGGATGTGTGTTGAGTTCGACGGACGAACCTACGACATGTACGGTCAACGCATAAAATGAGAAACCTCTTTCGACAAAATGCCGTTTTTATATCGCTAAGCCTGATGCTTTTGATAGCATTGGGCTTAGCCCTTTTATGCGTTCCGAAGGGAGAGTTGCACTTGCTGCTATGCGACCATCACACGCCCGCGCGCGATATATTCTATAGGTATTATACGCAGGTAGCCGAATGGTTCCCGTACGTAGTGTGCGTCGCCATCCTGCTTTTCGGACGACTCGGCGACGGACTGTTTGCGTCAGCCTGCCAGGCATTCGCGGCACTTACCACACAGATCATCAAGCATATTCTGGTGGCCCCCCGCCCTCTCACATGGTTTGCGGAGCACATGCCGGACGTACAACTTCCCTTAGCCGAAGGAGTGAGGATGAACTACTGGCTATCCTTCCCCTCCGGGCATACGACGAGTTTCTTCGCGTTGACCTTTGCGGTGTGTGTTTTGTTAACTAGAGACTCTAGACTCTCTAGATTGTCTAGAGATTTGATCCAATTCCTGCTCTTTTTTGCCGCCGCGGTGGGCGGGTACAGCCGTATTTATCTAAGCCAACATTTCACGGCGGATGTATTTGGCGGCATGCTCGTCGGATGTCTCATCACAATCGTGTGCTATGCCATTTTTAGCCGCTTTGAGGACAGAAAATGGTACAATTACCGTGTTTTTACAAAAAAATGACCCCTAAAGTGCATTTTTTTGCAAAAAAATTTGGTCAATTCAAAAAAAAGCAGTACTTTTGCACCCGCTTTTGAGAAGCAAGGGCGTTTAGCTCAGCTGGTTTAGAGCATCTGCCTTACAAGCAGAGGGTCTGCGGTTCGAATCCGTAAACGCCCACGAGGAGACCGCAAGGTCTCCTTTTTTCATTAAAACGAAAGGAAGTATGGTAACCTTTATTATTGCATTATTGCTCCTGATTGTAGGGTTCTTTACCTACGGCACTTTGGTGGAGAAGATTTTCGTCATTGATCCGGAGCGCAAGACGCCGGCATTGACAAAGACGGACGGAGTGGATTTTGTACCGATGGCGCCGTGGCGTATCTTCCTCGTACAATTCCTGAACATCGCAGGACTCGGTCCGATTTTCGGAGCAATCATGGGTATCTTCTACGGTCCCGCCGCCTTCCTGTGGATTGTCTTCGGAACGATTTTCGCCGGCGGTGTACATGATTACTTAAGCGGCATGCTCTCTATCCGCAAGTTAGGCTATTCGTTGCCGGATATCATCGGTGATGAGATGGGTCATGCCGTGAAGACGCTTATGCGTGCGCTGAGTCTGGTCTTGCTGATCCTACTCACCACCACTTTCCTGAGCGGCCCTGCTACGTTGCTGCAAGGTCTTTGTCCCCTTTCCTCCATCCACTTTCATCTATCCACTATTCCTATCTCGTGGGTACTGATTATCTTCGGTTATTATGCATTAGCGACGGTACTGCCTGTCGATAAGCTGATCGGTCGTTTCTACCCTATTTTCGGTGCGATGTTGCTTTTCATGGGCATCGGAATCATGGTAGTGATGCTGGGATGGCATAGCGCCGAGATGCCGGAAGTGTTCGACGGATTACATAACAGACAGACGAATGGCCTGCCGCTCTTCCCGATGATGTTCGTCTCTATTGCTTGCGGTGCCATATCGGGTTTTCACGGCACGCAGAGTCCGATCATGGCGCGTTGTGTGACCAACGAGCGTCAGGGTCGCTGGATCTTCTACGGCGCGATGGTTGCTGAAGGTATCTTAGCGCTTATCTGGGCAGCAGCCGCAGGTACTTTCTTCGCGGATCCGGAAAAGGGTCTGTATGGCATTGACGGCCTGCAATCCTTTGCGGCACAGCACCCGGGAGAGAATATCGCAGCGCTCGTCATAGATAAAGTGAGTCGTTCCTGGCTGGGCATAGTAGGTGGTGTATTGGCGATCATAGGTGTCATAGCCGCGCCGATCACCAGCGGAGACACTGCCCTCCGTTCCGCGCGACTCATCGTAGCGGACTATCTGAATATGGACCAGAAACCGCCGCGCAAGCGATTGCTGATTGCTTTGCCGCTTTTCTTCTGCGTCTTCGGAATGGTTTTTGTGGATTTCAACGTGGTATGGCGCTATTTCGCATGGACCAACCAGACACTGGCGGTCTTCACGCTCTGGACGGGCACCGTGTGGCTCTACCGGCATGAAGCGAAGATCCATGACAACCCCTATCGTTTCGGATACCTGATTGCGCTCATCCCTGCGCTGTTCATGACGATGGTATGCAGCAGTTACATCCTCATCGCGCCGGAAGGACTGCACCTGCCGGAGGAATACCGATGGATTGGTTATCTCATCGCCGGGTGCATTACCCTGTGTGCCCTCGGAGGGTTTATCGCGTGGGCGTACAGGAGGAAATAAGTCTTCCTGTAGCGTCGTAGAGCTTGTCGCCCACACGGATATACAGTTGGTTATCCTTCAACACTTTGACGGGCTTTCCGTCGGTCTCTCCCTGGAGGGAAGGAAAGTCATTCGTCTCGCATATCGCAGTAATCTCCGTGGTTGCTGCGAACAAGACGGCAACGATGCCACAAAAGTATTTTCTCATGGTACTCAATATTAATTTGCGATGCAAAGGTACTACAAAAATTGCACACATGCAAGTTTTTAGAGCAATTTTTTGCGTATGTCAAAAAAAAGCAGTACCTTTGCAGCGCAAAGATTGAGAGTTATAAAACAAACAAATACTAACTATTATAAGTTGCGCCCGACACGAAAAAGGGCTTTTTCATATGAAACAAAAATTACTACTTTTGGTAGCTTTGATGTTCGGTTTGAGCGTCTATGCTGAGAATCTGATTATTCAGACCATGAGTCAACAGGAGAAAAGGCAGGCGCTGGAGTCTTTCGGACGCCTGGAGTTTGATCACAGTCAGCAACAGATGTTGCTCATCCTTAAAGACGGCTCGGTGGCTGAGACCTACAGTATCGATGAGGTGCGCAGGATTTTCTTCGCCGACGAGACACAGGACATCACTAATGTGAATGGCGGTTTGGCTATCGATGTGAGAGATAACGAACTGATTGTCAAGGATTTGGAGGAACCGATTATGCTGCGCGTGATTGACGCGAGCGGCAAAGTGCTGCTGACGCAGAAAGGTGTGTCGATAGGCGTGTCGTCCTTGCCGACGGGCGTATATCTGCTCCAATGTAAATTAGGAATTGTTAAATTTGTAAAACAATAAGCACTATGAAAAGAATATATACTATCGGTTTAGCCCTTGTGCTGGCTATCGGAGCCTTCGCGCAAGTGAATCTGTGGCGTCGGAATGGCTACTTGTCGCAATTTGATAAAGCGACGTTAGACAGTATCACGCTTACTATGGCTGATCCTTATGACGAGTATAACCGTTATTATGACGAGTATATCGATTATTATGGGATTGAGTATTTTTCCAATGATTTTTATGATATAACGGACGAACCTGCTCATTTATCCGTACAAGCCGCCTATGACTACCAGAAGAAACTATACGTCGGATTGGGAGGATCACTACGCGTCGGCATAGGAGAATATACATCATACTCCCGTCATAGTGACTTCGGTTTTGCGTCCGTCTGCATGTTTCTCGACAGTCGCGGACAGGATTTTATCGGTCCTGACGACGTATATAACTGGTTTAGTGTCTGGGGAGATCCTGCCCATTGGAGGGACACATGGACACCAACCTCCACGCGGACGACTGCCGGATTGGCTGACTATCAGATATGGAATACCTGTTACAAGACCATCGGTGCGTGCAACTACGTGATTGCTACGCATACGAGCGGCAGCGAAGCAGACCAATACGAGGTGGCGCAAGCGAAAGCGATGCGTGCGTTTGAGTATATGCAGTTAGCGCAAGCTTATCAGGCAGCCTATAGTGATAACAGTCTATCCTTGCCGTGCGTACCATTAGTGACGGAGCCACTCCTGCAATATATGGTGCTCGCACAGCCGGTAGCTACTGTGGCGCAGGTATATGCTCAGATTAAGAAGGATCTGGATGACGCCATAAGCGGTTTGCAAGGTTTCGTGCGCGCCGACAAGAGCGCGATCAACCGCGCGGTGGCCTTCGGTTTGCGTGCGCGCTATAACTTGTGGACCCATCACTACGAGCAGGCCGCTTCTGACGCGGAGCAAGCATTGCTATTGTCCGGTGCTACCCCCCTCTCTATCGCAGAAGCGAACCAACCCGGCTTTGCAGACGCAAGCGCACATAATGTGCTCTGGGCAAACATCATTAACGAGGAAGACGCTGTTATACAAGCAGGTGATGATGCTATTATCAACTGGGTATCTCACATGTCCACCTTATACCAACAAGGTTATTCAGGTGTAGTAGGTGCTACCCGCTCTATTGCCAGTGCGCTCTATAATGAGATTCCTGCCTCCGACGTCCGTAAGGGATGGTGGTTAAATGAGAATCTCGAATCTCCGCTGCTTGACGCTCCAGGTTATAATGCAGCAAAAGCCGCCATTCAGAGTAAGGCCGAGAATGTTTATGTGAATGTCAAGTTCGGTACAGGAGACGGAACGACAAGTGGTAGAGCAGCTGCTGCAGGTGATTGGATTGTGATGCGCGCAGAAGAACTGATTCTCCTTCGCGCAGAGGCACTGGCTCGTGCCGGAAAGAATGGCGCAGCGGTGCTGAAGGACTTCATGAAGACCTACCGCGACCCGAGTTATGATATCGACGCTCACGGTTTGTCGGTAGCGGACGAGATCTGGTGGCAACGCCGTGTAGAACTCTGGGGAGAAGGTTTTGCCTTCGGCGACCTGATGCGTTTGCATAAAGGTGTGGTACGTACCACGTCAACGAACTGGCCAGATGCTTGGGCACAAGACGTACCTGCAGGTGACGAACGTTTCCCGCTCGCGCTACCGGAGAAAGACCCGAAATATAAAGTATTGGCGGTTTGGCAAAACGGAGTGAATAATCTGTACAAGTCCTACTATACAACATTAAGTAATGTAGATAGTATTACTTTGGGTGAGGCCAGAGAGATAGACGACGTGCGGATATATGATTTTGGAATCAACAAAAGTTATAGTAGTAGTGGTTTTATCTTCACACGTTCGTTTAAAGAAGGGCATATGGGCGAACTCAGCGACACACTGAAATTGCGGTTTAGCCGTAGTCATAACATCATTAATCCACTTGACGTTCCGCTTATCATCGAAGCCGATCCGGTCTTCGCAGGAACAGCCTTCCCGAAGTCCATATCGTTCGAAGGAGGACGTGATTATTCCTATGGCATAGCCGCCATCGACACCTCGTTTGTAGTGAACGTGAAAGAACTACCGGTAGGAACGTATCAGTTCACGATTGCCGTTCCCGATGAGTATTGCCAAGGAACGCTGCCTTACGGCAGTCAAACCTTCACCTATCAAATTATCGTAAACGAACCCGATGAGTGGGACGAAGCGGAGATCCGCACCGGTATATTTGTTGACCAGACCGTCGGCCCGGCATTCGGTATAGGTGTTAATGCATGGTATGTAGAGTTCCAGACGGTTGAGAATCCTGATGGTTCTTGGAGACTCCGTATGCTTAACCCCTATGCAAGCTATGCTAGCGGCCCGGCAGATGCCGACGGTATCTATGACGGTAACCCATGGACTGAGGAAGGCGATGTAGATACGTCGAAGGATTATAACTTCGTCCTCAATATCTCGCCGGACGGTGAAGTTCGCTTCCCGGACCTCCGTACCTATCTTGGTATAGGATGGGGTGACTATACCGAACAGTGCTTCGTTGACTACGCCGCCGGTACGGGCGCCGCAGGTACCTATGGCCGCTACGAGAAAGAAAATGGTAAGATCGTCTTCGATGCACAGGATAATTCCATGCTCTTCGGTACCGGAAGTGAGATCTATAGCATTCAAGCGAACTTCGTATTCTATCTGAGCAAGGCTGCTTACTTGGCAGACCAGGTAGAGGTAGAGGAAGAGCCGGTAGACGCTGACGTAAATACCTACGTAGGCAACTGGAAACTCCAAGGTCGAGATCTCTTCTCCATTGCTGGAGCAGAGGCTAAAGTAGTTATTGCTACAAACGTAGATGAGGATGGTCAATACTATACCATCGCCGGTATTCACCCGGATGTTCCGGTTGTTTACGGCGTCTTCAACGAGAAAGACCACAGACTCAACATCATTTCAACCCGTGGTACTCCGGTAGAGGAAGGTGGCGTAACGTACAACACTACGTTCTATCCGCTGAACTCGGGCTATAGCATATCTGGTTCGATCACGATTGATTTTGAGCCGGCAGAGGACGGTACGCTTGTACTCTCTGCAAATAGCGATGGAATCGGTTTCGCCGTTATGTATGAGAATCCGGATGACGAAGAGGACTATGACATCGCAATGGCTTGGGATCAGTTGGGCTTCGTGCCGAGTGAGGCAGCAGGTGCTCCTGCTAAGATTGCTAAACGCAACGGCAAACAGTCGATTCCGGCACGCGAGGCAACTGTTAAGCGTCCGGCAAAGGAGCTCGTTAAAAAGAATATCCGCCTATTAAACAGCAACAAGGAATTTCAAAAAATGACTAAGTAATCTCATAAATGATTCCGAAAAAATCCCGCATAAATTTGCATATGTGGGATTTTTTTCGTACCTTTGCACCCAAATTGAGAAGTAAACTTCCTTCTTCTCAATGGACATATTGCAGACATTCAACCGCCCTTCTCGGACACAACGAAAAAAACTCGATTACGCATCGAGTTTTTATTAACATTTAAAGAAGTGTAAAGGGGGTGATTACGGGGTGATTACAGGGTCGTTACTGCGTGATTAGGATGATATTCAGCCCGGATGAACCCGAGGTTTGCACAAGAAACCGCCAAAAATTGCCAAGAACTGACATTATGCCCCAGTAAAAGAAATCTCCAAATTGGACAACTTCATCCAAGCTATCATCCGCGAGAAACAGAAAAATAATACCTAACTCTTGCATATGTGCAAAAATTGTTGTAACTTTGCAGCCATTTTTCGCGTGCAAACAATGAAACAACATATATTTATGAAAAATTTCAAACTACTTACAATGCTTTTTGCGCTGGTGTGTGCAATGAGCCTGCATGCGGCAAACATTGTATGTACATTTACCACCTCGGATCCGGTGGCATCTGTCACCACGTCCGGCAACACTGTTTACTACACAGATTTTGCGAGTGCTCGTGCTGCATGGGTAGACGGTGCCACACTGACGCTTCAGGAGGATATTACGATTAGCGACTATTTCCACTTTACCAGCGGTTTGCGTACGCTTGACCTTAATGGTCACGGTATCAAATATACGGGCGAACAAGGTGTGTTTTGTATAGCGAACGGTGCCCGTATGACGCTCAATGACAGTGATCCGACCACAACTCATAAGTTCTCCGTGGACGAGAACGGTTTTGCTACCTTGGATGAAGAGAACGGTACGGTTACTATCAACGGAGGTTACATCACCGGCGGAATAGGAAGCAACACCTATACAAGAACCACTTCTTACCATGACGGCGGAGCACTCTTTATCTATAACGGCTCTACGGTAACGATGAACGGCGGTACGCTGATCGGTAACGGCGAAGCAGCTAATGACCGAACCGGAGGTGCGGTATTTATCGCACGAAACAGTCATTTCATTCTGAACGGTGGAACGATTACCCGAAACAGAGCCAAGTACGGCGGAGGTATATCTCTTTATGGAGGACGACTAACAGCCGATATAGCGGAACAGGCACCCTCTACGCTGGAGATTCACGGCGGTGAAATTTCTTATAACCACTCAACCGGAAACTCCGGTGGTGTGCATGTCAATGCTTACACCTGTGCGGAGACGGTTTATATCACAGGCGGTTCAATTATCAACAATCATGTGCCTATCGGTGTGAACGCAGCAGGAATGTTCGTGGAGCATGCCAATGCAACCGTTTATCTGTCCGGCAATCCGGTTATCAAGGATAACTTAAGCGGAACGGTGCAGCGGAATATCCAACTGCATAGCACCAATGTCCTGCATATCAATGGCGAACTGACCAACACGGAGCCGATCGGGATCACCAAAAGTGTTGGTACAGGCATATTCACTTCAGGTCTTTCCGGCAACGGCGATGCAACGCATTTCAGTAGCGACATTGCTTTGTACTCTGTTGCGCTGCATAGTAACGGTGAAGCAAAACTATGTACGTCCGCGTCTGTCTCTGCCGCCCCGACTGCTATCAATCCGACCTACACGGGCGTTGCACAAACCTTGGTGAATGCCGGTACGGCAATAGGCGGTACAATGTACTACTCGCTGGATAACAGCGCATGGAGCGAGGATATCCCAACGGCTAAGAACGCAGGCGACTATACCGTTTATTACAAAGTTATCGGTGACGAAACGCATGCGGACTATACGCCGGCACCTAATATCGTAGCGGCTACCATCACCAAAGCGCCACTGACGATCACGGCGAGTGAGAAGTGGATTGAATATGGTGATCCTCTGCAATACATGGGAGCGATCTATACCGGCTTCGTGAACGGAGAGGGACCCGGTTACGTGCAACCGGCGGTGAAGTTCTCAAGCGACTATACGCAGGGTGACAATGCCGGAACCTATACCATCACACCGTATGGCGCAGGCGCGGCGAACTATGAAATTTCCTATGTATCGGGCATATTGCATGTCAATAAAGTGTATGCGGTCATCACGACCACTCCGACGGCTATCGACGGTCTCGTTGCTAACGGTAACGCACAAGTGCTCATCAATGCCGGTGAGGCAACAGGCGGTACGATGAAGTACTCGCTTGATAACTTCAATTGGAGTACGGATCTGCCAACGGCTACCGATGCTGATACCTACACGGTATATTATAGGGTGGTAGGCGATGTGAACCATTACAGCATTTCTTCGGCTTCATTGAACGTATCGATTGCTGCTCCGGCTCCGGTTCCGACATTTATTGTCATCACAGCGAACGAAGATCCGCAACATGCAGGTGTATTCTACAGCACCTTCTATGACAGTTCGGTCAAATATGCATTGCCGAACGATGGTACAGAAGCTTATGTGGCAGAATTGAGCGGCACGGATTTGTTCTTGCATGAGATAGCATCCGGCTCTGAGGTTATTCCGTCAAATACAGCCGTTATCCTCAAAGCTCCAAGTAGTTCTATATCCCTCACGGAGTCAGACGATGCACCGGTGACGGTTTCTTACCAGAACTGCCTGCTGGGTACCGACGTAGCCATGTCCGCTCCGGATAACTGCTTTGTCATCAGCGGTCACTCGTCCGACAATTCCGTACAAGGTGTCGGTTTCTATCAGTACACAGGTACGCTCAAAGCCCACAAGGCATATACCATCTACGGCGGTGCTGGCGCTCCTCCGCGAAAGATGCACTTCATCTTCGATAGTGCGCAAGGCGTGGAGAGCGTTCAGAGTTCAGCTGTCAGAAGTCAGAAACTTATCGAGAACGGACAACTTATCATTATCCGCAATGATGTACGCTACAATGCTGCGGGTCAAATCGTAAAATAAGGAGGGAGGACACTACTATGACAAAGAATTATATTCAACCTCAAGTGCTTGTAGCACCTATTGCATTGGAGTCGATGGTTTTGGCAGGTAGTCCTGCTCCGTCAGGTGACATGGGTATCAACGATATCCCCACCGATGACCAGTGGTAAGTCATAGCCATCAGGTTAAAATCAACAGCTGCAATCCATACGGGTTGCAGCTGTTTTTGTATAATTTCACTTTCTCGTCACTTTTCGGTCTATTTTCTTGCGTAAATGAAAATATTTTAGTAATTTTGCGCCGCGAATTATGTGAAATGATACGAAACGCCACATATATCATCTCCAGTCCGGACGTCAAGGATTGTCCGAAGACGGGAAAACCCGAGTACGCATTTATCGGGCGCAGTAATGTAGGCAAGTCCAGCCTCATCAATATGCTATGCCATAACCCGAAGTTGGCGAAGACGAGTCAGAAACCCGGCAAGACCTTGCTCATCAACCATTTTTTAGTTGAAAGTGGAGAGTTGAAAGTTGAAAGAAGTGGAAAAGTAGAAAGTAGGCAGTGGTTCTTGGTGGATCTGCCGGGGTACGGATTTGCGCAGACGGGATTGAAGCAACGCGAAGCGCTGAGACGAATGATCGAGCGGTATTGCCTGCTGCGCGAGGAGATGGTATGTCTGTTCGTGCTGGTGGATTGCCGGCATGAACCGCAGAAGATCGACCTCGAGTTCATGGCATGGCTCGGCGAGAACGGCGTGCCGTTTGCGATCGTCTTCACCAAGGGCGACAAGTTAGGCAAAGTGCGGCTCAAAGAGAACGTGGAGGCATACAAGAACCGCCTTTTAGAGGAATGGGAAGAACTGCCGCCGATCTTCGTCACCTCGTCCGAGACCGGCATGGGCGGAGAGGAACTTACCAATTACATCGAAGAGTTGAATGAATCGGTATAATGGAAGTTGAGAGTTGAGAGTTGAGAGTTGAAAGAAGTAGGAAAGTGGAGAGTTGAAAGTTGAAAGTTTGACCCCGATAAGACCCTGAGATTAACCCGTACAGCTATACATGCGTAAAATTTTAAAAATAGTAAACTTTTTGTTGCTGTGTTCCTGCAGTCTTTTTTCGTACGCGCGCACGGCGCGTATATACGGGTATGTGGTGGATCAGGACAATATCGGTATCGAATTGGCGAACGTAGCAGTACTGAACGCCGACCGGCCTATCGGTACTGCGACCAACAAAAACGGCTATTACGAACTGCTGCTCGACGAAGCGGACACGGTGGTACTCGCCTACTCTATGATCGGTTATACGACCGTGCAGCAACGTATCTTCGATGTGCGCGATGTGATCAATATCAACGTACAAATGCTGACAGACGAACAGGTGTTGACGGAGATAGAGGTGCGCGGTATCAAGCATACGCAAGGCACGATGGACCATATCGACGCGTCCACGACACGCGTCATGCCGGACGCTACGGGCGGTTCCATCGAGTCGCTGCTCATCACCTTCGCCGGCGTGAGTCAGACGAACGAACTGAGCAGCCAGTATAATGTCCGCGGCGGGTCGTTCGACGAGAACTCGGTCTATGTCAACGGCATCGAGGTACACCGCCCGCTGCTCATCCGCTCCGGACAACAGGAGGGATTGAGTTTCGTGAACCCCGAGATGGTGGAGAACGTACATTTCTCGGCAGGCGGTTACGGAGCCCAATACGGCGACAAGATGGCGTCTGTGCTCGATATCACGTACAAGCGTCCGACGGCCTTCGAGGCGAGTCTCAGCGCGAGTCTCTTAGGCGCACAGCTCTATGTAGGACACGGCGACAGCACCTACTCCATGATGCACGGCCTGCGCTACAAGACCAGCAAGTACATGCTCGGCGGACTCGCCACGACCGGCAATTACCAACCGACCTACCTGGACTACCAGACCTATATCACGTGGAAGTTGAAAAGTAGAAAGTTGAAAGTTGAAAGAAGCCGTCTAGATGAAAGTACAAAGAGTAACTGGTCGATGTCGTTTCTCGGCAATGTCAGTCAGAACGACTACCGCTTCACGCCGGACAGTCTGAGCGAGTCTTTCGGCGGACAGAACGCCAAGACGCTCAATATCTATTACGAGGGTCAGGAGAAAGACCGCTTCCTCACGGCTTTTGCGGCGCTGAGCGCAAAGAATGAAAGGCTAATGGCTGAGGGCGAACGGCTAATGTTCAATATTGACCTCTCGGGCTATTACTCCAACGAGCGAGAGAACTTCGACATCACCGGTGAATATGTACTGTCCAACGGTCCTTCCGGCAGTTCCTCGTCGTCCTATTCGCGTGAAGACCAAATCGATGCCTCCGCTCAGACGGACATGCTCGGCACAGGTATCTATCACCTGCACGCGCGGAACGTCCTCGAGGCGAGTGTCATCACGCTCGCGCATCACGGCGCATGGAAGCGCGGACAGAATACCTTGTCCTGGGGCGTGAGCGGTCAGGCGGAACTGATTCGCGACTATATCAGCGAGTGGGAATGGCGCGACTCGGCGGGTTATTCGATGCCCGACGACGGCCACTCGATGGAGTTGTTCTACACCCTGCGCGGGCGCTCCGACATGACGACCGGGCGCATACAAGCCTACCTGCAGAACGAGCATAAATGGAACACAACTTCGGGCCAGTGGATACTGACCGTCGGCGGCCGGCTCCAGTGGTGGAGTTGGAACAACGAAGTACTGCCCTCGCCCCGCGCGTCCATCGAGTGGATACCGGGTTGGAAGCGCGATTTCTGTTTCCGTCTCGCGACGGGTCTGTACTACCAGGCGCCGTTCTATAAGGAGTTGCGCGACACGATCACCGACGCACTCGGCGTGACGCGTATTCATCTCAACAAAGACCTCAAGGCGCAGCGCTCCGTGCATCTTGTGCTCGGCGGCGACTATTATTTCCGCGCATGGGGCCGCCCCTTCAAATTCACGATGGAGGGCTATTACAAGCATATCGACCGGATGGAGAGTTATACGGTGGATAATGTGCGCGTGCGCTACTCGGGCAAGAACGATTCGCAAGGCTATGCCACGGGACTGGACCTCAAGCTGTACGGCGAGTTAGTGCCCGGCGCGGACTCCTGGATATCGTTCTCCACGATGATGGCGCGGCAACGGTTTATCACCGGAGGTCCGTGGATACCCAGTCCTACCGAACAGCGGTGGAACTTCTCCATGCTCTTCCAGGATTATATCCCCCAACTGCCGCAACTCAAGTTCCATCTAAAGATGCAGTTTGCCGAAGGCCAGCCGTTCTACGCGCCGCGCAATAACCTCAGTTGGGGACGCATGCCGATGTACAAGCGTATCGACCTGGGCGCGACCTATGTCTTCAATGCCCAGACGGCCAAATTCATGCGCGCGCCGAGCGCGAAGCACGTCAAGCAGTGGGCGATCCAGTTCGAGGTGTTCAACCTCGTCGGATGGCGGAATGTCAACTCCTATTTCTGGGTGGCAGACGCCTTCGGCAGACAGTGGGCCAGTCCGAACTACCTGACCGGCAGACGGTTTAACCTAAAGGTCACAGTGGACCTTAGGTGATTGATGATTGATGATTGATAATTGATGATTTAAAAGATATAATGAAAACTGAGGAAACACCGATGATGAAGCAGTTTCGCGACATCAAAGCGCAATATCCGGACGCGATGTTGCTCTTCCGTTGCGGCGACTTCTACGAGACCTACGCGGAGGATGCTGTCAAGGCGTCGAAGATCCTGAATATCACGCTGACACATCGTTCGAACGGCGGCAGTAGTGCTATGCAGGCTTTGGAGATGGCGGGCTTTCCTTTCCACGCCCTCGACACCTACCTGCCCAAACTCGTGCGGGCGGGTTTGCGCGTGGCGATATGCGACCAGCTGGAGGATCCCAAACTGACGAAGAAACTCGTCAAACGCGGTGTCACGGAGCTCGTCACGCCGGGCGTCAGTTATTCGGACACGACGCTCACGCAGAAGGAGAACAACTGGGTGGCGTGCCTGCATTTCGACAAGCATGTCATCGGCGTCGCCTTCCTCGATATCTCTACGGGTGAGTTCCTCGCCGGCCAGGGAGACAGCGACTATATCGACAAACTGCTCACGAACTTCGGACCGAAAGAAGTGCTGCACCTGCGCGGACGCAAGGCCGATGTAGAGAACCTGTTCGGCTCCAAATACTTCACTTTCGAACTCGAGGACTGGATGCTTGTCGAGTCCACCGCCAAAGAGCGCTTGCAGAAACTATGGGGCGTAAGTTCCCTCAAAGGTTTCGGTCTAGACAAGATGCCGGCAGGTGTAACGGCCGCAGGAGGTATCCTCATGTATCTTGATATGACGCAGCACCTCCAGACGGGACATATCCAGCACCTGAGCCGTATCGAAGAGGACAAATATGTGTGGCTCGACCGCTTCACCGTGCGCAACCTGGAGCTGACGGGCGGGCAGCGCGAGGACAGCCGTACGCTGTTCGACATCATCGACCGCACTATCACCCCTATGGGCGGACGTATGCTGCACCGCTGGATGGCTTTCCCGCTCAAGGAAGTACGACCGATACGCAACCGCCAGACGGTAGTCGAACATCTCTTCCGCCAACCCGAGGCACGCGAGACGATCCGTGAATCGCTCGAGCAAATGGGCGACCTCGAGCGTATTGTCAGCAAGATCTCCACGGGTCGTATCGGTCCGCGCGAGATGGTACAACTGGCGCGCGCCTTGCGGGCTATCGTGCCTATCAAGCGCGTATGCGAACAGGCGCGGGACAATGCGTACCTGTCGCTGCTGGGCGAAGAACTCGACGCCTGCTCCGAGATGCGGATGCGTATCGAACGAGAGATCAACCCCGACCCGCCTTTGGCACAGGGACGACCGAACATCATCGCCCGAGGCGTGGATGTCGAACTCGATGAACTGCGCGCCATCCAGTCGGACGGCAAGAACTACCTGCTGCAGATCCAGCAGCGCGAGAGTGAACGCACGGGTATCAGCAGCCTCAAGATCGGCTATAACAACGTCTTCGGCTATTACCTCGAGGTGCGCAACACCTATAAAGAACAAGTGCCGGCGGAGTGGATCCGCAAGCAGACACTCGTCAACGCCGAGCGCTATATTACCGACGAACTCAAGACCTACGAGGAGAAGATCAACTCCGCCGAGGAGCGCATCCAAATCATTGAGAACCGGCTCTATCAGGAACTGATGCTCGCGCTCAGCGAATGGGTGCCTCAGATGCAACTCGACGCAAACGTGCTGGCGCAGTTGGATTGCTTGTTGAGTTTCGCGACGGTGGCCGCCGAGCACCGCTATGTATGCCCGGATGTCAACGACAGCCTCGTCATCGACATCCGCCAGGGCCGTCACCCCGTCATCGAGCAACAGTTGCCGGTCGGCGAACAGTATATAGCGAATGATGTGCTGCTGGACAACAACAGCCAGCAGATCATCATCATCACCGGACCGAACATGGCCGGTAAATCGGCGCTGCTGCGCCAAACAGCACTCATCGTGCTGCTCGCCCAGATGGGTTCATTCGTGCCCGCCGAGAGCGCGTCTATCGGTATTGTCGATAAGATCTTCACGCGCGTCGGCGCGAGCGATAACATCTCGATGGGCGAATCGACGTTCATGGTCGAGATGAACGAAGCGGCGTCGATATTGAATAACCTGAGCGAGCGCAGTCTCGTGCTGTTTGACGAGCTCGGACGAGGCACCAGCACCTATGACGGTATCTCTATCGCATGGGCAATCGTCGAATATATCCATGAGCACCGCGGACATGCCAAGACGCTCTTCGCCACCCACTATCACGAACTCAACGAGATGGAGAAAACCTTCGAGCGTATTCGGAACTATAACGTCTCCGTGCGCGAGGTGAACGGCAAGATCATCTTCCTGCGCAAACTGGTACGCGGCGGATCGGAACACAGTTTCGGTATCCACGTAGCAAAGTTAGCGGGTATGCCGGCGTCCATCGTCGAGCGTGCCAACCAGATCCTCGCGGACCTCGAGCGGGCGGCCAAGAACGGCGATTTGGCGAAGCCGACCGACCATATCGGAGAGACGCGCGAGGGCATGCAACTGAGTTTCTTCCAACTCGACGACCCCGTGCTCGAGCAGATACGCGACGAGGTCAAGTCGCTGGATATCAATAATTTAACGCCGCTTGAGGCGCTTAACAAACTATCGGAAATAAAACGCTTGGTAGGAGGGAAATAATATGATCAAGAAACGTTATATATGGCGCACAGCCTTAGGTGTCTCATGCCTCATCGTCTTTCTCGGCATCGCTTTTGTCGCGGAGCAGTACTACCGTCTGCATGTGAGCAATTTCCGCTCGTTCGACGGACTGGAGCACAGTTACAAGATCTATCCGGGAGCGACCATCGACTCGGTGCTGAACCTCATCGAGGCGGACTACGAGATCGGCAGCCGGCGGGACTTCGCCATGCATGCCCGCGCGATGGTGTTCAACTACCCCGAACCGGGTTACTACACCTTCAACGCGCAACTGGGCAACCGCGAACTCATCGAGCGGCTCAAATACGGTTACCAGACGCCGGTGCGTATCACGTGGAATAACTTCGTCCGCACCCGTGAGGACTTGGCGGGCAAGGTGACGAACCACCTGATGATGGATAGCGTGGAGTTGCTGGCGGCGCTCGAGGACGAGGCTTTCCTTGCACCCTACGGCTTCAACAAAGAGACCAGCCGGTGCCTGTTTATCCCGAACACCTACGAGGTATATTGGAACATCACGATGGAGCAGCTCTTCCACCGCATGCAGCGCGAGTATAACATCTTCTGGAACGACGAGCGCCGCGCGAAAGCCGACTCGCTCGGTCTCACGCCTATCGAGGTCGCTATCGTGGCGTCCATCGTGGAGGGCGAGAGTCATAACAAACGTGAGATGCCGCTCATCGCGAGCCTCTATATCAACCGCGTGCACAAAGGTATGCTGCTGCAGGCTTGCCCGACCGTCAAGTACGCCGTAGGCGATTTCAAACTCAAGCGCGTGCTGTACCGCCATCTCGCGGTCGATTCGCCGTATAACACCTATAAGAACCCGGGACTGCCGCCCGGCCCGATCCGCTGTCCGTCGCCCGAGACACTCGACATGGTGCTCAATGCGCCACGAACCGACTACCTGTACATGTGCGCCAGTCCGGAACTGAACAACACGCACATCTTCTCGTCCTCTTACGGCGCGCATGCCGCGGCGGCCAGACAATACCGCTACACGATGGACACCATCAACTGGGACCGCCTCGAGGCGCCGCAAGAACCGATGCCTTTGGAATGATCTGGGACAATAATGACGATATCAAGCTGGTTGAGTGCGAGAACAACCGCCGCGCGATACAGCGCCACCTCAACGAATGCCGCGAGGAGCGGCGTCCGTACGTGTTTGTGACCAATACGATGACGGTTAAACCGCTCAGACGACTACTCGTGCCGGTCTCGATGCTCGAAGAGGAGACCTACAAGGCTGAGATTTGCACCTACCTGGCGCGCAAGACAGGCGCCCATATCATCCTGTTGCAGGCCAATGACTACGGTTCACACGCGCGGCAGAACGTCAACCGCATCGTCACGCATATCAAGGCGATAGCGGAGAAGACGGGCGAGCCGATCAGCTATGAAGTGGCGATTGCGAAGAAAGACTCATTCAAACTGATGCGCGAGGCAGCAGAACGGCAGCGGGACTTCCGGCATGACCTGCTTATCCTCACTGCGAGCCGTGATTACGGGCTCGATGACATTTTGTTCGGTCCGCAGGAGTTAC
Organism: uncultured Bacteroidales bacterium; assembly: GCA_900321005.1. Lineage (GTDB taxonomy): Bacteria > Bacteroidota > Bacteroidia > Bacteroidales > Paludibacteraceae > Colicola. The sequence goes on along the minus strand of ONUF01000007.1, from coordinate 16,592 downwards.
ACGCCATCCGTCACGCCCTTGTTCCTGTCATGTTGATCAATCCAAGGGAAGATTTGTTTACACTTTGCGATTAATATGGGCATTTTGCTAACCAAATCTTACAAAATTTAGTTTTTAAGCATTTTTTTGTAAAAATATTTGGTCAATTGGTGTAAAAGCAGTACTTTTGCACCGTGTTTTTCATGGTATTAGATTTAAGGTTAAATGAAAAGATTTGGTTGTCGTGAGACAACCTTCTTTTTTTTTCTTTCGTAGCCACGTACTTGGCTACAAAAGCAAAAGAAGTACTAGCTTCTTTTTTTTTGCACTTTTTTTGCCAAAAAATTTGGTCATATCAAAAAAAAGCAGTACTTTTGCACCGCTTTTTGGCAAATGACCCATTTAGGAAGGGTGGGTGAGTGGCTGAAACCAACAGTTTGCTAAACTGTCGTACGGGTAACTGTACCGGGGGTTCGAATCCCCCCTCTTCCGCTTAAAAAGAATAAAATAGGAACGCCAAAGGCTCCTATTTTTTCTTTTTAGAGAGGCGGCGAGCCTTCTCACTCCTCGGTCGGTGGGTTCTTAGCTCGGCAAGCCTCGCACGATTATTGCTACGCAATTTTCGAATCCCAAACAATAGAGAATAATATGAATAATACGGAAATAGAGCGTAAGTTTTTGGTGCGTTCGGAGGCGTTTAAGGCGCAGGCCGAGACCAGTTATCAGATCGTCCAGGGTTATTTGTGCAAGGACCCGGAGAAGACCATCCGCGTGCGCATACGCGACACACGCGCGTTCCTTACTATCAAGTCCTCCGTGCTGCGCGAAGGGCTGGCTAAGTTCGAGTGGGAACGGGAGATAGACCCGTCTGATGCCAAAGAGCTGCTCCGTCTCTGTCTGCCGGGCGCCATCTCCAAGACGCGCTATATCATCCCTGCCCCGCCCTACGAGGGCCAGGAGCGCAAGTGGGAAGTGGACGTATTCCAGACCGGCAAGATGGCGGGAACCGTCCTCGCGGAGATAGAATTAGGAGATGAGCACGAACCCATCTCCTGTCCTGACTGGATTGGCGAAGAAGTGACCGGCCAACCGCAGTATTACAACGCGAACATGTAAGCCTTATTCCAGGCTGTTCAGATCCACCAGTTTATTCACGATCGCATAGATCGTCAGACCCGCCGTAGAGTGAATATTCAGTTTGCGGGCGATGTTCTTGCGATGCGATATGACGGTGTGCATAGAGATACAGAGCACATCGGCTATCTCTTTGTTACTCAGTCCTTTCACCACCTGTATCAGCACATCTTTCTCGCGCTCACTCAGTTCTTCGGTCTGGGGCATGATGTGCCGGCGGTGTCCATGCACGTTCTCTTGGCTTAAGGCCGGGCGCAGGATATCGTCCTCGATGGCACAATGGTCCGCAAAATCCAGCTCCGTGTGCCATAGGTCGGACATGACACCTATCAGGAGATAGGTGATTGGTGATTGATGATTGCTGATTGATGATTGTTCTTCTTGCGACGGGTAGTACTTGATGATGAGGTTTTTGATCTCCGTCAGTTTGTCGGTGATGCGCTGGTCGTCGTGTTCGTGCTCGTCATAGCGTCCTTCGTTCTCATGCTCGATATGCGTGCGGATCTCGTCCACGAACTCGTCGTAGCACCGCAGGATCAGTCCCGGTATCTTCGTCGTCGGGTCGGCAGGGATGATAGCTTCGACAAGTGCCCGGCGCAGGCGCGGCAGGCGAAAGTCGAGGAAATACGTGTGGGCATTACGCAGGTAGCGTTGGAGCGTCGGCAGGTCGATATCTTCGGGTATCGCGCGCTGGTGGAAGACCTTGTAATTGACGATGGCCAGGAAGGTCGGCGTATGCACGTCATGCGCCTCGCACACCTCCGCTATCGTCTGCTCCCCCACTCCCATCTCAAGCCCAAAACGGCTGATGATCTGGATTGCATCTTCCTCATGCGCCATCAGATCGCAAATCTTATCAGTTGACTTATACATAGCGCTTGCATCAAATTCGGGTGCAAAGGTACAATTTTTCTTTGACATAAGCAAATAGGAATGAATTTATTCGGTTAATTTGCGTACGAATGAAGTCCTCCGAGCAGGTAAGACACGCCAAAATAGGTGAATAACACGAAGGCGAAAGCGACCACGCTACAGACGTGATAAACGATAGCAAACCGGTCTTTGGAGAGGGCACATTTATTTTTCAGCCACGGCAAATGAAGCAGCGCGGCATAGACAAGCATCGTGATAAGCGCCCAGGTCTCCTTCGGGTCCCATCCCCAATACCGTCCCCAGGACATGTTCGCCCAAACCGCGCCGATGAAGATACCGGCGGTCAGACTGAACAAGCCCGGATACAGCAGCACGTGTGACACATATAGGATCTGTTCGCGGCGCTTGGGCATACATAGCCCGAGAATACCGTTGATCATAATGACCGCAAAAAGCGTGTATGCCAGCATGATCACGCTCACATGGATGCCGAGTAGCGGCGTCTGTAGCACGGGTTGCAAAGGCGGTTTGGGAGTCACCGCACGCGTCATAACGACCGCCAGAAGGACGATCAGAACCCCTGCGCTGATGGCGTATAAACCGCGGCGCTGATAGAGCACGGACTTCTTCAGAACCGCACGAAAACCGGTGTTTTTCTGTGTGAAAAAGGCAATCATCGCAACGAGCAGCAACGCATAACCGGCATAGGTGATCACGATGCCCCAAGGGTCGTAGTTATACGCCAGCACCACGCCTTGCAGGTCGCTGTCGTAGTCCGACTGACAAAAGCGAAAACCGTGGTATTTAAGCGGCTTGTTCATCCGTACGATGCCTTCGTCCACCACTGGTGTCTTCGCACGCCGGTCTAACAGACGCAGTTCGGATATGAAGTCCACGGGGTTACCGTCCGCATCACTCACAATATGAAAATCCCAAAGAAAGAGGCTAACGGACGAATGGCGAACGGTTAGAGTCTGTGCCTGATCGGCGCGCAGGTGTATCTCGCCATGTTCGCCGAAGAAATGCGTCACACATGCCCCGAGGACAATGATCCCCAGGGCAATGTGCAACAGCCACGTAGCCGGCTTAGATAGCATTGATGAAAGCCACGATCGCATCTCGGTCCTCTTTGTTCAGTTTATAGAACTGTTGCGTCGGATAATAGGCGTCGGACTCCGAACTATATCCGTGCCACATGATTGCTTCTATCACGTTCCGCGCGCGGGTATCGTGCATACGTGCCTCATAGGCATCGCCCGTCGCTTTGCGGTGCAGGCCGCGGCCCCACAACGGCGTCGTACGGCACCAGCCGGTGCGGATGTCATTCTCCATGCAGAGTTTATGCTGTACCATGTCGGTGTACGGCCATATCTTCTGATTTTGATAGCGTGGCATCTGAGCCGTGAAGCCTTTGAAGTTATTCGGGTCGCGCACTTCGTCCGGACCGGTCGTCCAAGTCGGTCGGTGGCAATAGTCACAACCTATCTGAGTGAACAGCTCTTTTCCGCGCAGCACTTTCGGATCGGTCACATTACGCGCCGCAGGTACAGCCAGACCGCGGTGCCAAATCATGACCTGTGTAAACTCATCATCACTCATTTCAGCAGGAAGCGTCTTGCTTGTAAGATAGGTGTATATATCTTTCTGCACATCCCCTGTGTTCCACTCGGGATGCTCTCCGTTAGGATCTTGCTGTTGGATGAAATCTGCAAATCCTGCTTGCACGTCCGGGTCGATAGAAGCGCAGGTAGCATAGACACGGCCGTCCAGATCCAAGTAGTGGTATTGGCGGTCGGAACGAGTCACATTGGTGATGTTCCATATGGCATTAGCACCGGCAGCGTCCATGATCGGACCGCGTGTGAGGGCATACGTGAAACGCTTCGGGCCCCACTGCGGGTCGTTCTTGTAGTAACCACCTGTTTTGAAACTCCCGTCCCAGAAAGCCGGGTTAAGACCGTGTTTCAACTTGCCGTCCGCCGCTTCTTTGGCGTACTGGTCGATGATGTCCTGATCGGGGATGGCATCCAACAGACCTGTACCATATACACCGATCGTGTTCTCGAGGCGCACTTCATAGCCGCCGTCCAGCAGCGCGATATCTTTGGTGATGTCGGAGCCTGCTTCTTTCGCAGGGAGTGCTTCCAAAGCAGCGCGGAACTGAGCTTGTGCCGAATAGAGCGCGGTAGTAGGAATCGTCACATCCGGGTAGCGCAATTCGTAGGTCTCTCCGTCTTCAAACTTGTTCCCGTGCTCGTCCTGAACGGTCTTCCAAGTGACGGTAATCTGATTCGGGTCAATAGGTGCCTTGAACGGCGCTGCGCCAAATAACTGCGGCATACCTGCTACCCAACTTACATATGCGTCTGTAGCCGGATCGTAAAGAACCAATAATGTACCATTACCTACATGCGCTGCATCATATTTACCTTCCGGAACGGATGCACCATGCGAGTAGTTCGGGTGGCAGTGCTGGCAGGATGAACGTACATAGACCGGTCCCAAGCCATGCTGACGGCCTTCCGTGTTGGTCACGAAGTCCTTCTCGGCGATTTGGTCACCTTGTGCGAACTTGGTGCCTGTACCGTCGTTATCCACCGAAGGTGTCGGCTGACGGAAGGTCATGGACGTGAGATTGGTAGTGGTACCTAACTTACCGCCGGTGTAGTACCAGTCAGGCTTATCTTCCGGTGCCTGCCCCGCTGCGGTCGGTTCGTTGCAACTTGTTCCGAATACTCCGATGAACGCGAGTACTCCGATAAATAGAACATTCTTTCTCATAACTTATTTGCTTAAAAGGGGTAATACTTCGTCGTCCAGCAAGCCTTCGAGCACTTGCACTTTGTCGATGGCTGCTTTTACCTGCGGGTTGTTTTGCGCCGTGTTCTCGAAGTCTTCTATCGCCTCGATGGCACTGATAGCCTCTTCGATGGCTTTGCGTACGCTGGCATCCAGTTCCGAGTTCTGACGATAGACGTAGTTCGATACGGAATAATTGCCGGTTTGCGCACCGCAGTAGGCATGTTGGATAGAGCGGATGTTATCGGCAAAATCAATCGTGGAGGTACAGCTGTACGGGCTCTCGATATAATCGCGTTCCTCCGGTGTGCTGCTGATATACGGATTGCCCATCTTCAGGTCTGCCACCTCGCCGGCGATGTCGATGGCTCCGGCGATGATATCTTCCGCCGCTTCCTGATAGCTCACATAGATCGACCCCGCTTTACCGGCCTGGAGCATCTGCGTACCATAATGGTCTTCGTAGGGTTCCACGTCGCCTTCTTCCAGAATGGCCATCTTGTCGGCACTCACCTCGCCTGCCCAGCAGTATTCGAGCAGGATTGCCTGCTGCGTGAGATCTTCTACGATCGCGTGAAGATACACTGCCTCCGCGTGAGTGAGGTTGGTCTCATGCGGACGACCGGTACCTACGGCACGGCCGTCAACCAAGACCGACTCAAAGAGCAGATATTCCGCGGCATGGAAACCTTTGAGGGCATAACCTAACTGGTCGCCCACATAGGCGCCACCCTCTTCTTCTATCTGCGCCATGCGTGCCGCGTCGTTCAGCAGCGCGTTCATCGCATTGAAATCCAATGGCCAGGAGTCGATATGCGGGTCGATGTTATGCGCACTCGCGGGACCGTACAGGAAGGCCTCGCTTTGCTCCCAGTACTTACGCATCTTCCGCCAAGACGCGTCTGCATCTTTCATCAGCTGCGTGTAGTCCTGCTCCTGCTCCACCCGCTCGAGGATCTGCTGTGTCTGGTCCCGCAACTCGATACCGGCGTCGGCCATCGCTTTATAGGTCGCAATGACCGTGTGGTTTACATAAGGCGCCACAGCCTGCTGCAACGCCGCTTCTTTGTCCGAGGTGACCTCTGTGCCACCCGATTGGCATGCAGTCATTCCCATAACTGCCAATGCCATCCATAACCATTTCTTTTTCATTTTATCTAAAATTTTAAATAGCAAAAATGTCAAATCTCAAATAATCCCGCATAGACGATGCCAATCGCCAACTGCGGTTCGTCGTTGTAGAGTTTCCCACGCGTTCCGTCCGCACGCGTACCTTGTTTTAGAATGCCGTACGAGAACTCCGCTTTCACAGCGATCTGCGGAATAGGGAAATAGTTGATGCCGGCGGCTACCCGATGCCGTCCGCACCAGGCGTACATATCCGTCGGCCGGTTGTCATAGCGAAACATCGAGTCGTAGTAATCGTATCGACAGAAGAGATAGAACTTCTGATTCTTGGCTTTCAGTTTTTGGTTTAGGCTAAAGAAATCATAGCCCGCCTCTATACCGGCGGCCAAGGCGTCGGATGCCACCCATTGTTTGCTGCTGACCGAACCCTTGCGCATGGAGATATTATATTGTGTGATAAGAGCAGCATCGCTCAGATGACCGTAGAGGAATGTGCCGCGGGTGACGAAGCCATGTCCCTTGTAGGCAAAGTCGAACGAACCGATCGTGACCGTACCTTTCACGTCCTTATACGCACTCGCGTCCAGTTCGGCATTGGTCTTACTGAGCGTGTTGCGGAACGAGTTGCCGCAGTACCCGCTCAGGCTCAGTCGCAATCCCTGCACGCCGGTATAATCGACCCGCGCCGCCCCGGCAAACACGTTCGCTAACTTGAACTCATACGGACTGCCTGCACCGGGATTGACCCAGTTCTTGCGGTTGAAGCGGTCGCTGTCCAGACCGGGCAGGAACATTGCCTGATAGCGCCAACCGCTCGGGGTGCTACCCATGAAGGTCAACGCCACTTCGTGCCAGGTGCTGGGGATGATGGTGAACTCGCCTTCGTTGCGATAGACGCCGAAAAACTCCGTCGGCTCATGGTGCGCATTCAGTCCGCCGACCGGAATGACCTGCATACCTGCGCGCAGGATGGCATAGCGGTTGAACGCTTTCTGCAGCCAGAACTGCTCCAACGCCACTTCTCCGCCGCGCTCGATCTCACTCTCGTACTCACCTCCTTCTTCCTCTTCGATCTCCACCGCACTCTCCGTGCCGCCGTGCTCAAACTCAATCTCGGTAGCTACGCTCCAACCCTTGCCGAAGTCATAGCCTAAATACAACACCACGTGCGGTAAGTCAAACTCTCCGTAATGGTCGTTCGCGTATTTCTCCGGATTCTTGCCGTAGCGCAGGTAGTTGTTGGAGAACCAGCAATGCTTGGCCGTCACCTCGCCGTATCCGCCGATGGTGAACGTGCCGCGGTGATGCTTCACCGTGTCTTTCGGCACTTTTCTCGTTGCGCCGGACACCGCATCCACTCCCAATTTATTGGGATGGTCTGCTTTTTGCTCCAATCGCTCCACGCGCTCCATCAGTGCCTGCAGATCGGCCGCACTCACTTTGATACTGTCCTCCGCAAAACTTGCTAACACACACGAAATCAATACGATAAATACAATTATTCGCCCTTTCATCATTGTTTGTTATCCTTCTTTCAAAGTCAATACAAAATTAACCATTTTTCTTCATCCCTCAAATACCTAAAAATAGGGAAAAATCACCTCCGGATTTGGTTATGTCGATTATTTTTACTATCTTTGCGCGATTTTCGACAATTCGAGGTATGAAAAGATATTTACAGGTATTAGTTTTGGCGCTCGTGTGCGTTTTGCCGCTGTGGGCGCAGGAGGAGTATGACGCCCACCTCGTCGGGCATGTGTTAGACGAGAAGACCGGCGAGCACCTGCCGTACGTGAACGTGCAGGTGAAAGGAACGAACATAGGCACCGTGACCGATGAGTCAGGTCACTTCTTTCTGAAGAACCTGCCGCTCGGCAAGCAGACCATCGTCTTCTCCTATGTGGGCTACGAGAACTTAGAACTGCCGGTGAAGATAGAGGAGAACAAGACGGTGGAACTGAAAGCCGCCATCCGCGAGGTGTCGCAGTTGCTCAACAGCGTGGTCGTCACCGCCAACCGCTATGAGACCAAGCGGCAGGAAGCGGCGACGATCGTCAACGTGCTCTCCCCCCGTCTATTCGAGACGACCGCAGTAGCCTGCGTAGCGGACGCGTTGAACTTCCAACCGGGTCTGCGGGTAGAGAACACCTGCTCCAACTGCGGCAAGACGGAACTGCGCATCAACGGTCTGCAAGGCCAGTACACGCAGATCCTGATGGACAGCCGTCCGGTCTTCTCCAGCATGGCATCGGTCTATGGTCTGGAGCAAGTGCCGTCGGCGATGATCGACCGCATCGAGGTGATCCGCGGCGGCGGTTCGGCGATGTACGGCGCGAACGCTATCGCCGGCGTGGTGAACATCATCACCAAGGAGCCGGTGCGTAACTTCCTCCACATCGCCAACACGAGCATGGTCAACGAGCATGCCGGCTATGATATCCACACCGACCTCAACGGCTCTATCCTAAGCGAGAACCGCAAGATAGGCGCTTATATCTTCGCCAGCCACCGTACACGCAGCGCGTATGACCGCGACCGGGACGGGTTCAGCGAGGTGCCCCAGATGCGCTCCACGACCGCCGGCACGCGTACGTTCTTCAAGACCAGCACGTACAGTAAGATCACTGCCGAGTACCACCATACGACGGACTTCCGTCGCGGCGGCAACCGCTTTGCGTTCGAGCCCCACCAGGCCGATATCGCCGAGCAGCTGCGTCATAACATCGACGCCGGGCAACTGGCATTCGACTGGTTCTCGGAGGACAACCGTCATTTCGTCTCCGCCTATTCGGCGATCCAGCATATCGGGCGCGAGAGTTATTTCGGTGCGGGCCGGGACACCGCGGCCTACGGGCGCAGTACCGACCTGACGTCCATCACGGGTCTGCAGTACCGCTTCTCCTACCCTTGCGGGCGCGCCAAAGGCGACCTGAGCGTAGGCGCCGAATACACGTACAACGGTCTGCATGACCGCATGGTGGGCTACAACCGCGACCTCAACCAGCAGGTCCATGTGGCAGGCGTATATGCCCAGAACGAATGGAAACAGGAGCAATGGTCCGTGCTGATAGGCGGACGATTAGAGAAACATAACCTACTGCGGAGCGTCGTCTTCAACCCGCGTGCCACCTTCCGCTATACGCCCGTCCAAGGACTCGTCCTGCGCGCCGGCTACAGCAGCGGCTACCGTGCGCCGCAGGCCTACGACGAAGACCTGCATGTCGCGGCGGTGGGAGGCAACGTGTCGCTGATACGGTTAGACCCGAACCTCCGTCCCGAGTACTCGCACAGCGCGACGCTGAGTGGCGACTGGTACCGCAGCTTCGGGAAATGGGAGATCAACCTGACGGCGGAAGGATTCTACACCTATCTGCAGGATGTTTTCTTCCTCCGCGAGGACGGCAGAGATGCGGCGGGGAATATCCTGTTTACCCGCACGAATGCGCACGCGGCATGGGTGGGCGACCTACCAGCAGAGCCGCTATACCGAGCCGCAGGCCTGGAGTCAGGAGGTGCCGGCAGACATACATATGCCCCATACGCCGGATAACTACGGCTATGTGCTGATAGACATCCAGCCGGTACAGGACTTCACCATCTCCATCAACGGCAAAGCCACCGGCTCGATGCTTGTACCGCACCTGGCAGGTTATATCCCCCAAGACCGCTTGGAGAAGACCCCGTCGTTCTGGGATCTCGGTTTCCGCTTAGCGTACGACATCCACCTGTACAAACACTACTGCATGGAGATCAGTTGCGGCATAAAAAACGTGCTGGATCAGTTCCAGCACGATCTTGACCGCGGCGAGTTCCGCGATGCGAACTACATCTACGGACCGACTATTCCTCGTACTTACTTCGCCGGGATAAGACTCACTTTATAAGTTCACTATTTTCATATCGTATTGATTTAAAGCGTTTTACATGCGTTCGGGCATCTCGATGCCTAAGAGACTCATCGCGCTCTCCAGTACCTTCGCAACATTAGCGGCAAGCAGAAGGCGCAGGGCTTTCTTTTGCGCGTCGGGTTCGTTGAGGATGCTCAGGTCGTGATAGAACGAGTTGAAATCGCACGCGAGGGCGTACGCGTAATTACATAGGATCGCGGGCGAGAACTCCTCTCCGGCAGCGCGGACGGCCGAAGGATAGTCGCACAGGCGTTGGATGAGGTCCAACTCCTTCGGGTGTAGTGCGCCTTCGGCGCGTGTAGAGGCTTCGCCGTTTAATGCGCTTTCAGCGCGTGTGGCCTTGCGCAGCACCGATTGGATGCGGGCGAAGGTGTATTGGATGAAGGGACCCGTGTTACCGTTGAAGTCGATGGACTCCGCAGGGTTGAAGAGCATGTTCTTGCGCGGATCGACCTTCAGGATGAAGTATTTGAGGGCGCCTAAGCCTACCATTCGTGCGACTTCGTCGCATTGGTGATTGCTCATTTGTGATTGGTCATTTTTCTGGAGATAAATCTCCTTGGCATCCTCGACCATCTTATCCATCAGGTCGTCGGCATCGACTACCGTTCCTTCGCGGGATTTCATCTTACCGTTCGGCAGTTCAACCATGCCGTACGAGAAATGGACGAGTTCTTTGCCGAAGGGGAAACCGAGCCGGTCTAACAAGATAGAAAGCACCTTGAAGTGGTACTCCTGCTCATTGCCAACCACATAGACCATCTTGTCGATGGGATAGTCCTGGAAGCGCAGCTTTGCCGTGCCAATATCCTGGGTCATATAGACGGAGGTGCCGTCGGAACGGAGCAGCAGTTTCTCGTCGAGACCGTCCTTGGTGAGGTCCGCCCAGACCGAACCGTCTTCGCGGCGGTAGAACGCACCGCTGGCGAGTCCTTTCTCTACTTCGGACTTACCCTCGAGGTAGGTGTTCGACTCGTAATAGATCTTATCGAACGACACGCCCATGCGCTTGTAGGTCTCATCGAAACCGGCATAGACCCACTCGTTCATCTTGGCCCAGAGCGCGCGCACTTCCGGATCGTTGGCTTCCCATTTACGAAGCATCTCCTGCGCCTCGAGCATGAGCGGCGCTTCCTTCTTGGCGGTCTCTTCGTCCATGCCTTTCGCCATCAGTTCGGCGATCTGCGCCTTGTACTCCTTGTCGAAGCGCACATAGTAGTCGCCGATGAGGTGGTCGCCTTTCTTGCCGGAGGACTCGGGCGTCTCGCCGTTACCGAACTTAAGCCATGCGAGCATGGATTTGCAGATATGGATACCGCGGTCGTTGACGATATTGGTCTTGACCACTTTCCATCCGTTGGCCTCTTGAATCTTCGCAATCGAATAACCGAGCAGGTTATTGCGCACATGACCGAGGTGAAGGGGTTTGTTGGTGTTCGGGGAACTATATTCCACCATCATCAGTTGGTGACGATCGGGCTGCTGACCGTAATTGGGCTCGGCATCTATCGCCTGGAGCTGCTTGATCCAGAAGGCATCGTCGATGACGAGATTGAGGAAACCCTGTACAGCGTTGAAACGAGCTATCAGCCCTGAGCCGTCAGTCTTCAGTTTTTCGCCGATCTCGGCAGCCACTTGTGCCGGGGCTTTGCGGGCGAGTTTGACGAAGGGAAATACCACCAGGGTGATGTTTCCTTCGAACTCCGGACGGGTTTTTTGCAATTGGATCTGGTTGTCGGCGGCATCGACATCATAGAGAGCTTTCACCGCCGCCTTTACCAGGGAAGTTATTTGTTGTTCTAAAGTCATAAAACCATTTACTATTTGGTCATTTACCATTTACAATTTAGGGTAGTTCCGAAACCATGACGAGATTTTGAGACGGATGACGCCAAGCAAGGCTTCAGAGAAGATACCGCCGGACATCTTCGAGGTGCCGAGTACACGGTTGACGAAGACGATCGGCACTTCAATGATCTTCGCGCCGCACTTGGATGCGGTGAACTTCATTTCAATCTGGAAGGCATAGCCTTTGAAGCGGATCTTGTCGAGTTCGATGGTCTCGAGCAGGTGGCGCTTGTAGCAGACGAAGCCGGCGGTGGTGTCGTGGATATCGACGCCGAGCACGGTGCGCACATATTTCGAAGCGAAATAGGACATCAGCACGCGTCCCATCGGCCAGTTGACGACATTCACGCCGGTAACATAGCGGCTACCAATCGCGAGGTCTGCGCCTTCGTTGGCACAGGCGTCATGGAGCTTGAGCAGGTCCTGCGGGTTGTGGCTGAAGTCGGCATCCATCTCAAAGATATAGTCGGCTTTGTGCTCTATAGCCCAGCGGAAACCGGCGATATAAGCCGTGCCGAGGCCCAGTTTGCCGGAGCGCTCCACCAAGTGCAGGCGGTCTTTGTAGCGACCCTCCATGAGGCGCTTGACTATCGCAGCCGTGCCGTCCGGCGAACCGTCGTCGATGATCAACACGTGGAAGTCCAGCGGCAGGTCCATGACCGCCGTGATGATGGCTTCTATATTCTCTTTCTCGTTGTAAGTAGGGATGATAACTAATCGTTGCATATGATTTGATCATTTAATACATAAATGGGGCTGGGCGAAGTACGTTCCAGTGCCTTGATGAAGATATCCTTTCCGGGTTCTATCTCTATCTCGTCGAGGTAAGACTTGACGGTGTCGAAAGCGACTTGCGGGTCGTTGTTCTCGAGCGAGAGGTGGCACAACCATACGTTTCGCAGGTCCGGGTGCCAGTTGCGCTCGATGAGTTCACCGCAGACGTCATTGGACTGGTGTCCCGTAGGGCTGAGGATGCGCTCTTTGAGGTAGGTGGGGTACGGACCGTTGAGGAGCATGTGCTCGTCGTGGTTGGCCTCGATGACGAGGTGGTTGGCCGTTCGGATATACGCCTCCATCTCTTCGTTGACGGAGCCGCAGTCGGTCATGAGCACGAAACGCTGGCCAAGGAAGTCGATGCAGTATCCGAGGCAGTCGGTGGAGTCATGCTCGATATGGAAAGTGTTGATCTTCATACCAAAGAGCTCCCACTCCACTCCTTTCTCGAAATAGCGCCGGCTGGTACGCAGTTTCTCGCGCACGCCGTAGTTGCGGTCTATACCCTCGTGGATGAGGGCCGTCGTGTAGATCGGCAGGTGAACGCGTTCGCCGAGTGTGCCTACCGCGCGGATATGATCGGCATGATCGTGCGTGATGAGCACACCCATGATATTTTGAAAATCGAGCCCCATGTCGCGCAGACACTTCTGTATCTGGCGCGCAGAGATGCCCGCGTCAATGAGGACACCCCGCTGACGCGTGCCGAAATAGTAGCAGTTTCCACTACTACCGCTGGCAAAGCACCTGAATATGAGTTCGTTTTCTTCCATAATACTTATCTGCGTGTACTGCTGCTGCCGGATGAAGTGCGAGTAGAACTCGAACCGGAGGAGGTGCGGGTAGAACTCGAGCCGCCGGCAGTACGGGTGTTATTCGTTGATTCGCGTTTAACGGTGGTGGTACGGCCTGTCTCGTCGGTGGACTTGATGGTCGTGCGGGTGGTACCGGATTTGTTGACACGGCTCTCGACGATTGTCGAAGGCGTAACCGTACGGGTCGAAGATGAGCCGGTAGCCGTACGGGTAGTGGTCGTCGTGGACGTGGTAGCCGTAGAAGTACGGGTAGTAGCCGTGCCGGTAGCCGTACGCGTGGTAGTCGTGGACGGCTGGCGCGTAGTAGTCGTGGTCTCCGGTTTTGCAGCAGAAGTACTTGTGGAAGTCGTTGCTTCGGGCTTGGAAGCCTGGCGCTCCGTCTGCTCACGCAGTTGGCCTGCGTTCCGCACAGAGTTCTGGGATGTCACGCGGCGTTCGAAAGACTGATCCGGGTAGCGCACCGCATAGTCATCATGCGCGTTCGGCTGCGTCATCTGGGTGTAACCGCTATAGAACGGCTGCTTCGGGTAGTCGCACTGATGGCAATAATGATGGTTGTTCATGTAGGTGCGCACATACGCCTGATAGTGGTTCAAGTAGATGGGTTTCGGCTTCTGGTAGTAACTCGGCCAATAGTCGTAGTAATACGGCGATGACCAAGCAGCATACGAAGGACGACCGAACACATCCCACAGCGGCGGACGCTTCACGAAGACCGGACGAACGATATAGTTCGGGCCATACAACCAACGGTCGCCGATCACCTCCACATACAGCGCGTTCGGACGATGTTCCGCCACGAGTGTCGCTACATCCTGATAGAGCGAATGCCCCAGACAAGCCTGGATGAGGAAGGTATGGTACACGCCCCGGTGGGTCTCAATTACGCGCAGGTAGTCAATCCACCCGTCGCGGTTGAGGTCGAGGTTATTAATCATATACCGGGTGGAATTGAGCAGTTGCTCAAACTCGGCTACCGTACGCGACTCCGCGAAAGCCGCAGCTACCGCGTTGAGGTCGAGATAGAACGAGAGGTCGGTATTAAAATTGGTGACCGTCACTGTAGTGACCGTCGTGGTCTTGGGCTTCGGCGTCGTGACGGTCGTGGAATAGACGGTCTTCACCGGCACCACCACCTGATCCGTCGGAGCGACCGTCCAGATACTGGTCCAGCAGCCGGTCAAACTCAACGCCGCAAGCATCAATATAGATAATTTTTTCATTTCTCTAAACATTACACATTAAACATTACACATCATAATGTCTTCGCTACTTCTATTTCGTCGAAGGACTCGAGGATATCGCCTTCTTTGAGGTCGTCGTACGCCTTGAGACTCAGACCGCACTCGGTGTTGACACCCGCCTCCTTGATATCATCCTTGACATGCTTGAGGGAGGCCAGTTCGGTGGTCTTGATGACGATACCGTCGCGAATGACACGGACTTTGTTGCCGCGCTTGATCTTTCCTTCGCGCACGATACAACCGGCGATAGTGCCGACTTTGGAGATATGGAAAGTCTGGAGCACCTCGAGGGTCGCCGTCACTTCTTCCTTCACCTCCGGCGCGAGGAGACCTTCCATAGCGGCCTTGACCTCGTTGATGGCGTCGTAGATGATGGAGTAGATGCGGATATCGACCTCTTCGGTCTCCGCCATCTTGCGCGCGGTGCCCGTCGGACGCACATTGAAGCCAACGATGATAGCATCGGAAGCCGCAGCGAGCATGACGTCGCTATCAGAGATAGCGCCGACCGCACCGTGGATGACATTGACTTGGATATTCTCCGTGGAGAGCTTGATGAGCGAGTCTTTGATGGCCTCGACAGAACCGTCCACATCGGCTTTGACGATGATGTTGAGTTCCTTGAAGTCTCCGATAGCCAGACGACGGCCGATCTCTTCGAGACCGACGTGCTTCTTCGTACGGATAGACTGCTCGCGTTGCAGTTGCTCGCGCTTGTTGGCGATGTCACGCGCTTCCTGCTCAGTCGGGATGACGTTGAACTCGTCACCGGCCTGCGGCGCACCGTTGAGGCCGAGAATCGAACAGGGTTCGCCCGGACGCACTTCGGTGATCTTCTGTCCGCGTTCGTTGAACATCGCTTTGATACGGCCGTGGAAAGTTCCTGCCAGGACGATGTCGCCCATATGCAGCGTTCCGTCCTGTACGAGCAGCGTAGCTACATAGCCGCGGCCCTTGTCGAGCGAAGACTCGATGACCGAACCTTTGGCACGACGTTTGGGGTTGGCCTTGAGGTCTAGCATCTCAGCCTCGAGCAGCACTTTCTCAAGCAGCTCATAGACACCCGTTCCTTTCTTCGCGGAAACACCGACCGCCCGCAGACTAAAGTCCCTCACCGCCATCACTGCGGATCCTTTGGGTTCCGGGGGCCTCAGCACGAGCCTGACCGCCGAGCCGCGGATCGCCCGGAATGCCGCGAGCGACAGTCGGGCATCCCGGCCTGCGGTCACCGACGCTTCGTCTCCGGCGGAAAAACATCCCAAGCCCTCGAGCGCGACCGTCGCACGATCCCCTTTCTCAAGGCGCACCGACGCAGACGCATCGACGACACAGTCGACCGGAGGCACCCACTCGACGGCAACCGGCTCTCCGCCCGACGCCACCAGCTTGACAGAACCGTGCTCCGCCTTGCGGAACACAACGCCGCACGGCCCACCCTTACGGGCCGCAACCATGCTGCCGGTTGCAAGCGAATCGCCGTCGACCGAAATCGGAGGAAGTCCGCTCCCGCCGAGGAATCGCCATACGGGACGTCCGTTGCTGTCGCGCGCCGGATTGCCCGCATACGGCCAGAATTCAAGCACGTCGGAAAGATTCCAGCGGAAGTCCGCGGCGTACGGCTTGTCCGCGACCAGCGGATTCGTATTGTTGCGATACTCCTCGATGTTGGGAAATCCGTCAGCGTCGGGATCGGCGTCTGCCGGCACAGGCTTTCCGCTGGACAGTTCCGGATACGATCCGAAATAAACCGCCTCGAACCAGTTCGGCAGACCGTTGCCGTCTGAATCTGCCATTTCCGACAGTTCGGGCCTTTTCGCATCCCGGAAATCTTCGCGCCAGTTCCGGTCGAAATCGGAGCCATGGGCAACCGCCGTGAAATCTTCGCGCCAGCGTTTCGTTGAAACCGGTTCCGGACACACAAGCCCGCAGATCATTCTATTCGCGCGGCGGACCGTTGCCGATATCGCGCCGGGTTTGAGCTCGAATCGCCGGAACGACATCCCCTTCGGCGCAGCGAACCGGCCGTACCCGCAGACTTCCACCTCGGCGGGCGCAGTGAGGAAGGTGACGATCTCCAGAGCCTCAGGCAG
>ONUF01000017.1 GCA_900321005.1 uncultured Bacteroidales bacterium | reverse complement strand
GTACTTGCGCTGCGACCATCGACGGTAGTTGTAGCAGGTGCGATACTTCCTACTGATCTTCCCTGAGATGTGATGTACAGGGTCTTCAAATTCTACTTTTGCCATTTAGTTCGGCGTTTGCCGAACAGACCGTCCTGCGGACTGAAAGACCGCTACGCTGAAAGACCGTTCAATCCATTCACTGAAAGACCGCTCTTCGAGCTGAAAGACTCCTGCTCGGACCTCCACGCCGTGGGAGGGGGATAATGTTAATAATTTAGTTTACAACTTCGAGTACTCTTGGGCGAGGACGTAGCCGTAAAGGGTTTGGTACTTACTCTGTGCTTTGAAGTCAGCCTCGTAGGTGGCACGAGTAGTAGGGTCAGCCAGTGCTGTCTTGGTGGCGGCAGCCGCCTGACGGAACTTGTTCTGGCGTGCCAGTTCTGCTTCCGTGAAGGGTTTGGTACGCGGATTGCAGATCTGCGAAGTGAAGTTGGTCTGACGCACCTTTTTGAAGATGATCTTGGAGTGCTTGCAGACTTTGCCGCTGAAGGCAGTAAATGGGGTTTCCAAATTGTACTTACTCATTTCTTTAGTTTTTTAGGGGCATCTACTGCCGCACCACTTGGGGTAAAGGTCAGTGGAGTGTGACTAACAAACGCGTTTGTTGTAAAACACTTTCTAACCTATAGCCCCTGCGTTCAATCTCAGTCATTATGTCCACATAATTCCTTCGATTGTGCGTTGTATCTGCACCCTAAAAAGTCTAAAGGAACAGATATTTGGTGTGGTCGTAGATGCGAGTTAATAAATAGGGTTAATTAATGGTATGGAGTGTGCACGTCCATTCGTGGATGAAGGTGAGGGACTGGGCGAGGGTCTGACGGATGATGTCACAGGCTTCGTCCGGTGCAAACAGTTCGGAGTCCAACGGAGGTACAGAGACGGTAAGTGTGTTGTTGTCTGCTACGAACTCCGGATTGAGTGTCTCCAGATGATAAAGAACAGCCTCTTTGGCTTGTTGCATCTCTTCTGCACTTCGGCAGGGGATGACGATTTTTACAATGTTTTTTGATTTCATATATTTCAATTATTTTAGTTAAACAAAAACCTATAAAACCCTTTTGAATGCTTAAGCGCTATACGCTTTGTGCCTTAGTCCGATAGATAGCCTTTGTGAGCAAGCTCCCAAGACCATCTACCGCCTTAACTCACACTCTACCGAGTTTAAATCATTCAAAAGACATAAACATAAAAAACAATTTCGTTTTCAATCTGTTTTTATTTCTATGCTTGTCCTCTGCGGGACGCGTTTCTATAATAATGCTGTAAAAAGTAGCGGCAAGAGAAAATAATGCTGCCGCCGATTGGCAGAAAATGTCTTGTGATGCATGGAATTTACTATGCTACAAGTTTTTTACCAATGCCGCTACTTGTGCCGTTGGTTACTTTTCCGGGTTGAGTAGATCCGCCAGTTGCTCAATCGCCATCTTGGACCTTAAAGGCGTATGCAAGCTATTCAGTTTAGGTAACTGTCGGTTGTTCTTGTCCACGAAGTGGTTATAAACGCATGTCCATTTGCCAATGCCTTGCGGGGCTGTGATGTAATTACGTTCTGTCAGTACACGAATCAGGTATGCCAATTGAAGGTTAGATCATGTCCATTTGATATGAACGGGTGTGTCCTTTCCTGCGAAAAGAGAGAAGAAATCATCCGGCGTTGTGTCCGACGCAATCCATTGGGCACGAAGTAGATGCTGATAGAGCAGGGTGATACGTTGCGGTGCAGACGCAAGCCAACGATAGGTAAATGTGGCCGTTGTCACGCGGTGTGCAGTCCGTTTACGCGGACGAGCAAAAGGACGCTGTGCATCAGATTGATGGGTGTCAGTAGGAGAAATAGACAATCCAAGGATATCGTTTATCCGTTGGAAGCAATGCTGCAACTCGGCGAGTTGGGCAGAGGTTAAAGTTGTTTCTTTCATATACCTTTGAGATTTATGCTCGGCTTTGAGTGAAAACGTTTTCCTGTAGCTACAAGCCTACAAAACCTCGCGGGTTAATAAAATATGTTAAATTGATTTCGAGTGCAAAGATATCGTAAATATAACGACTTATAAATCAAAATATATATAAATAAAATGCACCCGATCAAAATCGAGTGCAAAATTACTGCTTTTTTTTGAATTTTTTTTACTCTACAAACTCGACAAACACCTATGAATAAAAATAAGTCACTGAATAACAGCGACTTATGCTTTTGTTGGCAGATAGTTATAGAATGGCAGACTCTACAAAACCACTCTACATGGACTCTACATTATGGTTTTGGAAGAAATGATGAGATATCCGTTTTGCACTTTGTTCTATTCAAATCACTCGGAGCCCGATATTCCACATCTCTTCCGAGCAACGAGCAGAATTTTGGCAACCAATCTTTGAATGATTCCGGGTGATGTCTGAAGATCTTCTTGCAACGATAGATCGTCAATGCATAGCGTGCCCAATCGGTATCAGATACTTTGTCTCTGTCATCAAGTAAAAGGTTGATTAGCATTTGGCAATTGGCAGTCCTGGTATAGATTGGAAGGAAGATCTCCTCTATCTCTTCTTTCGTTGGTGTCTTCTTTTTGTTCTCAATACCATCTTCGGTAGTCGTCTCTTCTTTTAACTCTTGTTGTGCATGTTGTTCGCCCTGTCCGCTTATTGCTTGCTTGACTATGGCTGCCATTTTTGCAACAGCAGCGTTGGAACTTATTGCTGCGAGTGCTTCATTTTCTGCTGCATCTTTTTTCGCTTTCTCAATACGTGTTTGCAAATACTTGATAAAGACCTTAATCATATCCAGAACTATTTGACGTCCTGGATACCACATTGCATGATAAGCCGCAGACCCACGGAATTGCTCTAATCCATTCTCGCGATCTACAACAGCATTTTCTTCTTCCAGTAAATATTCCAAGCATTCAACATCACTTGCACCATCGACTCGCGTATTGTCTTGCTCAAGTTCTTCTTTGATTAGCGCTTTTCGTAAGTTAATATAGACATCGAAACATGCGTTACGCAATTTCCAATTAAATGTTTCTAAGGTAGGCACATCCAATGAATCTTCTTTTCCCTCTATGAGTAGTTGGCGGAAACCTTCGGCAATATATAGATTCTTTGCGAAATCAACGATATTATCAATAGTTAGTTTGCCGATACTACGTGGAGCTCTCAATACAAGAGTGAGCATATAATGCTTCTTTTCTCCATCTTGTACTGAACTATACATTTCTTCGGCGAGCGCAACCATCAATGATGGCTCGACTACTTTATCGGAAAAGATATGCGCTAAATCATTAAGACTTTTTCTTTCGTCAGTCCATTTGTGTCGAATACCTATATCGTTTTTGAGGTTGTATGCTCGTGCCCTGATACATATCTGGTATATGCAAGTGCACTCTTCAATAAACCTTTGTGCCTCGAATTGGTCATCGAAACATTTTGGAGCCGCACTTTGCATTTTACCGATGATATCCATACGGATAGTTGGGTCTTCTATCTCGCCTAATAATCCCCACAACCAAATGACATAAGGGAATTTGGTGGGCATTAACTTGCAGAGTTTCAAAACGGCTTTTATTTGTTGCTCCCAGTCAACTTCGATATAGCGGATCTTTCCAGCGTTAATATCTCGCATTATCTGCACTACATCAGGTACCGTTTCTGCTTGCAGAGAAGCAGCGCGCTTTTTCTCATTAAAATCTCTACGAGCACTTATATATTCGTCGACATATTCTTCGCCTTTTTTCATCTCGTCTCGTATAACCGCATTTTTCTGCATCTTCCACATCTTGGGCATTATGGTATCAATCCATAATTGTTCCCCATAATGTGCGTAATATAAGAGAATATATACATATTCCCACATTATATTAGAGTAGTAAATTGTTGGCGTAACGTTTGGAAGTGCTTTCCCGTATTCGGAAATAATTTCAGCCTGAGTTACAGCCAGGACATCAAGTATCCGCCCTTCTGGAGAAAGGTTAATGTTATTTGCATAGTATAAAGCTTTATCATAAAAAGACTTGCTCGTTACATGATTTTTTAGAAAAGGCAGTTTAAGAATTACTTCTTGATGAAACGAGCCGTACGTTAAGGCGTCCATTACAAGCTTTCCCATAATGTTAATTTGATAAATGACAGAAAAATTATAAATAAGAATCAGCTCCAGAGTTCCACTCTAAGACATAGGCTTTGCAGGGTTTTCCCGACGCATCGAACTCTGAATATTTATGAATCCGTTTCCAATAATTCTGGACGACAGGACTATATATCCCAGAGAAAGCTTTATCACGTCCCATTATTATCGCTTTTTTCAGGGAGTAAGCACGCAAACACCTTCCTATATTATTAAAGTGACTATTACCCATACAATCAATATCTATATGCCCATTTAAACTACCGTGATGCGAGACACAATAATAATCTGTATGACAAAGAGGCTGATTTTGGCAAGTTCGCGTCATTGTCATATAATCCAGTCCATCTTTTTCTATGTCTCCAGGAAATACCATTGTTCTGCCTACGACTGAAATAGAATACACCACAGAGGAGTTGTTTATATTACTAACAAATCGGCTGTTTGGATCTTTATGTGAATATTTCCTTCGAATACGACAATTAGGGTGAAGTATGGCTATGGTTTTACGGGGGTGTTTATGATTTAAAAAGCTAGTTGGTTCGTAACATGAGACATGAAGATTATCCAGCTTTTTAAGAACTTCATTCATACATTGCGAGGAATGCTCGTAATATAGATTCATATAGAATTGTGTTGTTTGTTTGATATATCCATCTCTGATAAGATATGGAATGCCTGAAATATGGTCATAGTGCCAATGGGTTAACAGAAATTTAGAGATAAAAAGACTTGACTTATCTTTATTTAGAATGTGAGCTATATCTGCGAAACAGTTATCAATATTACTATAGTAATTTATATGGTTCATTTGATCAATAGCTCCGCAATCAACCATCCATATTTGATAAAAGTTATGATCTTGAATTAATATAATTGTACAATTCCCATGCCCGACATTCACATGGTATGATTTTACATGAGTTTCATCGGAATAATAACTTTCAAGTTCATCAATACCTCTTTCGGATAATAATCTCTCTCGATATGTTCTATTATCTGCTCGACGTCTTTTAGCTATTGAATTACTTGTTGCCGAAATGAGGTGTTCGCCATCTATGTATACATATTGCCCCTCATGCAAAGGACGTTTTGCTTTCTTGGGAATGGGGACTGTGGGATATACATTATTAATGAAAGGACTGCGTCCTTCCTGGATTTCATAAGGCTCATTGATGTTATCTCTTCGAGGACTTTCTGATTTCTCGGTAATCTCAACATCTTCATACAAAATATTATATCCAGTTATTTCACCTTCTGGAGAAACATTTGCTTTAATGCTTTCAACGAAATATAATTTTTTCATAATATAGATTTTTAGAAAATATTCTGGGACTATAACAAATCGCTATGGATATATTGATAATACGCCAATTGATAACCCTTGCTACCTGATTAGCCGATTATATTCGATGGTACTCTAATTTTATTGCTTTTGTTTGTTAGCCATAAACATTTCACTCAATGGATGCTCCGATACTCTCTAAGAGAGCATTATATTGGTCGTTGTCTTTTTCTTTAATCGTTTTCAAAATGAACTGTGCATCCTTTTTCATTTCCGGAACTACTACCGGTGTTCCGCCTATTTCAAAGCTACCAGAAAGGTGGGAGTGTTCATTATTAATTCGTTCAATTAAAATAGTAGGTATTTTATCCTCAGAGCCAAAAAACTTGGTATACCTGTCGCGGTCTTTCATACTTTTAGGATACTTATAATACAAATATAACTCTAAGAATTTTCGAGCGTTATTGCCAAAATTATAAATTGTAGCATAATTATCATCTGTAATATCCAAGGTTGCACAATCGTATATTTGTTTGAATAAATAATTAAATTCAGTTATGTATTCCTTCAAATAATTGGGCATTATGAGAATATCAGAACACATATTTTTTCTTTGTACAAGTAAATGTCTATATTTCCGTTTGCCTTCATTTGGCTTATTATTTATTTCGTTATCTGCTCCTGGAAGTCGTTTGAGATACTTCAAAAAATTGAGATTGTGTGTAGATATAAACAATTGTTGATATGAATCTTCTCGGCTCGCAATTTTCTCATTGATCAATGAATAAATAAAGAAAATATGATTTGCATCCAAACTTGATATTGGATCATCTATCCATATGATTGGTTGAGTTCCTTTTGTTATATTATCCTCCAAACGCGCCATGAAATAGCAAAAAGCCACTAAGCTACATTCGCCCTCGCTTAGATGATATGCCGGTTTCCCATCTCTTACTATCGTGAACCGATAGGGTTTATCCTCTCCCTCCTTGAATGCTTCTAATGATAGATATTGATGTCCAAAGAATCCTGTGAGATATTCATTTACTTTCTCGGCTCCTTTTTCTTCATCATTTATCTGTTTTTTAAGAGACTCTATTTCTTTCTTTTTGTTATTAATTATTTCATTGATATCATCAAGTTCCTTTTTCTTATTTTTAGCTGTATCATCTAATTTAGAAATATTTATAATCTCTTGTTGGTAATTGATCGTTTTTGCAAACTCGTACACCGCATCATATCTTAACGCGGTTTGCGCTTCCTTCTTTTGAGTTGTTATGGAAGCTGTGTAGCCGTTATGTTTTTGAATGATAGCGATTAAAGTTGAATAGATATCGTCTAATTCCCCAGTGAAATCTTTAGTTTCATTAAATTCAATTGGCTCAAAAAGTTTTCCTCTTTTTTCCTCTATTTGCTCTTGCAAAGTTTTAAGATATGAAATAATGTTTTTCTTTAAAGAATCCCAAATTGTGGTAAAATTATCGATATCGGGTGCTAGGCTGCTATAGTATTCAGATTTGTTTAAAGCATAATAGGAGTTAACCCGGTTAATGAGTTCTTGCAATTCATTGTATTGTGCATCAAGGGATTCGTTAACTTCTGCAAGTTCTGTGTCAAAATGTTTCTCTAATTGTTCCCATCTGTTTTTATGAATTTCTTGGCCACAAAATGCACAAACAGTTCTCTTGCCTTGATGCAATAGTTTTCCTTGTTCTACCCATCTTTGCAAAGCTGCATCTTTTACCAATTCTTCAATCTTTTCACTTTTCCCTGCCTTGCGAGAAAGAAGACCCCTTACCGTTTTATTTATATCTTCGAATGAAATTTTCAATTGTTTAGGTTCGGATATGTTATTTTTAGCGTCTTCCCGAACCATGTCTTTTTTCTGTTGTATTTCTTCTTTCGTAAGTGGTTTGTATGATGTGTTATGAATCTCATTAATATCTCTCACTAAAGCATTGAATGTGTAAGCGGGCATTCCATAAATAGGATCGTATTTAATGGAGTGCTCTCTATCGCCATTTGCTTTTTGACTTAATTTATAGTTCAAAGAATTTTGCGCATCATCATATGCTTTTTTCGCCTCCAAATATGCTTTATTTTTTTCTTCTTGTTCTTTATAAAGCTTTGTTTTTAGATGTCCTTCTTCTTTTCCTTCGTCACCGAGTTCATCATTAATATCATTTATCTTCGTGGTGATTTCAACATTTCCTTCTCCAACAACAGCAAAAGGCACTATTGATGCGTCATCTGGATTGGTTATAAAAGCTAAGTTTTCTCTTACAAAGTCTTCATTGAAAACTCTTATGGTATCACCACATGTTTCCAAATCTGTTTCCGTTATGTCTACACCATTGATTTTTATCGAGAATTGAGGATTATCGTATTTTTCAGGCAATTTTTTCCTTTCTAATGATCTAACAATCCTTGACAATGTAGTTTTCCCAGAATAATTATGACCAAAGATTATGTTGTTCTTTTTGAACTCCAATATATTGCCATCAGCATCACAAATAGAATTATCCCAATTGAAATCTTGGAATACTGCAAAATTTTTGATGTACGAAACTTTAGAAATCATATAGTATTAGATTAATATTTTTTGGATTCGCAGCAATACATCTGCATGTTGTTTACAGTCAATTATTTAACAATAGCACGCATTTGAAGATGCCGATGGTGCGGATATCGTCATCTTCGGTTAGCTCAACTGTATCGAAATCGGGGTTGAGGGGGCGGAGTTCGACTTTGCTGTGCTGCCACCCTTCCTCGGAAACAACCTTCTCGCTGTGATAGCGTTTGATGGTGTATTTGCCTCCATATTCCGGATCATATTCGCGGCTTTGAGTAAGCACAATCTCATCATTACGTGTGCCGGCGTTATACCATTCAAAGATGCAGATGTCACCGTCTTTTATTTTTGGGAGCATCGAATCGCCTTTGGCGTGGATGGCAAAGTGCCGCTTGGGGTCTGGCGTAAAGCCATTCCCTGTAGCATCAATCCAACCTTCTGGTTCGGGCACTTCTCCTTCATCGAAATATCCGCAGGCAGCGCGGAGTGTATACAAAGGAATGCGCCCCGGCTGATAGATGTCATAAATATGCAGAGGAGTGATGGCGGGCTCTTGTCGTTCTTCTTGATTGTCGATAACTTCTTGCGTAGCTTCCAGATTGCGGGCAGTATATTTGGCAACATCTGCAATAACAATCTTTTGCATGGCAGCAATCAGTCTTTCCATTGCGTTGAAATCCGGATGCTTGCCATCTGCAGTCGGTAGCATAATGTATAACTCATCTGCATCTTTTGCATAAAAGTTGTTGCCATAGTTAAATTTACCCGTGTGTGCGGCTTGATGACAAGCGGAAGTCACAAAGATAGCAGCATGCTTTTGTAGCTTTTCTGTATGAATTACTGCTACATGGTCGTCTGCACCGTATTTGTAGTTACGATATTTGGCAGACCCAAACATATCTATAGTGGTAGTGTTGCTCTCAAAAACAGTCACATTATTGCCGATGAAAGCGGAGATTCCGGTTTCAGCTTCGCCTGCTGTTACAAAAGGTAATATACCAGGAATACGGTCTTCGCTTTTAAGACGTCTTCCACGTGTTGAGGCTCCAAATAGTTCTTTTATATTGAATTCTTTCCATTGCAGATTTTTATAGTTGCGAAGTGCATCTTTGTCTGCTTCGGTAAGTTCATAATTATCAAGCCCGGTAGCCTTCAAGTAAGCCTCGAGTTCGCGCAAGCGCGCCCTCTCGAGTTCGCGCAAGAATTCTTCTATAAATGTAAAATTTATGTCTCCGTTGTTAGTTTGAGGTAATTGTACATTAATATTGCGAAATGTCTCATCAACATTGCGCACAAGAACTTGTAACAAAACAGACTTTTGCATGTTTAGAATAGTCTGAAAAAACAATATAGCCCTTTGGGGTATATGAATCTTAGGGACAATTTTTCTAACAAATTGTCCTGCGTACCAAGGTTTATTGCGATAAAAGAAGTCCATTTGAAGTAAACCAAGGCTCCAAGTACCAGCAGGATTGATATTCGTATCATTTACAAAACCAGTAGATTGCAATATTCCTTGATTGAGAGAAGTACGAGTGACATAGTCATACTCATTGCCTTCTGTTAATCTATCTGTGTTAAAACTTGACGTGTTTTGTATTTCAAACAATTCATCAAGCCTATATTGGCCCCACTTGACATTGCGTAGCTTAATGTCAAGTGGGGCTAAAATTTTCCCAGGCCATCCTCCTCATCTTTTTTGTTTTTGAGGAGATTAGATACTTCCCATGCGAGATAATCTGCCACGGTGCGGCGGAAATCACTTAATGTCGGACGAGTGTCCATAGGAACTGACTGATTCCAATCATCTCCTTTTGTCGGGTCAATATGCCCTTCGTAGAAATTCTTAGGATCAATGTATTTGATAGCAGATTTGCCAATACGAACTATATCCACAACTTCTTTGTAGCGCTCACGAGCATGGTTTGTATCTCGCAAATTGATAGATGCTTTTTTACGATTCGTGCGTGTATAACCATCATTGCTAAAGTCAATGAAGCGTACAATGTCATCGCTTTTATGCGCTTCGCCAACGCGGAATACATATATGTAAGTCTGTACATTACTTTTGCCGATGAAAAGATCTAATGGCATTTTGATACTTGCCAATAGAGTAGAGTGCTGAAGAATGCGTTTGTTGTAATCAACAGCCTTTCCACTACCTGCCGAGTTTTGAATAATGATGGCCGCATAGCCATGGCACATCATGGAAAGTGCACGTTCTACGAATACCATACCATTTCCCGGAGCAGAATAAGGCGGGTTTAGTACGAATGCATCAGCAGGGAAATATTCATTGGGTTTAGAATATAAATAGTTGCCAGAATATCCATTAAGAGAGTCTTGGTTTAGAATATTAGAACGACCGTCTCCCATGAGTATCATGTTAATGATAGCGAGCATGTATATATCGGTCAATATTTCAAGACCCAATAATTGGTTGGCTTTAATTTCTGCTTCCTTACGCGCAAGAGCTTCGGGGGAATGAATGTTTGCTTTGGCATCCACAAGCATTTCGTTCATAGCCGCAACCAACAGACCTGCGCTACCTGTAGCAAAGTCCCATACGTAACTATTGCGGTTTACGCGAGCTAAACGAACCAAAAGTGTGGCTACGTATGAAGGTGTAAGTACTACATCATTCAGTTTGTCTTTTGTATATCCGAGCCATTGATACATTTCGTTGAATAGACGACCGGTGAAATCAGTAGTAAGACCAATTTTATAGTACATGCCTAAATCGTCATATATTTTCACGAAAACACGCTTGAGTTGGCTCTCTCCATTTTCTGCACGGTTGATGTTTTCGTTCGTTAGCGTATTCTCCAATGTGCGAACAATCAAAGACTGTTTGTCTGCGGGGATTCGCTTGTCTTCATCTGCAAGAAAATTCTTAATTTTCTGAGTTATGATGTCTCCGTCACGGCTACCAAGTTCTTGTGAAGACCGTAAGTCGCTTTTCTCCAACGGTTTTACTTTATTAGGAACGCCTAATGTAGCAATAATCGTTGCAGCAACAAGGTAGATTCTGTCCTTCTCTAATAGTCCCTTTTCTTCTTTGAAAATCTCATTATTTAGTTTGACAAGACTGGCATTGATCTCTTGTTCTCGGTGTTGCTTGAGCTTTTCTAGTTCGTCAGGATCAATGCTCAAATTACGAACCTTCTCTATGAAGGATTCGAAATGTTTTGGTGCAAGAAATGACAAATCGGTATAATCGCCGATGCGTTGTCCTACACCAAAGTTGCTTTTTCCTACATAATAAACGCCCAACTCATGATGCAACTCAAGAGTGGCAGAATCCTTGTAACCAGTGATGCCGATGGCAATAACATGCTCATAGGCGGTGTAGTGCAATAACGCATTGGCGTAGTGAACAGCACCGTTGACAGCATACTGGCTGATATTTTTGTATTCAGGATTTCCCTTGGTATTCCGATTGGCAACTTGTCCTTCCTTGTCCAGTTTGACCAATTTGTCCTTGTAGCCTTTGTATTCGATAAGAACAGGCCACCACTCGCCTTGACTATCTTGGAGCAGCAAATTGCAGTCGGGACGATTGCCGCCAGTACCACCTTGTTTAGACTCATATTCAAGCAACGCATTCTTGATTTCAGCGTTGGGCGCGTCTTGCTCAATAAAATATTTGAGTTTGTACTGTTTGAGCCAGCCGTTAGCGAGGTCGGCAATTTGAGGTTCTACGGATTGTTGTGCCATCGTTGTATGATTTTATTATGTAGTGTAATTTATTTCTTTGTTGTCTGCACGCTTTGGCGTGCAAAGATACTAAAATTTTCCAATATATAAAAATTGGTCATCTCTCGGTCATCTCTCGGTCATCGGTCGGTTAAGGCGGAGGACGGAGTCAGACGATCAATTAACTTTTCTCTCACTAATTCATAAGCTGTTTGCGGGTCAAAGGTCGCACCATTGCGGAGAAGATGCTGAGTGTCACCTAAAAACTCCTCGTCTTGCATCTTCAATTCCATATTTTGGATAAACTGCTTGTACGTAGGTGCTTTCTCAACAACAAATTCCATATATCGTTGATAGCAAGTCACCACATTATCAAGATTAATAGTGACATCCGGAGACTGGAGCGCAACATATAAATCGAACAAGTCACGGCCTTTCTTCCGCTGATATAGTGCTCTCAGTTTGGTGCCAAGCAGTTCTTCCAACGCATAAGTGGTCAGTTGGCATTGCCCGGTGAACCATCTGTTCTCAACGGCAAAGGGAACATGCTGCCATCCCAACACATTGAAATGCTCATAGCAGTTAATCTCCAGTTTCAGACGGATGGGCTGAACCGGCGGAATCTCCGACTCCAAACGAAAGACCATCGTGTTGTTGAAACGGCGAGGTTTCGTGACACGGTCAGGCAACCAGTTGAGCACTTCCCCCAGACGATATAGAATAGGCTTGATCGGACCCGGATGAATCTGCACAAGGTCGATATCTTCACTATATCGCGGCTGCGGTTGCAAGTACAGTTTATGCAAGGCAGTGCCTCCGCGGAAAGCCAGTTGCTCGCGAAGAAACCCGTCGCTGAAGATATCCACCAACGCACGGCAGATAATTAGATCTTGTTCCACCATAAACGGTTCTATCCATGGCGCATGTTCGTTCCATGCCATAATAGAGGCTCTGTCAATCATATATCGTCTATCTCAATATCAATATTCATGTTCACATGCCAGCGATTGGACGGGGCATCCTCTCTCGGCGGGCGCGAATTGCTCATACATATGGTATGATATTTCGGCGCTTGCGCCTTCAGCAAAGCAAACAACTTGTCGGACTTGTCCTGTTCTTCCAATACAAATTCCAATAAGTAGCCTAATCGCTGAACGGTAGCCGTAGTAGTATAGGGAATAGCATCCGCCATCTTCTGCATATCGACGGATTCCATCAGTTCGGCAAGTACGGTAGCGGCACGTTGATAGCCGCCTACATGGTCAGCAAACTGCACCAGGTCAATGGCGGTTAGTTCAGGAGAGGCATAACGCAATATGCCCATCTCTGCATTCCGGGTAACCAGTAGGTGCTCGGGAATCTCCGTCCGATAATTCCAACTGATTAACGGATACTTGTTCGACATGGATATGCGTGGAATGACGGTCATCACCTGATACTGCATGGGGCGCTGATGCGCTGCGGCGTATAGCGTGGCGGCCGAGAGCAGGCATACATAATAGGGCTTGCCGATATATTGCATGAGCGCATCCAAATAGAATTGCGGCGGTACGATATGCTTTAGCTGATATTGTACCGGCACAATCACATAGAAGCCTCTATACACGGCAATAATCCGTCCACGCTTCACCATGCGTCCCAATTCGGTTTTCAGGCCTTTAGGCGAGTGGGTGGGGAATGCTTCGCGTACCTCTGCGGCAGAAAAGGTTACTTGTCCGTGCCGCTCTCTATTTCTTATCCATTCTTCGATGCTCATTTGTCATTTTTGTTGCAAAGGAAAACAGAAAGTGCTTTCTAACAATTCCATTTACGGCACAAAAGTACAGTTTTTTTTTGATATGTGCAAGTTTTTGATGATAATTTTGATATATTTACTTATTTTTTGCGATAATTGTGATATTTTCTTTGTTTCAAAGTTTTTCGTCAGCGATTTTTCCATGGAACTTTCGTTGTGCGTCCCTTATTCCCCATTTGCGTGCCCGAGCGTGCGTAGGGTAGTCTTTCCGCCCCTGTGCCATTCTCCTGTGCAGCGGCTTCGCGCCCGTCTGCCTCTTTTTCGGGAACTGCCATTTGCTACAGAAGCGAAACATGAAGCGGAACAGGCGTACCGAAATAGCGTCCGGGGGACGGTATGAGGAGTAAGTACGCCGCGCGAGTTCGCAAAGCGAACATAGGAATAATCGTTTGAACGTAGTGAAATAAGAACTCCTTAATACCGAGAGATGACCGAGAGAAAAAACGGGCGTTTTTTCGCCCCCCCAAACGGTCAAAAACCACATTCCCCAATTCAATTTCCGCCATAATACTTGCATATGTCCGAAAAAAGCAGTATCTTTGCACGCAGTTTGCGTGCAGAAAGAAACAATGCAGCAACAACTTAATTATAAAACAAACAATACAATTATGATGGATTTATTGATTCTTTTTGCGGTGGCGATGGCGGTTTCCGCAGTGGGGTGGAAATACTTCGTGTATTTCTTCAGTCTCGGTTATGGTTACGGCATTGCCGCTTTGGCGGTGGCGATGGGTGTGATGTACCATGCGAATCTCACGGTGCCGACGATGGCGATGTTGGTGCTGCTGTTCATCTTCGGCGTGCGGCTGGGAACGTACCTGCTGGTGCGCGAACGCAAGGCGGTTGGGTACCGCAAGATTCTGTATGGCGAGGGTCATTCTGACAAGAAGCCCGCCGGCGTGATGATCATGATATGGTTGTTCTGCGCGCTGCTGTACGTTGCACAGGTGAGCCCTGTGGCTTTCCGGCTGGCGAACGGCCCGCACGACAGTGAGTTATGGGCATGGATAGGTGCGGCGGTTGTGGCTTGCGGTATCTTGCTGGAGAGTATCAGTGACGCGCAGAAGAGTGCCGCCAAGAAAAAGAACCCGAAGCGGTTTGTGGATACCGGTCTGTACCGTATCGTCCGCTGCCCGAACTATTTGGGCGAAGTGACCATCTGGACGGGTGCGTTGCTCAGTGCTATTGGCGCAGGGCTGAACTGGTGGCAGTGGCTGATAGTGGGAATAGGGTACGCAGGCATCGTGTTTGTGATGTTCAGCGGCGCCCTCCGGCTGGAACTGCGTCAGAACGCCGCCTATGGCAATGACCCCGAATATCAGGCGTATGTGAAGAAAACGCCTATCCTGATACCATTACTGCCTATTTATTCCGTAGCAAAATATGAATGGCTCAAAGCTTGATTGGTTTGCCGCCAAGGGGTCTTTGACACCCCAAGACGTAACGCCGTGGCAGACGTTCTCCGGCAAGGGGATGCGGTTCGAGTTGGAGGCATACGACTGGAACGACACCGCCCATGTGTCGCATCTGAGCATGCGCGGTTTGTTCGGTCTGATGAAGATGGACACGCTCATCTGTACGCCCTACGCCAAAGACATGCCGCTTTTTTCGTACGACCTCATCAGCGCCTTCGGGCGCAAGACCCTGCTGCTGGAGACCTACGACACCTTGGTAGGCAGCGTGGATCTGAGTACCATGACGGCGGTGAAAGAGCAATATAGCGACCTGAAGGACAAAACGATGCGCCCTGCATGGTACGACCGCCTGAAACTGCCGCCCACCGTCTGCAAGACCGGCAACGGCGCACGGTTGGAGGTGATGGCGGAGCAGATGCTCAAAGCCTATATCGACCTTTTCGCCACGGCGCGGGACATAGACCGTGCTGTCAAGAACGAGCGCAACAGCGTATACGTGGAGGGCCTGATTAACGACGGTCCGACCTATCGCGCCGTGAGCAGGATGATAGGTGCCGAGGACGCCAAGACCCTCTTCCGGCAATGCCTGTTCGGGACTTGCTGTACTGCTGAAACGAAACAACAATAACATACACTACTATGCAAACCATCCAACTGAACAACGGCGTTGAGATGCCGGTATTGGGATACGGAGTGTTCCAGGTGCCGTGCCTGCGTAGGGCGGAGCGTTCTCCCGCCAAACGAGAGAAGCGGCCTCCGCATGCTCGGCACAGCTTGGTAATCCACGCGTGTACGCGTAATAATAAGGAGAGGCATCCATCGGGTGCCTCTCTTATTTATTTGATTCTAGTAAGCAGGAGACAAAAGCCTCTAACAAGCGCAAAAACTTCAACTATATAGGCCTTATACCATTCTTCGCAGAGGGTGGGGCAGTTGCCCAAGTGTCCTTATTGCAGTTGCCGGATGGTTTTGGCGACGTTGATGAGGTGGTCGGCGACACGTTCGGAGTTCTGGGCAAGGGAGATATATTCGGTGCCCGCTTGCGGTTCGCAGATACCCAACGAGAGACGCTGGATATGGTTGCGCTCCATCTCATCGGTCAGACGGTCAATCTCGTCCTCTATCTGGTTAGCGCGTCCAAGAGCTTCCATGTCCATCTTGTGGTATGCCTGCATGGTTGCCTCGTAGAGTTGGGCGATGAGGTCGTTCGTCTGGTCAATCTCTTTGATTGCGTATTCGGAGAAGCGCACGTCGTGTTGCTGCAGGCTCTCGGCGTACTCCACGATATTCGTCGCGTAGTCGCCTATACGCTCCAGATCGCTGACCGTGCGGATGGTGGATGCCAGGTACTGGTGGTCAAAACGGTTGAGCTGTTTGTCCGACAGTTTCACGGCGTACTGGACGAGTTCGCGGTTGAGGAAGTTGAGTTCTTCTTCGGTCTTGTTGAAGACATCCAACTCGCCGGTGTCAAGCGTCTTGACGATGTGTATTGACCGGCTGAAATTGGCTACCGCCATTTCCGCCATGTGTTCAATCTCGGTTTTGAGTTGTCGTACGGCTACCACCGGCGTGCGGAGCATCTGTTCGTCGAGGAAATAGAGATGCGGCTTGTCTTCGGCAGGCTGCGGCTGGTCTTTGATGATCTTACAAGCCAGCGCTACCAATGCACCGGTGAGAGGCAGGGCTACAAGCATCGTGCAGACATTAAAGACGGTGTGGAACATCGCCAACTGGAGTTGCGGCGCTGCCGGAAGAAGGTGCTCGAAGAGCGTACCGAAGGTCCATACTCCGGCGGTGAACAGACTCATTGCTCCGGCAATCAGCAGGAAGAGCACAACACCCATGATGTTGAAAATGAGATGGATCATTGCCGTCCGTTTGGCGGCTATTCCGCTGGTCAGACCTGCTATGACCGCTACCACGCACGAGCCGATGTTACTACCCATCGTGAGGTAAATACCCTGATCGAGCGTCACCAGCCCCGTAACGACCATCGTGATGGCGATAGAGGTCATGACGGACGAAGACTAGATGATGGCGGTCAGGACCGCGCCAATCAGCACTAAGAGCAGCGGGTTGCGTATCGAAGCGAGGAACAGTTTGACGGAGTGCAAGGCTGCAAACTCATCCATGGCATTGGACATCATACTGAGGCCGACAAACAACATTCCGAAGCCGGTGAGTACACCTCCTGCCTGCTTCCACGCGTCGCTTTTGGTAAAGAGCATGATGAAGGCGCCTATACCTGCAAAAGCGCTGAAGATGAGGGTGGTGGAGATGCTGTTGGTGCCGAACATACCCAAGGCTACCAACTGTGCCGTGACCGTCGTACCGATGTTCGCGCCGTAGATGATGGTTGCCGCTTGTGCGAGGGACATGATCCCCACGTTCACAAAACCGATGACCATCACAGTAATGGCACCACTACTCTGGATAGCAGCGGTGCCGACAGTGCCGATTGCCACGCCGAGCCATTTATTGTCGCCGGTCTTAGCAAAGAGGCGTTTGAGCCGTTTGGAGGAAGCCGATTCGAGGTTACTGCTCATCATGGTGCAGGCAATCAGAAAAACTCCGATGCCTGCCAAGAGCGTTAGAACGGCGGTTATGACAGCTAATAGATCCATCTTTTAATCGTCAATGCGGACGAACTCGAATTGGCGGTTGAACTTCAGGTCGAGACCGTTGTTCAGTTCGGCTTTGTAGCCGCGGTCATCTTTGCCCCACTCGGTGATGAAAGCGTTTGGGAAGCTGGCTTTAACGTAGGCCTGTACGGGTTCAGGAATCAGCGCAGAGGGCACTTCCATCAGTTTGCAATCCACTTTCAGTAACTCGCCCGCCTTGTTGAACTCAATCGTGCGGCCGTCATTGAAACGAACTTCGTATTCGTCGTCAAAAAGTCCTTTATCTAACAGGACATACGCAA
Source organism: uncultured Bacteroidales bacterium (assembly GCA_900321005.1). GTDB lineage: Bacteria > Bacteroidota > Bacteroidia > Bacteroidales > Paludibacteraceae > Colicola. The sequence goes on along the minus strand of ONUF01000017.1, from coordinate 28,004 downwards.
CCTGCGTAGCATCGAAATGGGCAGCCACGATGGCCTTGGCGGGTTCGGGAACTTGGTCATAAGTGATCACTTGGTCCTTAGCACAAGCTGTGAAGGAGCATGTCAGCGCCAGCAGCGCTACAAATAAATTCTTCTTCATAATAGTATGTTTTTGTTTGTTAAAAATTTTTCAAATAAAACATTACAAAAATTATGCCATACAGCAATTTGCGCTCAAAATGCCCTCAACTCTTGTGTATGTCAAAAAATTGTTGTATCTTTGCAGTCGATTCCGAAATATGTAGAAATTTATACCATGGAAAACGTTAAAATTATCGAGATTAAGAAGAGTGTCTTCGAGAATAACGACCGTGCGGCGGATGAGTTGCGCGGTGAGTTGAAGACCAAGGGCGTGTTTTTGCTCAATCTGATGTCTTCGCCAGGAAGCGGCAAGACGACTACCCTCATTCAGACCATCAATCGTCTTAAAGACAAAATCCGTATAGCCGTCATGGAAGCGGATATCGACAGCGATGTCGATGCGATCAAGATCAAGGAAGCCACCGGCGTGGAGTCCATTCAGTTGCATACAGGCGGTATGTGCCATCTGGATGCGGAGATGACGAAGCAAGGGCTTAGCAATTTACAATTCACAATGCACAATTCACAATGTCCAGACCTTGTGATACTGGAGAATGTGGGGAACTTGGTATGTCCAGCGGAGTTTGACACCGGTGCTGTGAAGAACGCGATGATTCTCTCCGTGCCGGAAGGACATGACAAACCGCTCAAGTATCCGTTGATGTTTTCCATTTGCGATGTGGTGGTAATCAATAAGATAGATGTGCTGCCGTACTTCGATTTTGATATGGAGAAATGCAAGGAGTACATCCACATGCGTAACCCGAAAGCGACCGTCATACCTATCTGCGCCAAAACAGGAGAAGGCGTGGATGTTTTTGCCGAATGGCTGCTTAATGAGGTTTCCGAATGGAAACGTTAAACTGTTAAACCGTTAAATCGTTATATCATGCCGCAAATGTCAGACAAGTTTGTCCCGAAACACAAAGGGGACAAGAACCCTAATCCGAAATTGTTGAAGTTCGTCCGCCATGTCACGGACCGTATTCCCGGAAAGATAAAGATGACCACCGATGCCCCGGAATATTGGGGGCTCGCGTGTATCTTCGAGGATGAGATGGATGCAGTAACCCGTGAGGCGTCGCTGGATCTGCTGCTGGACATGCTGCCCGGTAATTTCTTTAAGGTACGCAAGCATCACACGTACGCGCAGTTGCATGAGATGAACACCAAGAAACACTACACGCCGGACGACAAGAGTTTTGACGAATTATTAGATAAACTCGCTTATTTCGGCATGTTAGAGTACGATTACGGCGATCACTATACTAACGGTCAAGGGTCGGACAAAGGTACGACCTTCAACCGCGAGGATCGTATCTACTGGGTGCCGATGTTCGTGCCGGGAAGTGCCGAATATACGAACATGAACACCGAGCTGATGGATCGTCATCCGGAGTTGGCTATGTTCTTCGAACGCATGACGTTCCTGCCTTTGGAGAAGATCACGCCGATGGTTCCAATGGGCGGCAGCGGTATTGGTATGCATGTTATTCCGGTGGAGAAAGCTATCTCCATGGAGAACCAAAGTGTCGATATCGAGCACATCAGTTACTGGCTCAAGAAATACGAGGGACATATCGGCGTTGGTATCTGTTCGTGCCGCTACGGCCGCAAGAAATTGGATGAAGGTTGTGCGGACGATTATCGCGATTGGTGTATCGGTGTGGGTGATATGGCGGATTACTTGCGTGAGACAGGTCGCGGACACGATATTACGTACGACGAGGCGATGGCGATCCTCAAAAAAGCCGAAGACCACGGATTTGTACACCAAGTAACGAATATCGATGGCGAGGGTAAGATCTTTGCGATTTGTAATTGTAATGTGAAGATTTGTAACGCACTTCGTACATCGCAACTCTTCAATACACCTAATATGTCGCGTAGCGCGTATGTAGCGGAAGTGGATCCGAAGAACTGTGTGGCGTGCGGTCGATGTGTGGAGTATTGTCCGGCAGGAGCGGTTAAGTTGGGTCAGAAACTATGTACCAAACATGGTCCGCAGACCTACCCGAAACAGGAGTTGCCGGACGCAACCAAATGGGGCGAAGACAAATGGACGGAAGACTACCGCGACAAGAACCGGATCAACTGCTACCCGACCGGAACGGCGCCTTGTAAGACCGCATGTCCGGCACATATCGCCGTGCAGGGCTATTTGAAGAAAGCCGCAGAAGGCAAATACACCGAGGCGTTGGAACTGATCAAACGCGAGAACCCGTTCCCGGCAGTATGCGGACGAATCTGTAACCGCCGTTGTGAGGACGCTTGTACCCGCGGCACGATTGATCGCGCGGTTGCAATCGATGCCGTGAAGAAATTCATCGCTGAGAAAGACCTGCATGCCGAGACGCGTTTTGTGCCGGAGGTTAATATCTGCTCGAACGTACAGGAGCGTTGGGAAGAGAAAATCGCCATCATCGGTGGCGGACCTGCGGGTCTGAGTTGCGCGTACTATTTAGCGACGATGGGGTACAAGCCTACTGTGTTCGAACGCAATGCCGAACCCGGCGGTATGCTCCGATACGGCATACCGTCCTACAAACTCGACAAGGACATCATCAAAGCCGAGATTGATATCATGCGCGAGATAGGTGTGGAGATAAAGACCGGCGTGGAAGTGGGCAAGGACATCACGATAGCCCAGTTGCGCGAGCAGGGTTATAAAGGTTTCTATGTGGCTATCGGTTGCCAGGGCGGCCGCCTGCCGGGTATTCCGGGAGAGGATTTGGAGGGCACAATGACCGCGATTGATTTCCTGCATGAGGCAAATTGCGGCGACAAGAAGATCAGCGGAAAAGTCGTTGTTGTCGGTGGCGGAAACGTAGCTATCGATGCAGCGCGTGTGGCAAAACGCAGCGGCGCAAGCGAAGTGACGATGCTGTCGCTGGAGACCGAAGATATCATGCCGGCATCGCTGGAGGAACGGATGGAAGCGCGAGAAGATGGTGTAATCATCAACCCGGGATGGGGACCTATGGAAGTAATAGCCTCACCCCAGCCCTCCTCTAAAGGGAAGGGAGTCTCCCAAGTAGCAGGAATAAAGTTCAAACGCTGCGTGTCGGTATTTGATGCAGAGCATCGTTTTGCACCGAAGTTCGATGAGAACGAGACGATTACGCTGGAGGCGGACTTGGTGATTTTTGCTATCGGTCAGACCGTCGTTCTCAAAGACCTGCTCAAAGATACGAAAGTGGAGTTCTTCCGCGGCGTATATCCGGTAGCAGACAAACTGACATACCAGACTGCCGAACCCGATATCTTCGTGGGCGGTGATGTGTTCACCGGTCCGAAGTTTGCGATTGACGCTATCGCCGCAGGCAAGGAAGCGGCGGAGAGCCTGCATCGCTTCGTGCAACACGGACACATGACCATTGGTCGCAACCGCCGTGATTTCATCGAACTGAACAAGCAGGATATCCTTGTGGAACAATACGATAACAGCAGCCGTCAAGACCCGGGAGTCATTCCGACGAAGACGAAATTCGAAGAATACCACGGTACGTTGACCGAAGAACAGGTGAAGAAAGAAACTGCCCGCTGCCTCAGTTGCGGTGCATCGGTCGTGGATGAGAACCGCTGTATCGGTTGCGGTATTTGTACCACCAAGTGCGCGTTCGACGCCATTCATCTGCATCGCGAGCACCCGGAAGCCAGCATCATGCGCACTTCCGAGAATAAGTTCGACGGCATACTTCCGTACATGATTAAACGTGCTGGAAATATTATTTTTAAGAAGAAGTAATGCACGAACTTGGGATTGTCTTTTATATCATCCGCGACGTGAAGAAAGCAGCGCAAGAACATGGCGTGGAGCATGTCTCGGCGGTGGTGATGAACATCGGAGAGGTGTCCACCATTGTACCGGAATACTTGACCGATTGCTGGCGTTGGGCAGCAGACAAGGAAGAGATGCTGCGGGGCTGCGAATTGAAGATCGAACCGATACCGGCGGTGACGCATTGCGACGGTTGTGGTAAGGAGTACCCCACAGTGGCGCATGGAAAGATCTGTCCGCATTGCGGCAGCGAGAAGACTTGGCTGCTACAAGGGAACGAAGTGGAGATAAAGGAAATCGTAGTACCTCAATAAATCGTAAAATCGTAAATCGTAAATAATATGGCTTGTTTTATTGTACCCTTAGTACAAGCGGTGGCAACAACGGTATACCGCAAACGTATGGAGAAAACGCAGGTTGAACCTGCACAAAGTAACTACAATGCATTCAGCAAGCATCTACCGGCTCTGGAGAAAATGCTTTGGGGCGGTTCGTTGATGCTGATAGTGGATCATATCCTCAACGGCGAGGTGACATGGATGTACCCGTTCTTTCCCGCCTTGGAGACCGAAGGCGGCGGTTTGGTGATGCTCAAAGAGATGCTGACCGTGGGTGTACCGATGTCGGTAATCGTCACCGTAGCTTGGGCTATATGGGCTTACGCCAAAGAGCGCAAAACTGTAAATGCATAGAAAGACCGCAACATGCGATCCTAAAAATCAATAATAACCATTAATTATAACACAAAAGCTTATGTTTTTTGAAGTGTATGGGGCAAATGCCCTTGCTCAATGGGGAATGCTATTAGTTGTCCTCGTGGGCTTAATCCTTTTCAATGAGTTTGCCCGCCGTACGAAACTCGGCGGTGCTATCACGTTCTTTGCAATCCCGTTAGCATTGACCGCGTATTTCGTAGCCATCGCAGTGGGTGCCCGTATGGGCGCTGAGTGGGCATTGACGAACCAGACCCATCTGTACATGAACGGTTGGTTCCACTACGCTAAGCTGTATGCTGCCTTGACCGGATGTATTGGTTTTATGATGATCAAGTACGAATGGGGTATTGGCGCAAAACGCTGGTTCAAACCGTTCCCGTTCATCATCGTAGCTATTAACATTTTGATTGCCGTGGCTTCGGATTTCGAGTCCGCTATCATGGGATGGAACAAATGGTGGCTGTCAAGCGAAGGTGTATGGTTGTATGGCGGTTGGCACAATGTCTTCAATGGTCTTGCCGGTCTATTCAACATCTTCTGTATGACCGCATGGTGGAATGTGTATCCGTCCAAGGACAAGAAAGATATGATTTGGGCGGACATGACTTGGGTTTATATCCTCGTTTATGACATCTGGAACTTCGCGTACACGTACAACTGCCTGCCGACACACAGCTGGTATTGCGGTATTGCGTTGTTGCTCGCTCCGACAGTAGCTGCTCTCCTTTGGAACCGTGGCGGTTGGATTCAGAACCGTGCTAACACTCTGGCTATCTGGTGTATGTTTGCACAGGTATTCCCGCTCTTCCAAGAGGTCTTCAAAGATGGTTTTCACAAGTTCAGCTGGGTTGTTCTGCCGACGCAGTACGTCAACGGCTTTGACACCATCACCGCTCTCTATGCAGAGGCTGGCGGCGAGGCTGCAGCAACCGGTACTACTATTGAGGCAGTGGGTGCTACAGCTGCTAATCCGACCGCTATGCTGGTAATCTCCGCGCTGGCGCTCATTACGAACATCGTTGCTTTCGGTTACATTATGTACCAAGCCAAGGCACGTCACATCAACCCGTACAAGGAGGATGTCTTCGTTAATCAGAAGTACTACAAAGACGCGATGGCTCGCGCCGTGGTCAATAGCTAATAGACGGAAAGACACCGTTAAGTAGCTGAAAGCGAAAGAAAAATCGTCCTTCGGGGCGATTTTTTTGTCTTTATTTGCATATCTCGAAAGAAAGTAGTACCTTTGCGCCGGTAAAAATGGCACGATAATTGTCGTGTATAGTTGATTTCTTTAAGGTGCCTTGGAAAGGCAAGGGTCCGGCCCGATAATATTCCACGAGTATATGAGAAAACTGATTTTAATATTCCTGCTGGTGTGCGCCGGGATGGTGCAGGCAGGTGAGTACGCGTACTTGGTATTTACCAATACGGAAGGTACGCAGACCGCACTGACGGTGACCAATCTGACGATCACGGTCAATGGTGCGCAGTTAGACGTGACGAATAACGACGGCACGGTGAATTTCTCGTTGACCGAACTGGCCGCGATGCAGTTCCGTACGGAGGCCGGCGACTTAGCGGCAGTGGATAATGTGCTGGACGGAGACGCTCCGGTGCGCGTGTTTAGTATCTTAGGCACCTCGCTCGGCGAGTTCGATAACCTGGTGCAGGCAGCGAGCAGCCTCGGACACGGAATATATATCGTTACCGACGGTAAACGTTCCGTGAAAATCAACATCCATAAATGAAAGGAGGAACGGATATGAAAAAGATATTGGTAATTGGTTATTTGACATTGGTTATTTGTCATTTGATATTTGCCCAGACCCTGAATGTAGAAGTGGGCAACGTAACATATCAGTTCTCGGCCGAGCAGACATCCCTCATGCCATACGACAACGGCACGACCTTGACCGTCATGGAGAAGGTTTTTACGCTCAGCGATGTGACGGCGATGTATGTCGATGATACGAAAGTGACGGATAGTTCGGTGAAGGTTGTCTATAGTGACGCGAGCGCAGCTATCACGGTAGCCGGTAATGTCGCCAAAGACCTGACGATCACCTCTTCCGGTGCGCATGTGAGCATCGTGCAGAGTAGCGACCTCGCCACTGAGATCACCTATACGCTGTCGGGTTCTTCGAGCGACGGCGGGTTCTATAACGAGGGCAGTTACAAGGCAACGGTGGAGTTAAATAACCTTAACCTGACGAACGTGTCAGCCGTTTATTCCGGAGCGGCAGTGCACATCCAGAACAGCAAGCGTATCAAAGTAAAACCGCTCAACGGCACAACGAACACGCTTGTGGATGCAGCAGGCGGTAAGCAGAAAGGATGTCTGTATATCAAGGGTCATGCGGAGTTTGCGCAGAAAGGTACGCTGAACGTGACGGGTAACGTCAAACACGGTATCAAGACCGGCGAGTATTTCAGTATTAAGAACTCCACCATCCATGTTCTCTCGGCGGTGGGTGATGGTATCAACTGTGAGCAGTTCTTCCTCATGGAGAGCGGCACGATCACCATCAACAACGTAGCCGACGATGGTCTGCAATGCGACATCGAGGACACGACCATCGGTTCAACAGGCGAGACCGTGGATCACGAAGAGGAAGACTCCGGAAATATCTATATCTCCGGCGGAACGCTGACGATGGACATCACCGGTGTGGCTTGTAAGGGTATCAAAGCAGAGGGTAACATCGCTATCAGCGGCGGTGAGTTCACTATCACCACTTCCGGCATCGGAATGTGGGATACAGAGGACTTGGAGACCAAAGCAGCGGCTTGTATCAGCAGCGATGCGAACATCACCATCAGTGGCGGTACACTCAACCTGACGTCCACCGGTTCCGGCGGTAAGGGACTCAAATGCGACAGCTTGCTTACTTTCACAGGCGGCACGATGACGATTAAAACAACCGGCGCGCTCTATTACAACAACGGCACGACCGAGAACACCAATTACACAGGTAACACCGATAATATCGACAGCAAGTATTACTCTTCGCCGAAAGGTATCAAAGCCGGTATCAAGACCGAGTCGGGCAGCGGATGGTATGTGACATATACGTATGCAGGAGGTATCGTCATCAGCGGCGGTAAGATCTCCGTCAGCACATCGGGACGCAATGCCGAGGGTATCGAGAGTAAGAGCACGTTCGTCATCAACGAAGGCGAAGTGGTGGTCAATGCGTACGATGACGGTATCAATGCCGCTTCGGACCTCACCATCAACGGCGGACTCGTCTATTCGCGTTCAACCAATAACGACGGTATAGACGCCAACGGAAACGTTTATATCAAGGGCGGCATCGTCTATGCCATCGGATCTACCAGCCCGGAAGTGGCGATTGATGCCAATACCGAGGAAGGCAAGAAACTCTATATCTCCGGCGGTACGATTGTCGCGGTGGGTAACCTCGAGTCCGGCGCCAGCATCACCGGCGGTACCTGCAAGCAGACGAGCTCTTGGACCGCGAACACCTGGCATGCACTCTATAATAACGGCGAACTGGCCTTTGTCTTCAAGACCCCGACCAAGTCCAATTCCGGCGGTGGTGGTTACGGTCCCGGCGGTGGCGGAGGTAGTAGCCAGAAACTGGTCGTTTATACTTCCTCTACGCCGACGCTCAAATCCGGTGTGACAGCCGGTGGCACGGAGATTTTCGACGGAGTAGGGTATTATCCCGCTACGGCCACAGGCGGCTCGAATGTCTCGCTCTCCAACTACAGCAATAGTGGCGGCGGAGGTCCCGGAGGATGGTAAAAAAACGGTTTTTTCTTACAATTATCCTGCATACACTTGCGTATGTGGGATTTTTTGTGTACCTTTGCGCCGCAATGTTGCGCTAACCTAACAGAGCAGACGAATATGGAAAATCGAAAACCCAAACTGACGGAGTTTCTCAAACGCATGTTGTTGAATGACCATGTGATACTGGGCGTGATACTCATCAACACGGTCATCATCTACATGCAGGAATCGGGCATCAGCCATCCTCTTATCATGGCGGTGGACATGCTATGTACGCTGATCTTTGTGGCCGAAATGATCATCAAGCAGCGCGAGTACGGCCTCAAAGCGTACTGGAAAGACGGCTGGAACCGGATGGACGGTATTCTGGTGATTATCTCGCTTCCGTCCTTAGTGACGCCGTTCCTGGACGTGGCCGCATATGATTTCTCGATCTTGATGACGATCCGACTGTTGCGCGCCATGCGGGCTTTTCGTATGTTCCATTTCTTCCCGAAGATCGCCCAGATTGGCGCGGGACTGAAACGCGCGTTGCGCTCTTCCGGCGTGATTATGCTCGCTTTTCTCTTGCTCTTGTTTATCTTCGGAATGATCAACTGCGGTTTGTACAGCCACATCGCCCCGCAGTATTTCGACACGCCGATTAACGCCATCTATTCGGTTTTCCGCGTGTTCACGGTGGAAGGGTGGTACGAGATTCCGGATGCCATCATGGAGGCCACAACGCCGCTTATCGGCCGTCTCTCACGCTTTTATTTCTGTGTGCTCTTAGGCGCTTTCGGTTTGCTGGGCATGTCGTTTATCAACTCGGTCTTTGTCGATGCGATGATGTCCGACAATAATGACGACGTGAAGTACCAACTTGACGGCATCGAGCGCAAACTGGAGGAGATAGAGAAAGAACTCAAGAAGAAATCCTGATGTTTGCCGACCTTTCCACAGCGACAGCGAACATTATCAATAAGGTACACGCGTATATGCGCGAGCACCCGGAGTCCGAACTGCATACCTGCGGTAAGATGTTCGGGGTGCTGATGGTCGAGCCGTCAGCAATCAGTGATCAGTATTCAGATAATTACCTTGCGGCTTTTTCTGCCAAACTCGATGGCTCGTATTTCCACGAAGGATTTGTGCCTCCCGTTTATGCGATGACGGAAGAACCCATTGGGCACAGCAAAGAGGAGTCGCGCCGCTTGCAGCGATTGCTGTTTGCCAACTATAATTTCCTGAACGGAAGAGGCGATAGCAAGAACCTGCTGGAGATCTTTGCCAATGAGAAACCCATCATCCCTGAAGATGAGTGGTTTAACAAATCACCAATAACCAATCACCAATCACCAATGCCCCCATCGGGGGCTGGCGAGTGCTGCGCGCCGAAGTTGCTGCAATATGCTCTGACGCACGGTCTCAAACCGCTGCAACTGGCGGAGTTCTGGGTAGGTGCTCCGTCAAAGACGGAGATTCGGCAAGAGGGAGCATTCTATGCCCCTTGTTCCGGCCGGTGTGTGCCGATTCTGCGGCATATGCTTCAAGGACTGGAAGACCTTGAGATTTCAGCATTCAGTAATCAGTATTCAGTAGTCAGTTCTCCGCCCGAAATTCTTTTTGAAGACGATTATATTATCGTAATCAATAAACCTGCTGGATTGCTTTCTGTTCCCGGTAAAACGGACGAACCTTCTGCCGAGAGTTTATTACACGCCAAGCCCGTGCATCGTCTGGATCAAGATACAAGCGGGCTACTCGTTCTCGCCAAGACGCCCGAAGTCTATAAGACTTTGCAGAGTTATTTCCAGCGCCGAGATATTTACAAACGGTATGAAGCGGTTTGTAAGCCAAATGACAAATCACCATACGGCGTCAGCAGATCGGAAGAAATGTCAAATCACAAATCGGAAGGTATCATAAACCTTCCGCTCTTACCGAATCCCTATGATCGGCCGCGGCAGATGGTAGATCGGGAGCACGGCAAACCGGCTATCACGCGCTATGTGATACGCGAACGCAGAGCGGATGGCACGATGCTCGTGGATTTCTTTCCGCTCACCGGTCGGACGCACCAGTTGCGTGTTCACGCCGCTCATCCCGAAGGACTGAATGCGCCGATTGTAGGAGATAGGTTGTATGGTCAACCCGCAGAACGGCTCATGCTCCACGCCGCGGAGATACGATTCGTTCACCCCGTCACGCAGCAGGAGATGCATTTTTTTGCAAATAAATTTGCGTATTTCAAAAATTTGTAGTAATTTTGCAGCCGATTTTGCACCTATGAGCGAGCAGAACCACTATATCGTCGATCTGAAACGTTTGCCGGTAGGCACGCATCTATTTGATTTTCAGTTAGATAACGATTTCTTCTCTTCCCTCGAGAAGTCGGAAATCCTGAGCGGCGAAGTGGTAGCAAAAGCGGTGCTTAATCTCCGGGAGGAGGATTATCAGCTCAACATAGCGGTTCAGGGAACTGTCTTTGTTGTGTGCGACAGATGCCTCGATCCCATGCCCCTTGAAATAAACGACGAGCAAGAGATTTGGTCGGCTGAAGAAGACAATGACCAATCATCAATCAACAATCACCAATTAGATTTAACTTGGCTCGCCTATGAAATAGTAAGTATCAATATTCCGATCGTGCACAGTCACCAACCGGGTGAGTGCAACAAGCAAATGGAACTTCTCCTCCATGATCACCTTTGTGCCGAACCGGATCCCGAAAATTGATCAATATAGAATAAACGTATTGTACAATAATTAATTCCTCTTCACTGGTTAAGAGGCGCCCTTTAACCTACGGACGGAAACCAAGGAACGTAGTGACTGTTTGCGGACGTAAGCGCGAGGGCATGACGTAGCGCTATCACGAGGGCTTTGCCCGAAGTCGCGCGAGTCATAGCCAGCAGCGCAATGGCACATCCTAAAAGAAGACAATCGCACACCCGCCAAGCGAAACGTCGTACCCATGACGTAGTGAAGGCTCCGACACTGGCTACATGCCCGAACTGTGGCGCACTTCACATCTACCACACTGTTTGCCCGTCCTGTGGCTACTACCGTGGCAAATTGGCAATCGAGAAAGCTGAGGCTTAATCGAGGTGAAAAGTGAAAAATGAAAGGTGAAAGGTGGTTTATACCCCTTTTGCCTTTTCACCTTGTTTATTAAACGCGTGCGTGAGCACGTACGTAGCTCGGGAGAGCTACATCGGAAAAGTTTTAAGTTTAAAGTTTAATGTTTAAAGAACATGTTTGACAATCATTCCAACAATGAATCGGAACGCAGACCTCGTCCGCGTTTCCATCGAGACGGAGAGTCCGCTCGTCCGCGTTTTCAGCGTGAAGGCGACCATCAGCCCCGTCCCCGTTTTCAGCGCGAAGGTGACGACCAACGTCCGCGCTTTCGTCAGGACGGCGAGCGCCGTCCCAATCGTCCGTTTAACAAACCGAAACGTAACAACGGACTCTATTCCGAACGTAAACAACAGAACTATCGTCAGCAGCACGAAGACCCGACGAAGCCTATTCGTCTGAATAAATTCCTGGCCAATGCCGGCATTTGTTCCCGTCGTGAGGCCGATGATTTTATCCAGGCAGGAGTGATCACGGTCAATGGTCAAGTAGTCGATAATCTGGGCGTGAAGGTACTTCCGACCGATGAGGTACGTTTCCATGACCAGCCTGTTCGCCGTGAGCGCAAGGTCTATATCCTGCTTAACAAACCCAAGAACACCGTAACTACCACCGATGACCCGCAGGAGCGTCACACGGTAATCGACATCGTTCGTTCGGCATGTGCCGAGCGTATCTATCCGGTTGGTCGTCTGGACCGTAACACCACGGGCGTACTGCTGCTCACCAACGACGGTGACTTGGCAGCCAAGCTGACCCATCCGAAATTCCATAAGAAGAAGATCTATGCTGTCACGCTCGACAAGGAGTTGGACGAAGTAGATGAGGCCATCGTTCGCGCCGGTGTCGTATTGGACGACGAGCGTATCATCCCCGATGCCCTGGAGTTCCCGAAAGGCGACCGCAAGCATATCGGCCTGGAGATTCACTCCGGTCAGAACCGCGTCGTTCGCCGCATCTTCGAGAAGGTAGGGTATAAGGTCGTCAACCTCGACCGCGTCTCTTTTGCCGGTTTGACCAAGAAAAACGTAGGTCGCGGCAAATGGCGTTTCCTCACACCGAAGGAAGTAGCTTTCCTCCAAATGGGAAATTTTGATTAACAATCAACAATTAGCAATAAGCAATTAGCAATTGAAGCGCAGCTTCCACTACATATTATTCGCCATTACGGTAGTGCTGTCGATCGTAGCCGGCATAATGATGTTCCATGTGAACGTCAATGCCGATATGACGAAATACCTGCCGGATAACTCGCAAATGAAGCGGGGCTTGGAGATCGTAATGTCTGAGTTCGGTTCTTCAGCCCAGATGTCCGGAGCGGATGTGCATGTGATGTTCGAAGGGGTGCGTCCCAAGGAGATCCCGGGTATCCGAACGCTCTTGGAGTCCTATCCCGACGTGCAGAGCGTGACCTATCGCTATTCGGCTGACAGCACGCACACGGTCTTTGATCTCGACGTGCCGAAATCCGTCGATCAAAAGGAGTTAGGCAAGCAAATCAGCACCCGTTTCGGTGGTAACTGCGTAGTGGAGACCAGTCAGGACGGCGCGACGCCGCCGATGTCGGTGATGATCTTCTCCGCCGTACTGATTATGGTCGTGCTTTTCGTCATGGCGCAGAGTTGGTTCGAACCCGTTGTCATCCTTGTCACCGCCCTGCTGGCGATCGTGCTGAATATGGGAACGAACGCACTGCTGCCGTCTGTATCTATCACGACGAACTTCATCGGCTCCATATTGCAGGCCGTGCTCTCGCTCGACTACTGCATCGTGCTGCTGAACCGCTATCGTCAGGAACAGGACGAACATACGGATCGCCGAACGGCTGTCATCGCGGCTAACAGGGCGATTCGCAAAGCTGCGCCGTCAATTCTCTCGTCGGCTTTCACGACCGTTGTGGGGCTGCTGATGCTCTGTTTTATGCGCCTCAAAATCGGCGCGGACATGGGTGTCGTACTGGCCAAGGGTGTCGTTTGTTCGCTCATATGTACTTTCACCGCCATGCCGGCACTGATGCTGCTCTTCCGCCGCACAATCAACGCGACGGCGAAGAAAGCGTACGTCCCGCCGACGGACGGAATGGCGAAGTTCATCTCGCGGCATAAACTGCCGATGGCCATCGGAGCTATCCTGCTCTTCTTCATCTCGTGGTTCTTTGCCGGCCGCACGACTATCTTCTTCTCCGCCGAAGCCGAGTCGCAGATAGAGAAAATCTTCCCCGCGCCGAATCCTTTTGTCCTCGTGTATGACACCCAGGACGAAGACTCGGTCTACAGCCTGGTGGATAACCTCATGGCGCAACCCGGCATCCAATCGGTCATCTCATACCCGACGCTGATGAGTCAACCCCTCACGCCGAGGGAGATGACCAACCACGTGCGGAGTCTGATGATCAACTTCAAGGATATGATGCCGGAAGGCGCCACCGTTCCGTCAGAGGCACTGGATGTGCTGACGCCGGAGATGGTGCAGATCGTCTATTACATGCGTTCCAAAGACTCTACGGAAGCGACATACACCTTCCCCGAGATTGCGCGTTTCCTGCATACCCACGTAGCATCCAATCCGCTCTTCTCGACTTATCTGGACGACGAGATGAAGTCGCAGATTGCCCTTCTGCAGACGATGCTCGACGTGCCGAAAGAAAATAAACGCAGCAAAGCTGCATTAAACGCCGAAGGCAATAAACGCGAAGCAATAAATGCCGAAGGCCATACACGCGAAGCACTAAACGCCGAAGGCACTACACGCAGCGAAGCTGCACTACACGATGACACCGTCGTCATCGTCCGCGAGACCATAGCGCCTCTCACGCCTAACGACCTCACATCTACCCCCATCCATGTCGATACGCTGGAGATTCCGGAGATAGATATCGACCGTATCGCGATTGTGCCGTTCATCGAGCGTCTCAACGCCGTGCATACTTCGGCGATTACCGTCGAGATGCGCAAACTGACGGACACCCTGGCGATTCGTCTGCCGATGTCGGTGAATGAGATGTCGGTCTTCATTGGTTCGAACCAGATCCAGACGCGTCTCGTATATGGTTATGCGTCGGGACATGTGAAGAAGATGACGCCGCTGCAATACGTTCATCTGCTGGTCGATGACCTGTTCAAACGACCCGGATTGGCTGGTATGATATCGGAGGAACAGCGTACACAGTTAGGTCAGCGTGCCCATCTCATGGACCTGGCGAACGAGAACGCGTACCTCACACCTTCGGATCTCAATATCCTGCTGCGCGCCTTCGGCATCGACGGATTCTCGGACGAGGAACTGATGGCGCTTGCCTATCCGCCGAAGAAAGAAGAACCGATCATCCCGGTCGGTACACCTGAGGAGATCGTCAACTCGCTGGCGGTGATCCAGTCTGCCCTGCATAGTACTGACACGGCCCGTGCCATCGACGACGAAGCCTATAACCGCTCGCAGCAAGCGCACAAAGAGGCTAACCGTCACCATGGTCCTACGCGTGCCGACTTACAGGCTGAGCTGTTTACGGAACTTGTCTTTGGTGGCAAGCACTATACGGCCGAAGAGATGGCTGCCAAACTGGCGCGGTTGATGAAACTCTCGGACGTCAAGTCCGATCCTGTCACGGCGTCGCAGATGTCGCTCTTATACGACTATTACGGTTCTACCAACAGCCGTTGCGACACGCTCCGTCTGGGCTTTGGTCCGCTGCTGACTTACCTCTGCGACACACTCGTCTATGACCCGCGTCTGGCGGATATCTTACCCGATACGATTCAGTTCCAAGCGAAGGATATCCATCAGCAGATAGCCGACGGTTTGGGTCAGTTGCGCAAAGACAACTACTCGTTACTCGTCGTCCTCTCGTCCTTGCCGCCTGAGTCTCCCGAGACCTATGATTTCGTGGATACCCTCACGGCGATGGCAGACGCACGTATGCCGCACGAGCACTACTATGTCGGTGAATCTGTCATGTACGCCGAGATGCGTGGAGGCTTCGACCATGAGATGGAAGTCGTTACATGGCTTACTATCCTCTCCATCTTCCTCATCGTGGCGCTTACCTTCCGCTCGGTCATCGTGCCGACGATTCTGGTGCTTACCGTCATGACGGCTGTGTATGTCAATGTCGTCGTAGCCGGTCTCGTCTCGGGCCAGATGCTGTACCTCGCGTACCTCATTGTTCAGGCCATCCTTATGGGTGCGACCATCGACTACGGAATTCTCTTTGCGAATTACTACCGCGAGAGTCGTAAGACCATGCTGCCCGTGGATGCCGTTTGTGCGGCATACAGAGGCTCGATACGAACCATCCTCACCTCGGGATTGATCATGGTGATTGGCCCGGGAGCGATGGCATTGGCCATAGACGACTTGATGATTTCGAATATCGTCGGCTGTCTGGCTGTCGGTGCGTTCATGGCTGTCCTGCTGACGCTCACCGTCCTGCCTGCCGTCCTTGTCGCACTCGATAAATGGGTCGTTTACGGCAAACAAAACCGCTATACCGGCGAAGAAGAAAAACAAGAAACTGCAAATGAACGAAAACCAAACATTTGATACGGTCATCACGCCGCGCGACAAACTGCTGGCGGTAGACTGGAAGGAACTGTGGCGCTATCGCGACATGTTCATCCTCTTTGTGCTGCGTGCTTTCCGTGTGGCGTACAAGCAGACCATCCTTGGTCCGCTATGGTTTATCATTACGCCGGTGCTCTCCGTGATCGTCTATGTGACGGTGTTCGGCGGCATCGCGAATATCCCAACCGACGGAGTCCCGCCCATCCTGTTCTACCTGCTCGGCATTTCCGTCTGGGGCTATTTCGCTTCGTGCGTCAGCGCTACGTCTAACTCCTTCGTGACGAACGCCGATATCTTCGGAAAAGTCTATTTCCCGCGAATCATCATGCCGCTGGTGGCTGTGACGACCAACCTCTTGTCGCTGGCTATCCAACTGGCGATCTTCGCGGTGTTCTATATCTATTATGTGGCGACAGGCACGGAACTCGTCATTCATTGGCAGATCGTTCTCTTCCCCGTCCTCATCCTCCTTCTGGCGCTGATGGCGGTGGGTTTCGGAATGATCTTCTCGTCTATGACAACCAAGTACCGCGACCTGCAGATTATGTTGGCGAAGATCATCTCGCTCTGGGTCTATATCACGCCGGTGATCTACCCTTTGAGCATGGTGACCAACCCCAAACTGCATCTGGCGATGAGCCTCAACCCCGTCACGCCGGTGATGGAAGCCATCAAGTTTTCGCTACTCGGTCAAGGTCAGTTCTCCTGGCTCTGGCTCGGCTACAGCGCGGCAATCACGCTGGTATTATTAATCTTCGGCCTTATGCTCTTCAATAAGGTGCAGAAATCTTTCATGGACACGGTTTAAATTACCAATGACAAATTACCAATGACCAATAATACTACATATTGGACGACGGAGATCTCTCCCAATACTTTCTCAAGAGGTTTGGGATTGAGAGAATTATGGGCGAAGAAGTACCTGATTTGGCTATTTATCAAGCGCGACATCACGGTGCAGTTCAAGCAGACCATCTTCGGTATGGGCTGGTATTTCATCTCGCCGCTCTTCACGATGTTTATGTATATCGTGGTGTTCGGTCGTGTGGCTGGTATCCCGACGGATGACATCCCGCAACCGGTCTTTTATCTCTCCGGAATCTGCCTCTGGGAGTATTTCGCGGAGTGCCTTACTGCCGTTTCAGGAACCTTCCAGACCAACGCTAACCTCTTCGGTAAAGTGTACTTCCCGCGACTCGTCTCACCCGTCTCGGTAGTTGTCTCGAAGATGTTCCGCTTCTCGCTCCAACTCGCGACATTCGTCATCGTCTATCTCTTCTTTGTGTTCAAAGGAGTGGACTTGCATCCGAACTGGTACTTGCTCCTCTTCCCGGTGCTTATCTTCTTGATCCAATGTCTCGCCTTGGGTCTCGGACTCATCGTCTCGTCGCTCACCACCAAATACCGCGATTTGACGAATTTCTTTGGCGTGTTTGTGTCCCTCTGGATGTACGCTACGCCGATTGTCTATCCGCTCAGTTATGTCACGAACCCGACGCTGCATAAGATTATGCTGCTCAATCCCATGACGGCTATCATCGAGACCTTCAAATACGGGGCATATGGAGCTGGGCAGTTCTCGTGGACCGCACTCGGTTTCAGTGCGCTCGTTACCTTCGTGCTGCTCTTCATCGGCATCGCGATGTTCAACCGCAAGCAGAAGTTCTTCATCGACACCATCTAAAATCTGCAATCTTAAATCTTCAATATTTTTATGCTAATAAAAATCCATTCCGCAGCTCCTGTAGGTATCGAAGCCGTTCCTGTGACCATTGAAGTTC
Source organism: uncultured Bacteroidales bacterium (assembly GCA_900321005.1). Taxonomy (GTDB): domain Bacteria; phylum Bacteroidota; class Bacteroidia; order Bacteroidales; family Paludibacteraceae; genus Colicola. Next base: position 10,169 of record ONUF01000017.1, on the reverse strand, counting down.
ACTCTGTCCCGGGTTTTGACTTCACGCTCGTCGGCCTGCCGGATAATGCGGTGAAGGAATCCCACGAACGTATCCTCGCTGCGCTGACGGTGAACGGATTGGAGACCCTTCGTCGTTCCTACACGATCAATATGGCACCGGCGGACATCAAGAAAGAAGGTGCAGCCTTCGACTTGCCGCTGGCTGTCGGCATGCTTGCCGGTGCGGAAAAACTGAAGACGAAAGAACTCTCGAACTATATGATTATGGGCGAATTATCGCTCGATGGTTCGCTCCAACCTATTCGCGGCGCATTGCCCATTGCACTCTGTGCACGCAAAGAAGGTTTCAAAGGACTGATCCTTCCCGCAGCCAATGCCGATGAAGCTGCCGTAGTGGATGGTCTCGAGGTATATGGACTCAATGACTTGATGGATGTCATTCATTTCCTCAACGGTGAACCCAAAGACGAACTCAATCCCGACGATAAATTCGAACCAACGCATATCGATACCCAAGCGCTTTTTGACGAACTGGCATTTCCTGCAGATCTGGATTTCTCCGATGTACGTGGCCAATTCAAAGTGCGCCGGGCCGTTGAGATAGCTGCCGCAGGAGGTCATAACATGATTATGGTCGGTCCTCCGGGAGCCGGAAAATCGATGATTGCCAAGCGCATCCCGTCTATCCTGCCGCCGCTCACGCTCGAAGAAGCGCTCGAGACTACGAAGATCCATTCCATCGCCGGTCTGACCAACAAACGCCAAGGGGCACGCGGCTCGCTCATCGTGCAGCGTCCTTTCCGCTCGCCCCACCATACTATCACCGACGTCGCTCTTGTCGGTGGAGGAACCAATCCCCATCCTGGAGAGATTTCCCTCGCCCATAATGGTGTGCTCTTTCTGGACGAACTTCCCGAGTACAAACGCTCGGCGCTTGAGGTAATGCGCCAACCGCTCGAAGACCGGAAGATCACCGTCTCACGTGCCAAAGATACCGTCGAATATCCGGCATCGTTCATGTTGGTCGCAGCGATGAACCCCTGTCCCTGCGGACATTACGGCGAGAACAACCCCGCGCACCCCTGTACCTGTACTCCTGCGCAAGTGCATCGTTACTTATCGAAGATAAGTGGTCCGCTCCTTGACCGTATTGACATCCAGTGCGAGATAGAAGCCGTGCCGTACGACCAACTGCGCGATACCCAACCGGGCGAATCGTCCGCCGCGATGCGTGAACGTGTCCTCAAGGCGCGCGCTATCCAGAATGAGCGCTTCAAACACAGCCGCCTTGTGCATTGCAACGCCATGATGAATTCGAAGATGGTCCGCCAGTACTGCGCGTTGGACGAAGAATGCGATAAACTCTTGGAGTTCACGATGGCCAAACTCGGTCTCTCCGCGCGTGCGTACGATCGTATCTTAAAGGTCGCGCGAACCATCGCTGACATCGAAGGCGCACCGAACATCCAAAAGAACCATCTGCTCGAAGCGATCTCGTATCGTTCCCTCGACCGAAGTACCTGGGCCGGTTAATGACGCAGATTCTCCAATATAACCAAATCGATCGGCAGCAATGGACGGAGTTGCTGCGGACGAGTGAGACGGGAACATGGTTTCAGTCTCCGGAAGCCTATGACTTCTTTGCGTCCATGCCGACGCTGCTCGAGCCTTTTGTCTATGGGGTAGAGAAGGGTAACCGACTTTGCGCCGTGTGCGTCGGATATGTGACCAAAGAGCGCAATCCTATCCGCCAGTTCTTCACCCGCCGCGCTATCATCACCGGTGGCCCATGCTTGGCGAATAACTCTCTAAACGAAGAAGTGCAACTTCTTCTCTCCACGTTGCGCCAGCAACTATCAACCGGAGCGAATGCTCCGATATACATCGAATGCCGCAATTTCAATGACTTTAGTTCATGGAAATCGGCATTCATAGCCGCAGGCTTTGCCTATAAACCTCACCTCAATTTCCATGTCGATCCGGCTGTCAATAAGCTGAGCGACAACCGCAAGCGCCAACTCAAGAAATCGGATGCGATTTCAGAACCGGCGCATAGCGAATCCGAGATTAGAGAGTGGTACCAAGTCCTTGCGGAACTCTACCGCACGAAGGTCAAAACGCCCCTTTGGCCCATTGATTTCTTCCTGTCAGCCTTCCGTCAGAATATCGCTCAATTCCTGTTGGTGAAGCATGAAGGAAAAGTGATTGGCGGCAGCATGGTAGTAGCCGATAAACGTACCGTCTATGAGTGGTTTGAATGTGGGCTCAATGCGGAATTTAAGGACCAATATCCGTCCGTTTTAGCGACTAATTCCGGCATTCAATTGGCGCACCAATCCGGCTGTACGCGCTATGACATGATGGGCGCCGGTGAACCCGGAGTGCCTTATGGTGTGCGAGACTTCAAAGCCGAATTCGGTGGCACCCTCGTTGAGCATGGCCGCTTCCTATCTATCTGCAAACCAGCGCTTTACCGTTTTGGAGAATGGGGCGTTAAACGTTTAAAACAAAGATAAATTTTCCTTTAGTTCCTTCACCAGCTCGTCGCTGATGTTGTTCCCAATCTGTTGACAGACGTCTTGACTCCAGCGTTGCGCCATGGCGATACGAGCCGATTGGTCGTTGATGCCACGGAGTTTGGCATAGATATAACCGGCATTGAAATTATCCCCGGCTCCGACAGTACTGATAGTATCGATTTGAGCAACGGGATAGGTCTCACAACCTGCAGGAGTATAGACGCGGATGGATCGTGCTCCGTCCGTCAGAATGAGTGTTGAACAGAGGGTACAAACACGTTCGTAGATTGCGTCAGCATCCTGTAAACCAAACAGATAGTCGAAGTCCTCCATCGAACCACGTACAACAGAAGCAAGCCGCATATTCTCTTCGATATTGGGCTGGATTTGCGGTAACTCAGCGATATGATTCTTGCGGAAATTGACGTCATAATAGAGCCACGCTCCGGCTTCGTGAGCCTCTCTTAGCAACTTGCTCACCACCGGACGAATGACGGGATTGATGGCAAAGAACGACCCGAAAAGGACAACATCTTCTGCTTTGATCTGCGGCAGCTGGATGTCCAACAGGTCCCTCTTGTGGTCCTTATAGAACTCATATTGCGCATCGTTGTGTTCGTCGAGAAAAGCCAGCGTGATATGCGACTTGGTGTTCGGATGTCGGCAGACAAACTCATCGGAAACACCGTTCTTGCGCAGAAAATCGCAGATCATATCTCCGATATGGTCACTTCCCGTTTGAGTAATCATCGCACATGGCACACCGGCACGTCCGAGCGAGACGATGCTGTTGAACGTCGATCCTCCTGGGACGGCTTTCTGCGGCTGGTCATTCTTGAACAAGATATCCAGTACCGTCTCTCCTATTCCGATGACGCGTGGCATTTGTGCTTATAAAATCTGTGCGCTATGATTCTTAGTATCCACTTTTTCGATGATACGCTCAAGGATGCCTTCCGCATTGAAAACAAAGGTTTTGCGGAGTGTTCCCATAGACACTTTGCCGTAGTTCTTTTTCTCACCCCAGGCACCAAAGGCTTGTAGCATCTCTGTAGTCGGATCACTCAGAAGAGGGAAGGGTAGGTCGTACTTCTCTTTGAACTTGATATGCGAGGCCTGGCTGTCTTTGCTCACACCAAACACCTGATAACCCTGCGCAAGGAAGGCATGGTAGTTATCACGGATGTTACATGCTTCAGCCGTACAACCCGGAGTGGAATCCTTCGGATAGAAATAAATGACTGTCTTTTTACCGATCAGATCCTTGTCTGTAACCATTTTGCCGGTTTCGTCTGCTGCCGCAAAACTCGGCATTTTGCCTCCAACTTGTAACATAATTATTTTTGTTAGAATTTTGCGGCAAAGGTAGTGAAAAAATTGCATATATCAAAAAAATAGTTAAAATTTAATCGTCAACTATGCGCTGGAACAAACCGGTTACCAAACGCATAAAATCGAAGAATACCCGCGCATGGTCGGCAACGGCATAAACAACCTCATTCGTCGTGCCTTGCCGGAATCCGAACGCACCGAGGACAACATCCTCTGTGTACGCGCGCATTTCGTTCCGTATTATAATAACCATAACTGCGACTACACGCGTCCGTACGAAGGCATTCCTGAACTCCTCGCAACCCTCAAATCTCAAGGACATCAACTCGCTGTAGCAAGTAACAAATACCAAGCCGCAACCGAGAAAATCGTCAATCATTTCTTCCCCGACATCTTTGATGTCATCCTTGGAGAACGCGAGGGCATCGAACGCAAACCGAATCCCCAGATTGTTTACGATATCCTTTCCACTTTCAACTATAAACTAGACGACTTCTCTCAACTCTCATCTCTAAACTCTCAACTAATCTATGTTGGCGACAGCCTCGTAGACAGGGATACGGCTCAGAATGCCAACGTGCCGTTTGTGGCATGCTCGTGGGGTTTCGTAAGTCGCAACGCACTCATAGAAGCCGGGGTGACGCGTATCATCGACCAACCGGAAGATTTAATGCAATATTTGGCTTGCGTGGGCAATAAAGTGGAGTACATTACAACTTTTTGACAAGCAAAACTTGCATATATCATTTTTTTATCATACCTTTGCGGCGAAAAATTGTTTAACCCTATAAAAACTCACTACAATGAAAGACTTAAAAGGAACAAAGACCGAGAAGAACCTCATGGAGGCTTTTGCCGGTGAATCTATGGCGCGTAACAAGTACACCTTCTTTGCATCGAAGGCAAAGAAAGATGGTTATGTGCAGATCAGTAAGATTTTTGAAGAGACGGCTGCTAATGAGAAAGAGCATGCAGAACTCTGGTACAAATACCTGAACGGAGGCAAGATCAGCGACACAGCAGCCAACCTCGCGGACGCTGCTGCCGGCGAGAATGCCGAGTGGACGGACATGTACGCACGCATGGCTGCCGAGGCTCGTGCCGAAGGCTTTGACGAGATTGCAGAGAAATTCGAGCAGGTAGGTGCGATTGAGAAACACCACGAAGAGCGTTACCGTAAGTTGCTCAAGAATATCGAGGATAAGGTTGTCTTCTCGCGTGACGGCGATTGCATCTGGCAGTGCTCCAACTGCGGCCATATCGTAGTAGGAAAGGCAGCACCGGAGGAGTGCCCCGTTTGCCACCACGCCCAAGCTTACTTCCAACTGTTAGCGGAAAATTACTAATATGATGGCACTTCTATTTTCGCTCATTACATTGCCCTACGCACCTAACGCGTTAGAGCCCGTAATCAGTCAGGAAACGATTGAGTATCACCACGGTAAGCACCTGCAGACCTACGTTGATAATCTCAATAAACTTATTGCCGGAACGGAGTTTGAGTCCATGCCGCTGGAGGATATTGTCGCCAAATCGCAAGGCGCAATTTTCAACAATGCCGGCCAGATCCTGAACCACAACCTGTATTTCCTGCAGTTCCGTCCGGTAACCGGTAACCCCTCACCTGTAACCGATATCCCGTCCCCTCTCAGGGACGCGATAAACCGCGACTTCGGTTCGTTCGAAGCTTTCAAAGCGGAGTTTGAGCAGAAAGGTACTACGCTCTTCGGTTCCGGTTGGGTCTGGCTCGCAGCTAACAAAGACGGTAAACTCGTCATTACTCAGGAACCTAATGCCGGAAATCCCGTCACCAAAGGCCTCAAACCCTTGCTGACGATGGATGTCTGGGAGCATGCGTATTACATCGACTATCGCAATCGTCGTGCCGCCCATCTCCAATCCCTATGGCAGATCATTAACTGGGACGAGATTAATCGCCGTTACACTGAATAATTGCTGATTTTCGCTACAAAATCAACATTTTTGAAAGAATTTCCCATATATATTTGCATATATGGGATTTTTTGTATACCTTTGCCGCCCGAAATCATTGTGCGCATATGTTGAGCGCATATACTCGCATACGTACGTGCAAATGATGGAACTGGAAATCAAGAATCAACGATGAAAAAAAGCGAATATATATCCTTTGCATTTTTGCGTTCTGCGTTGACGATGCAGAACCCGTATCATAGCACCGAACAGGTGCTGGATTGGATTCGTGAGCAGAACCGGAAGATCTTGGTGAATGTCCGTCAGGTGCCGTTTGCTCAGATGCTGCCTACGTGGCAGTTTGATGCGGAGGGTAATCTTCGTCATACGAGCGGTAAGTTCTTCTCGATAGAAGGAATCCGCGTGCAGACCAACTACGGCAATGTAGCGGAGTGGGAGCAACCGATCATCAACCAGCCGGAGATAGGATATCTCGGTATTATCACGAAGGAGATGGATGGGGTGTTGTACTTCTTGCTGCAAGCGAAGGTGGAACCCGGTAATGTGAATAATGTGCAACTGTCTCCGACTTTGCAGGCTACGAAGAGCAATTATTCGCAGGTGCATAAGGGCAATAAACCCTTGTATCTGGAGTATTTTCAGAACGCGAAGCCGGAGCAGATCCTGCTGGATCAGTTGCAGTCGGAGCAAGGCGCGCGGTTCTTGCGGAAACGCAATCGGAATATCATCATCCGCGTGGAGGAAGAGATTCCGGTGTATGACAACTTCATCTGGGTGACCTTGGGTCAGATTAAGGCCTTGGCTTCGATGGATAACATCGTGAATATGGATACGCGAACCGTTATCTCCGGTATACCATTGCATGCGCTGGAAGGCATCGAACTGCCGGAAAAGAAGGCCTGGGGTTATGATTTGCTGCACGATGCGCATCCCTGCCATACGACGACGGAGATACTGAGTTGGATGACCTCGCTCAAATGTAAGTATGAACTGAATATAACGTCCATCCCGCTGAATCAAGTAGGTCATTGGCGTACGACGGATGTGGCGATTGAGCATGAGGCCGGACGGTTCTTCAAAGTCATCGCTGCGCAGGTCGAGATCAATAACCGGGAGGTGAAGACATGGTGCCAGCCCTTAGTCGCTCCGGCGCAGCAGGGACTGACTGCATTTGTGATAAAGAAGATCAACGGCACGTACCATTTCTTGGTGCAGGGTAAAGTGGAGTCGGGTAATTTCGATACGCTCGAGATGGCGCCGACTGTGCAGTGTATCACGGATAGCTATGTGAGTATTAGGAACGCACAGCCATTTGTGGACTATGTGCTGAATGCCAAGCCGGAACAGATACGCGTGGACACGCTGCAATCGGAAGAAGGAGGACGGTTCTATCAGGAGCAGAACCGCAATCTGATTATCGAGGCCGATGACTCCTTCCCGGTAGATAACCTGCCGGAGAACTATATCTGGGTCTCGTTCCAACAGCTGATGCTGTTTTTGCAGTTCAATAACTACCTGAATATTCAATCCCGAAGCCTTATCTCATTGATTCGAATGATTTAAGCTGACAACTGACAACTTATAACTGACAACTAAAAAATAAACATATGAAAGTTCCTTTTAACAAAGTGTATCAAACAGGCGCGGAGGACGCCTATGTGCTGGAGGCTATCCACTCCGGTTTGCAATGCGGTAACCATCAGTTCTGCGAGCGAGTGATAGCGCTCATGAAGCAGCGTTACGGTTTCCAGCAGGTGTATCTCGTTCCTTCCGGCACAGCAGCGTTGGAGATGGGTGCGGTACTGGCTGGTATCGAACCGGGCGATGAGGTGATCCTTCCTTCATATACCTTCTCTTCGACGGTTAACTCGGTCGTGCTCTTTGGCGCGAAGCCGGTGTTCTGCGAGGTGGATCCGAAGACGCTGAATATCGACGTGACGAAGATCGAAGCGCTCATTACGCCGAAGACGAAGATGATTGTGCCGATTGACTATGCCGGATTGAGTTGCGACATCGATGCAGTGATGGATATTGCCAATCGCCATAACCTGATTGTGATGCAGGACTGCGCGCAGTCGTACGGTACGCGCTATAAGGGACGTCCTGCCGGTACGGTGCCTCATCTGGCTACTTTCTCGTTCCATGAGACGAAGAACTTCTCTGCCGGAGAGGGTGGTGCGCTGATCTGCAACGTACCGGAGTGGGAGTTGCGTGCGCATTTCTTGCAGGAGAAAGGTACAGACAGACGCTTGGTGCTGAACGGCATGAAGAATAAGTATAGCTGGGTGGACAAGGGCTCGAGTTATCTGCTTTCGGATGTGCTGGCAGCGATGCTGTTGGCGCAGTTGGAGCATGAAGATGAGATCCGCAGCAAGCGCGGACAGATCACGGCGATGTATGACAAACTGTTCGAGCCGTATTTCGAGAAGGGCGTGATCGATATCATGCGTCCGACGAAGGATGACGAACTGAATAACCATGCGTACTGGGCAGTGTTTGACACGACGGAGAACCGTCAGCGCTTCATGGACGAGTGCCGTAAGTCGGAGATATACGTGTATATCGGTTACATGCCGCTGCATTCCGCGCCGTATGGTCTGAAGTTCGGTTACAAACCCGAAGATCTGCCGATTACGGAGAGTATCGGTTGGCGCGTCGCCCGTCTGCCGTATTACACCGGCATGGCCGATGGCTGCTTGGATTACGTATACGAAAACATGAAGGGCGTTTTAAAATCGATATACGGATTTTAAAACTATGTGTAATGTGTAAAGTGTAATGTGTGATTTGTTCACATAAAACATAACTCATAAAACATCAAACATGACTCATAAAACATCAAACATAAAACATCAAACATCACACCGTTTCATCGTAGTTGGTTGCGGAAATATCGCGCAGCGCTGTGCTATTCCGGCGCTGATGAATAGCGGTGCGACGGAAGTGGTGTGCGTGGTGGATACGGATGAACACAAACGCGAGATTGTCGAAGGACGTTTCGACTTGCCGTTTGAGACGGATCTGCACCATGTACTGGAGACCTATGATTTTGAGTCCGTATATATCTCCACGCCGAACGCTATCCATGTGCAGATAGTGGAACAAGTGGCTCCGTACAGGAAGAATATCCTTTGCGAGAAACCGCTTGCTGGTTCGATGGCGGATGCGGAGCGCATTGCGGAACTCGGTAAGCAGTACAATATCCCTATCTTTGAGGGATTCATGTACCAGTTCCATGCGCAGCATCGCATCAAGAACCAGATGATAGCGGATGGTGCGATCGGTGAACCGCAATTGTTCCAAGGTTGGTTCGGATTCCCGCCGATAGCCGATACGGACTTCCGGTATAAGAAAGCACTTGGAGGCGGTTGTGTGCTTGACTCTTGTGCGTACCTCGTGCATTCAGCACGTCATTTCTATGGTTGCGAACCGGAGAACGTATATGCGGTACTCAGCAAAGAGGATGGACGCGAGGTGGAGACGCATGCGACGATCCTGTTGGATTTCGGACAGGGCAGAGTAGCGAATCTGGTGTCCGGATTCAATAATAAGTACAAGAGTCAACAGGTGATATGGGGTAGCAAAGGACTGCTGTCGCTGGAGCGCGCCTATGCTCTTCCGCCGGATTTCCAATCGACGCTGACGATAGAGACGCAAGAGGGCACGACGCAGCAGACGATGCCGGCATGCAATCATTTCGAGGAAGAGATGCGATATTTCGTCGCCAACTGCGCTACCCATGCCGACGCATGGCGCGAGGAGTTCCTCAACCAAACCCGCCTCCTAATGCGCATCAAAGCCTGTGGCAAAGGGAATTGATCTTATGCGCCGAGCGCATGTGTAAGAGGGTGTAAGAGGTTTAATTGTCCTGAAGGACGTTTAAAAATAATTAATATGTTGTCGTTTGAGAAATTAGAAGCATATCAACTATCGCGGGAGTATGTTCGGCTGATTTACCGGCTGTCAGAATGCTTCCCCGCAAAGGAGGATTATGCCTTAACTTCTCAAATACGACGAGCAGTTGTTTCTGTCACTTCAAACATTGCAGAAGGAACTTCCCGTTCATCGCAAAAGGACAAAGTGCATTTTTTAGAAATTGCATATGGCTCTTTGCTGGAAACCGTATCGCAACTTCAAGTAGCGATGGATGTAGGGTATATAACTGAATTGGAATACCATGCTGCAGTACGGCAAGTTGAAGACATAAAAAATAAACTAACTTATTTGCGCCGATCCTATAAGCTCGCGCAGCAATAAACGCGACACAGTCGCACTAAACTACGAAGTACTAAACGCCGAAGGCATTAAACTACGAAGTAATACACGCCGAAGGCACTAAACTACGAAGTAATACACGCCGAAGGCACTAAACTACGAAGTAATA
>ONUF01000012.1 GCA_900321005.1 uncultured Bacteroidales bacterium | reverse complement strand
CTGATGTACACCTTCGACAAACACGAGTGGACGCCGTACACAGGTTTGAGACATCATATCACACTTACCGGTCAATATGACGTAGAGCAACCCGGATTGAACACCGAGATGGTAGAGCGCGATAATATCTTCGCTTCCATTCCTACGAGCAAACCGACGATGGGTTTCTATCAGTATGTCTTCCATGCCAGGACAGAGTACTTGAAGGAATGGCAGAATAAATTATCCATTCGAGCGCGTTTCGATTTCTCGAACAATGAGGCGGCCGGCGCATTGAGTTATAACCGCGTTGATTATAAGATGAACGTTGATCCGGTAACTATGGATACCTCCTTTTTGCCAAGCCTCACTCCTATCAGGTCGTTCCGTAATTACGAGGGACAGTTTGAAATACGCTACTCACCAGGAAACCGCGCAACATTCGACCGCATGGGTAAGGAGAGTACATACATGCTGGATAAAGACGCTCCTACCTTTAAGTTGACCCATTATGTAGGCTATTTGGATGACCGTCATAACGGCGGCGACGGCTTTGTGTACAACCGCACGGAATTCCTGTTTAACAAACGTTTCTGGTTCTCGGCCTTCGGTCACCTCGACCTGCAGTTACAAACGGGTATGATTTGGCAAAAAGTTCCGTTTACGCATTTATACATGCCTTCTACCAACACCAGTATATTCCTCGCAAAGCATGGTTTTAACTTGATGCACTCCATGGAATTTGTCATGGATGAATATGTGACGCTGAACGCAACCTATTATTTCAAAGGCTGGCTCATCAATCGCATCCCCGGACTGAACAAACTCAAGTTGCGCGGTGTAGTAGGAGTCTCTGCCGTATATGGTGGTCTGACCAAGAAGAACAACCCGTTCCTTGAGACCGGAAGCGGGCTATATGACTTCCCGCAAACAGCAACCTTTGACAACAATGGCTACTACGTAGCCGGAAGCACCTCTTCACCGATTGGCAAATTGCCGTATATAGAGATCAACGCGGGCTTTGAGAATATTTTGAAGTTCATCCGTATTGACTACGTACGTCGTATCACGTATAATGACTACGAGCTACCATATCCGGCTCGCGATGCCGAAGGTAACATCATACGAAACGAGAACGGAGATCCTATTCAGGCTCGTCGTCGCATCCCTGCTTGGGGACGTAACGGCGTAAAAATATCGTTCCGCTTAGCATTGTAACACCTCCTAAAAACCACACAACGATGAAACGATTTTTGACGATAAGCATATTAGTTTGCACAGTACTGAGCCTGCATGCACAGAAGGCCCAAGAGGCATGGAATAAGGCTGTTGAGGATATTAAGACTTGGGATACCGAGACGATGATAGACTCGCTCGATCTGGAGAAGTTACCCCGCGTGGTATCCGGAGGTCTGTTTGCCGGCGCAAACATGAGTAACTTCATCATCACGCGCAACAAGAAGACGATGAGTTCCTATATGAAGGTTGGTGCGGAGTTAGGAGGATTCTTGGATTTCACCTTGACCAAACACTTTGCTATCCAACCGCAAGTTATCTTCACGGCGCAGGAGAATTACTTCGCCGTGACCGACACCGCGAATCACCTCTGGTCGTTTGGTATGGAGATTCCGGTGTATTTCTTAGGTCGCTTCGGAAATATGCAACAAGGCTATGTGCAGTTCGGCGGAGGTATCTTCACACACTTTACTTTTGCTTCCAATGTTCCCAACAAATACCGCAGTTATGACGAAGGGCCCGGTCCCGGAACGGACAAGACGGATGGTTATGACTACAGCCGCCTATATACGCTGCATAATAACCATTTCGGTCTGTGCGCAATGGTAGGCTACGAGTGCTACTTCGGTATGCAGATCAATCTGCAATACAAAATAAGCCTTTCGGATATCGCCGGTTTCTATAGTGAGATGAAAGGACAGAAGATTGCAGATGCATTGTTCTACCCGCAAAGCCTCAGTCTAACAATAGGTTATCGTTGGAAATAAAAAATCGCGAGGGTCTAAACCTTCGCGATGAAATAGCAACCCAGCATCACCATTACGACGCCTATCCACTGCATGTATCCCACCTGTTCATGGAAAATGAACAGACCGGCGAGCATGCCAAAGATGAATCCCAGACTTGTCAGCGGATAGATTTGCGAGAAGGGGTATTTATTGAGTAGCCAGAGCCAGAAGAGATTCGCAAAAATCAGTAGTGCCACAGCAACCATCAGCCAGAAGTTGAGGATTACTTCGTGCCACATATACGACCAACTCCACTGCCACGCCGGCATATCCCGCATACCGAGTTTGAGCGCCACTTGCCCCAAGACCAGCGAAGCGGTCTGAAGCAACATCAGAAAAATCATGGTTATCATACGATGATGCCGTGTTTGATTTTATAACTCTCTTGGATATCGCGGTAACGCAAAATGACTTCTTCTATCACGTTTTCCCAGGAACGCGAGATCGTTGTCGAAGCTTTGTTTCCTACGCGTTGAAGGATTTCCGGATTCTGCATCAGATAGACGATGCGGTCCGCATACATCTGCGTGTCGTTAGGAGTAAGGAATCCGTTGACGTCGGGCTGGATAACCTCAGCCGCCGTGGACTCCTGAAGCATCAATGCCGGCGTATGCAGCGCCGCCGCTTCGCGTACCACTAAAGGTGCGTTGTCATAGAGCGAAGGGAAGAGGAAGAGATCAGCCGCGGCATCTATCTTCTTCAGACGCTCACGATCATGGATATTACCAAGGAGCGTCACGCGGTCTTGAAGTCCGAGTTTCTTTACTCGCATACGTATCTCACGCACCGCATACCCTGTACCGACCATAAACAGTTGGAAGGGTTTCTCCTTGATGAGCGATAGAGCTTCTAAGATAAAGCCGATATTTTTCTCCCAAATATGTTGACCGACGAAGAGCAACATTGTCTCTTCGGGTAACAAGCCTAACTCTTCGCGCATTTCGGCGCGCATGGTCTCAATTTGCTTTACCGGCGTATAGAAATCATTTCCATTCTCAACTACTTCAACATGTCCTTTGTATCCATACTCGCGCAGCGTCGGTTCCACAGCAGCCTGCGGAATCCACACCTCATCGGCTTTCTCAAAGAACCTGATAATGTGCTTCACCATCCAATCAACCATCCATCTGCTTTTGATGTTATGCTCAAAGTCCTGACGGTACTTGGAATGGAAGGTAGCGACCATAGGTATGCCCTGTTTCTGCGCAGCAGAGTACGCCAAGTCACCTGTGATAAACGGACAGTGCGCATGGACGATATCGAACTGCATCTTATTCCAGCGCTGCAGGAACACGGGCGAGATAAACGGGATACCGTAACGATACGGATGACGGAATGGGACAGGAATAGAAGGCACCAGATCAATCGGATATGCCGCCGCCTGAATGACATCTTTCATCTTCGGCGCATAATCTGTTACCACGCGTACGTCATGACCTTTTTCATGCAGCCAATAGGCATAGTTCTGCGCTGTCAATGCTACGCCGTCCAAGATGGGCGGGAAATTATCATTGAATATTCCTATCATATTCCGGCTTTTGCTTTCGGTATTTAGACGATTTGCGCTGCAAAGGTACTACAAAAAAATGACATACGCAAGCGCGCATGTCATTTTTTTAATAATAGAGTGGATTTTCCCTATCGCGTAAGGATGAGTTTTCCTGATTTGAGTCGCTTTGCGCGATCGCCTCTAACCATCTGCATGAAGTCTTTTTCGCCGTACAAGAAGGTATAGAAATATATCTGCTCCAGGTTCAACTCTATAGTGAGACCGGAACGGGTATCCACGACATCCGTCAAGCGCTCTACCGTCTCCAAATCTCCTGACATCACGATATCATTCGGATTTGCCGTCGGAATGAGTTGGTTGTACAGGATACGTCCATTTTGGTCGAAGAGCACAAAGTGCACATCTTTGCGGGTAGTACCGACAAAGATGGAATTGGTGTTCGGGAGACGTTTAATGATCACATCGTTACCGGTTGCCTCAGCAGCCTCACTGATTGAAGACACAGCGAAATGGATGTAGTAACGCATCGTGGTGCCGTCTTCTGCCCTACAGAGAATGGTACAGGTATCACCGGCCGGTACGGGACGGATATCCCGTATAGTATCGCCGTCTGCATGCCTAATAGCAATTACAACCGGTGTCGTGGTCGAACCCTCACGGAGATAGTAGGTATAGAATGTAACCTCCGGATCGAAGTCCTTCAGCGGTTCTTCCTCTTCGCCGATGAAGATGTTGCTCAACAGACAGTCATTATCCTTAGCTATCGTTTGCATGATGGCGTAGGTAATCTCCGTCGTACCGTCTTGTGCTACAACGCGGATGAATATCGTAGCTTCGTCATTCTGCGTGATGGTGAAGGTCGCCAAGCGGTCGCTCAGCATGGCCTGTACATCAGCCGGAGTGAAGAAGTCCGCCGTGGTCGATCCGAACGGATGCGCATAGGTGTACTCTGTAACCTGCGGCAGGAAGTTCGGCAGCTCTGTTCCTTTGATAAGGATGTTCGCAAGCGTAGCATCCGACGGCTTGATGAAGTGGAAGGTCAGCGAATAAATCGCTTGGTTCTCACCATCCGGAGCAGTTACGGTAATATCTACGCGGATGTCACCGTTATCCAAGAAGTGGTGCACGCTATCCGTGGTCTGCTGCACATCGTAAACAATAGGTTCGATAGCCGGCAGTTGCGCCTCCAAGGGCTTATCTGCTGAATACGGAATATTGAGCGTGTAGCTATAGATCTCCGGACGGAACGGATAGGTCATCGTCTCGCCCTGCTCGTCCGTTAAGATAATGTCGCGAAGGGTGGTGATATCAGACATTACGCGCTCGAAGGTCAAGGTGTAGGTCTGCGTTGTACCATCCTCAGCCGTTACCAAGATGGTAACGACATCGTCCACAAGACTGATTTCTACGACTTGGATATCTTCCTTCTTGATGACCGTGACAGCCGGGACGGAAGCCTCCATACCGATTTCTACCTTGTAGTTGAAGCGCTCCGCATCATAGTTAGCCAACGGTTTGCCGGCGAGGTTAATCATGTTCAGCGTCGCCTCGCTCGATTTCTCCACCGGATAGTGAATCGTATAGGTACGTGTTGCACCGGTAGCAGCTGTAACCGTCACGATCGACTTATAGCCAAGCGATTTGCCGGCTATCGAGTCGCGCACTTGCGATACAAGAACCGTCTGGTACTCATCACCACTGATATATTCTACCAGCGGCACTTGTCCGCCGAGTTCGGCCGCATAGGCAGCCGTTAACTGGTAGTAGTACTCTTCTGTGCGTGGGTTGAAGCCCTCCAACTGCTTCTGATCCACGAAGATCATCTGCAGTGTATCGATATCCGATTTGAGAATCGTGTAAGATACAGTGTAAGTGTTCTTCTTACCGCTCTCGGAGGTCACGATAATCTGACGGATGAGTTGATCGGCTGTAGTCTCTACAGTATCCATCTTCGCCGTCTGCCAATCATCAGCCGTCTCCCAACTAAGGTCGGGGAAAGCAGCCGTACCGACAGGTAAGGACAGTGCGTAATAGGTAGTCTTGGGAGCAAAGCCCTCCAGAGGTTTACCGTCTTGGTAAATCATCGCGAGCGAGTCCGCGTCAGACTGCGTGAAGTGGAAGACTACTACGTAGGTATTTTCGCGCGTCGTCCGGTCTTCTGCCAAGACTTTGATGGTAGCCTGCATCTTATCCTCGTCAATCTCTATCGGCAGAATGGCTTGTGCGGCCTCCGATTTTTGCGCTGCCACCTCAGGCAACACGTGCGTGCCCACAGGCAGGTCAATCTGATAGAAATAATAGTTAGGATCAAAGCCCGGCAGCGAATCGCCGTCAAGGAAGATCATACTCAAGTTGGCATTCGTCGAAAGCGGTACGGTGAACTTCAGTGTATAGGTGTTCGGCGTACCGTCCACCGCAAAGACATTGAGCAGGATGGAATCATCCTTCTGGATAATCTCCACCGTCTGACCGTCCATCTTGAGTTTTGCACTAACCTCCGGCAGTATAGTTGTACCGGCAGGAAGTTTGATCTCATAGTTGTTATTACCACCATCGAAGACATTGTCCGGGTTGAGAGCCCGCTCAAAGTCCTCCAGTTCTTGACCATTCAGCAAGATATTCGCCAACTGCGCGTCATTCGATTGGTTCTCGATATAGATCATCACCTCGTAGTTTGCTACCTTCACGCCATCTTCAGCCGTTACGGTGAGCGTGTATCTCAGTTGGTGGTCCGCACGAATCGTATCAACATTCATCACCACGGTCTGGAAGCGGTCATCCGCCGTGTAGTCGATGATAATCTTGCTAGTCTTGATGGAGCGCGAGTAATAGTGACGTCCGGGCTCGAACTGATCGACGCTCTCGCCGTTCACCGTAATACCGGTCAGGTCCGCGCAGTGGCTCGGTTCGGCATTGACACGTACCTTGTACGTATTGTTCGATCCCTTCTCACTGGTAACCAGCAATTCCGTTGGATTCACATTGAGCACACCATCGGTGACAGTCACTACCTGGCCTTCTTGACCTACAATATAGGTAATAGCCGGAATACGCGGTTGCTCACGTTTGACACCGTCTGCCGGTAACGGCAAGGTCACGGTGTATTCTGTTTGAGCCGGATCGAAACCGGCAAGCAGCGCACCGTCCAACAATATACCCGCCAAGGTAGCGTCCGTACTCTTCGAACGACGAACCGTCACAATGTATTGTTTGGTCGTTGTACCGTCCTCTGCTGTAACGGTCGCCGTATAGACTACCACTTCTCCTTGAGCGGTAGCTTGGGTCGTTGCGATATGTTGCGTCATTTCGGCACCTACAGCCTCCATGAAGAAGAGCGAATCGAGTTCAATCTCATACTCCGTTTCCGAGGCGATGAACTCACTGTACGGCACACCGTCGATGAGGATGTTCGCTAAGTCCGCATTCTTCGAAGCCTCGGTCGGATAAGTCAGCACATAGGTGTGGCTTTCAGAACCGTACACCTGCCATACCATACTATCCGGCGTTTGAATATATACCACCGAATCTTTGTCGTCCTTACGCACGAAGGTGATCAATTCTGTCGGTCTATTCTCCGTGGCGGTATAGGTATCACCACCCAATTTCTTCCACGGTTTACCGGCTATCGAGAAATTATCAATCTGACCAGTCGTTGTCACAATCGGGTCTACACGGTTGATCGTGTATGTCGTATGTGACTTGCCGTCGGCAGAAGTGATGGTGAAGACGGCTCCATTAACGGTATAGTTGAGATCCACCAACTGACCATCTTTCTTCGTGATCTCCACTTCCGGCATCTTCGCTGCCTCTACGGAATAGACATGATTCTCCGCATCCACTGTATTGAGCACGCCGCTCTCGAGATCCCATGTCTCCGGTGTTGCATCCGTACCCTTGATCTCGCGGAAGACATAGACGGTCGTACTATCATTCCCATTTTCCGCTTTCACATTTACAGTAACGGCATTGCCTTTCTTGGTCATCGTTACCAATTGGTGCGGACTATCCGGAATAATCTTGAGATCCGGAAGAACTTTCGTGCCATATGGCAAGTTGACGAAGAGGGTATCGTTCATTCCTTGCTCTGTCTTAAAGCTACCGAAGGCCGCGGTATAATTGACAGTGGTTACAGGAGTGCGTTCGAGAATCACGTAGTAGATTGTACTATCACACAACTCTTCGTTAGCGTTCTCTCCGTAGTTCACTACTTTAGCGGTCAGTTTACCATCAATCCATTCACCGTTATTTTCCAACGTAATGGTTTGTGTCTGGTCTTGTACCTTGCCGGTGAACTGCAGGGACGGAATACCAATATAGTTGTCATCCACCTCAACGGTGAAGTTCATTCCGTTTTTCGTAGCATCCTTTCCGTTCACCTTAACACCAGTCAACTCGGAGTTATAGACCATGCGCATGTTACGGATCTGAAGGTCCGCTGCATACGAGTCACCACCGGCATAGATTTTATAACTACCGCCATCTACTTCACTCGCGCAAAGCATAATATTCAGTTTACCTACCGTACCGTTATAAGAAAGCGGAGTGACTGAAGGCTGCCATTTACCTAAGTTGGAATACGATCCGGAGATATCTTTGCTAACCAAGGAAGTACCGGATGCCGTACCGAGAGATACCCACGCGTTCCATGTATTGATACGCGTTGTCATGATCGGTTGGTACTCAAACGCGAATTGCTCCGGCGTATTACGATACTGAACGGCATGAGTAAGGTTCCTTTCAAACGACACTTTGGTGTTTCCATTCAGTTTTACACCATCAGGCAAGCTTATACCACCTAAGGTCATCGTACCCGGCATGGAACTGTTCAATGCTCCACCACGAAGGGTGGAAAGTGTTAATTCTTTATCGCCATTTACCGTTACCTCATGGCCGGTATAATAGGTAAAGTGCGATACTAACGCGTTATAGTCGATATATGCCAGCAAATCCGCCGGAACTTTCCATCCCTTCGGTTTGTAACCGGTAGGATCTACAATGCTCTGTTTCTCTGCTTTGGATCCGATAATACCTGCACCTACACTTACCTTATACCAATAAGCTTTCTCTGTCTGTACGCGTTCGTAGGTAAACGGCCACTCGTCTTCGTAGTAGAACCAGCAAACAGAATATTGTTCACCGCCGTCGACGGAGATGGTCACTTGTTTCGTCTTAGCATCGAATGCAGAGAAGGTAACCGTCTTACCACCGTATGCTACCGTACCGGCGAAGTCTTCTTCTTTCGGTTGAGCCGTGACATTGATCATGTAGTTATATACGTCTGGACGGAAACGCGGTACTTCTGCGCCTTGATACATCAAGTGCTCCAGTTTACCGTCAACCTCGAATTCCGGCATTACCGGTGTCAGCGTGTAAACGGCATCATCTTCACCCTCACGGTTAGCTACCGCGATGATTGTCGCGCCACGACGAATACCGCCGTCGTAGCGTTGGATAGTCTGTGCCTCGTAGTTCTTTACTACCTCGGTCACGTTGAAACTCTTAGCTCCAAACGGCAGGTTGATGGTGTTGTCGCCTTTAACCGGTTCAATCGTACCGGTAACCGTAGCATCGGATGCGGTGACATAACTGTACTTCACGCTCTTCACCTTGTTGACACCTTCCGGTTTGCCGACATTGTAACTAATCGAATAGGTACGGCTGTTGTCGCCTTTCTCGTTGGTAACGATGAGCTTCGTCGTTCCGGTAAGCGGCGCCTCGATGAAGTGAACCAACTGTCCATCTTGCGTCTCGTATTTTACATCGTACGGCTGAACCCTGCTAAACGGAACATTAAATGTATATTCCGTCACATTCACATCTTTTACTTCTCCGTTGATGGTCAGGCTCTTGAGGATTGTGACATCGGATTTCTCCAGCGGGAAAGCAATCGTGTATTCCCCCGTGGAACCGTCCTGCGCTTCTACGAGAATTCTTACCACACCGTCCGGGCGGCAGAAATACGTCGTCACAGTCTGGTTATCCAATTGCGGAACAGCATTGACGTTCGGCACTACTTTCGTCTCTCTCGGGAGAGTTACGGTGTATTTATGCACATTCGGGTTGAAGGCGAAGTCCGGATAACCGGCGATGATGATGTTTGCCAACTGAATATGGTTGCTCTTCACGCGCGTATATTCAATTGTATATTCGTTCTCTTCGCCGTTTTCCGCCATCACGAGTACCTTTTGGGTAAAGTCATTCTCGTTGTACGTCAGAACCGACTGACCGTCTTCCGGCACAGCCGTCACTGCCGGCAGTTCGACACCTTCGGCAATCGTGAACGGACCGTAGGTGGTCTGCGACTTGTCATAGGTGAAGTCATACCCTTCCACCTTCAGGTCTTTGAGGGTCACATCGGTGTACGGAAGAATGGTGTAGGCCACGGTGTACAAGGTGGAAGAACCATCCTCTGCTGCGACCTTGATACCCCATTTACCTTCCGTCAACTGACCGAAGGAAACCACTATCGCGTTTTCAGACGCCTTGTAGGAGAGTTCCGGATAACTGCTGCCCGGCTGCAAGTCGTACGAATATTCCTTATCGTTAGGGTCGAAACCGTCAATCAGCACACCGTCCGCGTAGATGGCATCCAAGGTGTTGACTGTCAACAACTCGCGGCTGAAGGTAATACTGTATGCGGCTTTATTGCCCAGTGTATCTTCGACATGTACCCAAGCTACAGAATCTTTCCACAGCACTTCTACCGTCTGCGAAACGTGACGCTTGGTGTAGGTGATCTCCGGCAACTTGGTACTGTATGTAGCCTTATAATCCATCGAATCGGACTTGAAGCCCGGAATCGTCACTCCGTTAATAGCGATGCCGTCCAATTGGGCACTCGCTACCGGTACCGGCTCAAACTTAATCGTATAGGTATTGACTGAACCTTCTTCCGGTTTTACGGCGATGTATGCCGTACCGGCACCATATGGTGCGGTGATGGTCACTTGCTGTCCAGCGGCTTTCTCTACCGTAATTTCCGGACACTTCTCTCCAACCAGTTTGACGGTGTAACTCAAGACTTCTTTATCGAAATTCGCCAGGTTCACTCCGTCCAACTTAATCATCTCCAAATAGGCGTTGGCCGAAGCTACGACAATGAAGGTGACCGTATAGGTGCGGGTTGCGCCGCTCTGCGCCGTCACGGTGATGGTCTGTACCTTGCCCTCCAGCACGCTCAGCACGCGCTGGCTGCTCTCGGATTTGTCAAAGGTAACCAACGGAATAGTGCTCACACCTTCAGGCAACGTGATTTCGTACTCCGTCTTATCTGCAGCGAAGCCTTCCAGGGCTACGCCGTCGATGTAAATCATACTCAGGTTGACATTGCTGGAAGTAGCTAAGGAGAAGTGGATGATATACGTGCGGCTGGCTCCGCTCTGCGGACGGACGGTGATCTTGTAATCGCCGTTGAGACCGCTGATCGTACGAACCGATGCCGTCTGGAAATTCGGGTCTTTAAGCGTATAAGTCACCTCCGGCAGAACAGTCGTTCCTTGCGGCAGGTTGACCCAATACTCATTTACTTCCGGATCGAACTGGATGTCATAACCGGCTACCGTCAAGCTCGCCAAAGTATTCTCGCTGAAGACCTCTACCGAGAAAGTGATCATGTAAATGGTCGTACTTCCGTCGCCGGCTGTTACCGTGATACGGGTCTTTCCGTTCAAACCGGCGGTCGTGATCGAATAGGTCTGATACTCATCGCCTAAGATCGGTTCAATAGCCGGCAACTCGGTCGTACCTACCGGCAGTTGATACGTATAACTCGTCACTTCCGGCGAGAAGTCCGGGAGCGCCACACCGCCGATCTTAATACCGGCCAGCGTAGAGACATCGGATTTCTCGCTTGAGAAGACGAGTTTATATACCGATTGGTCGCCGTTACCTGCGGTAACCGTAATACGCACCGTTCCATCGACTACACCTGCGCCGAGTTCGCTCACCTGAACCGTTTGGTACTCATCGCCAGGCGTATAGGTGATCTTCGGCAGCGAAGTCGTACCCATCGGCAGGTTGATATAGTAGGTGAAGTTATCCGGGCGGAATTCGGCAATATACCCGCCTTCCACCTGCAGGTCTTTGAGATAGGAATAGGATGACTTCTCAAGTTTGAAGTTCAGCTTATAGACTTTCGCGATCTTGTTTCCCGGTGTGGTGACACTCAGCATGTACACACCGCCGTCGATTACCGTCGGTTTGGTATGCACTACCGTCTGGTCATTGCCATACTCGGGTTTGGAAACGGTAGTAACCGTCGGCATCGTTGTCGTAGTTACCGGCAGCGACACTTTATATACCGTCTGCGAAGGGGAGTATCCCGGGATTGACTTGCCGTTCACGAGGATGTCCTGCAACTCATTATCCGAGAGCAGACCCACCTTGAAATTCAGCGTATAAGTCTGCGTGCTCGTGCCGTTCGCCGCCGTTACCTTAATGGTAGAGGTACCTGTTACA
The DNA here is from genome assembly GCA_900321005.1 of uncultured Bacteroidales bacterium. GTDB lineage: Bacteria > Bacteroidota > Bacteroidia > Bacteroidales > Paludibacteraceae > Colicola. Next base: position 83,091 of record ONUF01000012.1, on the reverse strand, counting down.
GAAGTCGGCTGCGTGATAGCCACCGTCTGCTTGTCTTCCTGCGGCTCAGCCACTATAACCGGCGCCGTCTTCGTGCCGTACGGCAGTTCCACCTCGTAGTTGTATTTGGTAGGGCTGAAACCCGGAATAAGGGTCGTATCCGTGCCATAAACATAAGAGATGCCCGCCAGTTTGGCGTTGCTCGAAGCGGCTTTCTGGAACTGTATCTTATACGTCGTGGTCGATTTGCCGTCTTCCGACTTCACGGTGATGACGGTCGGCTGATTGGTCAGGTTTCCTTTCGTGATCGAGATCTCGCTACCGGAGAGCGTACGTCCCGCGAAATTAACCGTTGTACCTCTGGCGTTGGTGATCGAACCTACACCGCGGACCGCCTCAATAGACGGGATAGACGTAGCCGACTCGCCCAACGAGTACACTTGAACATCGCTGCTGTTCGGATCAAAGCCTTTCCACTCCACGTCGCCGATATACAACTTCTGGATCTTCGATGAATAAACCATCTCTACATCATCGACGTAGAGCGAGTTTCCGGCGTACAGACCGCTGTTAGCGCGGAAGTTCGGGTAGTTGGAGGCAGAGAAGATGAGATTCATCTTCTGCGGCGCGTCGCTGTTCATGTAGTAGATAGGCACGGACATGCGGGTCCAGCTGCCGTAAGTCTTCTTCTCGCACCACATACCTTCGGCGATCTGCTTTGCCATGGTGTTCGTACCGCACTCGTTGCCGTTCAGCGCCTGACGCACGTCCGACTCCTCATCGGTATAACCGCCCGTCGAGGTACAACTACCGTTCTTGCCTTTGTACTTCGTTCCTTTAGCCGTACCGCTCCAAGAGTAGTACAGCAGGTAGAAATCCTCCTTGTCGGTGTTGCTACCCGTACGCTTGATCCACACTACCAAGGAGTCCGGACGGTGGGTCCAAGTGATACCGCCCGAGGTACCGGCTGTGGCCTGGTTGATGGCGGTGATACTCGCGATGTATGCCCAAGGCTGACCTAACGAGAAATAACCCGGACTGGTCTCCGTGATACCCATCGCACCGACGTCCTGGTCCTGTACCATCATACAGTACCCGCCATTACGGCCGGTCTCTCGGTGGGCGAAGTTGAATTTGAAGCCCACCTGCTCCACGTTACATGCGTTCCAGCCCTTCGGCTGAATCTCACCATTAAAAGCGGCGCCGCTCCAATCCTCAAAATTAGAGTTGGACACCTGAAAATCGTCCGCATATGCCATGTACGGCAGCGCCATCAAGGCTACGCAGACAAAGATTCGTTGTAAAAATTTACTCATATTACTGTTTTTGTTAATATTTTTGCGTTTTTTAGGGTTCAAAAAGGCCCATTTTTAATCGGGTGCAAAATTACTGCTTTTTTGTCAACCCCACAATAGCATTTATTATGAAAAAGTACACGATTATTAAGCAGCACTCTAAAGAGTGTTGCAAAATAGACTTTGCAAAATGTACAAATTTTAAGAATGCGCGAAAGAAAGAACGGCCTGATTTAGAAGATCGGATTCTCTTTTCGGAGGACTGCTCGGATGAAGTTGTCTATGCGGGAATAGACGAGGTAGTTGCCGTCTTTATCTTTGGGCGCAATAGGGTCATGAGGGCCGTTGAGTTGGGCATAGAAGCGGGCCTTGTAGGAGTCCAGAAGGGCTTGTTTTTCCGGCGAGAGGGGTGTCTTGTTGCGCATAGAATCGATGAATTCCTGAGCAAGATGAGAGGCATTGCCAAAGGCTGTCATGTTCGCCCGTTCGCGGAAGTAGATGGGGTTTGCTTTGTAGTTGCGGGATTTCGGGATGTAAGCCTCGAGACGGCCGACGCGGGTAACGTTGCCATCGTAGTCACGGAACACCTTGCGGCGCTCCACGGTTCCGTCTTTGGAGTGAGCACCTATCATTTCCTCGATATGAGGTTTGTGTTTGATTTTCGCCATCTTCGCTGCTGGCTATGACTCGCGCGACTGCGGGCTCTGCCCTTGTATAGCGCTACGTCACGCCCTCGCTCTTAACTCGGACTATCGTTACACTAGCAGTCCTCGTTAGTTTACTTAAGCGGAAGCACCTCTAAGCCAGATGAGAGGGAGTAATTGTTTATGTAGTTAAGGGGTAGCAAAGGGGTAGCAAAACACCCCGTTCGGACCCTTATAATCTCGCACTTATCGCGTACTTACGACGCACTTATCTCGCACTAATCACGCACTAATTTTTGCTTGCGTTTTCGTTGGTATTATATACATAGTATATAATACTAGAGAGATGAGCGGTTTTTGTTTGAAATCGAGTGCAAAGGTACGAAAAAATTTTGAAATATGCAAATATTTGGGGAGAAAAAACATACATTCTTGAAGAGGAAACTTGTTCCCTTTAATGCACAAAAAAAGGAACAAGCTAGATAAAAAGGGAACAAGCCCAAAAGAGCCTGGCGTGTTGCCAAGCTCTTTAATTTGAGAGGATATCCAGATAAAATCTGGACGGAATTGACATACTTTACTTAATCATCTTTCCTTGGGTGTCGAAGATGTGCTCGCCGCGGAGGATGTAGATTTGGCCGTTTTGAAGGAGTTTATAGGCTTTCATCTCTTGCTCGGTCAACTCCAAGTCTTCCGTACTGGGGATGGCTTGTATGTTCGAGAACTCACTCCATTCGTCAGCTGTCTGATATAATTCGATACTCTCAGCAGGTACGTACAGGGGTATGGACTTATCGACACCATCGAACGACTCGCCCTTTGAGGTCGGAGGATTGACAGCACGACAGGTGATAGACTGCAAGGCTGTGCAGTTACGGAACGTGCGGTATCCCAGACGCAGCACACTTGCCGGGATATCTACAGAGTTCAGTTCTTTGCGACCGTCAAACGAATAGCTGATAACCATCACTATTCCGTCCGGAATGGTGTAACTGCCATTATAGTCCGTCGGTAAGAAGCAGAAGAGGTGTGCATTATAGAGTGGCTCTGTGAGCGCACAACCTTGGAAAGCTGCGACACCGATGGTGTTCACGCTTTCCGGCATATTCATCGTCGTTAACGCCTTACAGTTATAAAAAGCCCATTTGCCGAAAGTTGTCACGCTCTCCGGAATGGTGACGGAGCTTACTTTCTGGCAATACTCGAATGCCGACTGACCAATGTAAGTCAGCCCTTCCGGCATTTGAATACTGCGAACAGAATAGCGCAGACTCTGCCACTGCCACGGGAAGAACTGAACACTATCCACCATTCGGCCGCTACCTTGGATAATTAAGTCCCACGTATTCATGTTCAGTTGGAAGGTGAGATTATTGCCTTCCCGACCACAGTTGCCGACAAGAATTGTAGGATTGGCTGACTCCGTAGCGTCTAGAATGGTCACCGGGCAGTTATTACCTTTGTTCTCGATCACCTGATCGGCATAACGAAATATCTTCGTTTCTATGCTTACTTGATTGCCCACTTGCACAGGGTTGTCATTTTTACCGCGATAGATGTAAAACACCTCACTGATATCACCACCCCGTTGGTCGCTTATCCAGTAGTTCTGGCTGTGATACGTTTCATCGTATGCCGATTCGATAGCGGCTACATAGCCTATAACAGTATACGTATCGGAGGTGGATGCTCCTTTTTCGAGCGAACGGCCGATTTCCAAAGCTTGTGCCACACTCAGCGTCTCATACGCATGGACCGAACTGATACTTGCTGCTACAGCAACCAAAAGTGTAAAAAGTTTTGTTTTCATAGGGTTTGTTTCATTTTTTAACCTTTGCGGTTGCAAAGGTACAACTTTTTTTTGATATACGCAAGAAAAAATAAAGAATTGCCGCAAATATGCGACAAAAATGAAAAGAGAAACCGCCTCCCATGCGGGACAAAGGACGAAAAAGGCTCGCCGAGACAGCGGCGAGGAATGGACAGCGGGGTGAAAGCGGGCGATTAGATCGCCCTGAAATACGAAGAAAGAGAACATACACGCCGCATGGTTGCACCCGCATTGAGCCCGAAGCGGCCGAGGAGGATCAGTTCACCCAGACCTTCTTTGATGCGTTAGCCGTGCGGACGATGTAGATGCCGTAAGGCAGAGAACCGTTGAGGTCCGTCACCTCTTGTCCGGACAGATTAAAAATACGGAACGACTCCGAACAGATGATCGTGGAAGGTAAGATTCGGACGTCTACCGGCATATCGACATCAACAAAACCGCTCGGAGCGGATTTCAGCGAAAGGCTCAAATCGGCCGGATCAATCGAACCAAGTCCCCGCGTTGCCTCCCAGAAGTTATACAGCCAACTAAGACCATCGTCTGAGGTCTGACAGAACCAGTTGATTCCAGACTCATATGCCGCCCATTCGTCCGAAGTCAGCGGCTGTTTCGAGAGGACCACAAAAAGTGCGCGGAACTCTTTCTGGGAAGTCTTATAATCCGGTTCTCTCTTGCCGAGCAATTCGATAAGCGAAGCCTGCGTATAATGGTTTCGTTTATTGGCAAGGAAACTGATGCGGGTATGACTCTCGTCGTAGTATTGGAAGGATTCGGAGTCCACTTCCGGAAAGGCGTCAAACTCATGCACCGAATCAATCGGCAGCATGCCCATTAGATACAATTCCATTTCATTGTACGGCACGCCGTTTCCGCCGTTAGCATTGACTCCGAAACTCTCCACGGAGTACTTATTGGCGATGCCGTCCACATTGGTCATAAGCGTACTTTGCTCGAACCCGCCTAACTGTCCTTTCGTGTTTCCGCCGCATATTCCCCAGTGTCCGCTGACTACTGTTGGGATTGCGAAGTTCGCCCAGCAATGGCAAAACTCATGCAAAGTAGGACCGTACTTGATAGCATTCAAATAGGGCAAATACATCACCGAGAAGAGTTTGCCCTCCGATCCGAAATACGAGGAATAATTGAATATCGACTTGCCAATACCTTTCACACCATTGGCTATAGAAGAATTGATGCCGTAGTACGGAATGGTTGACGGACGGTCTTGCTCATTGGTTATAAACATGATCATATCGAAATCGTCCTTGAAATACTGGTACAACTTCGATGTCAAGACCGTCGGCTTATTCGTCGTTTGAAACTCATCGTTGAGAATCCAACTGTCATAATCCGCTGCGGACATAAGCAGGTTAGCTACGTTATCAGACGGGCTGATAAAAAGGGAGTCCGACACCTGGAGCGCATGTGCACTTGTTGCCAAACAAATCAATACAGCAGTAAAAAGTTTCTTCATTGTATCGTTATTTTGATTATGCGAGTGCAAAGGTACAAAAATTTTTTGACATATGCAAATTTTCGCACTCAAAAAAATGAAGAAAATAACAAAAAACGAGGCGAGGATTGCTCCCCGCCTCGTTATAGAAGGATTAAATAGGTTGATTATCTCACCTCTTGGCCTGTAATCGTATAAGTCTTGTCTCCACGGAGGATGTATATTTGGCCGTTGTGAAGGATTTTGGTCGCTTGAGATGCATCAACGTGGATGTCCTCGATAGCTTGTGAGTCATGATATTCGCCAAGCGTGGTGAGGGTCATCTCTGAACCGTAAAATGTTTGGCTACCTATCTTCGCATAAGAACGATAACGATAGACCGTACCTTCATCAAGATCCGTAAGCGTTGCCTTCATGCTAATGCCGGAAGCGGTAACCGTTTTATGCTCGCCGATAGAAGCAGCCGTGCGACGCGGAGCGTTGTTAGCGCGGCTCTCTGCCCAATATTCGAAGCCCTGTTCGGTAAAGTCCTCTGAACCGGCAAGCGCATAGCCTTTGAGCGTTGCTTCGTTTTCTTTAACGGCTATAGCTGCATAGGTGTAGAGAATAGGATCAAACTCAACACTTACGTCACCGGTGAAGATGTATTTCCAATCGCCGTAGTACATATTTCCTGCGGCAGATTGATAATAAGCTCGGTATTTATAATACACATCCTCTTTGAGACCTTTTAGACGTCCTGCCATCAGTCCGTTTGCTACCGGGCAGAATACTTTGTTGGGCGTCATATCCTCGGGCGCGTCATTACGTTTCCACTCAAAGCCGCAAGAGGTTTCGATCTCTGCCATATTCGTCTCTGCCAAGAGAATGGCGGTGTTGGAAGAAACAGGCTTGGACTCTTGGGTAGTTAATACCAATGCAGAGGTAGTGAAGGAGCATGACAAAATATCGTGGTCGCCTTCTTTGGTCTTCACATAGAAAGGAACATCGGCATACTGGCTCTCAGGCTCCAAACCGATATATTCAATGATATTACCAGCGAATTCTTCGCCGCCTTCCATTCCACAAGAAACGATATGCTTGGCTTCATCATTGTCGCCGAGAGTGATAGTAACAGTAGTAGCACCAGACAAAGAAGACGAGTGCGAAGGATTAATCACATGTATGTTGTATTTGCTCCAATTTTGAGCAGTCTTGTAGGCATTCAAACTACCATAGGGGACATAAATTAAAGTACTACTTGGCAAGCCACAACTATTAGATATTGAAATCGGCGTTTTTGAAGTCATTATAATGGATTTGATATTGTTACAGCCGGTGAATGCGTTTGTTCCAATTCCTGTGACTACATATTCCTGTCCCTCAAATGAAATAGTCTCAGGTATGGTGATATTACTAGAATATTCACCGGAATAGGCATCATACGAAGTTCCACGATATGTCATTGTGGCTGTGTGATTGCTTCTATCTAACAGGTAGTATTGGTTATTCACGCGCATTCCATATTGTTTTATCTGCACATTCTTGACAATTGAATCACCGCATACCTCGCCGTAGAAAACAAGCCGATATTGTCCGACGGATAATTTTTGTAATGGTGCATTCTTTTCTCCATTTAGAGTATAGTAATAATTTCCTGCATAATTATCTATTGAGAACGAAATAGAACCAGAATTAGAGGTGTCATATTCATCATGTATCGTCATAGTAAAATCTTGCAGTTTATTCCATAATACCGATTTACATCCTGAGAAAGCATTCGTTCCTGCCTCTGCTTTGCAATTAGAAACTATTATTTGGGGCACATTTTTCATTTCGTAACATAAATATGCCGGAATGTATTCAACATTATCGCCAATTATGAAAGAATTAATTTTTCCTTTGCTAGAATAAAACGGACTGTTATTGTAAAAGTCGTTGCAATGTTCAGCATTCCATATTATTGATGTCAAGTTTGTACAACCATCGAAAGCAGCACTTCCAATACTTGTGATGTTACTTGGAACCTCAATAGAGGTCAAGCCGGTACAACCATAGAAAGCATAATTTCCAATGCTTGCAACGCCATTATCCATAGACACCTCAGCAATTGATGACCTATATGAATACCAAGGAGCGGTCCCTTTAGAAAAGTTAGCCATGTCGCCTGTGCCGCTGATGGTAAAAGTATCATCGCTATATAAGACCCATGTCAAATTATCGCCATTCTTACCACAAGTTCCTGAAGCCACTATTCCTACGAAACGTATGTTCTTAAATTCTTTCCAACCCTCCGCTGCCTTGTATAACTCTACGGATGCTTCTGGAACATACAATATACATTTGCTCATATCAACTGGCCCTTGCTTTCTTCCATCCCATCTCTCATCATTCCATCCATAAAAAGCATTTTGACCAAAGCTTTGAGGCGTAGATGCCTGATTATAAACAGCGGCAAGGTTCGCACAACTTGAAAACGCCTCTTGCTCTATGCTCGTTACACTACTGGGAATAACTATACTCGTCAAATCGAGATTACCAAAAAAAGCATATTCCCCTATGCGCTCTACTCCTTCTGGGATAACCGTATTTTGACATCCAAAAAGTAATGTATTCGTCGCAGTTTCAATAATTGCGTTACAGTTATTGCGGCTATCATAAACAGGATTTCCTTCTTCTATAACTATGCTTGTTTGGTAGCCCAAGGAATGGAAAGCCCATGCTCCAATACTTGTCACACTACGTGGAATGAACACATGCTTAAAGTTATAACAATGACTAAAAGCCCCGGTCTCAATACTCGTGACGCTATTAGGAATGTTTGCAGACTTTAAGTTATAACAATCATTAAATGCCCATTCTCCAATGCTTGTGACGCTATTGGGAATAGTAATAGAGGTCAGACTGGTGCAACTGGAAAAAGCATTATCTCCAATGCTTGTGACGCTGTTGGGAATTGTGACTGATGTCATACCGGAGCAACTAGAGAAAGCAGAGCCTCCTATCCAACGAGTACCGGATTTTATACTATAAGTCGATAATGATTTGTCTACAGCCTCAATTAAATAAGTATCCGCATAACGAATATTATCAATTACCGGTAAATTAGTACAACCAAGGAAAGCAGATTCTCCAATACTCGTGACGCTGTTGGGGATAGTGACAGAGGTCAAGCCGGAGCAATTATAGAAAGCATATCCTCCAATGCTTGTGACGCTGTTGGGGATAATGACAGAGGTTAAACCCGTGCAACCAGAGAAAGCTGAATTTTCAATACTCTTGGTCGTGTTAGAAATAGAGATGCTCCCTTCAGCCGAACGTGAACATCTCACAAGATTTGTTTTAGAAGCATCACTATATACCAACCAACCATCTATAAAACCATTAACGCATATTGCTCCCCATGGAGAGCCAGTTGCAGAGCCAGTATACATTATATTCGGGACACTATTGAAAGCCCAATTCCCAATGCTCGTAACGCTGTTGGGAATGGTGATGGAAGTCAGACCGGTGCAACCAGAGAAAGCTTCATTTCCAATGTTCGTGACGCTGTTGGGAATCGTAATGGATGTCAAGCTGGAGCAACCAGAAAAAGCAGAACCTCCTATCCAGCGAGTACCATATCTTATACTATAAGTCGATAATGATTTATCTACAGCCTCAATTAAATAAGTATCTGCATAACGAATATTATCAATTACCGGTAAACTAGTACAACCAGAGAAAGCATAGTCTCCAATGCTTGTGACACTGTTGGGGATAGTGACAGAGGTTAAACCCGTGCAACCAGAGAAAGCATAATTCCCAATGCTTGTAACACTATTTGGGATAGTGACAGAGGTTAAACCTGTGCAACCAGAGAAAGCAGAAATGCCTATCCAGCGAGTATCAGATTTTATACTATAAGTCGATAATGATTTATCTATAGCCTCAATTAAATAAGTATCCGCATAACGAATATTATCAATTACCGGTAAATTAGTGCAACCACTAAAGGCATTATTTCCTATATTTGTGACGCTGTTGGGAATAGTAATAGAAGTTAGACCGGTGCAATTACGGAAAGCATTATTTCCAATACTCGTGACGCTATTGGGAATGGTGATGGAAGTCAGACCGGTGCAACCACCGAAAGCATAATTTCCAATACTCGTGACGCTGTTGGGAATGGTGATGGAAGTCAGACCCATGCAACCAGAGAAAGCTGAATTTTCAATACTCTTGGTCGTGTTAGGAATAGAGATGCTCCCTTCTGCTGAACATAAGCAAACCACAAGATTTGTTTTAGAAGCATCACTATATACGAGAAAACCTTCTACATAACCATTAACACATATTGCTCCCCATGGTGAGCCTGTTGCAGAGCCAGTATACATTATATTAGGGACATTAGAAAAAGCATAATATCCAATGTTTGTGACGCTATTGGGGATGGTGACAGAAGTCAAAGCGCAGCAACCAGAGAACGCATCATGTCCAATGAGTGTGACGCTATTGGGTATCTTGATAGATGTCAAACCGGTGCAACCAGAGAAAACATTATCTCCAATACTAGTTATCTCAAAAGTCCTCCCATTATACTCAACTGAAGCAGGTATAACTATATCTCCAGCATATTTATCATCGTCGGGACTATATGTCAAATATAAAAGAGTATCATATGTGAAAGTCTTGGGAGGTGTGAATTTCACTATTATTGAATCGGCGTAATACAAATCGCCAATTTTCACGACTGATGCAAACACTGTTCCTACGCTTGTTAGAAAGGCGAGGAAAAGAGTAAAAAGTTTTTGTTTCATTATGTTTTTAGATTTTTATTAATGTCTAATAAGGTCTTTAAGGTCAGTAAAGGCATTAGGGATAAGTATATTATCACCTTTGCGACCGCAAAGGTACAACAAAAATATGACATGTGCAAATAAAAAAGCAAAAAAACGCTATACTCCGCATGGGCTGCATCCGCATTGAGCACCTCGCGGGCGGGTGAAAGTAAACTAGACGGCTAGACTACTAGACGAATAGATTACTGAGACGCGAAGGGCGAACCGTCCGCACGCAGAGGGCGGACAACGAAGCGGTAATCCGCCTACACCGCAAGTATCGAAAGTCGCATGGCATGCGACAAAAATGAACAAAATAAAACGCGAGCAGGAGGTAAAAAATGAGAAATATATGCCGGATAATATCCGGCTCAACGAACAAAGCCCCATTCTGGCACGGTTTTTGCATGTATAAAAGCGGAAAATTATAATTACATTATACTATGCAAAATCCAGTGGATATTCGTGAACTCCAGGAGCGTGTAGAGCGCGAGAGTTCGTTCGTAGATGCCTTGACTTTAGGCATGAATCAAGTGATTGTTGGTCAGAAACACCTCGTTGAGAGTTTGTTGATCGGTCTGTTGAGTGACGGTCATATTCTGCTCGAAGGTGTGCCGGGTTTGGCTAAGACCTTGGCTATCAAGACTTTAAGCGACCTCATCAAGGCGAATTTCAGTCGTATTCAGTTTACTCCGGACTTGCTGCCGGCGGATGTGATCGGTACACAGATCTACAGTCAAAAGAGCGAAGAATTTAAGATCAAACGCGGTCCTATCTTCGCTAATTTTGTGTTGGCGGATGAGATTAACCGTGCTCCGGCAAAGGTACAATCCGCCTTGCTCGAGGCGATGCAGGAGCGTCAAGTGACAATCGGTGAGCAGACGTTCAAACTCGATGATCCGTTCTTGGTACTCGCTACCCAGAACCCGATTGAGCAGGAAGGTACGTATCCGCTGCCCGAGGCACAGACCGACCGTTTCATGCTGAAAGTGGTGATCGGTTATCCGAAGAAAGAGGAGGAGCAGGCCATCATTCGTCAGAACATCGCGTCCGAGAAGAAGACCGTGCTTCCGATCTTGAGTACAGCCGACATCATCAAGGCGCGCAAGATCGTAGAGGAGGTTTATTTAGACGAGAAGATCGAGAAATACATCGTCGATATCGTCTTTGCAACGCGTACCCCCGAGGAGTACGGTCTGAAGGACCTCAAGCAGATGATCGCGTTCGGCGGTTCGCCGCGTGCTTCGATCAACCTGGCGAAATCCGCTCGCGCGTACGCGTTTATTCATAGGAGAGGCTACGTGACGCCGGAAGATGTGCGTGCGGTTTGCTACGACGTGTTGCGTCACCGTATCGGACTGACCTACGAGGCAGAGGCCAATAACATCACCACCGAGGATGTAATCACGGAAGTCCTCAATGCAGTACAGGTTCCCTAAACTAGTCGGCTAGACGACTAGACAACTAGACGACTAGAATTATGACCAGTGAAGAGTTATTACAAAAGGTCAGGAAGATAGAGATCAAGACCCATGGGTTGAGTCGGAATATCTTCGCGGGCGAGTACCACAGTCAGTTCAAAGGCCGTGGTATGGCGTTCAGCGAGGTGCGCGAGTATCAGCCGGGCGATGATGTGCGGTCGATCGACTGGAATGTCACGGCGCGCATGAATCGTCCTTATATCAAGGTCTATGAGGAAGAGCGAGAACTGACGGTGATGTTGCTCGTCGATGTCAGCGGCAGCCGGAACTTCGGTACGGTGAGCCAGATGAAACGCGACACGATGGCTGAAGTAGCCGCTACCCTCGCCTTCTCCACGATCGAGAACAACGATAAAGTGGGCGTCATCTTCTTCTCTGACCGCGTAGAGAAATTCATCCCGCCGAAGAAGGGTAAGAGCCATGTGCTGCATATCATCCGCGAGCTATTGAGTTTTGAACCCGAACACCACGGTACCGATATCAACGCGGCGCTGCAGTTCCTGACCAACGCCCAGAAGCGTCGTTGCGCTGCGTTCTTGATAAGCGATCTCATGGACAGCCGTTTCAGTGCCGTGCCGGAGAAGAAAGGCGAAGTGGCACCGGTAGTTATCGCCGCCCGCAAGCATGATCTGAATGCCATTCAGATCTACGACCGCCGCGACGCGGAAATGCCGAATGTGGGTCTGTTGAAAGTGCGTGATCCGGAGACGGGTGCGCGTGTCTGGGCCGACACGAGTTTGGCCAGCGTACGCAATGCGTACGGTCAGGCTTGGCGCGACCAGCAGGCGGCCTTGGAGACCGTATATACGAAGACCGGCATGCATAATATTTCCGTTCGAACGGATGAAGACTATGTGAAAAAGTTGATGCAACTTTTCCACAATTGATAATTGATGATTTATGATTTATAATTTATTATTAGCAATAGTAGTTAGCGCGAGTATCGACTCGACCGTGCTGATGATCGGCGACCAGACGGACTTGCACCTGCAGGTGACGCACGACGCGACGGAGCAAGTGACCCTGCCCGTCTTCGGCGAGCAGCTGCAGGACGGCATCGAGATTGTCGATAAGACGATCGTGGATACCTTGAATCTGCCGGATGGTCGCGTGCAGCTCAATCAGTACCTGACGCTAACCTCATTCAAAGACAGTCTGTTCGCTATCGAGCCGATTGCAGTGACCCGCGGAGAGGACACCTTCTGGACCGAGCCGATGGCGCTGAACATCGTGCAGCCTTTCGAAGTGGACACCACGCTCGCCATCACCGATATCAAAGATATCGAGAAAGCACCGATTTGGTGGTGGGGCATCATCCGCTGGATCCTCTTGGGTCTGCTGATAGCGGGTCTGTGCGTCGGCGGATATTACCTCTGGCGTTGGTTGGAGAGCAAGCGCAAACCGGCCGAAGAACCCGTCGATCCGGACCTGCTGCGCCCTGCCGATGAGGTAGCATTGGAGAAACTCGATGAGATCAAAGCGCAGAAGATCTGGAAGGACGGAAAGGTGAAGGAATACCAGACCGAACTGACGGATGTCGTACGTGAGTATATCGGTCGCCGCTTCGAAGTGCACAGTACCGAAAAGACCTCCGATGAGACCTTGCATGAGATGAAACCGCTCATCGAGAAAGACCTGTACACACGTCTTAGCAAAATGCTGCAACTGGCTGATTTAGTGAAGTTTGCCAAGTGGCACACCACGCCCGACGAGAACGAGCAGGCGCTGACGACCGCGTACGATTTTGTCAACGAGACGAAACTCGTAAATGATGAAAATGGTGAGAATGGTGAAAAAGAAGAGGAGGAAGAAGTATGACATTTGCTAATCCCGGATATTTATTCCTGTTACTGCTGCTGATTCCGGTCATCGGCTGGTACATTTACGAGCTGTGGAAATCGGACGCGAGTGTGCAGATCTCGGACACCTCGACCCTTGCGGCACAGCCGAAGAGTTGGCGGATATGGTTGTTGCATGTGCCGTTTGTGCTGCGCGTAGCCATCATCACCTTATTAAGTATCGCGCTCGCACGCCCGCAGTTGACCAATAAATGGTCGTCGGAATCCACCGAAGGTATCGACATCATGATGGCGCTCGACATCTCGGGCACCATGCTGGCAGAGGACCTGCGTCCGAACCGCTTGGAAGCGGCAAAAGCCGTAGCCTCGGACTTCGTCATCGCCCGTCCGAACGACCAGATCGGCTTGGTGGTCTTTGCCGGCGAGAGTTTTACGCAATGCCCCTTGACCACCGACCATGCGGTGCTCGTCAACCTCTTTAAGTCCGTCGAGTACGGTATGATCGAAGACGGTACGGCGATCGGTCTGGGTCTTGCGAACGCGGTGAACCGCATGAAGGACAGTCAGACGAAATCGAAGGTCGTCATCCTCCTTACCGACGGTTCGAACAATCGCGGCGACATCGACCCACAGACAGCGGCCGAGATCGCCAAGACCTTCGGCATCCGTGTCTATACGGTAGGTGTCGGTTCGTACGGACAGACCCGCGTGCCGGTGAATACGCCGATGGGTAGGCAGTATGTGACGATGGATTCGGAGTTCGACGAAGGCACCTTGCGCCGCATCGCCGAGACGACCGGCGGTCAGTATTTCCGCGCGACGGATAATGGCAGTCTGAAGAGTATCTACGAGCAGATCGACCAGTTGGAAAAGACCAAACTGCGCGTGCGTGAGTACAGCAAACACACGGAGAATTTCGCGTCATTCCTCTTTGCCGCCCTTGCCTGCCTGTTGCTCGAGATCATTATTCGCTATTTCGTTTTACGCACAATAAGTAATTGATATGTTTCGATTTGCAAATATAGAAGTTTTATGGTTGTTGGCTACCGTCCCGGCTTTCGCCATCGCCTACTGGGTTTATACGAGACGTAAACGCCGCCAGTTGCAAGAGTTCGGTGATTCCGAACTGATGGAACAGCTGATGCCGAACGCAAGTCGTGTTCGTCCGACGGTGAAGTTCACCATCGTACTGGTAGCCCTTACGCTCCTTATCTTCGCCGCCGCCCGCCCGCAGTTCGGTCAATCCGAGCGCACGGAGAAAAGGCAGGGTATCGAGGCGATTGTAGCACTCGATATCTCGAACTCGATGCTCGCCGAAGATGTGGCGCCGAATCGTTTGGACCGCGCGAAACAAATGCTGTCCAAACTGATGGATAACATGGTGAACGACAAAGTGGGACTCGTCGTCTTTGCCGGTGACGCGTTCGTGCAACTGCCGATCACCTGCGATTATATCTCCGCGAAGATGTTTTTGAACAGCATCAAACCCGACCTGATTAAGACGCAGGGAACAGCGATCGGACAGGCACTGAGCACCTCTATCCGCTGTTTTGGCGAGCGGAGCGATGCCAGCCGCGCCATCATCCTAATCACCGACGGTGAGAACCACGAAGACGATGCCGTCGCCGTAGCCCGTCGGGCGAAAGAAGAAGGTATTCAGGTACTCGTAGTAGGTATCGGAAAACCCGAAGGTAGCCCGATCCCTATGCCCGGCACGAATAACTTCCGCAAGGACCGCGAAGGCAATGTGGTGGTCAGCCGTTTGAACGAAGACATGTGCCGCGAGATCGCACAGGCCGGAGGCGGCATCTATGTGCGTTGCGACAACACCAACACGGCCACGAAGGCGATCCAGAAAGAACTCGACAAACTGGCGACGCAAGAGATCGAGACCCAAGTCTATACGGACTATAACGAGCAGTTCCAAAGCTTTGCTTTGATCGCCCTGCTTTTGCTCGTCATCGACTTCTTTATCTTCAACCGTAAGAACAAAGCCATCACGAGAATGGACATCTTTGGAGAACATTTCGGTCTGCCGGGATCCCGCACCCTCGGCATCGCCCTCTTGCTGCTTGTCAGCCTCAACACCTTTGCCCAGAAAGAGGCCGGCGATGTGCGACGCGGCAATCGCGAGTACAAGAAGCAGAACTACACCGAGGCGGAGGTCAACTACCGCCGCGGTCTGGAGAAGAACAAGAACGGCTACGAGGCACACTATAACCTCGGCGATGCCCTTTTCAAACAGAACAAATACGAAGATGCGTTGACGGAATTCGCTACGGCCGCGAAGATGTTAGACAAGAAAGACGACAAAGCGCGCTATGCCAAGGCGATGCATAATATCGGCAACTGTCATTTTGCGCAGCAGCAGTATGACAAGGCCGTCGGCGCCTACCAGGAGTCCTTGCGCGCGAATCCGAAAGATAATGACACGCGCTATAACCTGGTGAAAGCTATGGAACTATTGCAACAGCAACAGCAACAGCAACAGCAACAGCAGCAACAGCAACAAAATCAGGACCAAAACCAAGATCAGCAAAACCAAGACCAACAGCAACAACAGCAGCAAGAGCAACAACAAGAGCAGAACCAGGATCAGCAACAGCAGGAACAAGAACAGCAGAACGACGAGATGGACAAAGAGACGGCGGAGCAGATCCTGCAGGCCTTGGAGCAAGACGAACAAGACACCCAAGAGAAGTTGCAAAAGCAACAGGGTAAGAAACGCAGAGTTGAGAAGGAGTGGTAATATGAAAAGATTAGCATCTATATTTATCCTTGTCGGCATCGCACTCAGTGCGTATGCCGATGAGGTCGTTTTTAGGGCGCAGGCGCCGGCGCAGGTGATTGTCGGCCGCCCGTTCCAGTTGACCTACAGCGTCAACCAGCGCAGCCGGGACCTGCGCGCGCCTGAGTTCACGGACTTTGACTACTTGGCCGGTCCCTACACCTCGACCAGTAGCAGTACTTCGTTTGTCAACGGTCATCGCACCTCGACTTTCGAGCAGACCTACACCTACACGCTGATGGCGCAGAAAGCCGGTACCTTCACCATCGCGCCCGCAACCATCAAAGTGGACGGCGAGAGCGTGCAGTCCAACGGTGTGCGGATAACTGTGTTGCCCGAGGACGAACAGCCGGCTCAGAGTACTCCGAATAATCAGAATACTCAGAGTGCGCAGAGCTCTCAGTCTCCGCAAGGCAGCAATGTCTCTTCGGAGAACATCTTCGTTCGTACCATCGCTTCGAAGACGCGCGTGCATGAGCAGGAGGCGCTGCTGGTGACCTATAAGTTGTATTTCGCGAACGTGGATGTGGCCCAGTTGACCAACAACACCAAGTTGCCGGAGTTCACAGGCTTCCTCAAGCAAGACCTGGAGCAGGGCGAGATACAGACGCAGTTGGAGCACTACAACGGCCGCAACTACCAGACCGCCGTGCTCTATCGCACCATCCTCTACCCGCAGCACTCCGGCGATATCACGATTGATCCGGCGAAGTTCGAAGCGGTCCTTCGTGTGCAAACCCAGCAACGCGTTCGGTCCATCTTCGATGATTTCTTCGGATCCTACACCAATGTCACGAAGATGCTCACCGCGCCGGGCGTAACCATCCATGTGGCTGCCCTGCCGAGCGGAAAACCCGCCGGTTTCTCCGGAGGCGTAGGTAAGTTCACCATGACGCCCTCTATCTCGCAAACCGAACTGCAGACCAACGATGCGGTGACCATCAAGATCGACATCAGCGGTGCGGGAAACATGAAACTGATCAAGACGCCCGCCATCGACTGGCCCGAGGGTTTCGAGCCGTACGACCCGAAGGTAACCAATAACTTCAACACCACGACGGCCGGCGTGAGTGGCACCAAGTCCATCGAGTATCTGGCAATACCGCGCAGCCCGGGTGACTACACCATTCCGGCGGTCACCTTCAGTTATTTCGATATCGAAGACAAAGCCTACCGCACCCTCTCCACGCCGGAATACACGATCCATGTGAAACGCGGCGCGGGCGAGGCATCCGCTACCGGCGACCAGCCTACAGTAGTCAGCTACACCCACAAAGAAGACATCAAGCAACTCGGCACGGACATCCGCTATATTGATACCAAGGCGCCGAAGAGCGCCAAGCCTTCAGTATTCAGTATTCAGGATTCAGTTATTTGGCTCTTCTACGCTGTTCCTTCGCTCATCGCGCTGATCCTGCTGATCGTGCTACGCAAACAGATCAAGGAGAATGCGGATATCACGCGTGTTCGATACAAGCGTGCGAACAAGGTGGCGCAGAAACGCTTGAAAGCAGCCGCAGCGGCCTTGAAAGCCAATGACTCCAACGCCTTCTATGCCGCGATCGAACAGGCCGCGTGGACCTATCTCAGCGACCGTCTGTCTATTCCGACGGCGGATCTGAACAAGGAGAATATCGCCGCGTTGTTGGCCCAGAAAGGTGTGAGTGAGGCACTCATCAAAGATGTCAAAGATGTGCTCTCGACAGCTGAGTTCGCGCGCTATGCGCCGAGTACAGACCATGCAATGGATGACCTCTACAAGGCTACCACCAACTTGATTAACAACTTAGAGGAGGAGAAACTATGAGACGCTTTATAATTTGCAATGTGTTATTAGCCCTTTGTGCCCTTGCTTTCGCCCAGAGCGAATTTGATGCCGCGAACGCAGCGTATGCCGAAGGGCGCTATGAGCAGGCAGCGACAATCTACCAGTCCTTGATAGACGAGCAGCCAGACGCCACCTTGTATTACAACCTCGGCAACGCCCGTTTCAAACAAGGCGAGTTGGCGCAGGCTATCCTCAACTACGAGCGCGCGCTCCGGCTGCAGCCGAACCATAAAGATGCGCAATACAACCTCGCTTTTGCGCAGAGTCGCATCACCGATAACATCGTCGAGCAGGATTTCTTCCTCTCGGCTTGGGCACGCACCGTACGCAACAGCCTCAACGAGCAGACCTGGCTCATCGGGTCTATCTGCCTGTTTATCCTGGCCTTGGCGGGCTTGTTGCTCTTCCTCTTGGGCCGCGAAGCCTGGCTCCGCAAGACGGCTTTCCACATTGCCTGGATCGCCCTGCTCTTCTCGCTCATCGCAGGACTGAACGCGGCCTCGTTGCATAAACGCGACACACTGCGCAACGAAGCCATCATCACCCAGGGCGTGGTGAACGGCAAGTCCTCGCCTGACCGCTCAGGCACGGACCTCTTCACCCTACACGAGGGCACCAAAGTGACCATCCGCGAGACGCTCGGCGAGTGGTGTAACATCCGCGTCGGCAACTACGAAGGCTGGGTACGCCTGCAGAACTTAGAACGAATATAATCATCCATCCTATGAAGACAATAGAGAAATTAGCCGCTCTGCGGCAAGCAATGCGTGAAGCGGGTGTCGCGGCGTATGTCGTACCCGGCAACGACCCGCACGCAAGTGAATACATGGCCGCACACTGGTGTGAGATGCAGTGGCTCTCCGGCTTCAACGGCGAGAGCGGAACTGTCGTGGTAACAGAAGACCGCGCGCTCCTCTGGACCGACAGCCGCTATTATCTGCAGGCCGGCATCGAACTGAAAGACTCCACCATCGAACTCATGCGCGAGTCCGACATCGACTGCCCGAGTGTGGTCAACTGGCTGAGCGAGCATGTACAAGGCCTCATCGGTGTCAACCCGGAGATGTTCAGTGTCAACGACTTCGCGGAATGGAAAGAGAAAATACAGTTGAAATCCATCGACCTCATCCGTCCGCTCTGGGTCGAAGGTCGTCCCGCCATCCCCTCCGACCGACTCTATCCCTACTCCGCCGACTTTGCCGGCGAGACGGTAGAGTCCAAGTTGGCACGCATGCGCGAACAACTCGCCGCCAAGAAAGGCGACGCACTTATTATCAGCGCGTTGGACGAGATAGCATGGCTCCTCAACATCCGCGGCAATGACGTCGAGTACAACCCCGTCGTCATCTCCTATGTGGTCCTCGAGGCCGACAAATGTACGCTCTTCGTGGATGCCGCCAAGATCGACTCGCCCGCACAGAACTACCTGGATTTCAACAACATAGATGTACTGCCGTACGAGGCAGTGTTCGATTACATCCGCGGTCTCAAAGGCACGGTGCTCTTCGACGGAGCACGCGTCAATGAAGCGCTCTACGAGGCTATCCCGGAGGCATGCAAGAAAATCAACACCAAGTCGCCGATTCTCATCGACAAAGCCCATAAGAACGCCGTTGAACTCGAAGGCGAACGCATCGCCATGCGTCAGGACGCCGCTGCTCTCACGCGGTTCTTCCTGTGGCTCGAGAAAGAGGCCTTCAAGAATGGACAGACGCAGACCGAGTGGACGCTCATGGAGAAACTGCATGAGTTCCGCATGATGGGCGAGAACTTCGTCGAAGAGTCCTTCGGCACCATCGCGGGTTACAAAGGCAATGGCGCCATCGTCCATTACGCGGCGACGCCGGACAAATGCGCGGAGGTCAGACCCGAAGGTATGCTCCTGCTCGACAGCGGCGGTCAGTACCTCGACGGCACGACCGACATCACCCGCACCGTATGGCTCGGCGGTCGTATCCCCGAACAAGCCAAACTGGACTACACCTATGTCCTTAAAGGACATATCGCCCTCGCTCGGGCGCGCTTCCCGAGAGGTACGCGCGGCAACCAACTCGATGCGCTCGCCAAGCAATTCATGTGGGAAGCCGGCATCACTTTCGGTCATGGCACAGGGCACGGCGTAGGTCATTTCCTGGGCTGTCACGAAGGTCCGCAGAACGTCCGCACAGATAACAACCCCACGGCGCTTGAGGTAGGACATATCATCTCTGACGAGCCGGGTATCTACCGCACCGACAAGTGGGGTATCCGCACAGAGAACCTCATCACCGTCATTCCGGCCAAGCGCACGAAACAGACGACAACCGAAGACGAATGGCTGGCCTTCGAGACCCTCACCCTCTGCTTCTACGACACCTCTCTAATCGAGTTGTCCCTCATGACGGAGGACGAGATCGACTGGCTCAACGCCTACCACGTGCGCGTATATAAAGAGGTGTCACCGCTCCTCAACGCCGAAGAAGCGAAATTCCTCGCCCGCAAATGTGCGGCACTCGACTAATCAGCACCCTTCGGGGTGCTTTTTTATTGCATTTTCTGCCAAAATGGCAGTCTTTCGCATATGGCACGGAATTTGACCGATACACAGCGAAGCTATAAACGCCCGCAGGGCAATAAACGTGTAACAATAAACATTCTATCATATGAGTAAAGGAACAATTGGGGTAACAAGCGATAACATCTTCCCCGTCATTAAGAAATTTCTGTATTCGGACCATGAGATCTTCCTGCGCGAACTGATCTCCAATGCCGTGGATGCAACGACCAAGCTGAAGACGCTGTCCTCTGTTGGCGAAGCCAAGGGTGACCTGGGCGACCTACGGGTACGCGTCGCTATCGACAAGAAAAAGAAAACCCTCACCGTCTCCGACCATGGTATCGGCATGACGGCCGAAGAGGTGGATAAGTTCATCAACCAGATCGCATTTTCCGGCGCCGAGGAGTTCCTCAACCAGTACAAAGACAAAGCGGAAGCCATCATCGGCCATTTCGGTCTCGGCTTCTACTCCGCCTTCATGGTCAGCAAGAAAGTGGAGATCTTCTCGCAGTCCTACAAAGAGGACGCGAAAGCCGTTCACTGGTCGTGCTCGGGAGATCCGGAGTACACGATGGAAGAGACCATCAAAGCCGAGCGAGGCACCGACATCGTGCTCCATATCGACGATGAGTTCTCGCAGTACCTCGAGGACGCAACCATTGAAGGCTTGCTCAAGAAATACTGCAAATTCCTGCCCGTAGAGATTGCTTTCGGCAAGAAGAAAGAGTGGAAAGACGGCAAGGAGGTTGAACTCGATGAAGAGAACATCATCAACGATATCAACCCTGCATGGACCCGTAAACCTGCGGACCTGACCGAAGAGGATTACAAGACCTTCTACCACGAACTCTATCCCATGCAGTTCGACGAACCGCTCTTCCACATCCACCTCAATGTGGACTATCCGTTCAACCTCACGGGTATCTTGTACTTCCCGAAAATCAAGTCGAACCTCGATGTGCATCGCAACAAGATCCAACTCTACTGCAACCAGGTCTATGTGACCGACGAGGTGGAGAACATCGTCCCGGAATACCTGACGCTGCTGCACGGCGTGATCGACTCGCCGGACATCCCGCTGAATGTCAGCCGGTCGTACCTC
This sequence comes from uncultured Bacteroidales bacterium, assembly GCA_900321005.1. Taxonomy (GTDB): domain Bacteria; phylum Bacteroidota; class Bacteroidia; order Bacteroidales; family Paludibacteraceae; genus Colicola. Next base: position 61,556 of record ONUF01000012.1, on the reverse strand, counting down.
CAGTCCGACAACAATGTCAAGAAAATCTCCGGCTACATCACCAAGAAAGTGGCTGACAAACTGGCAGAACTCTACAAAGCCGACAAGGACGAGTTCGCGAAAAAATGGGACGACATCAAGATGTTCATCCAGTTCGGCATGCTCACCGACGAAAAGTTCTACGAGAAAGCCGTCACCTTCGCGCTCCTCAAGAACCTCGACGGCAAATACGCGACGATAGAGGAATACAAAGACCAAGTGCGCGACAAACAGGTCGATAAAGACGGCAACCTCGTCCTCCTATACACCAACGACCCCGACGCCCATTACACCTACATCGAGCGCGCGAAAGCGAAGGGTTACGACGTCCTTCTCATGGACGGCGAATTAGATGTACACTGTATGTCGCAGGCCGAGCAAAAAAGCGAGAAACTGCGCTTTGTACGCATCGACTCTGACACCATCGAGAACCTCATTCGCAAAGAAGATGTGGCGAAGGACGAATATACCGACGAGCAGAAAGAAGGCCTGCGAAAGGCCTTCGAAGCGCTGCTGCCGACCGCCGAAGAAAAACTCAAATATACCGTCACCTGCGAAGCAGCCGCAGCCGATGCGCTGCCGGTCTTCCTGACGCAGAACGAGTTCATGCGGCGAATGAAGGAGATGGCGGCACACCAACAGGGTATGATGAATTTCTACGGCAACATGCCGGACAGTTACACCCTCGTTCTCAACACCGCCCACCCTGCTATCCAAGCCCTCGTCGACAAGACCGAAGGTCAAGAGGAACGAATGAAACAACTCATCGACATCGCCCTCCTCGCCAGCGGTCAATTGAAGGGCGAAGCCCTCGCGAAGTTCGTCAACCGCTCCGTCGAGCTGTTGTAAAAACGACAAAAAAAGCAGAAAAGTGGCATACACCCTTGTGTATGTCATTTTTTTGTTGTACCTTTGTCGCCGTTTTTACGGCGAGTTACAACGAATGAACGAGTTTTTGGAAAAAGAAGAAGAGATACTTCGCATGCTCAAGACCGTCTTTGACCCCGAAATACCGGTCAACGTCTATGACCTTGGCCTCATCTACGGCATCGAACTCAAAGACGACGGAGTATGCGACATCACCATGACGCTCACCGCGCCATCATGCCCCGCAGGCGACTTCATCGTCGAAGATATCCGCCAGAAAGTGGGCTCGGTCGAGGGCGTCAAAGATGTCAATGTCACCATCGTCTTCGAACCCGAATGGACCAAAGACATGATGTCCGAAGAAGCAAAACTCGAACTCGGTTTTCTCTAAACACTAAACATTAAACATTACACATTCAACATGATATACTTCTTATCTGACGCACACTTAGGTAGTCTGGCTATCGAACGCGGCTGGGCGCACCAGAAAAAACTCATCGACATGCTCGAGATGATGAGCAAAGATGCTGTGTCCATCTACATGCTCGGCGATATGTTCGACTTCTGGTGCGAGTTCTACGCGCATGATCATGCCAAGCGCCAGTTCTCTCCGCTCATGAAGGAGATCCGCAGCCTCATCAAACGTGGCATCCACGTCCATTTCTTCATCGGCAACCATGACCTCTGGACCTTCGGCGGACTGTCCAAACTGACGGGTATGGAGGTGCACTATGAGCCTTGCACCATCAGCCGCTATGGCAAGCAGATATACCTCAGCCATGGCGATGGACTGCTGCCTTCCAATTGGGAGACACTCTACCCCAGACCCGTGCGAAAGAGAATCGAGTCCTTTATCCGTCTCAAGAAACTCTTTAACTCGCCTACCGCCCAGTTCTTCTTCCGCTGCCTCCCGCCGGCATGGGGAAACAAACTCGGCTATACCTGGGCGAAAAAGAGCCGCCTCAATGAGATAGCCAACCCCTGCCCCTACAAAGGCGAGGACAAAGAAGAACTTGTCCTCTTTGCCAAAGAGCAGGAGAAAATAGGCAACCATCGCGACTACTATATCTTCGGCCACCGGCATATCGAACTCGACCTGCAGATAGCCTCCGGCAGCCGCGTCATCATCCTCGGCGATTGCTTCAAACAGTGGACCTATGCCAAACTGGACCACAAAGGTCACCTGACCATGCATAACTATGAGCAGTAGATCAGAACAACTCGCAGCCTTCGGACGTCTGCTCGACATCATGGATGACCTGCGCGAGAAGTGCCCGTGGGACCGCAAACAGACCTTCGACAGCCTTCGCCAGAACACCATCGAAGAGACCTACGAACTGGCCACCGCTATCTCCCGTCATGACATGAACGAGATCAGCAAGGAACTCGGTGATGTGCTCCTGCATGTCATCTTCTATGCCAAGATGGGTTCCGAAACCGGTGCGTTCGACATCGCCGATGTCTGCAACCGTCTCTGCGACAAACTCATCTTCCGCCATCCGCATGTCTATGGCCAGGAAGCGGCGCAAAACGCTGAAGAAGTCAGTCACTTATGGGAACAAGTCAAACTCAAAGAACAGGGCGGAAACAAAACCGTTCTCGGAGGCATCCCCGACTCCCTGCCTGCACTCGTCAAGGCCTATCGCATCCAGGACAAAGTGGCGAACGTAGGCTTCGATTGGGAGCACCGCGAAGACGTGTGGGGCAAGGTCCATGAAGAACTCGACGAACTCCAAGCGGAACTGGCCAAGGAAGACGGCGGCAACAAAGAGGCCGAATTCGGAGATCTCCTCTTCGCCATGATCAATGCCGCGCGACTCTATAAGATCCGCCCCGATAATGCCCTCGAGCAGACCAACCTCAAGTTCATGCGGCGCTTCAACTACCTCGAGCAACGCGCCAAAGAAAAAGGCCATGACCTCAAAGACATGACCTTAGATGAGATGGAAGCCCTTTGGCAGGAAGCAAAAGCTAACGAACAGACTGAGTAACTTGCAGCGAGTTATGCGCATACGGCTCCGCTGCTAACGAGGACAGACTGAATGTGAGCGGAAAATCCCCCTTCACTTTCGCTATATAATACAGCGACAGCGACATGCCGTAGCACGAATCGGCAAAATGCAGATACCCTTCTTCTAACTTAGAATCCGGCTTTAACATACGCATCGACGCAGCGTCGCATGCGAAGGAATACCGCACCGCAGAAGTATCTCCACTGACCTGAAAAACGGTCAGCGGATGGTACACGCCGTCCACATACATCGGCACTTTCACCGTGTCGCCTAACTTCACGACACAAGAGGCATCTGCTTGAAACAGCACCGTGTCGCGTGTGCCGTCCACATGCGTACAAAAGGCATATTTGCAGTATATACCCGGTGTGCACTGTAAGTCTCCTCCTAAGCAAGAAGTCAGGCTGACGGCTGCAATAGCGACCACAAGTATTTTCAATATCGTTCTCATATCGTGCGGCATAAAAGACTCGAACTTTCACTCCTCTCGGAACCAGATCCTAAGTCTGGCGCGTCTACCAATTCCGCCAATGCCGCGGAAATCGCTTTTTAAAAGCGGCTGCAAAGGTACGAAGAATTTACGACATACGCAAGAATTTCGCTAAAAAAATTGCGGTGCAAAATATACCACCCCATTTTACCCCACTTTTCGTTAAATTGTTAATAACTCATTTAAGTTGCTGATTTTCAGTAATATTATTACTCATTTTGTCTGTCGAAATGCTGTTGATAAAACAATTGATAAAATTTTTTGTGGGGAATTGTGGTGGAATTCAAATATTTTTTGTACCTTTGCACCCGAAAAATCATTAAACGCTACACATAACACATAACACATAACACATAACACATAACACATAACACATAACACATATATGCAAACATTTGTAGGAAATATCGAAGGACGCTTGGACGAGAAGGGACGCATCTTTATCCCCGCCACCTATCGCCGGATCCTGGCCGAGACGAACGCGAAGCGTATCGTCATGCGCCGTGACACCGACAACGAGTGCCTTATGTTCTACCCCGAAGCGGTGTGGAACGAGAAAGTGGAGACCCTCCGCGCCGCACTCGACGAGTGGGATCCCGAAGACCAACTCATCCTCATGCAGTTCATGGCGGATGCCGAGTACCTGGAGATGGACGGCCAGGGTCGTATCCTGCTGCAGAAGAAAAACCTCGAGACCATCGGTGCGCAAAACGATGTGCTCTTTGTCGGCATGCTCAACCGCTTTGCACTCTGGACTCCCGATACCTTCGCTGCTAAACGACTCTCCCAAACCGAACTCGCCGCCCGCCTCCGTGCAAAAATGTCCCCTAAACATTAAACATTAAACATTAAACATTAAACATTAAACATTAAACATTAAACAATGTCCACCGTCTACCACATCCCCGCAATGTTAAAGGAAACGATCGAAGGTTTGAATATCAAGCCGGCGGGGACCTATGTGGACGTAACCTTCGGAGGAGGAGGGCACAGCCGCGCTATAATGAAAGAGCTGACAAACGATGGCGGCCGTCTCTTCTCGTTCGACCAGGATGCCGATGCGCTCGCCAACGCCATCGACGACCCGCGGTGGACTTTCGTGCATAGTAACTTCCGATACCTCCGCAACTGGCTCGATTACTACGGCGTCACCGCTATCGACGGACTGCTCGCCGACCTCGGCGTCAGCTTTCACCATTTCGATTGTCCCGAACGCGGCTTCAGTTTCCGCTTCCCGGCGCCGCTCGACATGCGGATGAACCAAACCGCCAAGCGCACCGCCGCCGACATCGTCAATACCTATTCCGAAGAAGACCTCGCGCGTATTTTCTACCTCTACGGCGAACTCAACAGCGGACGCGCCATCGCGAAAAACCTCTGCCGGGCGCGCAGCCAGAAGGCGATTCTCCGAACCGAAGACCTCGTCGCCGCCTCGCGCATACCCGCCGAGCAGTCCAAAGAACTGGCGCGGCTCTTCCAGGCCCTGCGTATCGAGGTCAACGATGAACTCGGCGCGCTCCGTGATATGCTCGTCGCCGCGCGCGACCTGCTCGCCCCGGGCGGACGTATCGCCATCCTCACCTACCACTCCCTCGAAGACCGACTCGTCAAGAATTTCCTGCGCAGCGGCAACCTCGAGGGCACTATCGAGAAAGATTTCTACGGCAATATCCTCACGCCTTTCAAATTGATTGAGAAAGGCCGCGAAGCCTCGCCAGAAGAAGTCGCCGCTAACCCCCGCGCCCGCAGCGCCAAACTCCGCATCGCCGAAAAGAAAAGCTGACTACTGACTACTGAATACTGATTACTTTAATGGCAGACACACACGACATACAATCTTGGTTAAATGGCGATGTTTTGCGAAGCAAAGCCATCCGCGATCAGTACCCCCTCATCGCCCTCATTGTCGTGCTGGTCTTTGTCTATATCTTCATGGGCTACCAGGCCGGCCGCCAGCAGCACCGCCTCACCGACACCAAGAAGGAGATGCTCGATGCCAAATTCCGCTATATGACCATCAGTGCCCGACTCACCAACACCACCCGCCAGTCGCAGGTCGCCGCGGCACTCAGAGAACAAGGCAGCACCCTCCAGGAAAACCGCATCCCACCAACTAAGATAACCCATGATTGACGAGCAACGAAATACGGTCTGGCGCTTTGCGATCATCTTCGCGGTCATCCTATGCGGCTTCCTCGCCGTCATGGGTAAGATCATCTATATCCAGGTCGTAGAGCGGGACGAGTGGCTCAAGGTGGCGGAGAAGCAGGTGCCGACCCGCAAACCTATCCAAGCTACGCGCGGGAATATCCTCGACTGCAACGGTCAACTCCTTGCCTCCAGCATGCCGCAGTATTACATGTACATGGACGCGAGCGTGCCTGCCCTTCACGACAATAACGGCCACCTCTTCACCACCTTCATCGACACCCTCGCGCGCGATCTGTCTATCATCGTACCCGAGCACACGCAGGCGGAGTACAAGGCGCGCATCACGCGGGCGTATATCCGCTCTGACAAACGACTCCGTGTCTGTGACCATCGCATCAACTACCTCCAGCGCCGCGAACTCGAGCGCAACCCGCTGCTCAAGAAAGGCAAATATAAATCCGGCGTCTTCTTTGAAGACCAGTACCGTCGTATCAAACCCTTCGGTCTCCTCGCCAGCCGCACCATCGGCGGCATCTACGGCGACGGAGGAGGCGGCAACTCCGGCCTCGAGAAACGTTTCGACAAGGAGCTCCGCGGCATCGACGGCATGAGCTCTATCCAGCGTATCGGCGGACGCAACGAGTCCGTCACCGAAGTCGAAGCCCAGGACGGACTCGACATCATGACCACCATCGACGCCAACCTCCAGGATATCGTCGAGAACGCCCTCATGACCAAGACCGCCGAGCGCCACGCCAAGTGGGGTTGCGCCATCCTCATGGAGACCAAGACCGGCTATATACGCGCCATCGCCAACCTCGACCGCGACAACGAGTCCGGCGACTATTTCGAGGCACAGAACCATGCCGTCCAGCGTGTCGAACCCGGCTCGACTTTCAAGACCATCGCCCTCGTCGCCGCACTCGACGACGGTAAAGTCGCCATCGACGACACCGTCACCATCACGCGCCAACCCTGGCAGTATTTCTCCGTCAAACATACCGACGCTCACCCTATGGACACGCTTCTCACCGTCCGCTCGGCCCTGGCGGTCTCGTCGAATATCGCCCTGGCCAAACTCATCACGCGCAGCTACGAAGGCTCCGCGAAGAAGTTCGTCCGTAAGATCGAGCGCATGGGCCTCATGGACAGCGTCTACTGCGAGATACCCGGCGCCGACAAAGTGCGCATCGACATACCGCGTGACACCGTCACCCTCAGTAAGATGTCGTATGGCTACTCTGTCGAACTGAGCCCGATGCAGATTCTCATGTTCTATAACGCCATCGCCAACGGCGGACGCATGATGCGGCCTATGCTCGTCACCTCTATCCGGCAGAACGGCGATGTCGTCCGGTCCTTCCGACCCGAAGTCGTCAAGTCGTCTATCTGCTCGTCGCGCACGCTGCGGGATATACAGGGGGCCCTCCATGATGTCGTCTGGGATGACCATTTAGGCACGGCGGCCGCCAAGCCATGGAGCCGCAAGGCGCAGTCCAAACTCGTGTCTATTGCCGGCAAAACCGGCACGGCCCAACTCATCATCCCCGGACACGGCTATTCCGGCAAGCACCACCGCATGACTTTCGTCGGCTATTTCCCCGAGGAGAACCCGCAGTACACCTGTATCTGCATGATCGAGGACCCGCAGTTCCCCTATGACGCCGGTATGGACTGCGGCACCGCCGTCCGCATCATCGCAGAGAAGACCATGGCCTACACCGGCTGCTACGTCTTCCGCAACGGCGAACGCAAACTCGAAAAAAGATAATGTACATTTTTGTTTTATTCTTAAAACAACCCCAACAATATGCTTCTAAGCGAATTATTAAAAGCGATTGAGCCGATAGAGGTGATCGGCGACGTGAACAAGGACATCCACGGTTTGCATTTTGACAGCCGTAAGATTGGACAAAGCGACCTCTTCGTAGCCCAAGTCGGCACCGCAGTAGATGGACATACCTTCATCGACACCTGTGTCGCCAACGGCGCTGCCGCAGTCGTTCTCTCCAAGAGAGAATATATCAATCAGCAATCATCAATTAGCAATCATCAATCTCCCACCTTTATTCTGGTTGAAAACACCGATAAAGCGTTGGGACTTCTGGCCTCCAAATGGTTCGGTGAACCCTCCAAAGCGCTCACCCTCGTCGGTGTCACGGGCACCAACGGCAAGACCACCATCGCCACGCTCCTCTACAAGCTCACCCGCGCGCTCGGCCACAAGGCCGGATTGCTCTCCACGGTCGTCAACTATATCGAGACCGAAGCCGTTCCTGCCACGCATACCACGCCCGACGCTATCGAACTCAACGGACTCCTGAAAAGGATGGTCGATGCCGGATGTACGTACGCTTTCATGGAGGTGAGTTCGCACGCCATCGCCCAGGAGCGCATCGCAGGACTCGACTTCGACGGAGCACTCTTCACCAACCTCACGCGCGATCATATCGACTACCATAAGACCTTCGATAACTACCGCGATACGAAGAAGCGCCTCTTCGACGGACTGAAGAAAGAGGCGTTTGCGGTCACCAACAAAGACGACCGCAACGGTCTCGTCATGACCCAGAACTGCAAAGCTTCCGTCCATACTTACTCCACCCGCGCACTGGCGGACTACCGTGCGCAGATCCTCGAGGAAGGCTTTGACGGCATGATGCTGAGTATCAACGGCAAGGAGGTTTTTGTGCCGCTCGTCGGACGGTTCAATGTCTCCAACCTCCTCTGTATCTACGGTGCCGCACTCAACCTCGGCTTTGACGAACTCGAGGTCCTGCGTGTCTTGAGTACCCTCACGCCCGTTAACGGACGCTTCGAGACCATCCGCAGCACAAAGGGTTGGACCGCCATCGTCGATTATGCCCACACCCCCGATGCCGTCGATAATGTCATCCAAACAATTAGAGAAATCCTAAACAGCAAAGCTATAAACGCGCGCAGCGCATACACAGCGAAGCTCATCACCGTCATCGGTTGCGGCGGCAACCGTGACAAAGGCAAACGACCGATGATGGCTAAGATCGCGAAACAGGGCAGCGAACAACTCATCCTGACTTCCGACAACCCGCGTGACGAAGAACCCGCGGCTATCCTCAAGGACATGACGGATGGACTCACGCCCGACGAACTCCTCTCTACTCTCGTCATCGAGGACCGCGCCGCCGCCATCCAGACCGCCTGCACTCTCGCCCAACCCGGTGACGTCATCCTCATCGCCGGCAAAGGCCACGAGGACTACCAGATCATCAAGGGCGTCAAGTCCCACTTCGACGACCACGAGCAAGTACGCAAATACATCTGAACATCGCGAAGCGATATAAACTGCCCGTAGGGCAATAAACGTGCGAAGCACAATAAACTGTACAAACAATGCTTTATCATTTATTAGATTATTTAACCACAACGTATGGCCACTGGGCAGGAGCTCGTCTTATGACCTACATCTCCTTCCGCGCCATCACCGCCGGCATCATCGCCCTCGTCACCTCCATCTGGTTCGGCAACGCCTTCATCAACTACATGAAGCGCCATAATATCTCCGAGACCCAGCGCGACGAGAAAACCGACCCCTTCAATGTGGCGAAGAAAGGAGTACCTACCATGGGCGGACTCATCGTCATCGCCGCCATCCTTCTGCCCTGCCTCCTGCTCGGCAAACTGACGAACGTGTATATGATTCTCATGCTCGTCACCACCCTCCTCATGGGCGCACTCGGCTTCGCCGACGACTATATCAAGACCTTCCGTAAGAACAAAGACGGACTCAACGGATGGGTCAAGATCTTCGGCCAGGTCACCCTCGGACTCATCGTCGGACTCACCCTCCGTTTCTGTCCGGCCGTCAGCATGAACGAGGTCGTCTCTTCGCATATCGAGAACAATATCGTCGTGGTGGAGAAGACCCCGGAGATCAAATCGACGCAGACCACCATCCCCTTCGTCAAGCATCATAACTTCAACTACGCCGACCTCTTCTCTTGGACCGGTGAGCGCAACATGTACCGCTTCGGCTGGATCTTCTTTGTCCTCCTCACCGTCTTCGTCGTGGCCGCTGTCAGCAACGGTGCCAACCTCAACGACGGCATGGACGGTATGTGTGCCGGCAACTCCGCCATCATCGCCATCGCCTTGCTCATCCTCGCCTACACCTCCGGCAGTGTCGTGTGGGCGGAGTATTTCGATGTCATGTACATCCCCGGTTCGGAAGAGTTAGTCGTCTTCCTCGCCTCTTTCGTCGGCGCACTCGTCGGCTATCTGTGGTTCAACGGTTTCCCCGCTCAGGTCTTCTTGGGTGACACCGGCAGCCTCACCGTCGGCGGCATCATCGGCGTCTGCGCCATGGTCATCCATAAGGAGCTGCTCATCCCCCTCCTCTGTGGTATCTTCTTGATGGAGAGCGTCTCCGTCATCGTCCAGACGCAGGTCTATAAGTTCTACAAGAAACGGGGTCAGCATGTACGTGTCTGGAAACGCACCCCGCTCCATGACCATTACCGCACCTCCGTCGAGCAGGTCCTGAAGAACGACCCTACCTGCACCATCCTTTTGAAAGGCTATAAGAACCTTCACCACGAGCAGAAGATCGTCCTCCGTTTCTGCATCGTCACCCTCCTCCTCGCCGCATTAACTATATTGACTCTAAAAATAAGATAATAAACATCGCGTAGCGATATAAACTGCCCGTAGGGCAATAAACTTTTATACACAACAATGCGTAGAATTGTTATATTAGGCGCCGGCGAAAGCGGCACAGGCGCAGCCATCTTAGCCAAAGCCAAAGGCTTCGATGTCTTTGTCTCGGATTTCGGCACGATTAGCGACCCCTATCGCGCCCTCCTCGACCAGAACGCCATCGCCTGGGAAGACGGCCATCATACGGAAGACCTGATCTTGAATGCCGACGAGGTAGTGAAATCCCCCGGCATCCCTTTGACCGTGCCCCTCATCCAAAAGCTGCAGGCGCAACGTACGCCGATCATCTCCGAAATAGAATTCGCGGCAAGATATACGAACGCGAAGATGATCTGTATCACCGGTTCGAACGGCAAGACGACCACCACCTCGCTCATCTATTATATCCTCCGCAATGCCGGACTCAATGTCGGCCTCGCGGGTAATATCGGTAACTCGCTGGCGCTGCAGGTCGCGCGCGAGCACCACGACTATTATGTCATCGAGCTCTCCTCTTTCCAACTCGATAACATGTATGACTTCAAGGCCGACATCGCCATCTTGCTGAATATCACGCCCGACCACCTCGACCGCTATGATTTTCAGTTCCAGAACTATGTCGATGCCAAGTTCCGCATCACCCGCAACCAGACTGCGGACGATGCCTTCATCTATTGGGCGGAAGACCCGGTCATCGACCGCGAACTGGGCAAACTCCACCTCGGCGCGACCCTCTATCCCTATGGTTTCTCCTGTCCCAACCCCCTGCCGGTGGGCGAAGACGAACTGGCGCTCAAGGGCCGGCATAACGTCCTCAACTCCATGGCGGCTACTATCGCGGCGAACGTGGTGGGTATTAAGAAAGAGGTCATCCGCGAGTCGCTCATGTCTTTCCAAGGTGTCCCGCATCGCCTCCAGTATGTAGCTACGGTGCGTGGCGTGCGTTTCATCAACGACTCCAAAGCCACCAATGTCAACTCCTGCTGGTATGCCCTCGAGTCCATGACGACCCCTACGGTCCTCATCCTCGGCGGCAAGGACAAAGGCAATGACTACTCCGAGATTGACGAACTCGTCCGCACCAAGTGCCACACCCTCGTCTTCATGGGCCTCCATAACGAAAAACTGAGAGAACATTTTAAAAATCATCAATCAGCAATCACCAATCAGCAATTGCAGATTATCGACACCGATAATCTCCACGACGCGGTCCAAGCTGCCTACCACGCCGCTCACGACGGCGACACCGTCCTCCTCTCCCCCTGCTGTGCCTCCTTCGACCTCTTCAAGTCCTACGAGGACCGCGGCGATCAATTCATGTCCGCAGTTAGAAATTTGTAAATTTATGTTTATTGCTGACGCTCTGTCATATACATCCTGCGGATGTGCAGTACGATGCCCTGCCGGGCACGTAAAGTTTACTTTTAAGGGCGCGGTGGGGCGCGGAATGTGGGAGGCCTGCCAGGGCCTATGACGGAGCGGCAGAGTTTATCTATGTTTATTTACATAAAATAATTATTTTTGGTATTTTTGATTTATTTTTTATATATTTTTCTTTTTTAATAATTATATAAATGAAAAAGCCGAATCTTGCAAATATTGACCGAACGTATTGGTGGCTCTTTGCGCTATTAATAGCCGTGGCGATCATCGCCCTCTTCTCCGCGTCGAGCACCCTGGTCTATTCCCACCACTCTGCCCTCGGCCCTATCGGCCAGCAGATGTTCTTCATCGTGCTCGGTGTCATCGCCGCCTTCGGCATCCAGTATATCCCGTCGTATTGGGTTCGTTTCGGCGGCTATGCCTTGCTGGGCCTCAGTACGCTCCTTGTCTATTCGACCATGATCCCCGGCAACCCCCTCGTCGTCACTATCAACGGCGCTGCGCGCTGGGTCCGTATCGCCGGCATCACGTTCCAACCTTCGGAACTGGCGAAGCTGAGTCTCATCATCGTCGTGGCGGACCAACTCGCCCGTATCAAATCCGAGGCGGATAAGTCCAAGTATTTCTACCGCACCCTTATCATCGCCGCCATCGTCATGCTCCCTATCATGGCGTCCAACCTCTCTACAGCGGTGCTGATAGGTCTTATCATCTTCTGTCTCTGGGTCCTCGCCCGGATACCTTGGAAATACACCCTGTCGGTAGTAGGCATCGCTATTGTCGCTTTATGCCTCGGCTATGCCATCGTCGAGTTCGGCTTCGTCCGTCCCGGCCGACCTATGCACGGCCCTTTCAAGCGTGCCACCACCTGGGTCAGCCGTATTGATAGACATCTATCAATCAGCAATGACCAATCACCAATTACCAATAAGTACGTCTTGACGGACGAGAACATCCAGGAAGTATACGCCTCCGTCGCCATCGCCCGAGGCGGTGCCTCGCCATTGGGGGTCTTGCCGGGTAACAGCAAGGAGCGGGACTACCTGCCCCTCGCTTTCGCCGATTATATCTTCGCCATCATCGTCGAGGAGTCGGGTGTGCTCGGTTCGGGTTTTGTCATCTTTCTGTATCTCGCGATCCTCTTTAGGGCATGTAATATATCGAGCAGGTATAGCGATATGCCGGCGATGCTCATGACCATGGGCTTGGCGCTGATGATCACCTGCCAGGCGCTCATCTCCATGCTCGTCGCCGTGGGTCTCGGTCCGGTCACGGGCCAACCCTTGCCGCTCATATCCCGAGGAGGCACGTCGGTCCTCATCACGTCTATCTATTTCGGCATCCTGATGGGTGTCAGCCGCGAGCAGACCGAACTCCGCGAGCGTGTCAACCTCACCCGCGAAGAATCCGCCGAGGATGCCCCGATTGTTACTTTAGAATAAATGCCCGAGATTTTACTGCACTACATATGGGAACATTGCCTATGGGCTGGTTTTGACCAACAGACCACAGACGGCAGACGGGTAGAGATTCTATCCGTAGGCGAACATAACCGCGATGCGGGACCGGACTACAGCCATGCGCGTATCCGCATCGACGGACAGGAATGGGTGGGCAATATCGAGATACATGTCTGTTCGTCCGATTGGCTGCGCCATAAGCATCATCTGGACAAAGCGTACGACACCGTCATTCTGCATGTGGTGCGCACAGCCGACAAACCCATCTATAACTCCCGCGACGAACTCATCCCGCAATGCGAGTTACAATACCCGAGTAACAAAGACTACCTGACGGAACTCTTCCAAGCCGCCCAACAGATGGACAGTGCTCTGGCACGCATCGGGTGCGCAGAGCAACTGTTACGCGAACCGGCGCTGCTGACGGAAGGATGGAAGAAAACACTCCTGCGCAAGCGTTTCGAGTGCAAACGTGCGTCGATAGAGCGCCTGCTGACCATTACTAAAGGCAGTTGGGAACATGCGCTGTATATCTCGCTCGCGCGCAATTTCGGTTTTCACACGAATAGTGTGCCTTTCGAAGAACTGGCTATCAATACCCCGCTCGCCTACCTGCAGAAACACCGCAATAACCTCTTTCAACTCACGGCCTTGCTGATGGGTCAGGCGGGACTGATCGCTGATGATGAGGCGATGGCGAAAGAGTACGATTTCCTGCGTACGAAGTTCGGCCTTACGCCCCTTGATGCCAGTGTGTGGAAGAATGCCCGCCTGCGGCCGCAGAATAGTCCCGAACTGCGTATTCACCAGTTCGCACAACTGCTCTATCAGTCAGAAGCGCTGCTCAGTAAGATCCTTGACACGGATGATTTGAAATCACTCGTAGCGCTTTTCGACGTGGAGCACATGGGAAAGAGCAGCATTGATATATTACTGATTAACACGGTGTTGCCCTATAAATATGCCTATTCCCTACGGCGTAACGACACCGCTCAGGCGGAACATGCTATGGCGCTTATGGAGCGCATCGCGCCGGAGAACAACACCATCATTCGTCAATGGCGAATCTTAGGGCAACAGGTCACTTCCGCAGCCGACACCCAAGCCCTTTTGCACCTGTACCAGAACTACTGCCAGCACCATGAATGCATCAACTGCGAAGTGGGCTATAAAATCTTCGAACACAATCCTACACTCTTTGATTAATTGAAGAAAAAAATACCCACAGGGTGTAACCTTTGTGTACATTGGGTATCTTGTAGGTAGAACATGTTGTTTCAACCAACGGACATAGAACTGATACGCGAGGTGTTGCAGGATAGCAACGCACGTGCGTTCGAGATGCTTATGAAGCGCTATACTTCCGCCGTTTACGGCGCCGCGTTGCGGCTCATGAAGGATACAGAGAATGCCCAAGAGGTCACCCAGATGGCGTTCATCCAAGCCTACCGCCACCTCGATAGCTGGCGCGGAGAGAACTTCGGAGCGTGGGTCACCATCATCGCCAACCATATCGCCCTGCGCATGTTCGAGAAAGAGAAACGACGGCAGACCGATCCCCTGGACGAGAATACCGATGCACCGGACGAGAGCTATGACGAGCAGAAAGAACAACAGCTCCAAGCCATGGAGGCCGCCATCGCCCAACTGCCCGAAGCCGACCGACAACTCATCCAATGGCATTATTACCAATCCATCCCCCTCAGCACCATCGCCCAACGACTCGGGCAAACAGAAAATAATATTAAGGTACGCATGTACCGCATACGCGAACGAATCAAAAAAGTGCTAACGAGCACACCGACAAATTTATGACCGATCAAGAATTAGACATATTACTCAACGAAAGCGCCAAGCGGCAACAACCTGTCGCGGATATCAACGCCGCCGTCATACGCACCGTGCGTCGTGACTTGCGTCTCAAGACCTTGCGCAAATGGGCGAAGCTTTTAGGCATTTGTTTCGGCCTGCCAGTAGCGGTAGTGGTGTATATCTATGCACTTTTCGTCTTTATGCCAGAGATGCCGGAACCATTACGGGTTCTGAGTATCGCCCTGCCGATTGCCACCATCCTTATTCTGGCTGCGCAACGTTTACATTATTTCTCGCCGGAAGTGTAACCTTTTCGCACTCCGCGTATCATACAAATAGAGGAGCATACTAGTCAACTCCCCAAACAAACATTGTTAAACAATTAAAATTTTTAGTATTATGATACCTGATAATTTCCTTGGTTTAGTAGCCATAATTTTTATTTTCGGTTTACCGATAGTAGTCGTTGTTATGGTTTTTCTCAAAAAGATGAAAAAGAATCAGCAGGAGAAAGAAATCCGCCAGCTCATTATTGAGAACAAGACGGATCCGGAAACGGCTAAGTTACTTATCGACGAACCGAAGAAAGCGCCAAAGCCCGGCACGATTGATGTCGGTAACCTTCGCTTCGCTTGCATGTTGCTCGGTGTAGGTCTTGGAGCAGCCATCGACTGGCTTGCGGATATTAGTACAAAAAGCATCTATTTCTGGCTGATAGTTGCCTTCGGCGTTGGTATCGGAATGTTATGTTCCTTCCTTGTTGAACTGCGGCTGGCTAAAAAACAAAAACCGACCGAGGATAGCTGGAAAGAAGACTAACGCCCAAAGCTTCATACTTTGGTTGTTATACGACAAAAACGGGTTTCGGCCCGCTTTTGTCGTTGTTACAGAATAGCATGTCGCTAATTATTTTTGCAACAGCACTGTAAATCAGTACGTTACAAAATCATTTGTCGCATGAAAAAATTTGGATGGCTTTGAAAATTGTAGTACCTTTGCAGTGGATTTTGGAACAGAATTTGTGGTCCGAAAAGTGACTAAAACAACACGTATTATGCGAAAAATTGTCTCATACATTATTATCCTCTGTGCGCTGTCTGCGTGTGCGACGCACGATAGGAAGAGCGAACAGGTAGCCGATGCCACTCTTCGGACTGCTGACTCCTTGGAAAACGCGCTACAGACGTACGCGGATATACCTGCATTACAGGATGCGGCTGAAACATTCCGCACCAAAGGACAGACAGCCAAAGAGGCAAAAGTGATTTATCATCTCGGCAAGGCGTATCTGGCCGGGCAACAGGATTCGCTGGCTTTCGATTGTTTCAGTCAGGCGGCAAACGAGTTCCTCTATCTGAGCGATTCCGTTTACTACCCGCTTTCCGTGATTGAACTGAGCCTGATAGCCGAGCGCCGATATCGCGAGGAAGGCGACGCCACCATGTTACAGGCCACCCGCACCATCCATCGTAAAGTGATACAAACGAAGACCGCGAACACGCGCAGTCACAGGGAAAAATCCAGGTGGCGCTCCATTGGGACGATTACAAACAATTCTGCACGACGGCTAACGCGTATCTGTATGATGCAGTGGACAAACTGCAAGCTGCACAGCCGGAACTCTCGGAACAAGACATTCGCTTTTGCGTACTGGTTCTAGTGGATTTGTCGGCTAAGGAAATAGCAGATATTATGATGTTGTCGCAAAACAGTATAAGCAATAAAAAAACACGCACAGCGCAGAAACTTGGTACCATTGCTGCGGACTTGCGCGAAAAATTAATAAGTATAACCCTCAAAACAAAAGAAAAATGAAAACGAAAGTATTATTCAGCGCACTTTGCCTGCTCGTTTCAATAAGCGTGTGCGCAGGAAGCAAAAACACTGCAAAAAACGGCAGTACAACCAAACAAACCAAAGTCGTCCAAGTCGAAGATGGCAATGTAGTTGTTGTTAACACCTCCGAATCTGGCAAAAAATGCTCCACTTCTGTGACTGTTACCAGGAACGGTAATGAAAACGGGAAGAAGGTGTACATAGTAAAGAGTGACGGCGAAGCGACTATCGCTTCTTCACTTGAAGCCGATGTAAAACCCGAACTGCCGGTTCTGGCGCCGGACAGCATGCCGGAATTCCCTGGCGGTATGTCTGCAATGATGACGTATTTGATGGATAATGTGAAGTATCCGGCAGACGCAAAAAAGGATAAAAAAGAAGGACGGGTTGCTTGCTCGTTTGTGATCACGAAAGAAGGGAAGGTGACGGATGCGCATGTGGTCAAGTCCAGCGGCACGGAAAGCCTGGATAACGAAGCCTTGCGCGTTGTGAATAACATGCCGGACTGGAAACCGGGTAAAGAAAACGGCGAACCGGTAAATGTTCACTATACTATTCCTGTGGTCTTCAAACTGAAATAATAAACTCCGTTTCGCATCAATCAGCATGGTAACTCTTCAGCCCGTTTGTTAATACAACCACAAATGTGAAACGGTTTATGCAGGCCCGCAAAAACGGGCTTGCTTTTGGTTTTTGCAGACAAAAGATAGAAAAATTTGCATATGTCAAAAAAAAGCAGTAACTTTGCAGCGTGATTTAAAAAGGAGGCATTTATGACCGCTTTAGAACTGAATGCAGAAATATATCGAAGTTTAGGTATTCTCTCTGAGGATGAGAATATGCTCAAACGTGCGGCTAAGTATCTCAAACGCCTGGCAAAAGAACTCACGTATGATCCTACTTGTATGACCAAGGAGGAATATTTTCGTCGGCTTGACGAAGCAGAAAAAGGACCTGCACGTTCATTTGCCAACATTGAGGAGTTAGATCGTTATATTCAGAGCTTATGAGCAAGTATTCTGTTGAGATCAAGGAACAAGCGCAACAAGATTTGAAGCGCTTGTTGCATAGTGAGCCGAAATCCTACTATAAAGCGTTGCAACTCATTAGTGAATTATATGAATCTCCACGAAACGGCACAGGTCATCCGGAACCTCTCAGAGGGCGCAATTCTGAGCAGTGGAGCAGAAGAATCTCAAAGAAGCATAGGCTGGTTTATGAGATTCGTGACACAGAAGTAATTGTTCTTGTCTTGGCAGCCTATGGTCATTACGACGATAAATAACCGTCTCATTCACGACGTAAAACGGAACCGCTGGCCTTGACAGCGTAAAAAAGCAAGGACAGAATAAAAGGCGTTTATTGACGCTTGTTTTGGCAAATAGAAATCCTGCAAAATTTCAACCCCGAAACAAGATAGTGCGATAAGCGTTCTCGTGGATATGTATTATCCGTTCACGCCCTTAGTGGGCGGGGGAGGGCGTATATATCGGGCGTGGACGTTATTGTTTATTCTTGGTTGAAGGGTCTTGCAGGAACCTCTATTTGGAGAATGAGCGTGAATAATGTTCACGCTTTTTATTATATGGTACATAATTAAAATAAAAAATAGTATGACGGATAAGGATGCAAAACTGGCTTTTTGCCAATATTTGAAGGACCATGGATTTACAAATATAAAAATCATTAACTCCCCTGTTGACATCTCTGCCATGCGAGATAATGACACATGGTTTTATGAAATTAAGAAAACTTCTGAAGAGGCCAAATATTTTGGAGCTGCAACTATAACAGAATTAGAGCCGATAGTAAAAAATCAGAATTTTCGGATTGTTATTGCGCAGGCAAAAGACTCCAAAAATGAGAGCACAAAATTTACATTTTATGAACTTACATTGAAACAATTTATGAGAT
The DNA here is from genome assembly GCA_900321005.1 of uncultured Bacteroidales bacterium. Classification (GTDB taxonomy): domain Bacteria; phylum Bacteroidota; class Bacteroidia; order Bacteroidales; family Paludibacteraceae; genus Colicola. Next base: position 42,939 of record ONUF01000012.1, on the reverse strand, counting down.
GGGGGAAACCGACAATACCTCCTTCTAAAATTTATTTTAATATTTCGTTTAAGAACACACCCAAAGATATAGGGGACATTAAGAGTGCAGAAAAAGAGTATTTTTTCTCAGAAAGTGAATATTCAAATTATAAAACACCGCAAAATTCCAAATACAAAGCAGTTCCATTTCGTGAACATCATATAGAGACTCTAATAAATTATAGAAAAGAGATGTATAATGAATGTAGCCATCTCATTGTAAGAGATGATTGTTATCTGCCCAATGAAAAGTTGTATTATTGCGATCTTTTGACAAAAGATTCGTTAAACAATGATTTCTTTATAATCAAAGAAACATATGAACATTGGAACGAAGAAGCATCTATTGTTCCCAATGGAGAATGCCCGTGGAGACGGAAAATGGAGTGTCGTAACTGTCCCTTATGGGAAGCGAAATAGCAAATAAACATTATCAAAATATATGAAAACAAAAATTTTTACTCTCTTTTTTGCCGTAATGGCAAGTATCAGCACCATGTATGCCGAAAGGGTTATGATCGGCAATCTGTATTATATCCTCAACGACAAGGACAAAACGGCTGAGGTAACATACCAGTGGCTTTGGTCTAGTAGTAACTATTCTGGCCTGACGACCATTGATATCCCTGCTTTCGCGGAATACAATTCCGTTACGTATAGCGTCACAAGCATTGGAGGGCAGGCTTTCGAAGGTTGCATCGGATTGAAATCTGTGACTATTCCAAATAGTGTCACAGGCATTGGAGATTCTGCTTTCTCGGGTTGCACGAGTTTGACCACTATAGAAATTCCCAATAGCGTCACAAGTATTGGATGGCAGGCTTTCGCAGGTTGCATCGGATTGAAATCTATTGAAATTCCTAATAGCGTTACAAACATTGAGGGGTATGCTTTCTATGGTTGCACAGGTTTACCCACTGAGAATAATCTGCGCTATGCAGATACATATTTGGTGGAAGCGGTGGATAAATCACTATTTTCATATACTATCAAAGAAGGGACAAAGTGGGTTGGAACCAGAGCCTTTGAAGGTTGCACCAGTTTGACCTCTATTGAAATTCCAAACAGCGTTACAAACATTGAGTGGGGTGCTTTTGATAGTTGTTGTAGCTTGATCTCTATAAATATTCCAAACAGCGTCACGAACATTGGAGATGGTGCTTTCTCGGGTTGTACAAGTTTGCCGGTAATTGACAATATCCGCTATGCAGATACTTATTTAATTGAAGCGGTAGATAGAGCATTATCTTCATATACTATCACAGAAGGAACAAAGTGGATTGGAGGAGGTGCTTTCTCTTATTGCACCAGTTTAACCTCTATTGAAATTCCAAACAGCGTCACAAGCATTGGAGGGCAGGCTTTCTATGAATGCAGAAACATGACCACTGTGACAATAGACGCGGAAACTCCGCCTTCCTTAGGATACGAGGCGTTCAATAACTACTATTTAACATCAATATATGTTCCATGCGGAGCATTGGAAACATATCAGTCTGCCGAAAATTGGAATCAATACAAAGATCGTATTCGACATGCTCCATCTCCTTATAGTATTAGCGTAGTTCCTTTCGGAAATGGGCATATAAAACAAGAAGGAGGAAACGCATGTGAGCCTGTTGAAATATCTGCTATTCCAGATGAAGGCTACCACTTTACTCAATGGAATGATGGCAATACCGAAAATCCTCGTTATATAACCCTGACACAAGATACTACCTTTGCTGCCACCTTTGCGGCAGATAGGAGCGGGAAATGTGGTGATAATTTGGCTCTCACGTGGGAATATGATGACACTAACAAATCTCTAACCATCAGCGGAAACGGAACACTTAATAGCAATTATACGTTCGGTGTAGAAGCTCCGCAAGCCGTAGAGAAATTGATTATTGCAGAAGGAGTTACAACTATTGGAAATAGCACTTTTGCCGGTTACACCACAATCAAGCATATTAGTGTGCCGACAACGGTAAAAACGATTTATGAGCAAGCCTTCTACAACTGTACGGGATTAGAGCAAATCTATAGTTATCGCGAAAAACCTTGTGTGACCTATAGCAATTCCTTTGACGGTATAGACAAATTCGAATGTGTCTTGCATGTCTTGTCTGCTTCCGTGGATAAGTACAAAGCGGCTACAGGTTGGCGTGATTTCTACTACATTGAGACCATTGATGCAGAAGAAATAACAGAACATATCGAGGATGTTATCATTACGCCAACCAACACCACCGCCGGAATTATTTGGCCATTCATCGCGGGGGCTGTTAGTTATGAAATTGTAATACGTGATTTCTTCGGGAATGTGATATACAAATTGACCTTTAATGCGTCCGGACATTTAATTGGGATAGCTTTTGCGCCCAATAGAAATTACAAATCGCAAAGTGAACAAATAACAGGTTTTCACTTTACTGTCACAGGACTTGAATCCGGCACGGAATATAATATAACCATCACTGCCAAAGATGCAGATGGTCAAGAAATGGACAAAAAAAACATGTCCTTCCACACTAATTGGCTCAATGGTATTGAAGAACTCCACGTTGACTCCGACAAACCCGTCAAAGTCCTCATGGATGGTCAAATCTACATTCTCCGCGGAGAGCATGTGTATGACACGGAAGGAAAGATGGTAAAATAAGAGCGGAGCTAAAGCTCCTTGTCAGGGACGTAATCCAAAGCGGTCAATGATATTGACCTGAAATAGAAGAAAAATGAATATTAATGACATTTCCGAAGGCGAAAATTTGGAAATGTCATTTTTTTGTTGTACCTTTGCAGGCGGATTTAGAAAGGAGAGAGAAATACTATGAAAGTACAATGGACGGGATTGGTGGATGACATGAAAGGGCATGTGGATAAGGATTTCTACGCGCGGCATATTCCGGGAAACGGAACATGGGCGGCGGTATGTCATAAGCCGGAATTAAGTAAGGCAGAGAAGAAGAGACGCGCGGCACATCCTACGGCGAAGCAGTTTAGCAATTATGTCGCGGAGAGCAAGGCTATCTTACGAGATCCGGAGCGGCGTGCGGCATGGCAAGCGAAATATGATGAGACCTTATATCGTGCGAAGAAATGGGGTAAGCCGGCCTATGGGCGGTTGTGCGACTACGTTAGGCATGAGGTAAACGAAATGTTAAAGCGCGGCGAAGAAATTAAGCCGTAAACGTATAGACCTTGGTTTGTGGTTAGGGTGATCTTGGTCTGATCAGCCTTTGATCACCCTTTCAGCACCCATTGAGTACCCTTTGGAACCAGGTGGAGACAAGGTGGATACCCTACATCGACCCTATCGCCAGACATATGAGGCCGGCGAGGATGCCGAGCATGCAGGCGACTTTCTTCCAAGGGTCGGGTTCTTTGAGGAAAAGCAGGCCGTAGGCAAAGCCTATCACCGCACCGCCGCGGCGGATGGTACTCACGACGGCTATCAGACTGTCCGGATCGCGAAGCGCTAACATATAGACGTTGTCCGAGACAATGAGAAACAGGCTTATCAGGACGATAACGCCTGTTTTTTGTATGGGGTGGAAGGTGGATGGTGTAAAGTGTAAGGTGGACGGTGTAGGGTGTGCGGTGGACGCTTGTTCTTTTTTTGCCTGCAAGGCGCGGACAACAAACCACACCACAAGCATCATCAGAGCCTGATAGAAGGTATAATAGACCTGGACGGCGTTATGGTCGTAACTGCGCATGAGGTATTTGTCGTACAAGCCGGAACACGCGCCGATAAGGATGGCGAGAGCCAAGGCAACATAATACCTTCCATCCACTTTATTCTTCACCCCCTTCAGCCGCGATTTATTTTTGAAAGAGAACACGAACACCGTGCCAATTGCCAGACTCACACCCAGCCACTGCCATCCGTTCAATCGTTCGCCGAAAAGGAGCATTGCGCCTACCAACGTCCACATCGGCCGCGTCGCCTGCATCGGACTCACCACCGACAGCGGCAGGTGCTTCAACGAGATATACGCGAACACCCAACTGCTGAGTACAATCATCGACTTGATGACCACCAAGCCGTGCGCCGCGAGATCCAGTTGCGGCACAAAAAACGGCGTAGCCGTCATCGTCTCCGGACATACGCGCGACAGGCACCACGGCACCGACAACAGCACCGTCGAGATACATACACTCAGCGTCAGCACATCAATCACCCGGTTCTCCCGCAGCGCGATCTTCTTACTGATATCATAGCACCCCAGACAGAGGGCAGAGATGAACGATAAAACTATCCACATAAATAAAAAAGTGCACAAAATTACTGCTTTTTCGCGATATGTGCAAATTTATTTGCATATATCAATATTTTTTTGTACCTTTGCCGCGTTTTTTGAAAAGAACTATGCGGTATTTGATTTCCGGAGGGGGAACCGGAGGACACATCTTCCCCGCAGTGAGCATCGCGAACGCGCTGAAGGAACTCGACCCCGACGCGCAGATCTTATTCATCGGCGCCCTTGGACGCATGGAGATGGAGCGTGTTCCGCAAGCCGGCTATGAGATCGTCGGTCTGCCCGTACGCGGCTTCAACCGTGCCCAGCCTTGGAAGAACATCTCCGTGCTCATCGACCTCGCGAAATCCATCCGCCAAGTGAAGAAGATCATTCGCGACTTCCGTCCCGACGTAGGTGTCGGTGTCGGCGGTTATGCCTCCGGTGCAGCAATGTGGGCCGCAGCGCAAATGGGTATTCCTATTCTCTTGCAAGAGCAGAACGGCTTTGCCGGCGTGACCAATAAGATTCTTAAAAATAAAGCCGCGAAGATCTGCGTAGCGTACGAAGGCATGGAGCGCTTCTTCCCCGCCGACAAGATCATATTGACCGGAAATCCCGTGCGGCAGAACCTGTTAAACGGCAAAGCCCCTAAACGCGAAGTTATAAACGGCGCAGCCACTAAACATTTATTAATCATCGGCGGCTCGCTCGGTGCCCAGACAATCAATAACGCCATGAAAGAAGCTATCAGTAATCAGCTTTCAGCATTCAGCGATATCCACGTCGTGTGGCAGACAGGTAAGATATACTTCGAGTCCTGCAAAGCAGCATGGGAAGCAGCCGGAAGCCCGGCGAACATCGAGTGTCTGGATTTTCTGAGCGACATGCCTGACCGTTATGCGCAGGCTGACCTCGTCATATCGCGCGCGGGCGCTTCGTCCATCAGCGAGATATGCCTGCTCGGCAAACCCGCTATCCTCGTGCCTTCGCCCAACGTAGCGGAGGACCATCAGACGCACAATGCCTTGGCGCTCGTGCGCAAGGACGCCGCGGTGCTCGTCAAAGATATCGAGGCCGCCGAGAAACTGATTCCTACGGCGCTGGAATTGATTCAAGATGACGCGCGACTGAAGACCTTGCACACCAACGTGCTCACCCTCGCCCAGCGCGACTCGGCAAAACGCATCGCAGAAGAAGTGATGAAATTGTGTAAGGTGTAAGGTGTAAAGTGTAAAAATTCATAGATATGAAAAAAGGAACGAAAATAACCTTGATTGTGTTGGGTTGCCTGCTTGCCATCGGCATTGCTTTCTTTGTGACTGCCGACGTGATGCTCTCGAGCGTTCTCACCAAAGAGGTCAACAAAGCGCTGGCAGAACTGCCGGGATGCGAAGCGTCGGTGGGTGACATCGACCTGCGTTTCTTCAGCGGCACCGCCGATGTGACGGACCTGCATTTTGCCTATCGCGGTGAGCCCCTGCACGTCAACGACACCGTCGTTCCGGGTTTTGTGGCGCATGTAGACCGCATCGCCGTAGGACGTATCTTCTACTCGCTGCTGTTCGACAAACAGATATACATCAACGATGTGCGTATCGTTCGGCCGGCGATGGAGTTATGGCTCGACGAGAAGCACCCCGAGCTGTCCTTCCCGCAGTTCAAGGACACGACCCTTCGCCAAGGCAGCGAATGGCTCAAGCGCGCGGAGTTGGACAAGTTGCATATCAAGAACGCCGCTTTCTCGCTGCATAGCCTGAGTTCCAAACTGGACCTGGCGGTGGACACCGTCGGCCTCACGGTCCATGACCTCGTCTATGACTCGACTTTCCACTATAACGACACCATGTATGCTTTCTCGCTCGGCAATGCCCGCGTGCTGATGCCCGACGGCATGATACGTTTGGAGACCAGCGACATCGAGCATGCCAACCAAGGTGAGCTGAAGGTCGGCCGTACCCGTATATGCCACACGATGGCCCGCAAGAAACTCGGCGACATCGTGCGCGAACCTGTGACTTGGATGGACATGACCATCGAGAGTGTCACCACGGCACCGCTCAACCCCATCCATAAGGCGATGAACAAAGACTTCAACCTTGACCACCTCTCGGCGACGGTAGCGAGCATGGACATCTTCCGCGATGAACGCTATGCCCCGAAAGCACCGTTCGACATGCCGCAGAACATCCTGACCTCTCTGCCCGCCGTCTTCTGCATCAAGCATGTGGATGCCGGCATTCGCAAGATAGACATCGAGTTCGCCAGCACGAACGTCAACTGCGGTCGTCTCAAACTGCGCGACATCCGCACTCTGGTAGATAATGTCACCAACAAACGCGGAGCAACGATGTATGTCAACGGTCACTGTCCTATCTCGAAGAACGGACATGCTATCGCGAAGATGAACATGAGTATGGACAAGTCCTGCCAGTGGTTGCTCGACCTCCATGCTACCGACATCGACATCGACTACCTCAACACCTTCGTGCGTCCGCTCGTAGGTATCACCGCCGACTGCCATCTCGACACGCTCGACATGCACTATACCGGCGACAACCAACTGGCCAAAGGCACCTTCCGCATGCTCTATCACGGTCTGAAGGTCAAGGTGCATGAGGAAGATGATATCCCCTATAAGATCGTCACCAAGAACGCAAAGGCCTTCACTACTCTCGCCAACACCCTGCTGCCGAAGAGCAACCCGACGGCCGTGGACATCCGCCCGCGGGCATATGAAGTGGAATGGAAACGCAACGAGTGGAAACCCTTCCCGCTCTATATGTTCGGTCCGTGTATCGACGGCGTGAAGAAGACCTTCCTGCCGGGACTGTATGTACATAAGCAGGTAAAAAACAAGAAGAAATAAGCGCATGAAAGAACTGCTGCAGAACGCACAACATATCGTCATCTTTACCCACATGGCGCCCGACGGCGATGCCATGGGTTCAGCCCTCGCGCTATGGAACTGGTTAAACGTGCCGGAGGCACAGTTAAACGCGGCAGAGCCGCAGTGTAAACGCGCTGGTAGCGCTAGTGTACACGTGATCGTCCCCAATGCCTTTCCGGCATTCTTCAACTGGATGCCGGGCGCGGACAAGATACACGTGTATGAGAAAGAGCACACGGCCTGCGATGTCCTCATCGCAGCCGCGGACCTCTTTATCTGCACCGATTTCAATGACCCCAAGCGTATCGGACCCATGGGTGACAAGATGCTCGCTAACCCCTGCCCGAAGATCCTCATCGACCACCATCTCAACCCGACGGACTTCGCCGATGAGATACACTCCCACCCCGAAGCCTCGTCCAGTTGCGAAATTGTCTATAAACTGCTCTTCGGAGATCAATCAGCAATCAGCAACGAAGTTGCGACCTGTATCTACACCGGCCTCATGACCGACACGGGCAATTTCAGCTTTAACTCTACGCGCGCGGAATTGTACGACATCATCGCCGAACTCTTACGCGCGGGCGTGCAGAAAGATGCCATCTATGATGCGGTCTTTAACCAGTATTCCGAGCACCGCGTGCGCCTCACCGGCTATGCCCTCTATCGCAAGATGCGCATCTACCCCGAGCACCACTTGGCGCTCATCACCCTCTCGGCGGACGAGTTGGAGCAGTACCATTACCAGGTGGGCGACACCGAAGGACTGGTGAACATGCCGCTTCAGATCAGCGATGTCTATTACTCCGTCTTCATGCGCGAGGAGCGCGCCAAGCCCGGCACACCGAAGTCCCGTATCCGTATATCCTTCCGCTCGCAAGGTGACCGACCTGTGAATATATGGGCGAGCGAAGTCTTCCATGGCGGCGGACATGCCAACGCCTCCGGAGGAGAGATCTTCGGCACCATCGGACAAGCAGTTGCACTTTTTGAACGGACGTACAAAAAGTATTTGAAGATTTGAAATTTTACATTTTAGATTTTAGTATATGAAAAAAGCATTTTTATTTATCGTAGCAGCGTTGAGCCTGAACATGATGGCTCAAGACAAACCGCTGATGACCATCAACGGTAAACCCGTCAGTGCAGAGGAGTTCCTCTACATCTATGAGAAAAACAACCAAGCCGGAGCACTCGATCCCAAGACCATGGACGAGTACCTCGACATGTTCATTAACTTCAAACTCAAGGTCGTAGAAGCCGAATCGCAAGGCATCGACACCACCGAGGCCTTCAAGAAAGAACTCAAAGGCTACCGTGCCCAGGCTACGCCGAAGTACCTGCAGGATAACCAAGCCATGGACAGCCTCGTGGAGATGAGTTGGCGCCATATGGCCAAAGACCGCCGCGCTGCACACATCGCTATCCAGTGCCCCGCGACCGCTGACAGTGCTCAGGAAGCAGAAGCACTGATGAAGATCAACGAAGCGTATGAGCGTGTCACCATCGGCAAAGAGGTCATCAAAGGTAAAGGACGCAAGGCAAAGAAAGTACGTCAGCCGGTAGAACCCTTCGCCGATGTAGCCCGCGCTGTCAGCACCGATCCCTCTGTACAAGAGACCGGCGGCGAACTCGGATGGATCACTCCTTTCCGTTATGTCTATCCGCTCGAAGAGGCTGTCTATGGCACCGAAGTAGGTAAAGTCAGCGCACCCTTCCGCACCCAGTACGGCTTCCATATCGTACTCGTTGAAGAAGAACGCGACCACAAAGAGGTCAAAGCCAGTCATATTATGAAGATGACCCCGCGTGGCGAAAGCGACTCTGTCGTAGCAGCCAAGAAAGCGCTCATCGACTCTATCGCCGCTATCGTCAACGCAGAGAACTTCGCGGAGGTAGCAAAAGCCGAGTCCGATGACCGCGGCAGCAGTGCCCGTGGCGGTGACCTCGGATGGTTCGGCAAAGGAATGATGGTGAAGCCCTTCGAAGATGCTGCTTTCGCACTCGAGGTAGGTCAGATCAGTGCACCCTTCCAGACCATGTACGGATGGCATATCCTGTACAAAGAAGGCGAGCGCAGCATCCAACCCCTCGACTCGATCCGCAGCCAGGTAGAGCGCCAGGTACAACGCGACGAGCGTGCCAAAGAAGCCGATAAGAGTTTTATCCGTAAGACCCGCGCCGAGTATAACCTCCCGGCTGAGATGAGCGACGAAGAAGTCAAAGCCTATGCCGACGAACACCTCGAGGAGAAGTATCCGGAACTGAGAAACCTCGTACAGGAATACCACGACGGCATCCTGCTCTTCGAAGTATCGCTCCGTGAGGTATGGGACAAAGCAGCCAAGGACACCGCAGGACTCGAGCAGTTCTTCGCAGCCAACAAGAAGAAATACACCTGGGACGCACCCCACTTCAAAGGATGGTTGCTCCAGTGCAAAGATAAGAACAGCGCAAAGGCCGCTCAGGCCATCATCAAGAGTGCCGATCCGGACTCTGTCAAGAGCTACATCGCACATCGTATCAATCAGGACAGCGTCACCTATGTCAAAGCGCAGCGCGGTCTGTGGGAACAAGGCAAGAACGCAGCCGTGGATAAATACGGCCTGAAGATCAAAAAAGCCGAGTTTACCCCCAACGAGCAACTGCCGTATGTCGTTTGTGTAGGTAAGAAACTCAAAGCACCGGCAACCTGGGAGGACGAGAAAGGCAAAGTAACAACCGACTACCAGGACTTCCTGGAGAAAGCATGGATCGAGAAACTCCGCGCGAAATATCCGGTGGTTATCAACGAAGACGTTTGGCAAAGTATAAAAAAGTAAGCGGATAGCATCCGAACGCAGGCAACCATGCGGATTAGGAACTTAGTTATAGTGTTTATTAGCGTTTTACTGGCCAATGTGCTGGCATACGCTTTTGTCGTTCGTTGGGATTTGACGGACGACAAGCACTATAGTCTGAGTGAGGCCTCCAAGACCCTGCTCCGTGCTACCGATGCGCCTATCGAGGTGAGCCTGCTGTTGGATGGTGACCTCAATGCCGGCTTCCGCCGATTGAAGAAAGCGACCGAAGAGACCATCGAGGAACTCGACGTCTATGCCGACGTCGTAAAGGTGAAAGGTGAAAGGTTAAAGGTGAAAGGAGATTCTCTCGGTCTCTCGCCGATCATTATTCACGAGCGGGAGCAGAACGGCAAGACTGCACAAACGACCGTCTATCCATATGCCCTGCTTTCCTACAAAGGCAAAAAGGCGGTAGTCACCCTTCTCAAGAACACCCGCGGTCTCAGCGGCGAAGAGAACCTCAACGCCAGCATGGAGCAACTCGAGTTTGCGTTCATGGAAGCACTCCACCTGCTCACGCAGCACGAGACACCGCGGGTAGCCATCCTCGAGGGACACGGCGAACCCGACGAAGCGCATACCTATGACCTCATGTCGGCTCTTAGTAAGTACTTCGCGGTCGATAGAGGAGCGATAGCTTCGGACTCCATTGATGCCCATGTCCTTGACGGCTATCAGGCGATCCTCATCCTTGCCCCACAGACGGCCTTCACCGATGCCGAGCGGTTTGTCATCGACCAATACATCATGCGCGGCGGTGCTGTCCTCTGGGCCATCAACGGCGTGCAACTGAGTGAAGAGATCTTGCAGAAAGACGGCTTCACGCCGATCATCCCCTTGGACCTCGGACTCACCGACCTGCTCTTCCGCTACGGCGTGCGTATCAATCCCGCCCTCGTGCAAGATGTCCAGTGTCTGCCTATCCCTGTGAATGTGTCCTCCGACGCCGAGCATCCTAACTTCCAACCCATGCCATGGACCTATGCGCCCTTGTTGCTCACCAGCCAAGGATCACCTATCACGAAGGACATGGGACAAGTCATGAGTACCTTCGTCAGCCCGATTGACGCCGTAGGCGGAGAAGATGGCATCGAGAAACGTATCCTCCTGGCTACCAGCACCGCCAGCCGCGTCACCGCAACTCCCGGCGAGGTGAACCTGAGCGATATGAATCCCGACATGGCGGAGTTCAAATACCAGTATGTGCCAGTGGCGGTCTCCCTCGAAGGAACGTTCACCAGTGCCTATGCCCACCGTATGGTACCCGAAGGTATTCTCACCGACGAACCGATTCGTAAGACCGGCGTACCTACCCGCCAAGTGGTCATCGCCTCCGGAAGCATTGTCATCAATGAGTTGCAGAAGAACCAAGCCCTACCCATGGGCTACGACCGCTACAGCGGCATGCAGTTCTCCAACCGCGATATGGTGGTCAACGCCGTACTCTGGCTCACCGACGCCGAAGGACTCATCGCCTTGCGCGAGAAAGATATCGCATTGCGTCTGTTGAACGACAAGCGCGCACATGACGAACGAATGAAGATTCAACTGATAAGCACCATCAGCCCCGTCGCCATCCTGGCTCTCATCGGCGGCATAGTGTTTGTTATAAGAAAACGTAGATATGAGAAATAACGCATTTATAGTTTTGGCTCTGGCACTCATCGCTTGCCTCAGTCCGCTGAAAGCCCAAGAACTGCTCAACTACCCGCTGGACACCGTCAACGGGGAAGAGGTGTATCGTTATGAGGTAGAGCGTAGTATCGGCTTGTACCGCGTCGGGGTGAACTTCGATGTGCCGCAGTCCGAAATCATCCGTCTCAACCCGCAACTGCGTGAGCGCGGACTGCACTATGGCGAGATTATCCTTATTCCCACCAAACGTCCTGTTATCATACAATCGGAGGTCAAAGTCCTTGAGACCATCGTGACGGAGACGGTAGTAGCGCCGGAGCCGCAGCCCGCTATGGTGGACAGTCTTGCGATAGACTCCCTCGCTACCGACTCGCTCGCCGTAGATAGTATAGTTCCCGACACACGCCGTGTGGTTGAGTTAGCGCTCTTGTTACCTTTTGAGAGTCGTCAGACGAAACGAAGCGTTAACGCCGAGCGTATGATGGAGTTCTACCAGGGCGCACTGCTGGCTATTCATGACTTACAGAACGACAGTACCCTCTATCGCCTGCGTGTCTATGATAGCGAGCGCAGCGAACGCCGGGTGGCGGCCCTCTGCGACAGTACAGAGTTAGACAGCGTACAAGCCATCCTCGGTCTTGTGTACCCCATTCAGATAGAGCGCATGGCCACTTGGTGCGAGCAACACAAAGTACCTCTCCTCCTGCCTTTCAGCGATGACCTCGAACTGGAGCATCATCCTTACATCCTCCAATTTAACTCGACGGACGAGCAGGAAGCTGACAGTCTCTGCGCATGGCTCAAGACACGCGATGCACATTGTGTGGTAGTCGAAGTAAGGGACGAAGACCTCTCGGCATCGGTGCGTACCCTTCGCAAGCAGATGCGCGTACATGGCATTCCCTACACCGCCCTGGGCCTTCAGGACTTGATGGCTGATTCTGCGAACTATGCCCTCAACCCGGAGAAAGAGAACATCATCCTGTTGCATAGCGACCGCTATCAGTTGGTACGCATGGCTATTCCGCATATCGCCAAACTGCAAGAAGACGGCTATCGTATCCGCCTCATCAGCCAATTCAGTTGGACCAAAGAGAACCTGCGTGTCCCAACCGTATATACTTCGCTCTTCTCAAGCAACGCGCTTCGCGAGGAATATGACGAGTTATGGAAGACGTATTTCTCGGACGAACATGTTTCCGAGACACCGCGCTATGACCTCTTAGGCTATGACCTGATGCAGGCTCTCGTAGCTTGGCTTCAAGGAGAACAACAACATATCGGCCTCCAATCACCTATCCGCTGGCAACAAGTGAAGCAGGGCGGATACCAAAACGCATGCGTAGAAGTCGTTACATATTAATCCTCGTCTGCCTTCTGCTTGCTGCACTCGGCACGCAGACTCTACAGGCCCAACCCCGCCTACGCGCACGGGAGTTCTACCTCGGCGTGCATGGCGGTGTGACAGCCAGTTCCGTGCTGTTCCGTCCTGTCGTATCGAACATGAAACCGATAACGAACGCCTGTGTGCTTGGAGGAAACGGCGGCATCACTTTCCGCTATGCAGGACATAAATACTGCGCTTTCCAGATGGAACTCAACTATGTCCATCGCGGTTGGGCCGAGAAGAACGAGGCCGGAGAACACTATGAGCGCAACCTCCATTATATCAACCTGCCGATACTCATGCATCTGAACTTCGGCAGCCAAACATGCCGGTGGATCTTCAACCTCGGTCCGCACATCGGTTATTGTTTCAAGGACGAAGGCAACAAGGGCACCCTTGTCAACGGACTCGGACAAACGGAATACCGACCGATCGACCACCCCTTCTATTGGGGACTGCTCGCCGGAACCGGTGTCTCTTTCCCAACCGCCCGCGCAGGTATCTACGAGATTGAGGCGCGCTTTGAATATTCCTTTGGAGGCGTCTTCGGAACCAACCTCACGGACCACTTCTCCATGGCCAGCCCCATGGACCTGAGTGTGAACTTCGTATGGATATGGCCTGTGCACTCTAAGCGAAAAAACTGAACACTGACTACTGAATACTAAAAACTATAACGATATGAAAACCAATTATGAAGTGCGTTATGCGTCGAACCCGACGGACGCCAAATCGTATGACACTACTCGTCTCCGCAAGGACTTCCTGATCGAGCATGTGTTTGTGAAGAACGAAGTGAACATGGTCTATTCCATGTACGACCGCATGATCGTCGGCGGTGCCATGCCGGCCGGTGAGACCCTGCTACTCGAAGCCATCGATCCGCTCAAAGCGCCGTTCTTCCTCACCCGCCGCGAGATAGGTATCTTCAATGTAGGCGGCAAAGGACGCGTGATAGCCGGAGACAAGGTGTTTGAACTGGACTACAAAGAAGCCCTGTACCTTGGTCGCGGTGACCGCGAAGTGAAGTTCGAGAGCCTTGACGCCAATAAGCCGGCACTCTTCTATTTCAACTCCACCACGGCACACTGCCCCTACCCCGACAAGAAAGTGACGAAAGCCGACGCGGTGGTAGCTCACATGGGTAGTCTGGAGATGAGCAACGAACGTGATATCAACAAGATGCTGGTCAACCAAGTGTTGCCGACCTGTCAGCTGCAAATGGGTATGACCGAACTGGCTACCGGCAGCGTATGGAACACCATGCCCGCGCATGTGCATAGCCGCCGTATGGAAGCCTATTTCTATTTCGAGGTGCCTGAAGACCAGGCTGTATGCCATTTCATGGGCGAAGTTGAAGAGACCCGCCATATATGGATGAAAGGCAACCAAGCGGTACTCTCTCCCGAATGGTCGATCCACTCCGCTGCAGCCACCCACAACTACACCTTTATCTGGGGCATGGGCGGTGAGAACCTCGATTATGGCGACCAAGACTTTAGTAAGATAACTGACCTAAAATAGACAGAGTAGCAACCTAGTTTATATGGTCTAGGTATGGTCTAGCTATGGTCTAGCATAATGAGCAAAAAATATACGAACAATATGAACAATCTATTTTCTTTGGAAGGCAAGAACGCGTGGATCACAGGCGCGTCTTACGGAATCGGTTTCAACATCGCAAAAGCGTTTGTTGCTGCCGGAGTAAAAAACATCATCTTCAACGACATCAATGAAGAAGCTCTCGCGCGCGGATTGCAAAACTACGCCGACGCGGGAATCAAGAACGTGAAGGGATATGTATGTAACGTGACCGACGAGAAAGCCGTCAAAGCCCTGGTAGAGCGCATTCACCAGGAAGTAGGCCAAATTGACATTCTGGTCAACAACGCCGGCATCATCAAACGTATCCCGATGCATGAGATGAAACGCGAAGAGTTCCAGGCCGTGATTGATGTGGATCTGGTGGCTCCTTATATCGTCTCTGCGGCTGTGCTGCCGGAGATGATGGAGCGCCGCGAAGGAAAAATCATTAATATCTGCTCCATGATGTCCGAACTCGGCCGCGAGACGGTCAGTGCCTACGCCGCAGCGAAAGGCGGATTGAAAATGCTGACGCGTAACATCTGCTCCGAGTACGGCGAGTATAATATCCAGTGCAACGGCATCGGTCCGGGTTACATCGCTACGCCGCAGACAGCACCGCTGCGCGAACGCCAAGCAGATGGCAGCCGTCATCCGTTCGACTCGTTCATCTGCGCCAAGACTCCGGCCGGACGTTGGTTAGAACCGGAAGAGTTAGGAGGCCCTGCTGTTTTCCTCGCTTCTCATGCGTCGGATGCCGTAAACGGACATATCCTCTATGTGGACGGAGGTATTCTGGCTTATATCGGTAAACAACCGAAGTAATGAATGAGTGAGTGAATGAGTGAAAGGTGAAAATGAAGAAGTACCTGTTTATATGTATGGCTCTGTTGAGTCTTACGGCTTGTCACAAACAAGCTGTGCAGCCTAAGGTGTTCGGTCGTTTTGTGCCGGAGCGCAAGGATGACTTCGCTTGGGAGAATGAGTTCGCCGCTTGGCGCATGTACGGACCTGCCCTCAAGGCCGAGAACCCTTCGAACGGCGTGGATCTCTGGCTCAAGGCTTCGCCGGAACTCATCGTGGATAGTTTCTATTACCGCGAGCATGTCCTCGGTCTGCCGTACCACATCAACTACGGCAAAGGCCTTGACTGCTACAAAGTAGGCCATACCTGCGGCGCCGGAGGACTGATCGTACTGGCGAATGATACCACCTATATCGGTGGACCCTATGACCGTTGGACGATTCTCGAGCAGACACCCGAGCGCTTCGTCTTCCGTCTGGAGTACGACAGCCTGTTGGTAGCAGGACATATCCTCCAAGAGTCCATCACCATCACCGCCGAAGCCGGTGAACCGATGAACCGCGCGGATGTGGTTCTGACCGGAAGCTATGACGGCGAACTGCTCGTCGGAGGCGGTATATACATGCACGATACAATCGACCACTTCGAGGTGTATGAAGAATTGGGTACGGTCTATTACGAAGAGGATGCGCTGAGCGACAAGACGGCGGCCAAGATGAACTACGACTTTAACGGCAGCACTTCGCAGGGACGCATCTACCTCACCGTCCGCACACCCGATGCTACCGTCACCGACATACAGGACGGAAACTTGATAGCTGTAAAGGACTACCAACTCGGCGATACATTGACATACTTCTTCGGGGCAACCTGGAGTGAATGGGAAGAACAATAACACGCAACAATGACGTACTTGATTATTCGATTAGCGACACTTGGAAATGTAGCGATGACAGTGCCCGTTATTGCTTCCCTCAGCCGTCGCTATCCGAATGATCGATTCATTGTAGCGAGCAAGAAAAAACTCGGGGCGATGTTCGCTTCCATGCCCAACGTGGTGTTTTGGGAAGTGGACAACCACCTCAACTGGCGCGGGGTATGGAGTTTATGGCGACACCTGCGGCATGAAGCCGATGCCGTCATTGACTTGCAAGATGTGCTTCGCACGCGGGTGTTCGACCTCTTCATGCTCCTGAGCGGCAAGCACGTCACTCGCATCCGGTATGGTCGCATCCGCAAACACTTCATCACGGTATGGGGCATCGGCAATAGAAACCTTCCGACGGAGTTTGACCGCTATGAAGAGACCTTCCGCCGCGCCGGACTCGAGACCGACAGGGACTTCGAAGCCATCAAAATCAACCGCGCTGCCGCGCAGACGATCGAAGAACGCTTCGGACCCAAAGAAGGACGATGGATAGGACTCGCGCCTTTCGCCAAATCGCGCTCGAACATGCTGCCTTACCGTGTCACCAAAGAGATCATTGAGCGTTTGACCCAAGATCCCGACACGCGAGTGTTCCTCTTCGGAGCCGGTGCGGTCGAATGTGAAATGTTGCGCCAGTGGGCGTCCGTCTTCCCGCGCACCACCAGTGTCGCCGGACAACTGAAACTAGAGGAAGAACTGGAACTGATGCGCCAACTCGAGGCGATGATTTGTATGGATAGTGCGAACCAGCACCTCTCGAGTCTTGTGGGCCTTCGCGCCATAAGTGTATGGTGCGCCACCCACCCGCTGATAGGTTTCGCCGGTTGGAAACAACGCAGCGAAGATATCGTTCAGCGAAACGACCTACGGTGTCGTCCCTGTTCCTGCCACGGCACCAACCACTGCAGGTATGGCAACTATGCCTGCCGACAGATAGAAGCAGAAACAATAATACAACAACTATATGAGTAAAATCATTTCATTAGCAAACCAAAAAGGAGGCGTCGGTAAAACGACCACTTCCATTAACTTGGCAGCCGCCCTGGCTCACCAAGGCAAGCGCGTGTTGCTAATGTCTGGTGAACGGTATAGACCCGCACTCTGCTATCGTCGAGACCAATACCAAGAACCTGTGGCTCATCCCGAGCCATATCGACTTGGTCGGAGCAGAGATAGAGATGTTGAACCTCGAGCACCGCGAGACGCTCCTCAAACGCGTCATTGAGCAGATCCGCGAGGCATACGACTACATCCTCATCGACTGCAGTCCGTCCCTCGGCCTAATCACCGTCAACGCCCTTACGGCCAGTGACAGCGTCATCATCCCCGTACAGTGCGAGTTCTTCGCCCTCGAGGGTATCGCCAAACTGCTGAACACCATCAAGATCATCAAGTCCAAACTCAATCCGGCACTGAAGATCGAAGGCTTCCTGCTGACGATGTTCGACAACCGCCTGCGCCTCAGCAACCAGGTGTATGAAGAGGTGAAGCGTCATTTCGGTGACCTCGTGTTTAACACTGTCATCGCCCGCAATGTACGCCTGAGCGAGGCTCCCTCGCACGGAGTCTCCGTACTGGATTATGACCCCAGTTCGAAGGGTGCGCAGAACTACACCTCCTTAGCGAAAGAACTTATTCAACGACAGACCTTATGAAAAAGATGACAGGACTTGGACGAGGCCTCGATGCACTCATCGACACCTCGCATGTAGATACCAACGGTGGCAGTTCTATCTCGGAGATTGAACTGGCGAAGATCGTCGCGAACCCCGACCAGCCGCGCCGCACTTTCGATGAAGAGGCGCTGCAAGAGTTGGCCGACTCCATCCGCGAGCATGGCGTGATCTCGCCTATCACGCTGCGCGATAATGGGGACGACACCTATATGATTATCGCCGGTGAGCGTCGTTTCCGCGCCAGTAAGATGGCAGGTTTGGAGCGCATCCCTGCCTATATCCGCACTGCCAAAGATGAGCAAGTCATGGAATGGGCCCTCATCGAGAATATCCAGCGTGAAGACTTGGATGCCATAGAGATTGCTTTGGCTTACCAGCGCCTCATGGACGACTATAACCTCACACAAGAGCGTATGTCCGAGCGCGTAGGTAAGAAGCGCGCCACGGTAGCCAACTACCTCCGCCTGCTCAAATTGCCGGCAGAGATACAAGTCGGCATCAAAGAGCGCAAACTCGACATGGGTCATGCCCGCGCCATCCTCGGCACTCCTTCGGCGGAGCGTCAGTTAGCCCTCTATCAGCGCATCCTGCGTGAAGGACTCTCGGTGCGTCAAGTGGAAGCCCTCGCGCAAGAAGGAAAGAACGAGAAGAAACCCGCCAAACCGGCCATTAATCCTTACGATGAGTTGCAGAACGAACTGAGTACCAAAATCGGCCATAATGTGAAGATACAGGCCGGCAAGATTATCATCCGCTTTGCAGATAACGATGAATT
Source organism: uncultured Bacteroidales bacterium (assembly GCA_900321005.1). GTDB lineage: Bacteria > Bacteroidota > Bacteroidia > Bacteroidales > Paludibacteraceae > Colicola. The sequence continues at coordinate 24,173 of ONUF01000012.1, read as the reverse complement.
AGCCGATATTATTGCGAAGATCAGTTGAAACGCTGGCTCTACATAGTACTGATGATGCTCCCGCTCTTGGCAAATGCCCAGCAGCAACAGGTGGATAGCACCTTTTACAAGAAACCCGACGCCGTCAAGGCAGTCTGGTTAGGGGTCATTTGCCCGGGTGCAGGACAGATATACAACAAATCCTACTGGAAACTGCCTATCGTGTATGGAGCCTTCATGGGTTGCGGATACGCTATCAGTTGGACTCAAAACAGGTACTCCAATTTCAAGATGGCCTATCTCGATCTCTATAACGACATTCAGGCAGGTACGGTAAGTGAAGACCCTTCGAAGAGTTACATCGCCGTCATACCCGAAGGTTATGACTTACAACGCGTGGGAGGAGCGAGCACTTGGGTGAAGACGCTCGACAACCGGCAACAAGTCTTTCGGCGCTACCGCGACTACTCCATTCTGGCGATCGTGGTCGTCTATGCCCTGTCGCTCATCGATGCGTATGTAGATGCCCAACTCTTCGATTATGATATATCGCCCGATTTATCCCTCAATATAGAACCGCAGATTTATTATGATTATCAGCACCAACAGAGCGCTGAATTAAAATTAGCTATACAGTTTTGAAAAAGATTTTTTTAATACTTCTATCCCTCTGCAGCATTGCTGCATTGCATGCACAAGAGGTTGTAACCGACAGCATTGCCAAAGACTCCACGGATGTCGAGTCGTTGGAGTTAGTGCCGATGCAAGTAGCCGACAGTGTTGTGGCGGACAGCATTGTGCCGGCAGACACTATTATTGCCCCCATCCCTCCTTTCTACCTCTCATGGAATGACAGTGCCCTATCGGATATCGAAATGCGTTCGTTGGAGTGGAGCCTTCGCTGGTTAGACACCACCGATTGCGTCTCGCTGCATGACACCGTCATCCTACCTGACTCCGTCTATAAGGCGCGACTGCAAGCCTTGCCTTGTGTCATTGAGTTACCATACAACGAACGCGTGAGAGCCTTTATCTTGCGTTACGTCAGGAATAAGCCCAAACAGGTGGCACGCCTCATGCGTATGAGCGAGTACTACTTCCCGATTTTTGAGGAAGCCCTCGCGCGCTATAACCTGCCGTACGAACTGCGTTGCGTACCTATCATCGAGTCAGCCCTCAACCCCATGGCCCGCTCGCATGCCGGCGCTGCAGGTCTTTGGCAGTTCATGCCGGCGACCGGTAAACTGTTCGGACTGGAGATTAACTCGCTGGTGGACGAGCGCATGGATGTACTCAAAGCGACCGATGCAGCATGTCGTTTCTTAAGCAGTATGTACAGCGTGTATCAAGATTGGAACCTCGTCATTGCGGCCTATAACTGCGGTAGCGGAAATGTCAACAAAGCCATCCGTCGCGCCGGCGGCAAACGCGATTTCTGGTCAATCTATCCGTATCTGCCTTTAGAGACCCGCAACTATGTGCCTATCTTCATCGCCGCCAACTATGCGATGAACTACGGTCAGGAGCATGGTATTTGCAAGGCACCGATAGCGGATAAATCCATGATCACTGACACGATTCGTACGACGCAGCGCCTGCACTTGCAACAGGTAAGCGAGAACCTATATATCAGCATGGACGAACTGCGTCGTCTCAACCCGCAGTACTCGCGAGACATCCTCCCGGGAGGCACTCCGTATGCGTTGTGCCTGCCGTCCGACAAAGTAGGTTTGTTCATCGACCAACAGGACTCGATCATTGCCTACAAAGCCGACAGCCTCATCAATAACCGCCGTGCAGAGATAGACATGGCGAAGGTAACTTCTATCAACGGAGCCTATCGCGCGAACGGCGTCACCTATTATAAGATCAAACGAGGCGACACACTCGGCGGCATTGCGAAGCGATTCCACTGCACGGTCAAGCAACTCAAGCAATGGAACGGCCTGAAGAGTGACAACATTCGGGAAGGTCAGAAATTGAAAATATGCAAATAACTGAAAAAGTATATTACTCGCTACGCGAGACTGAACAGGAGACAGGTGTTCCTGCTACTACGCTGCGCTATTGGGAGAAGCAGTTTGACGAACTCCACCCGCGTAAAGACGGACACGGCAACCGTTATTACACGCGAGCGGACCAGGAACTCATCAAACGTATCAAGTATATCCGCGACGAACTGAAGATCACCCGCATCGAAGCTATCCGCAAAGAACTCAAAGGCAACGACAAGAAATCCGACGAACGCCAAGCGGCTTTAGAGATCCTGCTGCGCGTCAAAGAGGAGTTATGTGCAATCCGCAAAATGATTAAACAATGAAAATAGATTGGAAAAAGTTTGCACCATACTTGGTGGCATTGGTGATTTTTATCGGCTTTGCCGTACTCTACTGCAGCCCGATATTAGAAGGCAAAGTACTTTATGCCGGCGATACGATGAACTGGCAAGGAGCTGCAAATGAAGCCCTTGAATACCATGCCAAAACCGGCGAGACGACTTGGTGGACAAATTCAATGTTCGGAGGTATGCCTACCTACCAAATCACCGGTAGCATGCCTTCCGGCGAAATGACGAACCACACTCTGCGGAATATCTTGCATCTGGGTCTTCCCGAGACGATGGGTATCATTGTGGCCTACTTCTTAGGTTTCTTCTTAATGCTTCTTTGTTTTGGAGTAAATCCCTGGCTGAGTGTCGTGGGGGCCCTGGCAATAGGTATGAGTAGCTATTTCTTCCTCATCATCCCTGCCGGGCATGTGACAAAGGCGGTCGCTATTGGCTTCTTAGCACCTGTCATAGGTGGTGTATATGCCATTTTCCGCAAGAACTATTGGTTAGGAGCGCCATTAATCACCATATATGGTATGTGCTGCTTGGCTCTTCACCCGCAGATGACCTATTACGTGTTTATGCTCATTGGCGTAATGGTGATCACCGAGATTATTACGCATTGCATGAAGAAACGATGGAAAGATCTGGGACTTGCGATAGCGGTTATTGCTCTCTCGCTTGGTATAGTAGCCGGCACACGTATCAGTTGGCTAAACATGAACCAATCGTATCTCCAGCAAACCATGCGCGGCGGACATAGTGAACTCACCAAGCAAGCAGACACAGCACCCGCCGAAGGCCTCGACATCAAATATGCGACCGACTGGAGTTATGGTAAAGGTGAGACGATGACGCTCCTTATCCCGAACTGGGAAGGTGGCGCCAGTGGGTATAATGTCGGCAAAGACTCCGAACTATGCAAAGCGCTCCGCAAACAAGGAGTCCCGAAACGCGATGCAGAGCAATTCTGCGAACATGCGCCAACCTATCGTGGAGAGAAGATGTTTACTTCAGGCGCGGTGTATGTAGGTGCGATTGTATGCTTCCTTTTCGTGCTAGGTTTACTTATTGTTCCCGGACCATACAAATGGGCACTTCTCTTCGCAACACTCATGTCTATCTCCCTCGCGTGGGGAAAGAACATGATGTGGCTCACGGAACTGTTCTTCAACTACTTCCCGATGTACAATAAGTTCCGCGCAGTGGAGTCCATTCTCGTGGTCGCAGAAATCACGATGCCGCTCCTCGGATTCATGGCGCTCCAACGCATCGTTTCCGGAGAGATAGAATGGAAGAAACTTCGCCCGAATATACTCATTGCCGGAGGTATCACGGCCGGTATATGTCTCTTTGCTGCACTCTTTGCCGGCAGTTTCGACATGACCAGCAGTTACGATGCACAATGGAAAGCGCAAATGCCGCAGTGGGTCTATGATGCGGTCTTAGACCAGCGCGTAGCAATGCTCAAAGCCGACGCTTGGCGTTCGTTACTCTTCGTCCTTTTAGGCTGCGCGCTCATCTATTGGTATGCATGGAAAAAACAGAAAGAAGATAAGCCGACCTGGTCGTACATCCTCTACGGAGGATTGGCAGTGCTCATTCTCGCAGATATGACGCCGGTTAACAAGCGCTTCTTCAATGATGATAATTTTGTAAAGCAGAAAGAGAGCGACGCGTATTTCAAGATGCAGTCTTGGGAAGAACAAATCCTCCAAGACGAAAGTCTCGACTATCGAGTCTTGAATCTCAACGCGAACACCTTTAACGACTCGCGCACCAGCTATCGCTTCAAATCCATCGGCGGTTATTCGGCTGTCAAACTGCGCCGCTACCAAGATCTCATTGACGAGCATATCTCCAAGATGAACTGGAGTGTACTCAACATGCTCAACACCAAGTATATCGTCACTCGTCAAGGCGTTTACCCTAATCCCGATGCGATGGGCAATGCATGGTTTGTCAACGATGTACTCTTCGTGCCAACACCAGACGACGAGAGTGCGGCACTTAACACATTGGATCTTCATAAGACCGCTGTGGCGGATGAGCAATTCCGCGAAGTCCTGACTTGCGCGCTGCAGCCCAACGAGAACGATGAGATTGTATTAACGGAATACAAGCCCAATGCTCTAACCTATTTCGCGAAGAATGCCAATGACCGCGTAGCCGTCTTCTCGGAGATTTATTATCCCGAAGGTTGGCACTTATATGTCGATAATAAAGAAATAGAAATTGGTCGTGTGAACTATGTCCTCCGTGCGGCTGTAATTCCTGCCGGCGAGCATACGCTACGGATGGAGTTTGTGCCTAGTGCATTGCGCCTGGACAAGTGGTCCATGCTGTTCGTCATTCTTGGTTTGATAATAGGAATAGTAGGCCTTACGTGGCCGCTTTGGAAACGCGCCTTACCGGCTAAACGACAATAAACCTCTGGTTACGTGATAGCGGAAAAGTACAAGGATGTCGCCTTTCGGACGATGTCCTTGTATCGCATATTGACACCATATTACGAGCGTTCCTCCCCACTTGACACACTCCATAAACAGGCGTTTCGCATATGCACACAAACCCATATTGCGCGTGCGAAGGCGCTCGCTAGTACCGACACCTTCTCCGAGGCGCGCGACAAACTCATTCGTTGTACGGCGACCGGGAATGCAATGCTTGACGCCTATGTTCGGAAAATAAAGAATTGGATACCCAGCTACGCGAATACGATTAAATAGATCTTTTTCTTCTCCACCCAGCAGATTATTGCCGGTGCGTCCAAGTTCCGTATTAAATGTCCCGACTTGCTCCAGCACCTCGCGTTTGATACCCATGTTCGCGCCAATAGGATATTTATTTCTGCCAAAGAGTCTCACATCCGGTCCCATATCTATCGCGCTCACAAACCCCATCGCCCATTTGCTGTACCAATCCGGCTCTCCGTTCTCAAAGAACGGCTCAACCCGTCCTCCGAACGCACCAGCCTCGGGATGGTCGGAAAGATGCTTCAGTACATGGGCGATATAGTCCGTTTCTACCATCGCATCGTCATCCAAGAAAATGAGCCATTCTCCCTTCGCCTCAACTATTCCTCTGTTACGCGCAAATGATAGTCCTTGCTGCTTCTCGACCACATAGCGATAGTTAGGCAAGTTATAATCCTTCGCAAACCGCTCGCACTCTGCGGCCGTGTGATCCGTAGAGTTGTTATTCACGAGCACAATCTCCCAGCCTTCTTGAACCGTATTCTTGGCCAAACGGCTAAGACACTCGTAGATATATTTCTCGCGATTATAAGTGCAAATGATGAAGGATATAGTCATAGTTTGTTCCCTTCTTGTCCAAGGGTTCGTTATGGTTAAATTTCCAGGTCAGTTTATGAATCGGCGAGCGGGAAATCGTCTGTTTCCAAACACACTCATCGTAGGCATCAAAAAGTGTGTACTGCAGCGTATGGGCTTCTATGTTGGGAACGTACGGAATAGCGCGCCACGCCTTCATTCCTTCTTCGTTGCGCTCGAGCACCAGATAAAAGAATAAATGGAATAAATAATAATCCCGCAACTTGTTCTCTTTCGTCCAATAGGCAGATAATAAATCCAGAACTCGTTTAAGTACCGCATTCCCCTTGTTCGCGACAAGCATCCAACTGGAGCCCATGTGCGGAATAATCTGCAGTTTGGACTTCTGTAAGAAGAATAACGGAGCATCGGTCATTTGCGCCGACAGTTCTTCCGTCAGCAATACTGTTGCATCGAGCCATATTCCGCCATGTTGTACCAACAACGCCGTGCGTAATATATCCGAAAAATGCGTAAAGGTGATAGTGCCTTTCTTGTATTTCCGCACAATATATTCCGGCAACGTTACATATTCAAACAGATTCTCCGCAGTCAACACACGCACCTCATACTTCGGCATATTGCGCTTCACGGATTCTACGCACTTCTTTACGATCTCCGGCGCATTCTCCATTCCCTGCAGCCAACATACCCAAACAACCCGCGTCGGTTCTTTCGCCTCCTGTGTCTCGTCTAACGGCTTTACAATCAAGTCCTTATATCGCCGCCACAAATACTTACTTGCGCGTTCTGCTTGTATCTGATCTATCGCCGCGCTGTTATGTGTCCACCATATCGGCCACACAGCTTTCTTCGCCTCACGCAAGCACATATACAATCCTTTCTTGCGCAGTATTTCCAAATATGTCTTTATGCTCCGCATGTTATGAGAAATATCTTCTGTATGTTCTATCTTGACTGTGCACAATACGTGTCTTATAATCTTTTGCTGTCCAGTTTTTTATTGGTGTCATATAAGAATCTGAATATATTGCTCTTAGCCAACCATCCGTATCGATCGGCATATAAATATGTAATCCAAGAAATTCACGGCGTTCAAAATCACACGCAGGGACATAACTTCTATCGCACGGGAAGCCATCCGTCGCATTTGCTTCTTTCCAGTCTTTAGTCTCATGCTTGCGCTGAATTACGCTAAAGAAGTCATTACCTTCTTTTATATATAGGAATATATCCAAGTGCAATTTATGATATTCATATGTTTCTTCAACTACTTGACCCGTTGCTCCAATATAATTTTGACGTATCAAATGAAAGCCAGCGTGTTCCATTTGCTCGTGCATATCTTTTGGTAACTCGCTTTCCATTACGCCAAGATCTATATCTGGATCATAGGAGATAAATCCATGCTCACGATAAGCTCCAAGCAATGCGCCATAAGTTAGAAATGCTCGCACTCCCATTTGTGTAAATACCTTATCAGCGGCCGCTAACATAGCGAGTCCATCGCGTTTCATCCGCTGTGCTTGTATTTCAAATTTCAGGCGATTTATCAACTCCACAATAGGTTTATACAAGCCTAATCTCACAAATATTTTAACGACCAAGTCTCTCATATATATTTCTTTCCCCATGCCAACACTATATCTATAGTTGGCGTTCCTACCTGATACTTTACCGCCAAATCCTTTATCAACTGTAAACCAAACGGAAAATCTTCCGTAAAGTACCTGCTTTTAAAATCCGGTAACCACCCTTCCTCCGTTCTTGTCATTGGCGCAAGAATAGTTTTAAATGCCTCTATAGAATTTAATTTGCGTGTTAATGACTCGGCATCGGCACTTTCGTAATAATCTAGCACAGATTGTATAGAGACATTCAACCTTTTGCATAGCTGCTGAAACTCATTGTCCATCGCAATATAAATTTCCGAACTATACTTATCCCAATTCGCATAGAATAATTCTTGTTCAGGATAAGTTTGACCATTCCAATTATGCCACAAACCATACAAGCGAGCAGGATGAAGCAACGGATTGCTATTACTAAGAGAAGCCTCCAAATAGGATTGCAGCAATGATATCGGCGTATCTAACCATTCACTCCATTGCTCGACAAAAACAGGATCCAAGTTCTCACAAGCCATATAGAGTTGCTTCTTATAACCCAACAATGCCGCTCTATGTCCATATTCTTCTACTCGAGCAATGTATGGTACTCTTTGAAAACCAAACAAAGATGTATTTTTATCGAAGATTTCATGTGCACGAAAGAAAAAACCAGTACTACTAACTACACCACCTATCGCTTGATTTGTTACGTACGGCTTAATTTGTTGAAGCGTTTTTTCAATTAAGAAGCCTGGCAAGCAAAGCAAAATTATATCGCTTTGAGGAATTACATCTTCCGGATTAGAAGAGATTATATCTAATGTCCCTTGATATATTTTCCCTTCATTATCTACCGTCTCAATAGTATGGCTCCATTTCTGCGGATGAGCGCTGAGCATATGTACGGTAAGTTGGAGCGTTTCTGATAACACGCTGGCAATAACTAAGCCTAAAGCCCCACCTCCGCAGATACAAATGGTTTTCATAAACTATTCAGCGCAAAAACAAGCATATTATTGTCTTCCAAATCTCGAACCGCCAAGCGGATATAATTTCCTCCGCACTTGTTCGTGCAATCCTTAATGAGGATATTGTAATCCTTCAACAATTTTATGGCCAACTCTCGCGAAGAAAACTTCTCTTTGATTTCGCAAAGCACATAGTTTGCCTCGCTTGGCAAAACTCGCAGCCATGAAATATTGTTCAACTGTTTCACAAAACGTGCACGCTCCTCGCGGAACTCGTCCATCGCTTGTTGATACGACTTCTCATATTTACCCAATATCTGCAAAAAGAACTCTCCTAACGAATTGATATTCCAAATACTTACTTCTCTGCGAATATGCATCATTAAGCTCTGATTAGATGTTGCCAATACGCCTAAACGTAATCCCGGTACACCATACGATTTAGAGATACTCTTTACCACTACCAAATGGTCAAATTTCTCTAGTACTTCGTTGCAAAGGAATGTGGGATGTTCGGTCGAGAAATCAATAAAACTCTCATCCAGCACAAGCACGATATCCTTTTGTTGGCACCATTCCGCCAAACGCAAACAATCTGCATATGAAATATAATTGCCTGTCGGATTATCCGGATTTATCAAGACTAGCGACCAAATCTGTTTATCCGCAAAATAAGCCATTAAGTCATCGGCTGTATATCGGGAATCTTTCTTGCTCGGTGTAAACACAACCACCTGTTCCGGCATTAAGCGATTTGGATACTCCTCAAAGGTAGGACGAATGATGCCTACTTTTCCTAACATCTGCGATGTAAGTGCTTTAATGAGTTCTGCAGCGCCATTACCCACCGTGATATATTCGTGTTTTACTCCGAAATCTTTGGCTGCCAGCAGATTATTGATGCGTTGTCCGGAAGGATATTCGGTCAACAACCTGTCAAAACTTGCCGCCATCTCGTCGCGCAAACGCTGATTCGGGAAATAAGGATTGACCAAATAACAGAAATCCAACATATGCGGATAGCGCCAATAGCCTCCGTAACGCGAAGCCAACAGGTCATACTGCTTATCCGTAAAGATAGACTCTGCAATATCCAAATCCTGCACATCGTCTATCTCATACCATTGTTCGCCTTCCAAAGGAAGAGCTCTCAATGTCGAGTTATCCAACATCGTAATCACACGCAACACCTGCTCATAATACTCGTTATTGCCCAAAGCAGAACTATATGCCTCCAAGAACGGTACATACATATGCTCCGAGAATGCCTGCGAGAACTTATAGATATTCACCGTCTTGTAATAATCCGGTATCTCTTCGTAGCGGAACTGGCTGTTCGGGATAAAACGCTGAATACGGTTTTCTTCATCTATTGTCACTACAGTACCATCCATCCAACTCTCATATTTGTCGACCAGTGCTAAATCAGGATACGGATGCTTCACCAATTTCTCTAACACCGCATCTTCCATAATAATATCTGACTCTAACAAAAGGGTATCTTGCTCTCGCATATAATCCTTCGCCAAATACAACGAGTAGATATTATTCGTTTTGTCGTAAATGGGATTCTCTACAAACACAATCGGAGTCTTAACGAATACACCGGACAGATACTCTTTCAATTCAGCTCCTTTATAACCAATAACAATAATAATACGACTTAGATGGAGTTTATCGAGCTGCCCTAAGACACGTTCAATCAGCGTCTCTCCGCCAACACGCACCATACACTTCGTATTATTCTGGGTATATTCGCCTAAGCGTTTTCCCATTCCTGCCGCTAAAATAATTGCTTGCATCTATCTTCGCTGTTTAGTTTCTTTTTAAAAATTTGTCTTGTCGCTGTGTCGCTGTTGTCGTTTTAACACAAATCACTGCTAATCAGCACTTTACGCGTAATATCATCTCGCAAAAACAGCGACACAGCGACACATATATTTTTAATTTTTGCGTGGTTGCGAGCCTACTTTATGGAGGCTTCTTGTCGGCTTCATCTCGGGTTGTTCTAAGGACTAAAGTCTAGGATTACCCCGATATTACCAGCAAATTACCCTGTAGTTACCCTGAGATTACTATGAAACTATTTTGATTTCAATATTTCATCAGCAATCTCACGTATCGCTCCTTGCCCTCCGGGCGTCTTCAGAACCTTGATCCCCTTGATGGCCTTCACTTCCGGTCGTGCGTTCGGCGGGCAGCAGGGATATCCTACGGCACTCAACAAATCAAGATCGTTCACATCATCACCCACATAGCATACTTCTGCCAAGGTGATCCCTAATTTCTCGCATATCTTCTGCGCGGCGCCTAACTTGGTCATACTCCCCTGCCGATCCTTACTGCCGACACCAAGATACAGAAAATCCAACTTCAGTTTCTCCGCTCGGGCTTTTACTATTGCCGATTGTTCTGAAGTTAGGATGCCGCACGGAATTCCGGCTTGCCGCAGCAATACCATTCCCATACCATCGTACACACAGAAACGCTTCATCTCCTCGCCATTCGCCGAGTAGTACATTCCCGTGTCCGTCAGACATCCGTCTACGTCGGTTAGAAAGAGTTTTACCTGCATATCGTTAGTTATTAGTTAGATATTCGTTAATTATTCGTTGGTTATTACCCTGGGAATTACCTGCCATCTTCCTATGCATCTAATGGTAAAAACGTGTCCCGGGTAAGCAAGAGAACGAGTCGATAATTCCGACCACTTTGTTCTCATCTACCACTACCAAGGTATGTATCGAGTGATGATTCATCGTCTCGCCGGCCTCTACGATCTTCGCGTTGCGGTTAATCGTCTTGGGGTTCTTGCTCATGATATCTACTACCGGCGTGGCGAAGAAGGCTTGTCCCAATTTCTGCATTGCCCGACGAATATCGCCGTCGGTAATAATTCCTACCAGCGCTTCGTTTTCCATCACAATGCCTACGCCCAGTTTTCCATTGGTGACCACTTCAATCGCTTCACTCAGCGGCATATCCGGACGAACAAACGGCAGGTTCTCTGTGAACATTACCTCTTCTACTTTCGCCAACAACTTACGTCCCAGATCGCCGCCCGGGTGCAACTGTGCGAAATCCGTCGGTTGGAAATGTTTCGCCTCCACGAGTGCACACGCGAGTGCGTCGCCAAGCGCCAAAGTTGCTGTCGTGCTCGCTGTCGGGATGAGATTCAGCGGATCGGCCTCGCGCGCTACCGCGATATTCAAATGAATATCTGAGTATTTCGCCAACAGGCTGTCTGCATTGCCCGTCATACCAATAATCCGAATCTTCTTCGCCTGAATCAGCGGCAAGAAGCGCAACAACTCTTCCGTCGCACCGGAATAGGAGATAGCCAACACTAAATCGTTCTCCGTGAGCATTCCCAAATCGCCATGATACGCATCCAGCGGATTGAGGAAAAAGGCCGGTGTTCCCGTACTTGCCAACGTAGCCGCGATCTTCGATCCGATATGTCCGGACTTACCGACCCCCGTCACGACGATCTTGCCTTTGCACGCATGAATCGCTTGCACGGCACGCACGAAATCGTCGCCCAGGCGCGGGATGAGTGCCTCAATGGCCTTCGCCTCACATTGCAAACAATCCTTAGCCTTGTTAATAATCTCGGTTTCTAACATTGCGATAATATCTTTTCAAACGCACGCGTCATATTTGACCATGCGTATTTCGTTTTCTCTTTCTTCAAATACGCCGTGAAGGCTTTCTGCCGCTTGTTTTCAAAATAATCCTTCAAGTCCTCTGCAATAGCCTTCGCCTCCGGCGCACAGGCATAGCCCATCTTTCCGTCATGCACAATCTCGCCTAAGCCTCCTACATTCGTCACCAACATCGGTTTTTCGAAATGAAAAGCGACCTGCGTCACGCCGCTCTGCGTAGCCGTCTTATAGGGTTGTACAATCAAATCCGATGCTCCAAAATATTTCCTTAGGTCTCCATCCGGAATGAACTCATTCCGCACAATTACCCGATTCTCCAAACCCAATTGCGCTAACTGCGCACGGTATTTCGCTTCGTCTTCGTAAAACTCTCCCGCGATAATCAACTGCAAGTTCGGCAAGGCTTCTTTCACTTCTCCGAAAGCGTCCAACAACAAATCCAAACCTTTATACGCGCGTACTAATCCGAAGAAAAGCATAAATGCTTTTTCATCCGGCAGATTCAAGGCCTGACATGCCTCTTCTTTCGACATCTGCGCACCATAATGGTCGTATATCGGGTGCGGTGAGAAAGTTTTCGGTTTGTCCTTTTTGTCCAGATGATCTATGTCTTTTACGACGCTGTCCGAAAGCGCCACGAAGCCGTCTTGACTCTTCACAAAATACGGAGCAAAGAGTTTATCCAGTATGTTCGGTTCATGCGGAATCATGTTATGCACCAATGCCACGCATTTCGTCTTTCCGTTCTTGCGTGCGATTTTGGATATCAGGCCATATGCGGGCGCAAAAAACGACATCCAATAGCAACAAATGAGCAGATCCGGCGCCGCTTTTTTGACGGCTTTTCCCACACGCATCCAGTTAAACGGGTTGCAGGAGTTCAATTCCCTACGGATGGTCAAACCCTTCGGCGCAGTTTCTTCCGTATATTGCGTCTTACCGGGGAAGAGGAACGACGGATATTGCAAGGTAAACGTCCACACTTCCACTTCATGTCCTTCGGACACAAACTGCCGAGCGAGTCGTTCGTTGAACGTCGCTAAGCCGCCGCGATACGGCCATGATGTGCCCAAAAGAATGATTTTCATAAGTCTTCCTTGTACGTTATTTTCTTGTTGGCTTCGTCGCCTTCCACGATGCATACTTCTACCTCGGGATTGTACTTCATCAAGATACCTACATCGTCTGTCGCTTCTATCTTTCCTTTTTCTATCGCACGCATGTAGGCGGGACCTATAACCAGATAGTGGAAGGCTTGCGGCGTTTGCGCACGCATAAACTCTTTGCGATTACGAATAGCGGACACTTTACCATTATTGGTCTGATAGAGCGTGTCCGTTACAGGCACGGCTACCGTTACGGCCAAATGACTCTTGAGCGCTTCTGCCACACGGCGTAAGATGTCCTGTGACACAAACGGACGCGCAGCATCGTGAAACCAATAGAACGTGTCCGGATCTTTCTTGTCATCTTTGAGAAAGAACGAGATTGCGTTCCATGAACTTTCCCAGCGCTCGCTTCCTCCGGCGATGATTTGTTTCACCTTGTGCCACGAATTGCGCGCCACTATTTCCTCCGCCTCTTGAATCCATTCCGGGTGCATCACAATGACGATCTCATGAATAGGAATCGCTTGTTCAAAAGCATCTACCGAGTGCTCCAAGATCGAGCGCCCGTCCGCTAAGGGCAGTAACTGCTTCGGAGTCTGTCCACCTACTCTGCTACCCGTTCCGCCGGCTAATATGATGGCTATATGCTTCATTCTTTAAACGCATTCCACCCCTGCGCCTTGAGGGCTAACTCTTCCCCGTTACGGCCAATGAGGTTACAGCCGTACTCCTGCTTCGTGATATGACCGATGATATAGAGGTCCTCGACCGGAATGAGTTTCTCATAATCGTCCAGCGAGCAAGTGAACAGTAATTCATAATCCTCACCACCGTTCAGCGCACAGGTGACAATATTCAGATTCATCTCCTCGGCTAAAGCCGCAGCCTGAAAATCAATCGGCAACTTATCCTCGTACACGCAACAGCCCACACCCGACTGAGTGCAGATATGCATCAGTTCCGAGGATAATCCGTCCGAGATATCCATCATCGCCGTCGGTTTCACACCGGCTTTTTTCAAGGCTTCCAAGATATCCCTCCTTGCTTCCGGCTTAAGTTGGCGCTCTAACAAGTACTCTCTGCCCTCGAAATCCGGATTTGCCGCATTTGCAAGTCGCTCTCTTTCCAGTAACTGCAGTCCCATGTAGGCTGTGCCTAAGTTTCCGGAAACGCAAATGAGGTCGTTCAGTTTGGCGCCGTTGCGATAGACGATATCTTTTGCCGCAGCCGTACCCAGACAAGTGATGGAAATGGTCAAACCCGTCAAGGACGCACACGTATCTCCGCCTACCAGATCCACGCCGTAGCGCTCACATGCCAAGCGAATACCGCTGTATAACGCCTCGATATCTTCAACCGAGAAACGCTTGCTGATACCCAGACTGACTGTGATCTGCGTCGGTGTTCCATTCATCGCGTAGATATCCGAGAAATTCACTACCGCCGCTTTATATCCCAGATGTTTCAAGGGTACGTATTCCAGATTAAAATGAATTCCTTCCAACAGCATGTCGGTGGTCATTAACACCTTCTTACTGCCGAAATCCATCACCGCGCAATCGTCTCCGACACCTTTTTTCGTGGACGGTTGCACGGGTTTCAAATCCTTGGTGAGGTGCTTAATCAAACCGAACTCACCATACTCCGATATTTCCGTTCTAGCCATAATATGCCTAATTTAGCGTACAAAGATACGAACAATATTTTAGATTTGAAAATTGAAAATTGAAAATTGCTTTTTTTTTGCGCAAACAGGTACTTTTTTGAAGAAAAGTGCGCGCGCACTTGCGTATATGAAATATTTTTTGTACTTTTGCCCGCTTTTTGTGCTGGTTTAGAAACAATCGTGCCCTTGCGGCTAAGAACCAGAGCAAGAAATGCCATTCGGATTATGATTGAATATATCAAAGGAATATTGACGGAATTGAACCCTGCGGAAGCGGTCGTTGAGGCGGCCGGCGTGGGTTATTCCCTGGCTATTACGCTGCCGACCTATTCGGCTTTGGTAGGTAGCGAAGATAAAGAAGTGAAGCTGTTTGTCACGGAGATTATCCGCGAGGACACACACGAGGTGTATGGTTTTTTCGAGCGTAAGGAACGCCAGCTATTCGAGATGCTGATGACGGTCAGCGGTGTCGGCGCTGCAACAGCGCGCATGATCATGTCGGCCTTCCAAGCCGAAGAACTGCGTATGCTCATCGCGACCGGAAATGCCAAAGCAATGGCAAAAGTGAAAGGTCTCGGCCCGAAAACGGCACAACGTATCATCGTGGACCTCAAGGACAAAGTGATCAAACTGGATTTGGGTGGCGATCCGACAGAAATTCCGATGTTGGAAGTGGAAGCCGATAACGGAATCAAGACCGAAGCCATCAGCGCCCTCACCATGCTCGGATTTGCTGCTACAGCAAGCGGCAAAGCGGTGGACAAGATCCTCAAAGCCGAACCGACTCTCAGTGTAGAAGGTGTGATTCGTAAAGCCCTCACAATGCTCTAATTGAAAAAAATCCTATACATATTACTTCTTGTGCTCCTGCCGGTAACGGCGGTAGCTCAATCCTCGTCCAAGCCTAAGACGCTCAAAGAACTCGTCGCAGAAGAGAAAGCGGCGAAGGAAGCGGAGAAGAAGGCAAAGGAGGAAGAGAAAGCACGGCAAGAGGCGGAGAAAAAAGCGCGCGAAGAAGCCAAGGCTAAGCGCGATGCAGCTATCGCTGCCGGTGAAGCTGTGCCGGAAGATGTAGCGGATATTATCACGCTTACAGATAGTGCTATCTGGGCGCCGACGAATGTGAAGCAACTCGGTGCGCAGAACTACGGCGAGCTGACTCAACCCGTTTCTTCCGTGGACTTGCGCGATCCGGAGAACATCACCACATCCGTGGAGTACCAACCCGAGACGGGCACTTATGTCATACGCACGCGCATAGGAGACACGGATATCTCTACACCTTATCTGCTCACACAAGAGGAATACAACCAGTATGCCGAGCGGCAGATCATGCATAAGTACTGGCAGCAGAAAATCGGAGAGGTCGAGCATAATAATGAACGCAAGTTCGACATCACCGATATGAAATTTAATATCGGACCTGCCGATAAAGTGTTCGGCCCTGGCGGTGTACAACTGAAGATGCAAGGATCGGCGGAACTGCTGTTCGGATTCAAGCACCAGTATATCGCCAACCCGTCTCTAACCATGCGCGCGCGCAACAACAACATCTTCGACTTCGACGAGAAGATTCAAGCGAGCGTACAAGGTAAAGTGGGTCAAAAACTCAACTTCAACCTCTCGTACAATACCGAAGCCTCGTTCTCCTTCGACCAACAGAACCTCAAACTCAACTACAAAGGCGAAGAGGATGATATCATTCAGTCCATTGAAGCCGGTAACGTGACCATGGACCTGCCTTCGTCGCTTATTCGCGGCAGCAAAGCGCTCTTCGGTATCAAGACAAACCTCAAATTCGGCAAACTGAAGATCCAAGCCCTCATCTCGCAGCAGAACAGTGAGGCGCAAACCGTCAGCAGCCAAGGCGGGGCGCAGATGACCCGTTTCGATATCGCCGGAGACAATTACGATGAGAACCGACATTTCTTCCTCTCGCATTTCTTCCGCGACAATTTCGAGAAGGCGATGGAAACGGTGCCTTACGTAGCAAGCGGCGCACAGATCACGAAAATCGAGGTATGGATCACCAACAAACGCGGCGCATACGAGCAGGCGCGTAACATCGTAGCCTTCGTGGACCTCGGCGAGAACAGCCGCCACACCCACGACCGCGCATGGGATAAATCAGCTACTGCCGTTCCTGACAACACCGCCAACACCCTCTACGAAACCGTCAAGACAACGCCTTTCCGCGATCTGTCGCAAACCACGACCGCTTTGGAAGGACTCAACGGCATGCATGGCGGTGAAGACTTTGAGAAGATTGAGTCGGCCCGTTTGTTGACCAGCAGCGAATATACTTTGAATGCTTCCCTCGGTTTTATCTCCCTCAAGAGCGCGTTGAACCAAGACGAAGTACTCGCCGTTGCATTCGAATATACGTATAACGGTCAGGTGTACCAAGTGGGTGAGTTCTCTACGGACGGCGGAGAGGAACTCCGTGCGCCCAATGCTTTAGCATTGAAAATGTTGAAGTCCAGCGCCAATGCGCCAACCGTGAAACACCGCGGCACATGGGACCTTATGATGAAGAACATCTACTCCTTAGGCGCCACAAGTCTCTCACAAGAGAAATTCGAACTCTACGTCACCTACCGTAACGACTCTGTCGGTACGGACATGCAATACTTGGACGAAGGTCCCGTCAACGGCAAGCAACTGCTGCGCGTCATGAATCTCGACCGCTTGGATCAGAAGCATAACGCCAGCCCCGATGGACGATTCGACTTTCTGGAAGGACTTACCGTCTATTCCTCGTCCGGCAAGATCATCTTCCCTGTGCTGGAACCGTTTGGTTCCCACTTGGCAAATGTACTGAAAAACGATCCGCGTTTGGTAAGCAAGTACTGCTTCCCCGAACTCTATGACTCGACGCTCGTGGTTGCGCAGGAGATGACGGAGAAGAACAAGTTCCGCCTTACCGGTAAATACAAAGGCACTAATAGCAGCGAGATACGTCTCGGCGCGATGAATGTGCCGCGCGGTAGTGTCACCGTCACCGCCGGAGGTGCAACCCTCGTGGAGAATGTGGATTACACCGTGGACTACACCATGGGAACGGTTACCATTCTGAACACTTCCATTCTGGAGTCCGGAACGAATGTCGATGTCAAACTGGAGAACCAAAGCACTTTCTCCATGCAGCGCAAGTCGCTCTTTGGCGCACACCTCGAATACGAGTTCTCCAAAGACCTCGTCATCGGCGGTACAATCATGCACTTGCGCGAGCGACCGCTCACTACAAAAGTGAATACGGGTTCTGAACCGTTGGCCAACACCATTTGGGGTGTGAACGGAAGTTGGAAGACAGAGATGCAATGGCTCACCAATGCCATTGACAAGATTCCATGGATTACAGCTACTGCACCGTCCACCTTCTCCATCAACGCGGAGTTTGCCCACCTCATCCCGGGTCATACCAACGATGTCGGATCGGTCGGAACAGCTTATATCGATGACTTCGAGAATACCACGACGAATATAGATGTCCATTACCCGACTTACTGGTTCTTGGCCTCCACGCCGGCTAAGTTTGCCGAGTCCCGTGCATACGACGTCTCGTACAATAAAAACCGCGCCCACATGGCTTGGTACACCGTCGATCCTATCTTCGGTTACCCGCAGTCTAACACACCCGCGCATATCCGCAACGACTTGGCTGCCCTCAGTGATCACCGTACGCGTATTGTATATCAAGACGAGATCTATCCGAATCGCCAGGAAGCCAGCAACGTAGATACGAAATTGCCGGTGCTCAACCTCGCTTTCTACCCCGAGGAACGCGGACAGTATAACATCGCGCCGGACGAGATTGGCGCGGACGGTAAGATGCTCAACCCGCGGCAACGCTGGGGCGGTATGATGCGCCGCATGGACAATACGGATTTTGAGAAAGCGAATATCGAGTATATCCAGTTCTGGCTGATGGATCCGGCGCTTACCAACCCGGGCCACGAACTCGACTACAACGGCGAGATGTACATCAACCTCGGTGACATCAGCGAGGATGTGCTCCATGACGGCAAGAAAGCCTTCGAGCACGGTTTGCCCGTTTCGCCGGCGGACCAAGGTCGTGTGGACTCCACGGTATGGGGCTATGTCCCGCGTACGACGAGTACCGTCGTTGCTTTCAGTAACGAGCCCGGCTCGCGAATCATGCAAGACGTCGGTCTCAATGGTCTGAATGATGCGCAAGAGCATAACTGGCCTGCGTACAAGACTTTCGTGGAAGCGCTGCAAAACAAAGTCAATCCCTTCGTTCTCGAGAAATGGAAGAACGATGTCTTCTCTCCGCTCAATGACCCTGCCGGCGATAACTACCATTTCTATCGTGGTACGGACTTCGATGAGCAGGAAGTGAGCATCCTTGATCGTTACAAGCACTTCAATGGTACGCAGGGTAACTCCCCCGCTACCGAGCAACAGACGGAGAGTTACGGTACGGCATCTACCATGCAACCGGATATCGAAGATGTCAACCTCGATAACACGCTTAACGAATACGAGAAATACTACCAATACAAAGTGCTCCTCCGCCCCGACATGTTAGAGGTCGGCAAACAGCATATCACAGAGAAAAAGATTCGTGCCGTCACCTTGCGAAACGGCGAAACGGTTAATGTGACCTGGTATCAGTTTAAGATTCCTCTTCGCGGAGACAGCGCTACGGTGGAGAAGATCAACGGTATCCGCAACTGGAAATCCATCCGCTTCATGCGTATTTTCCTCACAGGTTTTTCGCACGACACCTATCTGCGTTTTGCCACGATGGATCTCGTTCGCGGCGAATGGCGTCAGTACACGCGTGACTTGGCGCCGGTAGGTGTACCTGTCAACACAGGTGCTTCCATCGACGTACAGACAGTGAACATAGAAGAGAACAGCACGCGTACGCCGATTAACTATGTTCTCCCGCCGGGTGTGAGTCGTCAGACCGACCCGGGACAAGCCCAACTCATCGCGCAGAATGAGCAATCAATGGTTTTGCGCGTCACGAACCTCAGTCCGCACGATGCCCGCGCGATGTACAAGAACACCGCATACGACATGCGGCAATACAAGAATCTCCAGATGTTCGTCCACGCGGAGCAGGTTACGGCGCTGGACCCGAACCTGAAAGACGGCGACCTCACCTGTTTCATTCGTTTGGGTACGGATCTCAAGAATAACTACTACGAATACGAGATTCCGCTGCATCTTACTGCGCCGGGATTATACAACAATAACTCCGAAGCCGATCGTCGACTCGTATGGCCCGACGCGAATATGTTTAACTTCGCGCTCAAAGTGCTGACGGACGCCAAACTCGCGCGTAACAGAGCCAAGCGTTCTGGCAGCGCAGGTGTCAGCAACACCATCCCGTATATCGTGTACGACGAAGCTTCCGGACATCCGCAGAACAAGATTACTGTATTGGGTAACCCGACGCTCGAAGATGTGGCGTCCATCATGATCGGTGTTCGTAACAACGGCCAGCATGATGCCTCCGGAGAGGTATGGGTTGATGAGTTACGCCTCAGCCAATTCAACGAGCAAGGCGGTGTAGCGGCCATGGCAAATGCAGCATTGGCTATTAGCGATATCGCACAACTGAATGTAGCCGGACGACTCGAGACCGCCGGATACGGATCCATCGAAGCCAATGTGCTCGACCGGAACATGGAGAACTTCTACCAGATATCCGTCAGTGCCGCTTTGGAAGCCGGACGACTCTTCCCGGAGAAAGCCAAACTGCAGATTCCGCTCTATGTCTCCTACAGCAAAGAGACCACTACGCCGGATTACGATCCGTTGGATACCGACGTGAAGCTGTCCGAGACCCTTAGTACGTATGAGACGAAAGCGGAGCGTGACTCCGTCAAAGCATTGACCAATACCGTACACGAGTCCACATCCTTCTCCTTGTCGAACTTCAAAGTGGATATCCACTCCAAGAAGCGCGATATGTTCTACGACCCGGCGAACTTCTCGCTCTCGGCTTCGTATAACAAGCAATCAGAGCACTCGCCGGAGATGGAGACGAACTACAACACCGACCATAAGGGTTCGTTCCAATATGCGTATAACTTCAATCCCAAGCCCTGGGAACCCTTCAGCAAGGTAGAGAAAGTACAGAAAGTGAAGGTTCTCAAAGAGATGAACTTCTACTATCTGCCGCAGTCATGGGCATTCCGCATGAACATGCATCGTACCTTCAGTCATATGAAGATGCGTGACCTCGCCGGTTCCTCTGCCGAAGCAATGGACTTGACCTATAGCAAGGACTTCACATGGGATCGTAACGTGGATATCAAATACGACCTGACGAAGAACCTTAAGTTCACCTTCCAGTCGGCGATGAACGCCATCATTGATGAAGGTAAATATACGCCGGAGATATTGACCGACCGTTATTTCAGTCCGGAATTCAACCATGATCATTACGAGGCATGGCGCGATACGATTCAGCGTTCGTTGGCTCGTTTCGGTTCTCCGTACGCATACCAGCAGATTTTCACCGCCAGTTGGAATGTGCCGTTCAACCGCATCCCGTATCTCGATCCGTTTACCGCTAACGCGTCCTATAACGCCAACTATAACTGGAACCGTACCGCCTCTTCCTCCAATGGTATCAACCGCGGTAACACGGTCAGTTCAATGCAGTCGTGGCAAGTGGACGGAGGTATCAATTTCGAGACATGGTATGGCCTGTCCAAATACTGGAAGCAAATGACGCAGCGCTACTCCGGCAGGAACACGAAGCGCAGTTTCAAACCGAAGAACTACACCCAGACCGTAGCGCTCAAGAAAGGTGAACCGCTCGAAGTAACCCATCGTCTGAATACGGAGTTACTCACCGTCAGCGTAGCTGATTCTACCGGCAAAACGATTCCTGTTTCCTTCCGTCCGGATGGAAATACCAAAGTGACCATTACGCCGAAGGCCGATTGCGCCAGTGCAACCATCACCGTCAGCACGCGCGACCCGAACGAACGCACCCCGGCCCAGGTAGCCGGCGACATGTTCGCTTACCTCGGTACGATGGTACGCCGTCTGCAAGTCACTTATCGCGAGACGAACTCCATGACCATCCCGGGCTTCGAACCCGAAGCGGGCTTCATGGGACAATGTAAAGTCAATGGTGTTTGGGCACCGGGCTATGACTTCGCCTTCGGTTTCATACCGGCGGATATGATGGAACGCGCCAAAGCAAACGGCTGGTTATCAGGAGACACCTCGATTGTACAACCCGCCGTCCGGGCGCACACTTCCGACTTTGATATCAAACTGACACTCGAACCCCTGCCGGGACTCAAGATACAACTGAACGGTAAGCGATACTACGCGCAATCGAGTTCAATCATCTACACCTACGATGATCCGCAAGAGATGGTGACGGGTTCGTTTAACATCACGCAGTGCGCTATCGGAACGATGTTTACCCGCGTGGGTTCGCAAGAGGAGAACTTCGCCAATGCGACGTTTGATCAATTCCTGGCCAACCGTGCCGTTCTGCTTGCCCGCGTACAAGACCAGTATACCGGTATCACGCTCCCGAGCAAGGGATTCATGAAGGATATTCCGGCCGGCACGAAGTACGACCCGAACAAACACGGTCGTGTCAGCTCCACTTCGGCAGACGTTTTAGTACCTGCCTTCCTCGCCGCATATACCGGCCGCAATCCGAACACCATCAGTCTCAATCCGTTCCTGAGTATCCTCAAGATCATACCTAACTGGTCCTTGACATACGATGGTTTAGGTAAACTGCCGTGGATGAAAGATCACTTCAAGTCCATTACGCTCACGCATGCATACACCTGTAAATATGCGATCGGCTCTTATGGTTCCTACTCTACCTGGGTAGGCTGCGAAGAAGGAAATACCGGCATTGGTTTCGTTCGTAATGTATCTACCGATTCGCCGATGCCTTCGTCCGCATACGACATCAGCAATGTCACGCTCACCGAGGCTTTCTCGCCGCTCATCGGACTGAATCTCACGATGAAGAACTCCCTCTCCGTGAAAGCCGAGTATCGTAAGCAGCGTAACCTTGCGCTGAATATCACGAGCGTGCAATTGACCGAAGGTCATACCAATGAGTTTGTCATCGGTGGTGGATATACGATTAAGAATCTCAACTTCATCACCAAGAACAAGGATGGCGTACAAAAGAAAGTAAGCAATGACCTCAAGTTACAAGTAGATCTGTCTTACAAAGACGTGAAGATGCTGCTCCGTAAGATCGACGAAGGCATCACGCAGGCTTCGTCCGGTAACAAAGTCTTCGCCATCAAGATCTCTGCCGACTATGTGCTGAGTCAGAAGATCAACTTGCAACTCTTCTACGACCACCAAGGCACCACGCCGCTCATCTCGTCCTCCTATCCGGTTAAGACGGATAATGTGGGTCTGAATATCAAACTGATGCTCACGCGTTAACCAATGTACAAAGTGGGTATCATAGGGCCCGAATCCAGCGGTAAGAGTACGCTGGCGCGTTATCTGGCGAAGCGCTATCATGGTCTGCTTATTCCCGAATACGCCCGCGATTACGTAGAGCAAAAGGGAACTACAGAAGTCTCCTTCGATGAACTCTGCGCCATCGCCAAACACCAGATTGAGGAGATGGAAACCCTAACCTCTAATCCCTCATCCCTAACCCCTAATCCCTATTTCTTTGACACCGAGTTAATCGTGACGAAGGTATGGTTCGACTATGCCTTCGGTCGCGTACCGGAATGGCTCAACGAAAACATCCACCGTTTTCCGATGGATGTTTACTTATTGACGTATCCGGATATCGCGTGGGTACCCGATCCTGCCCGCTCCAATGGGTCCGATGCGATTCGTAAAGAACTCTTCGACCGCTACGAAGCGGAGATAAAGGCGCTCGATATCCCGTACTATATCATTCGCCACGCCTAAACCGTAGCAACGATATCCCACACGAACGCGCGCACTCCCACTTCCTCATTGCGTAAGTCGAGTTTCTTCACTGCTTCAAGCAGCGGAGCCGTTTGCTCATCCTCAACAACGGTGATGACGCACGAGTTCATCTCGGGCCATGCGTGCGTACCACGGCGAGGTTCACCGCCGTGGGTACCACGACCCTGTACTTGCTCAAAGAGCGTGAAGCCCTTGATGCCCAGTACATCCAACATATATTCCACACGGCCCGTATTGGCCTGGTTGAAAACAATCATTACGCTTTTCATGCCTTTTCCTCCTTCTTTACCTTAATATCCATAAAGATGAATTTCTTGCGTAGCGCTTCCTGCTTGTCGCGGTCGCCATGCTTGGTCATTGAACCGTAAAGCACAGGCACCAGATAAAGCGTCAGGAAGGTAGAAACCGTCAGACCACCGATTACGACGATACCTAACGGCTGCCACATCTCTGCTCCCTCACCGCTCGACACGGCCATAGGTACCATACCGAGGATGGTTGTAAAGGCAGTCATAAGAATCGGGCGGATACGGCTACGGCCGGACATCGTGATTGCCTGATTGAGTTCGTAACCGCGCTCACGCATCAGATTGATATAATCCACGAGCACGATACCGTTCTTC